>NZ_QOWE01000022.1 GCF_003334855.1 Larkinella punicea
ATCAAGTGGGAAACCACCACGTATAATTGGAAGGAGATCTTAGCCCAAGTTTCTATTATATTTACTGAACGAATTCAGCCACATCGCTTTGATTAAACCCACTGACACAGTTCAGCGAGCACTCCCATTTTTTGTTGAAAATTTCACTCCATTTACTTGTTTTTTGTTTTTGACACCCTGTTGCAAACGAGTTTGTCGTATCTTTGCCGCATGAAATCGGTGTTTTGCCTGTTAACGAGCTTCTATATAGTGATCCTGTCGGTGCTGCCCTGCGCCGATGGTTGCTCGTATATGCTCGTTCGTGACCAGCCGACTCAGATCGCCAACGACCAGCATAGCCACGACAGTCAATCCGCCACGAGCGATCTGTGTTCGCCCCTTTGTAGCTGCGATTGCTGTGGCACCGTGCTCGATCAACCTCTCATTTTACCCCACACATTTCAGGAATGGCAACCCGTCGCACAAGTTGTGCCGATGCTGACTATGCCTGCTTTACCCTTGGTCGCACTAACGACCTGGCAACCCCCCCAATTAAGCTAAGACTGGATACGTGCGTCTTTCCCATTCGCTGCAACATCGTTGCAGGGTAACGCGCGGCTATTTCTCTTGTTCCATCTTAGCAAGTTTGTATCATGTTGGATGCCATCATCCGTTTTTCCATTCAGAATAAACTCATTATCGGACTTTTTACCCTCGCCCTCGTTATTTGGGGGGGGTATTCACTAACCCGACTGCCGATCGACGCCCTGCCCGACATCACCAATAACCAGGTGCAGGTCATTACCCAAAGCCCAGCCTTATCGGCTTTAGATGTCGAGCGGCTCATTAGCTTTCCCATCGAGCAGACCATGGCCACGCTGCCCAATTTGGTCGAGGTCCGGTCTATTTCCCGCTTTGGCTTATCGGTCGTCACCATTGTTTTGAACGACGACGTTGATGTCTATGTCGCCCGTCAGCAGGTATTCGAGCGGCTCCAGCAGGCCCGCTCCCAAATACCGGCCAATGCGGGCGATCCTGAATTGGCCCCCGTTACGACAGGCTTGGGTGAAATCTACCAGTATGTTCTTCGGGCCAAGCCCGGTTTCGAAAAACGCTACCCGGCCATGGAACTGCGCTCGATTCAGGATTGGATCGTTCGGCGCCAACTGATGGGCACCAAAGGGGTCGCCGATGTCAGCAGTTTTGGAGGTTTTCTCAAACAATACGAAGTCGCTGTCGATCCCCAGCGGCTCCGGGCTTCGGGCGTAACGATGGATGAATTGTTCAGGGCCCTTGAAAGCAATAATGAGAATACGGGTGGAGCCTACATTGACCGTCGCCCGAATGCGTACTTCATCCGTTCCGAAGGGCTCATCGGCACCCTCGAGGATATCGGAAAGATTGTGGTGCGCCGAGCCCCGAACGGCATTCCGGTACTGGTGCGCGACGTGGCCCAGGTTCAACTTGGACAGGCTGTCCGGTATGGCGCGATGACCCGCAACGGGGAGGGTGAAGTGGTCGGTGCCATTGTGATGATGCTCAAAGGGGCTAATTCGTCCGAAGTGATCGGTAACGTCAAACAGCGTATTGAGCAGATCAAAAAATCGCTGCCCGAAGGCGTCGAAATACACGCCTTTCTGGATCGCACCAAGCTGGTCAACCGGGCCATTGGTACCGTCGAAAAGAACCTCGTTGAAGGAGCTTTGATTGTGATCTTCGTCCTGGTACTGCTATTGGGCAACTGGCGAGCGGGTTTGGTGGTGGCTTCCGTCATTCCGCTGGCAATGCTTTTTGCCGTCAGTCTGATGAATCTTTTTGGCGTATCGGGTAATCTCATGAGTTTAGGTGCCATTGACTTCGGCTTAATTGTCGATGGGGCCGTCATTATCGTCGAGGCCACCCTGCACCACATTGCCCTGAAGAATTTTCGGCACCACCTTTCTCAGGCCGAAATGGATGAAGAGGTGTATGTATCGGCCAGCCGCATCCGTTCCTCCGCGGCATTCGGTGAAATCATTATCTTGATTGTCTATCTGCCGATTCTGGCCCTAATTGGAATCGAAGGGAAAATGTTCAGGCCGATGGCCCAGACCGTGGCCTTTGCCATTCTGGGGGCGTTCATTCTTTCCCTGACGTACGTGCCCATGGCTTCGGCCCTGCTCCTGAGCAAGAAACCCGTGAAGGAAGGCACCAAAACCATTTCGGACCGCATCATGGGCGTTTTTCACCGGGTCTATGACCCGGCCATCCGTTGGACGTTAGGCCATAAAGGCTGGGTTACCGGGCTATCGGTCGTCCTGTTCGCCGTTGCGCTATTTATCTTCAGCCGATTGGGCGGGGAATTTATTCCGCAATTAGACGAAGGGGACTTCGCCGTGGAAACCCGCGTCATGACCGGCTCATCGCTGTCCCAATCCGCGGATGCTTCCCTGCAGGCAGGCCGTATTTTAAAGGAAAATTTCCCCGAAGTAATCGAAACGATTGGCAAGACCGGGGCCGGCGAGATTCCAACCGATCCCATGCCGATTGAAGCCACGGACTTGATGGTGATTTTGAAAGACCGAAAAGAGTGGACCTCGGCGACGAGTCGGGAGGAACTGGCCGAAAAAATGCAGGAAAAACTCAATCAAATACCAGGGGTCAGTTTCGGGTTTCTGCAACCTATCCAGATGCGTTTTAGTGAATTGATCTCGGGGGTAAAACAGGATATTGCCGTGAAACTATACGGCGAGGATTTGGGCGTACTGGCTGACTATGCCGCCCGCATTGGCCGGATCGTCAGTATCGTACCCGGCGCGGAGGATTTGTACGTCGAACAAGTTTCGGGTCTGCCCCAGATTGTGGTGAATTACGACCGCGACGCGCTGGCCCGCTTTGGCCTATCGGTCGAAGAAGCCAATCGCTATCTGCAAGCCGCCTTTGCCGGGTCAGCGGCCGGGTTGGTGTACGAAGGCGAACGACGGTATGACCTGGTGGTACGCTTGCAGCAGCAGAGCCGTCAGCGGCTGGAAGATGTGCAAAATCTGCTGATCACCACCGTAGACGGCCAGAACGTTCCCTTGAGTCAAATCGCCAATGTATCGTTTCAGAACAGCATTAACCAGATTCAGCGGGAAGATGCCAAACGACGGATCATCGTAGCCTTTAACGTGCGGGGACGCGATGTGGAAAGCGTAGTGAACGAACTGCAGGGTAAACTGGACACGCAAATCAAATTACCGGTAGGGTATTACGTGACCTACGGCGGCCAGTTCCAAAACCTGCAGGAGGCCAAAGACCGCCTCAGTATTGCCGTTCCCGTGGCATTGGGACTGATTTTTCTGTTGCTGTTCTTCACCTTCGGGTCGGTACGGCAAAGTTTGCTAATCTTTTCGGCGATTCCGCTCTCCGCTATCGGCGGGATCTTTGCGCTATGGTTTCGGGATATGCCCTTCAGTATTTCGGCGGGGGTGGGCTTTATTGCCCTCTTCGGTGTAGCGGTGTTGAATGGGATAGTCCTGATCGGCGAGTTCAATCACCTCAAAGACGAAACGGATCTGAGCCTGCGGGAACGTATTTTACAGGGTACTGCTACCCGGCTCCGCCCGGTTATGATGACCGCGTTGGTGGCCTCCTTGGGATTTCTGCCGATGGCATTAGCCACCACGGCGGGGGCCGAAGTGCAGCGGCCGCTGGCTACTGTCGTCATTGGTGGACTGGTTTCGGCCACGCTATTGACGCTGCTGGTATTGCCCTGCCTGTACTGGTGGGAACAGACAAATTTTGGGAGGAAGACAACTGCGGAAAGGCCCGCGGTGGCCGGTAAAATAGCCGGTTGGCTACTGATTGGGGCTTTGGGTATGGGCTCGACTCTGCCGGTTCAGGCCCAGGGTCCGCAAACCGCGATGGGCAGCCAGGCCAGCCAGCCGCTGTCGCTCGATGGGGTCCTTCAGTTGGCTGCGACCAACAACGGGACGGCCCGGATCAATGCGTTGACGATCAGTCAGCAACAGACAGGTCGGCGAGCGGCCCGCGATATGGGTCCCACTACTTTTTCCTGGATGGGAGGCCAGTATAATGGTCCTAACTTTGACAATAATCTTACCCTCTCTCAAAGTTTACCCAATCCCAAACTGGTTCGCCAGCTCGGTCGGCTGGCCGATGCCAATGTGGTCGGTAGTGAAGGGCAGGCCCGGATTAACCAGAACGCCCTGCGGGCGCAGGTAAAGGCCGCTTATTACGATTTGCTGTATGTCGTCGAACGGCGTCGCCTGCTCCGGTCACAGGATAGTTTGCTGGTCGCCTTCCGGTCGGCTACCGACCTGCGGCTCAAAACCGGTGAAGGAACCGCCATCGAAGTAGCGACCGCTGCCAACCAACTGGGCGAGGTGCGCAACGGACTGGGACAGACCGAAGCGGATCGGCAAATCGCGCTGAGTCGGCTGCAAACGCTGCTGAACACCAACCAGCCGCTGAGGCTTTCTGATAGCACCCTGACCCGCCGGGCTCTACCAATCATTACGGACTCGGCAACGCTGGCCCAAACCCCTGAATTAGCCTTTTTACGCCAGCAAATTGAGGTTTCCGCCCGGCAAACGGACGTCGAGCAGGCCCGGTTGCTGCCCAGTTTTTCGCTGGGTTATTTCAACCAGTCGCTCATCGGTACGTATACGGTAAACAACCAGGAAGTAACGTACGGGGGCGGCAGACGGTTTCAGGGAGTCACCGCGGGAATTGCGATCCCATTATTTACCAAACCCCAGCGCGCGCGCGTTGAAGCCGCCCGGCTGGGTCAGCAACTGGGAGAAGCCACCCTGGCATTTACCCAGCGCAATCTGCAGGGTGAGCTATCGACGACAATCCAGGAAATCCGCAAGTTGCAAAGCAGCCTGACTTATTATGAGCAGACCGGACTGCCGACCGCCCGGTTGCTGGCTGATAAAGCGGGGATCGCTTTTCGAGCCGGTGACATTGGATACCTTCAATATTCCCAGGCCCTCACCCAGGCTTACCAGACCCGTGCCAGTTACGTCGACGTGCTGGGTCAATACAATCAATCCGTCATTCGCTTAGAGCAAATTCTGGGCTTACCCTGATAACAATCATGAAACGAATTCTTTTGAGTATCGGTCTGTTGTGGCTGGCCAGTGCCTGTCGAGAAGCCACCGAAAAAGACCCCACTACCACCACGGAGACTAAACCCACTGCCGAGGCTACGGAGGAAAAGGCCGGCCACGAGGAAGGACCGGCCGACGTCGTGGAACTCACTACCGACCAACTCCGCATTGGGGCCATTAGCCTGGGAAAAGTCGAGTACCGTAATCTGGGTCAGTTGCTCCAGATCAACGGTCGGCTGGCCGTACCCGCTCAGAGTCAGGTAGCCATTACGGCCCTGCAAGGCGGTTTTGTGCGAAGTTTACCCTTACTTCCGGGGCAGCCGGTCCGTAAAGGTCAGTTGCTGGCCCGCATTGAAAACCCGGATCTGATTGGTCTCCAGCAGGAGTACGCTGAAAACCAGAGCCGCCTGACGTATTTGGAGGCCGAATATGCGCGCCAAAAAGAACTGAGCGACCAGAATGTCGGAGCTCTGAAAGTATTCCAGCAAACCTCCGCGGAACGAAATCAGGTCCGTTCCCGGTTGGGCGGTCTAGCCCAGCGCCTTCGCCTGGTCGGCATATCCCCGCAGGCTGCATTGGACGGGAAGTTTAGTGCCTACTACGACGTAACGGCTTCGGTGGCGGGTGTGGTCACCCAGGTTGCGGTGAACGTTGGCCAATACGTACAACCCGCGGATATTATAGCGCAGCTGACCAGTAGTCAGGGTCTGTACGCGGAACTGACCGTGTTTGAAAAAGACCTGCCCCAGATTCGGGAGGGACAACGGGTGAGTATGCGGCTCAACAACGAGGATGGCAAAGAGCGGTCGGGACGGATCACGTACATTAACCGGATCATTGACGCCAATCGTTCGGTACGGGTGGTGGCCCGGCTTGATCAGCCCGATGCCCGTCTGGCACCCAACACCTTCCTGAAAGCGAGTTTGGATCTGGGCAATAGTCGGGTAACGGCTTTACCCGAAGGGGCGATCGTTTCCGCGGAGGGGAAAGACTACATCTTTGTGGTGACGGATGAAAAAGCCCCCGAAGAACACGAGCACAACGAAGAGGAAGCCAACCATTCCGCCAAAGAGGATCACGACCACACTGCGGGCGAAACGGAACAACACGGTACGGCCTTTAAGCAAATCCCCGTGCGCCGGGGCGTTACCCAGGAAGGGTACTCACAGGTAACGCTGCCCACCACACTCGACCTGAGTAAGGTACAGGTCGTCATCAAGGGGGCTTACGCCGTATTGTCTCAACTTCAGGCAGCAGGTGGTGAAGAAGAAGGTCACGCGCATTAATTGGTAGGCCCGCTTGACGCCTTGACGGTGTCAAGCGGGCCCTTAAATCCCAACGCTCATGGAAAAACTACAACTTGATTTGCCCGTATTGCTGCCGGACTTACCCGACGCGCGGGACCAGTGTGTGCAGCGGTTAATGGATTTGCTGGATGATCGACCCGGCATTGACAAAGTTCACGTCCGGTCCGCGGAGAATAATCAATCCGAAGGGAGCCAGCTTTGTATTCATTACGATCCTCGAATCATTTCGCTTGACCGCGTGCAGATACTAGCCCGGCAGGCCGGAGCTGAAATCACCCAGCGGTACGGTCATTTCGTGGGGTATTTGTCGGGCATCCGGCATGCCCGACACGCCCGTACCGTGTCGGAACAAATTGGACGCTGGCCCGGGGTTCTGGAAGCCGCCGTTTCCGCATCGGGAGCGATTCATATGGAGTTCGACCAGCAAGAGATTCAATTAACCGACTTATTTGACCGGTTAATCCAGAACGATACCCCCGCTCAGGGGCATCAACAAAGCGATGCTCCCACCAACGAAAAGGATCTTCCACCGGCTCCGGCTGATCAACACGGCCATCCTCACCCGGAGCACGAGCACGCTCCGGGTGAAAAACATAGTCACTCCCACGAAGACAATAAAAAAGCCCTTGGTGGTGAGGCCCAGGCTCATTCGCCGGGCGATGGGCATAATCACGAGCACGGCGGCATCTTTGGTCCCAATACGGAACTTATTTTCGCCAGTTTGTGTGCCGTCTGTCTGGGCAGCGGCTTCGGACTATCGTTTGTGGCCGGCCTGCCACCCTGGGTCAGCCTGAGCCTCTACGGATTGGCCTATTTTTTCGGTGGTTTCTTTACGGCCAAGGAAGCCGTCGAGACCATCCGACAGGGTAAGTTTGAAATTGACTTTCTGATGCTGGTTGCGGCAGCAGGCGCGGGAATTCTGGGCGAATGGGCGGAAGGGGCTCTACTATTGGCCCTCTTCAGTATTGGTCATGCGCTGGAACACTACGCCATGAACCGCGCCCGCAAGTCCATTGCCGCGCTGGCCGATCTGAGCGCCAAGACGGCGACTGTTCGGCGAAATGGCAACACCGAGGAAGTCGACGTTAGTTCCTTGCAGGTTGGGGACATTATCATCGTCAAACCCAACAGCAAGATCGCGGCCGACGGTGTAGTGGTCAAGGGAACTGGACCGGTCAACCAGGCCCCCATTACGGGTGAAAGCGTTCCGGTCGACAAAGTGGCCTTAGCCGATGGAGACGCCGATCCGACCCGTGCGAAGCCCGAAAGCCGGGTTTTTGCCGGAACCATCAACGGAACCAGTGTCCTGGAAATTAAGGTGAGCAAAGCCGCCCAGGATTCCACGCTGGCCCGGCTCATCAAACTCGTCAACGAAGCCGAATCCCAGCAGTCGCCCACGCAACAGTTTACCGACCGCTTTGAGCGTTGGTTCGTTCCCGCCGTGCTCATCCTGGTGGTGGCCCTGTGTTTTGCCTACCTAGTGGTTGATGAACCATTTTCCGTCAGCTTTTACCGGGCGATGGCCGTACTCGTAGCCGCAAGCCCCTGTGCCCTGGCTATTTCTACCCCTTCGGCCGTGCTCAGTGGCGTCGCACGGGCGGCTCGTGATGGTGTACTGATCAAGGGGGGAAGGCCACTGGAGGATTTGGGGGAGCTGACGGCCGTTGCCTTTGACAAGACGGGTACACTGACCCAGGGCAAACCCAAACTCACGCAGGTACTTATTCTATCCGGAACGGAGGAGCAACTGCTGCGTGTGGCGGTGGCCGTGGAGAGCCAGAGTGATCACCCCCTGGCCTCCGCCATCGTCCAGGGCGGGAAGCAAAAAATAGGCGATAAACCACTGCCTGAAGTTAAAAATATCAAAGCATTAACCGGGCGTGGCTTGCAGGCCGAGGTGGACGGTCAGCCCGTTTATATTGGAAACAAAGCCTTGTTTGAGGAACAGAAAACGCTAACCGAAGAGGTGCGTAAGCGAGCTGACCAATTGGAAGCGGACGGAAACACCGCCATGATCGTGCGACAGGGTGAAACCTTTTTGGGAATAGTGGGGGTCATGGACACCCCCCGCCCCGAAGCACAGCATACCCTGTCTGATCTGAAAGCGCTGGGCATCCGGCGCATGATTATGCTCACCGGCGACAACCAACGGGTGGCCGATGCCATTGCCAAACAGGTGGGGCTGACGGATGCGCAAGGTGATTTGCTGCCAGAAGCCAAAGTGAAGGCCGTTCAACAACTGCGGGAACAGGAAGGCAAAGTAGCGATGGTGGGTGACGGGGTCAATGACGCGCCGGCCATGGCTAAAAGTACGGTGGGTATTGCGATGGGTGCCGCCGGTTCGGACGTGGCCTTGGAAACAGCCGACATTGCCCTGCTAGGCGATCAGCTGGAGAAATTACCTTTTGCGATTGGATTAAGTCGGGCCGCCCGGCGCATTATTCGGCAGAATCTGTACATCAGTTTAGGAGTGGTTGGCGTACTGATTCCGCTCACTATTTTGGGTATTGCCCGAATAGGACCAGCCGTGATCGCCCACGAAGGATCTACGCTGGTGGTCGTTTTTAATGCGTTGCGCCTGTTAGCCTACCAGCAAAAAAAATGAGCAAGGAAGACAGCATGCTGCTAACACCCTGGGGTGACCGGGTTCACTTCCACGCCCGCGACAATATTCAAGCGGTGCGGATTATCCGGTTGGTGTCGGAAAATGAACAGCCGTTTGCTTACTATCTGACGCTGGCGGTCGTGGACGAAGCGGGCTTGGTCCTGTGGAGTGAGGAATTGTCGAGCTTCGCTCGTCCCGATAAGCCCCAGGTAGCGGTGATCGAACGAGATTTTGCGGTTTGGGAGAGCCTGCAAATTTCGGTAAACCAAACCGAAGGCGGTGAAGCTATGGTACAATCGAATCGGGAACCTGTGGATTTTTTGATTCGATTGTACTATACGACCAACCCGGAAACGCCCCTAAACGACGCAGGCACATGAAGATCCTGATCAGAAGTTATGTGTTTAGCCTGGTTCACCTAACGGCCGGGTGTACAACCACGCAGTTTCAGCCCATTCAACGTTCGGCAGGTGTGCAAGAATCGTCGGATTCTGTTGCCGTACGAATCTTTCTGCTGGAGCGCGATCTTCCTGCCACGTTTGATCCGTTAGGCACGGTCGCCATTCATATCTATGGCTCCGTTTTCGGCATTCATCCGAAAGTAGAGGCTGAATTGCAAAAAGTGGGTCGGCAGAAAGGGGCAAACGGAGCCTACCGAATTGGGCATGGCACCTATGACCACGATAAAGACGGCATTGTGTCTTACTTACTGTTTCGATACCCATCTGACGAACGGCCATGACTCCCCTCTTTCAACAAATTATCACGTACGCCCTGTTGCCAACGCTGGCTTTAACGGGTGGGGGCCTACTGGCTCTCTTTATTCGCTTTGGCCTGCAGGCGCGATCGGCTATTCTGCATTTTGCGGCTGGGGTCGTCTTCTCGGTGGTGGCCGTTGAAATTTTGCCCGACGTGGTGCGCTTGCATGATCCACTCCGGACCGTAGTTGGATTTGGAATGGGAATTGGGCTGATGTTGCTGATTCGCCGACTGACCGAACGGCCGGGGGAAGTCTCCCCCGGCGATGGCGTAACAAACAGCGCAACAGTACCCATCGGAAAGTCAGTCCCGTCGTTTTCGGTCGCGTTTTTACTGGCCATCGGCGTGGATATTTTTATTGACGGGCTACTGCTGGGGATCGGCTTCGCGGCCGGGGCGAAAGAAGGCATTTTGCTGGCGTTGGCGCTGGGCGTCGAGGTACTCTCGTTGGGACTGGCTACCGCCACTTCCCTGTCGGAGGCTAATATCCCCTGTCAGCGAATCATTGGCTTGCTGCTGGGTTTGTCGACCCTTTTTTTTGCCAGTACCGTAGGCGGAGCCACCCTGCTGCATAATTTACCCGAAACGGGCCTGGATATTCTCTTGTCTTTTGGACTGGCGGCTTTGCTATTTCTCGTGACCGAGGAACTGCTGGTCGAGGCCCATGAGGGGCCGGAAAAGCCGTGGTTGACGGCAACCTTTTTTGCGGGCTTCTTACTGTTTTTAATCCTGGGTATGGTGGCCTGACTACGCTATATCAATTGACTAATTGCTTATGTACGCGATTTTATTCAATGAACCCGGCCGGCTGGCACTGCGTGTTGCCGATTACATTACGACCAATGATTACAACGACCTGCGGCCGCTTTTAGATACGGCCCTGCACAGTTCCGATACAGCCCGTCTCTATTGGGAAATGGACTATTTCCGAGGTTGGAAACCCGATGGGCTATGGAAGGATTTACAGTTCGATCTGACGGTAACGGCCGATTTTGCCCGCATCGCCCTGGTTGGCACGACGGATACCCTACCGCTCATCCGTCCCGTTATGGAGGCCATATTTCGAGCCGAATTACGGCTCTTCACCCTGGAGCAGAAGACCGCCGCCTGGGAATGGTTTGTGGAGGGTTCATCAGCCTAATCGGATCCCGATCAAACGTAACGATAGCTTATTGCCTCATCTTATTTCCCCTGACTTGTTTGTTACCATGAAGAAAAAACCGAACCGCCGACCGGCACTGACTGCTTTTTACCGGTCGCTAATCGCTCTTGTCGTCGGTATACTGATCTGGATTCTAACCGGAAAATGGTTTGTCTGGCAAACCCGATTCCTGCTATCGTGTTTGGGGTACGCCCTGACCGTACTGGGCTTTGTCTGGTTCATCATCAGATGGGCGGATGCACGACAAATGGCGCAACGGGAAGACAATAGCCGGGTCGCTATCTTTCTTTTTACGATCGGAGCCGCTTTGATTAGTCTGTTTGCCGTGGTGGTGCTGCTGGGTTCTTTGAAGCAATTAGACCCATCAGAAGCCTCCCGGCACGTCGTGCTATCCGGTTTTACGGTGGTTGGTGCATGGACCCTCATTCACAGTATTTTCACGCTGCACTACGCTCACCTTTACTACTACGACGCCAATGATACCCGCCAGGTAGGCGGCCTGGAATTTCCGGGCAAAGTACCGCCTGATTACCTGGACTTCGCTTACTTTTCGTTTGTCGTCGGCATGACTTGTCAAGTATCTGATGTAACCGTTACTTCCCAGCGGATCCGACGAATGACGCTTTTACACGGTGTATTATCGTTCTTATTTAATACCCTCATTATTGCCTTGAGTATCAATACTATATCCAGTTTGCTGTAGTGTAATCAATGATGTAAGTATGACTTCCAGCTATTTGAACCCATTTATAGTTCAAGCAATAATTGGCCTATTAGTACTCTCACTCTTAGGAGCTTGTACGGAAAAAAAATTGACTAATCCCATTGACTTTACCTCGACACCCGAGCTAGTTCCTGTGTCACCCGGTTTGGTTGACGAAGCTTCGGGGTTGGCCGATAGCCGGATGATTGATAACCACCTATGGGTTAATGAAGATAGCGATACACCCGCCCAACTCAATCTTCTCGCGCGCAATGGAAAGCTGGTGGGCCGGCTGCTTTTACCGGGTGTTCAGAATCGCGACTGGGAAGACATGACTGCTGGACCTGGCCCTCAATTGGGCGTCAACTACCTGTACCTGGCTGACATTGGGGATAACACGGGTATTAATTCAGTGAATTACATCTACCGACTACCCGAGCCTAGAAATCTGACCGATTCTGCACCGGCTGTTGAGCGAATCACATTTCGCTATGCCGATGGCCCTCGTGATGCTGAAACACTTATGCTTGACCCGTTGACGCGGGACCTTTGGATCATCAGTAAAAACGAAACGAATGTCCGGCTTTATCATCTGCCTTACCCACAATCAACCACGGCGGTTACCACGGCTCTTTTCAAAGGTGAAATTCCGCTCAGTATCGTGACGTCTGGAAGCATTGCGCCAAGTGGGCGGGAAATTTTACTCAAAACATATCTCGGGGTTTATTACTGGCCACGTCTCACCGGTGAAAGCGTGGATCAGGCACTGCGAAAAACCCAGCCTCGTTCAATAAACTATGTTATTGAGCCCCAAGGCGAAGCAATTTGCTTTGATAAAGAAGGAAATGGGTTTTTTACCCTCAGCGAACGGGGCAAGGCAGCTTCAGTTGCTGTGAATTACTATAAACGCTTATAATTATGTTACTTAACCGACCCATTCCGCTGTCGTTTTTACTGGGGAAAATCAAATTTGAAGTCCTGGCTATTTTTGTTTTCGCGAACGTGGTTTTTGTCCTACGGCATTATGTAGGAATGGAAATACTATCCATTCCTATAGCCATTCCGGCATTAGTGGGGACCTGTATTTCGTTGTTACTGGCCTTCCGCACAAACCAGGCATACGAACGCTGGTGGGAAGCACGAGTAGTATGGGGGGGTATTGTTAACGAAAGCCGAACATTCATACGACAGCTATTGACGTTTCTTGATGACTCCGCTCGGCTGGCGACCATTCCCACTTTCGCCCGGCGGCAAATGGGCTGGTGCTATTTGCTAGGCCAGACCTTGCGGGGTCAACCCACAGAACAATTGGTAAAAACCTATATTCCCCAGACTGAACAATCCGGCATCCTGGGCTCCGCTCATGGACCCTTAGCCGTACTCCAAAATCAGGCTGAACAACTACGGCAAATTTACCAGAACGATCAGTTGACGGATATCCAATTGGCACAACTCGACGCTACCCTGACGCGCCTGACCGACTTGATGGGCCGGTGCGAACGGCTTAAAAAAACCGTATTTCCCAGGACCTATACCTTCTATTTACAAGTATTCATCATTCTATTTACGGCCATGCTGCCATTTGGCTTCGTGGAAAATCTGTTTTTTTTGGAAGTACCTCTGGTTACACTGGTTGCCTCTGCTTTTTTTCTGATAGAAAAAAGCGCTATCCAATTGCAAGACCCCTTCGAGAATCGACCTACCGATACACCAATGACCTCGATAGCAGCGGGTATCGAAGAGTCACTAAACCAGTTAGTCGGCAGTCCAGCAACAATACCTCAAGTCCCTTCATCACTCTTTTATACACTCTAAGGACCAAAATGATGGAGTTCACAATTCGTAACCTACAAACTATTCTGGGATTGGCTGTTCTCGTTATCCTCCTCAGCTGGTGCTTATGGCGTTTAGCAGGATGGGTCGGCTTAATTTGTATTAAGCCATCCAAGCCTATGGCACATGGTAATGAGGCAAAACCAATGGGTGGGAAATTTCAGAAAAAACCGTCTGTTTCCATCTCCAAACAAGCGCTTTACAGCAGAAAACGAATAAGATGATGTGTTATACTTTAATACTAAGATACTTAACAAACTATTGAATTGTTTATTGGAGTTGCTGGCATTGGGGAATAGAAGTTAATGCAAAAAATTTAGACATCGGTATCGATTTGCCGGTACCTAAATCAGAGTCTACCTAAGCCTGAGTGTGCGTACAAAATCTGGAAATAAAGTAAATCAAACCAATGTAAACCACTTTCAAACATGAAAATTAATTTCATCACTAGCTTACTGTTTTTTCTTCCCTTTCTAAGTACAGCTCACGGCTACTGGCTAGAACTTGACGGGACTGGCAAATTAGGAACTGAGGTAAAAGTGAAAATCTTTTTTGGTGAGTATGAAAACAACCTGCGTGAGCAAGGTCCTCGGCTGGCAGGAATGAAGGAGTTCCGATCTTACCTGATTGACCCCGATGGACAGCAGTTGACCATTGAATTGGTTCAAACCCAAACCTGCTGGGAAGGTCGGTTTAAACCGACAAAAGCAGGAAACTATCAGGTGTTTGGGGTGAATGATACACGCGAAGTGCAGGATTTGACTTCCCATGGCTTAGGCATTATACGTCCAATAGTGTATCTACGCGCCAATTACTGGGTTGGTGAGAAAAGTAATGTTAGCACGGCCAAACCACAGACTGACATCGATATTTTGGATAGAAATGAAGGAGGTCAATTGATATTGAACACCTTCCTTCGTCAAAAACCATTTGCCAAAGCCAAACTAACCGTATTAAATCCACAAGGTTGGGAAAAGAACTTAGTAACGAATGAGGTTGGAACAGCCCATTTCATACCATCAGGGCCAGGTTTGTACATTATAGAATCTGAACAAATTGATAAAATACCTGGCCAGTATAGAGGCAAAGACTATCCCGTTGTGCGAATAGCTTATTCCCTTTCGATACAAGTTGACTAATTCTGGCGCTTGTGTTCAGTAACGATTAGTAAGTTATTTAATTAAAAGCAGGTGTCGATGTATATCCATGAAAGAAGAGTTGAAACCAACCTTCTCTCATGGATGGTACAACAGGTCAATCAATCGGATCGCTGTGGTTTTTATCATGCCCTTCGGCATGATGTTCAGCGGCATCTTGGGCGTGTTTATCAGCTAGATTATGGTGACCATAAGCCTGATAAGCCTCATGAGCTTCCTGCTCGTGGTCACCCGATTCGTGCAGTTGCTGAGCTTTCTGGTGATGCTTAGCGGCTTCTCCAAAATGGTATGCCGCTTCCTGGTGATGATTATGAGCCATTTTATTAATAAAGTTTTGTTGTTCATATATAACTAACATTAAAAGAAAATGTTAGACCAGTCATGAAAAAAAGTAATAAATTATAAGGTAGTCAGATTAGTGGATACTTAAATACTAGAATCGGTTTATAATCATTTTATGAACACAAAATTATATATGGAATGAGATAGGTTATAAAAACCTATTTCATTCCCCCTTCGAACGAAGATTTTCAAAAATATGTATTTTTTGAAAATTGTAATATTCCTATTAAAGCAGGTTTAAAAAAGAAAAATTTAAGAAGACACACCATTGACTTATTTGGATTGTGATCTAAAATAGGACAGATTTGAACAGTTACTATGAATAATTCTAATCACAATCCAAAGCTCATCAATCAAAAAGAAGCTAAACGACTTATTGAGCAGCTTGCTTTTGAAAAGCCGGTTGATTCAGAGCATAGGTGTTTTACTAGATACGCCTTTATCCTGAGCCGTCTTTGGATTAAAGTAGGTGACCTTGATCTGGCGGCCTCCATTTTTATGGCAGTTGTAAATCAAGCAAATAAATTAGATAAATCATTTGATTGGATTAATAATGAATTAGGTTTTGAACTTGTTGCGGCTGAGCAGAAAGGTAGAAGAGGGGCACTGCTTCAACAAAGATTATGGGAAGATGCTGGTAGCGATGAAGCCCTCGATCTTTTTAACGAGCGTTTAGAACGCTTCAATAATTTTGGTCCGAATAGCCTGCCATTCTGAACGAAGACAAGCTCCTGAGCATTATGAGTAAATGAATTCGAAATGGTCTACTAAATTGGCGTCGTGTATTTGTTCAACTTTGGAACCGCTGATGCGGTAGGATATTCAACCGGAAATAGAACATTATTAAGGTAAGACAATCGAATGGACGGCTCTATTTTTACTGCACCTATTCATAATCACTGGTTAATTTGAAATTGAATTTATGGAAATCAACTCATAAATAACTTCGTACTATTTAAATATATATTACGGATAATTTGGAATTATTAAAAAATTATTGAATGTAAATTATTGAAATAAAATAAAACAGCTAATATTGATTTAAAGATGCAATCAAATTAATTTTATTTTTATCTACTGTTGTTGATGATATTGTTCATAAAATCTTGAGATAAAATAAGTCTATCTACTTTGATGAAATTAGTAAAGTTCTCGCATAATACGCATACTATAAATTTATAATGAAAGGTATTTTAGATACAAAATAACCTTATTAGGCCGAAGGTTGTTACAAAAAAATGTCTTTTAATTTCTTATAATATCTTCTTAATAGGACAATTTTTATCAAAAATTTCTCAACATGTTGAGGATATACTAATATTAGTATATGCCGTAAATCATTAATATAAAAGTGAATTAATAAAGTAATTCTTTAATATTATATATAATAATCAATGGGTTCTCGTATAAGAATATTACATTCATTTTTAATTTTTTAAAAATAAAACGATTTTTGATAAGTTTAAAAATTTTCAATAGATGTATAGGAGAGCTATATAAATAGTGAAGTAAATCTCCAGCAAACCAACGGTTTGTTAAGATAGACTGATTCGCTAAACTGTATGCTTTTGGCGACTTTTAATCAGTATATCCTTAGGATAAATCGTAGAAATAATCGGATTAGCAGCAATACCAACATCAAATAGTCCAGCATGCCCAGCATTGGAATAAAGTCTGTAAGTAAGTCGATGAGACTGAACAGATACCCCAATGTTAACCCGATGAGTGCTTTAGCGAACAGGAAAGTTCGCTTATCCCGGTAAGCAAAATAGAGTGAAAAGCTGTAGCCTTTAGTAGTTTCACCTGCTCTTCCAATCTCGTTCCAATTGCTATTGTTGAGTGATGTGCTTAAGGCCACTACTGTAAAAGTAGCCGTTGGTTAGACCTTATTATTTTTGTAATTGTGAATGGCTCCGGCAGAGCTGTGTTCAAAGCGGTTCTGCCGGGTATCGAGGAAGTATTCAAAATTCACAAATGCACTTAAAGAACCGCCTGCCCGCCCGGTTATGTGCGATGTAAATTTATAAAGCACTGACTCCGGGGTAGCACAAATAAAGCGTTGCGGCTGGTGTAATCGGGGCGTAATCCTGTTTCCAAAAGGATTGTGCTTATTTCGACAAAACTACCTTCCTATGCCACGTGGGTTGCCCGTCGCGCAGCAAACGAACCAAATAAACGCCAATCGGCAATGCACCCAGATCAATCGTGGCTTCTGTATGCGCTTGTACCGCCAGCCGGGTCGTTACGGGTTGGCCAAGCAGGTTCAGCACCTGAACAATGCCGTTATTAGGTGATTTTACCTTTAAAAAACGGTCGGTCGGACTTGGAAACACCCACGGCAGTTTCGCTTCTTCTTCCTCCGTGCCAGTATGAATTATCTTTTCAGACGTATTGAGAAGGTAGCGAACACCACCGGTCAGGGTTCCAACCAAGAGTTCTGGTAAACCGTCATCGTTCAGATCAGCGGCAGCGAGGGCCAGGTTTCCACCCGGTATGGCTATATCCGAAGCCTGTGTCAATTCGTTGATGACCAGTGTAGAATCGAGCAATTGCATGGGATTAGTAGGTTGGTCGGGCAACTGGTAGAGTTTTATATTACCGTCGCGAGTGCCCGTTATTAGTTCAGGATGCTGGTCACCGTTGAGGTCGATGATCACAATAGACGGACTGGTAGCGCCGGGCAATACATTTAGTTGTCCATAATTTTGCCGCGCTAATTCGTATTTTGGGGCAGTGGCAGTTCCGGTATTACGGTGATACTCAATCGTTCCATTCTGTTTCCCAAGCAGCAGGTCGGTTTTTCCGTCACGGTCCACGTCATACCAAGTCGGCATGTCAATGATGCCTAGCCGGTCGGGCATCGGAATTTGCTGAACGTTAGTGGCGTCAAGTTGAAAAACAGCTCCCCGCACGCCTTGATTCCGAATATACCGGATTTCCGGAACGCGATTGATCGAGTTTCCGGTAAAAATCAGATCAAGACTGTTGTTTCCGTCGATGTCCGCAATGGCAACCTTCAGATCAGTCAGCAGAAATTTTTCGGAGAGTTTGAGATAATCCGTCGTCCGCAGTTCAAACGTCGGTTTACTTTTGGTGCCGGTATTTTCGAAATGCGCAATGCTGGCCTGATATCCCTTATCCGATCGAACGCCCGCATTTCCCACCAGCAAATCCATGTCGCCGTCGCCATCGAGATCGGCCAAAAATGGTGTCGCTCCTTCGCCTAAGTCAATCATGTCTTCCTGCAAAAAACTTTTGCCGACGTACTGAAAGTTAGGAAGTTTGTTCGTACCGGTATTTTTATAAAACCAATTGGAAGCCCTGAAATCAATCAGATAATCCGTATTACCGTACGTATTGGGGGAAGCAATCAAGTCTTTAATACCGTCAAAATTTAAATCTTCGGAGTATAGTGCAGGGAAAGTATTGAAAGATATTGGATTGGCGGTCGGAAAGGCGCCCCTAAAGGTCGTAAAACGGGTATTAGGGGCATTACCACCCTCATTAATTAAAAGCGAAACGTTCGGACAGGTAACGTGAGCTACCAGCAAATCTTTGTTTCCGTCACCATCCATATCAATCACCAGCATGGAATTTCCATTGTGCATCACCCGTGCCCCGGAATTAGCACCCTTTGTTTCATTCCCAACGTATATGCAATCCAGCCCAAACGTAAATTCGTTGCAGTCGCCGTCGGTTCTAAAATTTCCCCAGCAAAAACCAATTCGCTTGAAATCCAGTCCATTGGGGTTATTTGTTCGCTCAACACTCATGTTCTGGTAAAGATTCGCGGTCCCGCCATTGATGTCATAGGTAAGAATATCGATGTCACCGTCATCATCAGCATCCAGAATCGCCGGAATATCGACTGAGTTGATATACAGGTTTAGCGTGCCCGAAAGTCCCTCGTGATAAACCGGGTCGGCGATGGTTTTCCAGGACAATTTACCGTTCTCCGAAGCGTTTTGCAAAATCCGCAGCCCGCCGTTGGTGTGCGTAAAGAGGTCTTTTTTACCATCGTGGTCGTAATCGACCAAGAGCATCCAGGTGCCGAATGTAATGGCCGGAAACTGCTCTTCATACTGCGGAGCGTATCGCCATAGATAACTGGCATCAGCTTGCTTTTCAGCTAGAAATGTCATGATCCGGCTGGTTTGTCGGTCATACGTGACCAGGTCCGGGATGGTGTCGGCGTTGAGGTGGATGGTGGAATATTGCGCGCCGTTGATGCCCCCCGCCCACGGATTTATCAGATTTTTACCTACAATTTTAACGGTCGCGCCGGCGTCATAGCGAAAGGAAAAAATGCCACCGGTTTGAGCCTGTGCAAGGAGAGGAATCAGAAAACAAAGTACAGTAAATAGCTTTTTCATGCAGTTTGGATTCATTACTGCACCGAAAGCAACCCTTTTTGCTTATTGTGCTTGTATGCATAGATAACGAATAGACTCATTATGTTGGTTTACTTCCCACTAGAAAACGATCATTCCCCTACCGATCATATCAATTACAACCGTGAATGCATGGGGGCGTATCAACCAATAGGCATAAAATTACAGTTGGGAATACATGTTTCTCAATAAATTGCCACTGGATAATCAGTGTTGGAATGAGCTGGGTTCGACTGAAAAATGAGATGAAGACTCGACGGCTCCGACCTCCCTGCAAAATCTTTAACCGTACGTAGTTAATTAACCCTTGATTGCCAAAACGACAAATGAAATTACGGACTCGTTTAGTGGGATTGGTGGGCTTGACCGTAATTTTAGTCAGTCAGCCAACTCGAGCGCAACCCATGCCGCCAGTGGCCAATATCGCTCACCCAGTAGGTATTCAGAAAGGAAAATTCATTGGCGTGGTGGTTGGTACGGCGACTTTTTATACCATTACCTTACTGACGTTACGAAAACAATGGTATAAAAAGAGGGTTCGTTTCCATCAGTTTAATGATAATGCGGAATGGCTCCAGATGGACAAAATTGGACATGCGGCAACTGCTTACGGACTAAGCCGGGGCAGTTATGAATTAATGCGATGGAGTGGCGTTAGTGAACGGGGAAGTATCGTAACGGGTGGATTATTGGCGCTATTGTTCCAGACGACGCTGGAAGTGTTTGATGGCTATTCCGAAGGTTGGGGATTTTCCAAGGGTGATATATTGGCCAATTTTACAGGAGTTGCGTTATTTGTTGGCCAACAGGTTGGCGTAGGTCAACAAGTCTTCAACCTTAAGTACGGATTTCGCAAGAGCATTTACCCACCCTACCGCCCCAGGGTATTGGGACAATCAACTGGGGTACAGATGCTGAAAGATTATAACGGGCAGCAATACTGGTTTTCCTTAAACTTGGCTTCGGTAATTCCCACAGGACCCCAGTTTCCGCAGTGGCTTAACTTAAGTTTTGGATATAGCGGAGCGGGTATGGTTGGCGGAATGAAAAATCCGACTGTAGTCGATCAGAACGGTCGTGCTATTCAATTTGAACGTTATCGACAATTTTTTCTTTCACCTGACGTAGATTTTTCCCGATTAGAAGGACTGAATCCCTCAACCAGACGACTGATAGGAACAGCCCAATTCTTCAAAGTTGCGGCACCCTCACTGGAATATAACCGAATCAAAGGGGTTCGTTTTCACCTTTTTTTATTGCCCAAAGAATAGAACCTCAAGCGAAAAGTGTACAAGGTCAATGATGGAACTACTGGGCTAATCTTTCTGATCAAACCTATTCGTTAGTTTTTTGAAAGGAATTCTCTACTGGTCAATTGCCAATTTAGTGATTGGTGGAATTGCTGTGGTAGTCAGTTAAAGCAATACCAGCTGGATTGCTTATATGACAAAGGGGAGGTATCAACCTGATACCTCCCCTTTGTCATATAAGTCCCATAATTTTTATCTGTCAGTCGATGGGATCGCTGTTTACATTATCAAGCCCTACCGAGTGGTGTTCGACAGCAGTTTTAGAAATACGTCGAAAAACCAAACTGAAACCCAGCGGTTCTGGCGGGTGGATTGCCCAATAAATCGGTGTGCCAGAGGTAGCGGTAATTGGCCCGGATCACCGTTGTCGGTGAAGGTCGGAAGCTGATTCCTGGCACCACCGACCAGAGTTCATCGAAGATGGGATCGCTGGTTTCCGTGAACTTGCCGACGTTGTAATCTACCCGTTCGACCCGCAGTGCGAGGTTCAGTACGGCGGTGTTCCAGCCAAAAACCCGGCGTCTGACAATCGGATGAACGACATCCAGCCAACCTCCCTGCTGCATCCGTCCAAATTGCTGGGAAAACGTGGTCGGCACGTCCACGCTGGCCCAGCACCATTCGCCATTGAGAACCGTTTTGGTCGGCAAAACAGTATTGAAATCCAGCGCCCACACGTCGACGCGACGGCGTTTGTCCAGGACCAGGCCATCGTCCTGAAATTTGTTAAATACGCCACCCATCCACGAAATGCCGATCTCACCAACCCGACGGCGCTTCAGGGCGGTTTTCAGCGTCACCATAGGAACCCCATTGAAACTTTCTTCAAATCGATCTTCATTCGCTTTGGTGGCGGGGAGCCAGGTCCGGTTTTCACCGTTGACAATGATCCGGTCATCAAACCCATTAGTCACGTAGCCTTCGTAAGCCCAAACCCAGTTGCGCCGGTAAACTTTCCCGTAAATGCCGAATCCGACATTGCTCCAGGTGGAAGGAATAATGGTCGTCGAAGAAAGTGGCCGGTCGATGAACTCCCACTTGGGGCCATCGTGGTTCTGGTTGAACGACCCGATGGGGTTCATAATGATACCCCCGCGCAGGTTCAACATGGGATTTAGTTCAATATCCAAAGCCGCAAATTCGATATTGATTTCTTTGGTGCCGTCCTCGAATTCCAGTTCCGTCAAAAATTTGATCCGTCGGTTGATCGTTGAAGCCAGGAAGATCGTCATCCGGCGCATCTGAAACGACAGCCCTTCGGTAACGCCATCCGTTTGCATGTATTGCGTGTTGGCCTCCAGGTAACCACCAACCGACACGGGTGATTTGCCCACTGACAGAAACGGTCGGTCATAGGTAGCGTCCATATTCAGTTTGAGCTGAACATCTTTGGCCGTTCGCAGGGTCGTGTCCCGACCAAATAATTGATCGAAAGCCGCCGGGTTGGACTTTGTGGTGTCGGTTTGTGCCCACGAGGTTGTCCACACCAGCAGCCCGACCATAAGTCGTAAAATGGTTTTCATAGTTAGCCAACGTGGATAAAAATGGTTTGTGGATCAGTCGATACGCGGTAAGCGGTTAGGTTTTTCTCAGCGGGGCCTTCGGTGACTTTGCCTGAGCTGTCGTACTCGCTACCGTGCGCCGGGCAGGTCAGGTGACCATCGTGCGCGTTGAGTTCATTGCCTTGATGGGTACATTTCATCAAAACCGCCGAATAGTCGTCAGCACTCCGACGGTAGAGATAAATCGGGTGCGACTGACCTTTGAGTTCGACCAATATAAACGGGCGGATACTGACTTCCCCCTTTTTGGATACCGCTTCAAATTCTTTTCGGTTGATCTGAATAATTTTACCGTTTAAAACCGGCAATTGGGCGTAATACACGCTTTTACAACCGGCCGTGAACAACGAAAGGCCAATGAGACCAGCGCAGGTGGCGCCACAGGATTTCAGAAATGTCAGGCGGTCGATGGTATGAGTTGATTGCATACGAAACTTCGATTAAGAGTTCTTATAGTGAGTTAAGAAATTGGAGGAGTTTTGAACGATCATCGGCACCGAGTTGGATGTAACGTTCCGTGGTTTTGGCGGCTTCTCCGGCGTGTAGGCGAATGGCTTCGTCCACCGACCGGGCCCTGCCGTCGTGTAGCAAATATTCCTGCCCGCCCTGCGAGTTTTTCGACAAACCCAGTCCCCAAAGCGGAGGAGTTCGCCACTCGGCGGTTTTAGCAGTACCTTCGGTATACCCATCGTCGAGCCCCTTACCCATGTCGTGCAGCAGCAAATCCGTATAGGGCGCAAACGTCTTTTTTGACAAGACGGCCACGTCCGATTGGGGCGTTGTCCACTCCGGTGTATGGCATTTGGCGCAGCCTACCTGCACAAATAGTTGCTTGCCAGCGATGACATTAGCATCTGCGGCATTACGCTGGACCGGTACGCGCAATGTGCGCAGGTAAAAAACCACATCGTTGACCCGCGACCCTGGTACTTCCGGATCGGGAACACCATCGCCCGCCTGGCCGGAAACTGCGTAATTAATCGGATCGACGGGATCGAACGGGCTGGTGATGCCCATATCCTGCTTATAGGCATTGACAGTCTGGTGCTGTAGATCGACTGCGGCCGCCTTCTTTCCAAATCGGCCAACGTAGCGTGGGGTATGACCCACGGTGGTTTGCGGTTTATGAAACCATTGCGGTTGAAAGTAGGCCGGAGCGTCAATCAGGTTGGGAACCCCGGAAATGCCGTCACTATCCTTATCATCCGGATCAGCATTAGCCAGTATTTGTTCATCAGACAAAGCGCCCAATAATCCCAGGCCCGTATTAGCTGGTGGCGTAAATCGGGAAAAAGTGGCTCCTGCAGGTATCGTCTCTGGAGAGTGTCCCCCAATGGCCCGGTTCTGAAGCTGAGGTCCACCCATCTGCATAAATGTATTTCCCGTTTCATCAATCTGACCAAAACGGGTCAGGGTGGTAAATGGGTGACCTTTCCCATCACCAGCATGACAACTCCCACAGGAGGTAGCTACGAAAGTAGGTCCCAGGCCGGTGGCCGCGGTGAAAACTTCATTATTAAAGGCTACATCACCCCGCAAAAATTGGGCATTTTGTTCGGGAGTCAAATCGCCGATTGGACCATCAAGTAATTGGTCGTCGGCCGGTGTTCCGGGTAGCAGGGCATCACAGGCACTGACTAACCAGAACAGGCTGCTCAAAATGAGCAAAACGGATATGGTTTTCATGAAGAGTCGATTTAAAGTATTCCCCCTTACTAGAAGTACTGGGTAACAGGCTATAGTGGCAGGTTCGGGCAAAGGGGGAGTGACTTTTGCCCGAATACAGCAAAATTGACGGCAACAACCGCGCATACTGACTAAGCTTATTTCCTGGTGGGGAAATAAGCAGATAGAGTCCAGCAGTAGTTGGGTGTAATTGGATTAAAGAATCGGAGGGCCTCGAGGTGAAAAAGTAAAGAAAACGGATGACCAACTTCTGGCTGTATATTGAAAAATCCGACTGATTGTCGTATCAGTTACCCACGGAGTAATCTCAAACTGAAGAAAATCATACGGAAGATAGCTGGCATGTCCGAACGATTGCAGTAAGGTCAGCTCGTTTCGGGTGTGATTATTTGGCAGGTAGGGGCAATTACCTTTCGTTGGCCAATATGGGTGAGCGTGCACAATAACCCGTCCATCCGCCAGCCGATGGGCGTGCTGGAAAAAGACGTTATTAAACAGGATCAGCGCATAAAATGCGAAGAGCAGGCTTGCTAACGGTCGACGGATCGAATTGAGTGCAGTCACTGGATAGGGCCTAAGAGTCAGTAAGATAGCGGTTTTTTAGGAAGTATAATAAAAGCGGTCGATAGTTTATAAATTTTGCAGTAATACAATGAAAGGTGGCGACTATACAGGTTTAGATTTTTTTGGCCTTTTTAAAACGAATTGGCCAGCAATCCCCGAATGCCTCTCTCTTGTAGGCTGAACGACCGGGTTACCGGCACAGTTGCATTGACGGCTTGGCTTTCGGAGTGATTGATGATTTTATTAGGTTAACTGTTACACTAAATACGAGTTTAAACGGTCTTTCGTGAAAGCCTGTAGATGCCCCACCAGGCTGTTGGTGCAAGAATCACCACGCTTGCCATGCCTGGGAAATAACCATATGGATCTGAGGTAAAAAAAGGCAAGAAAAAATGAGCAAGTTCGGTGATTCCCATCGCCGTAAAAAATGTCCAGGAAAGATAGTAACCGAAGTTATTGCTCCGCTTCACCAGAAACGGAATGAGAAGCCAGGTTCCTGCAAAAGCGTAAAGCAGATAAGCGAGAAACGAATTTGCTTCTGGGACAGGCACCCTGGTAATTTCAGAAAGCCGGGGGAAAAAGTTCATCCGACGCTCTTCGTATTTATGCAGAACAAAGAAAGCAAGTGATAAGAAGTAAGGCATTTTAATGGTCGCAAAAGAGGGTTTAGTTGATATAATCAGCCATAGAATAAAACCGCCTAAAAAACCGGACGCAAAAAAGAACATAGGCAGGAGCCCAAGTAGTATATAGCCAAGCACCAGCACCGCTATTGTAAAAAGTAGTGCAGCGATGACAGTAAATGTATCTTTTTTCATTTGGTGAAATTTTAGTAACGCCTATTTATGATACGCTGAACTAGTTTTATCCATTCCCTAATTTGAGCAGACGCTGAACTTGCACGGCCTGGAATAATTTTCCCCGTCGCGTGCGAAAACCGTGTTCGTTGAGTGTATTGGCAATAGTGGTCCAGGACTGAGCGACCTGTCGCATGGACTGAGCCAAGGCCAGCGCCCGGCGGTTGTTGAGATGCTGGCGGGCATTGAGCTGGCGGACTTCGAGGCCCCGTTGGGTTGCCGCTTGAGTGAGATTGGCCGGCGTACCCAGTTGAAAACCTGCTTTTTTTTTCTGGGCTAAAGCTTGCCGGGTTCGTTCCGAAATTAGCTCTCGCTCGTGCTGGGCCATACTCGCCATCACACCAATGGTTAGGGTGTTAGCCTGGGGCATGTCCGCACACACAAAAGAAACGCCTGAATCCTTAAGCGTAAAAATAAAAGCAATGTTACGCGTTAGCCGGTCCAGTTTGGCGATCAGTAGCACCGCTCCACTTTGCTTGCAGAAGTCGATCGCCTGGAGAAGTTGGGGTCGGTTATTATTCTTACCCGACTCAATATCGGTGAACTCGGCGAGTGTTTTTCCTTCTTTTCCTAAAAAGGAATTTACACTCGCTTTCTGAGCCTCCAAGCCTAACCCACTCGCTCCCTGCTTTTGGGTGGAGACGCGGTAGTAAACTACATATTGGTTCGAGTGGGTAGGGGTTGAAATCATGATTACAAAAATAATGCTAATTTTACATTTTCTAAACGTGCGTTGCGAAAACGTTATAAGAGCACTTTTTTTCTTACTTTTATCCGTGGAACACCTGCAAGAATCAAATTTTGTTGGAAAGGGGAAGAAGGGTTCATTTTTTCTCCCCATTCCAATACCTCTATATATAAGGAATGAAATACGTACCCTACTACCGGGTCTCGACCGCCAGCCAGGGAAAGAGTGGCCTGGGTCTTTCGGCGCAACGGGAAATTGTGAACCGGTTCCTCAAAACCGAAGATGAACTCTTACCCGAATTCATCGAAGTGGAGTCGGGCAAGAATAATAACCGTCCCCAACTGACGGCCGCCATCGCTTTTGCCAAACAACACCGGGCACGTTTACTGATTGCCAAATTGGATCGACTCAGCCGTAATGTCTCCTTTATCTTTTCCTTGCGTAATTCTGAGGTGGACTTTGTGGCCTGCGACATTCCCGATGCCAATACACTCACCGTAGGAATCATGGCGGTACTCGCCCAGCACGAACGGGAATTAATTGGCGAACGGACGCGAGCCGCTTTGCAGGCCAAGAAAGCCCAGGGGTATACATTAGGGATGCCCAATATCACGCCGGCCATTACGCAGAAGGGTTTGGAAATCCGTCAGCAGAACGCGCGCAGCCATCAGGCCAATTTGCAAGCGGCTGAACTCGTCCGGTTGTATCGTAAAGATGGACTCACGTATGCGGCTGTCGCGGAGCGCTTAAATGCTATGGGCTATCGAACCCGAAGAGGGAACAAATTCTTTGCCATGAGTGCCCAACGATTAGATGCAAAAACGCAATGATTACTTTTGTAAGGCAATGATATACAGGTATATAAATTCCTGATCTACTATTTTTAATCCGTATGATGAAAGGTGTTTAAAGCAAGCCCAGGTATGCAAATCAGGAAATAGTGCGGATCTAAATCTTGACTACGGCAAACGTTTGATGAAGTAATTACACAGGAAACCCCAACATTGACTACCGAAATCAAGGACACTTTCGAGGGTTTATCTGCTGATTTTAGGCACTGCTGGTCCGCTAATCCCGGTTTAAATACAAAAAAAATAACGAAAAAATGTGTTAATTGTCTTATTTTATATATTAAATAGTTGTATTATATGATATAAATGATTATATTTATATCATAATCAATGAGTTAAACACGTAATTATTGACCCCTATGCAACCTAAGAAATTAACCTCCGCTAATGACATTGATGTGTTTCAAAAGGTCACCAACCTGTTTATTGAAAAGCTCGAAAACGGCGTGAACCCTTGGGTTAAATCGTGGTCTACCGTGGGATTGGTCCCCCAGAATTATTTCAATAAAAATACGTATCAGGGGATTAATTTGTTCCTGCTGTCGCTCAGCCCGTATGATGTACCGTTCTTTTGCACCTTTAACCAGGCCCGGGAAAACGGCGGCACCATCAAAAAAGGGGCGAAATCACTACCGGTTATTTACTGGAATTTTGTGGACAGCAAAACCGAAACGATCACGGGCCCCGATGGAACCGAGCAACCTAAGAAAAAGGCCTTTATCAAGTATTACAACGTCTTTAACATCCGCGATGTCGAAGGCATTGACTTTGTGTTGCCCGCTCTCCCAACGAATCCGAATGAACCGATTCAGATTTGTGAAACCATCGTTGCCCAGATGCCGCAAGCCCCCGCTATTCGGCACACCAACAAAGCCCGAGCCTATTACAGCCCCTCGGCTGATTTAGTCAATATGCCGGATCAAGAACAGTTTTCCAGTTCAAAGACGTATTACAGCGTTTTATTCCACGAGCTGACCCACAGTACCGGTCATGAAAGCCGGTTGAACCGGGAGGGAGTCACGGAGCTTTGCCCGTTTGGTTCGACCAATTATTCGAAGGAAGAATTAGTCGCCGAATTGGGTGCCGCCTTTCTAAATACGTTTACCGGCATCGCTGATGAAACTTTACTGGATAATTCAGCCGCCTACTTAAAAGGCTGGTTGAAGCCGCTACGGGACGATAAGAAATTCATTTTCTGGGCCGCCAAAGAGGCACAAAAAGCGGTTCAGTTCATCGCTCCGGTCCTGAGCGATCTACAGCCCGAACCCCTGGAATAACGCCAGCCAAAGGCCCGCAGTAAAGCGGGCCACTTTTTTTCACAACGGCCCGGCTTTGCCGGGATCCCAGAACAACCATTGGGGTGAAAATTAGCGAATCGATGGGAAAACCACTTGATTTGTGCGGATTTACGCCTATTGACCAGCAACCGAGAGGGCTCTTACTGGGTTTTGAGGTCGTTGGTACCGAGTACCGACTCGAGCATAGCGATCACCGAACGGCTCGTAACACCGCCCAATGGCGGCTATTCGTTTTACCTGACCGGATGACCCGGATAGGCACGTTTTTATCGTCCTATCGGAACCTGAAATTTTGACTTGTAAAATCGTCATGGAACAAACCAACTCAAATCACGTATTGCCCGTAAAAAAGCAACACTTCTGGCAAGTGGGTGACCTTGCCCGGAGTGTACTGCAAGCGAACCCAACCGTTGCGATACTACTCGAACCCAACCGTTTTGTTTGGGTTACGATGGACGGTGCATGTTGTCATATTCCCCCAGATGAAATGGAATTCGATCATAACACCCTATTACGGTATCAGTACGCGGGGGAGCAAGAGGTCTTGATTGATTATGAACTGGAATTTTTTACGCCCTACTTTCATTAGTAAAAATGCCTTCAATGGACAGCAAAGGGATGTGTTTATAGAATATTGTGCGATCCGCACCTAGATACTGAATCGGTTCAGAAGACCAATTTGATTAAACGAAAATTTCGGGTTACCTACCATGGAATCACCCATCAAGCAGGCTTATTTAGATTATCAGGAAAAATTACAGGCATTAGCGCAAACTATCAAAGCGCAGGTCCGCGCAAACGCCAGCCTGAAAGCAGTGCAGGCAGCGCTGGATATTACCGCAGCGATGTACTACCAACGCTTAAAATATCCTCAGAACATCCCTGAACAAGAAATTGATGCGTTAACCAAACTGGTGCAAAATGACACCATCGCGCAGCGATATAAAGAAACCATTGAATTCGGCCAGCAGTTGAGTGAAACGGTTGCGGATAGTCTGAGAAACACCCAGATTACCGTTACCTTCCTTTGTAAGAAGTTAGGTATTAATACATCCAGTTATCACCGGAAACAAAAAGACCCCCGTTTGTGGGATCAGGCCGAAATCGAAAGAATTGCTCAGGTCATTGAAATCATTAAACGGCTTTAAAAAAGTAGCGCATTTAGATTCACGTAGTCCGCAGTTATTAAGCGTTAAAATGCCCCGGGTTTAGAACCCAAAAAGAAATAAATTTTATTGCCGTGATTGCACATAAAAACAACTATTTAGTTTTATAAATCATTAATTTACAACGATTTACCTATATTGTTTCTTGTTTTATAATATCATTATGTTAACTAAATATCAAATCTAATGTTCATTAAGTTCCGTAAGTCATTTTATTCTGAAGTAATAAAAATTTACTGAAACAAACTATCTTATCCCTCCAAGTTAAATTAATTTTCCAATATTCAGAGCAAGGGTTATAAAGCAATATCGTAAATAAATAAATTCATAATAATTTATACTTAATTACTACCGAAATATCTAATTTGTGGACAAGTTCAAACAAATATTCTAGCTTGTCACATATTTCACTTACAGACATTAAATATTCAGTATTGAGAGAAAGATTTTCCGTGAAATATTGAAGAAACTTTTCATCTATTATTCCATTCCTATGAGAATATAAATGCCTTATTTGAAGGAGTTTTTCAACTTCTTGTTGTATTGGTTCCGTGAAAACATTCAAATCTTTTATTTGATTATTTTCTTTAATAAATCCTTTGACACTTCCTTTCTGCAATTTAAGCAATTTTTGTTTTGCATAATATTTTACAAATTCTTGTAAATCAATACAATTTAATACTTCCTCAATTGTAACTAATTCTTTTGATTTTAATGTTAATGGGTTGGCTAAATATATTTCATATAATATATCAGATAAATAAGTTTCGAAGTTGTCTACAAAAGACGAATACAATATTTTAGATAATATTCTGCCTTCTATATTTGTAGTGGGTATTGTAACATCTTCAGGATAAAGAATTGTTTTAAGATCATCAATAATCTTTAAAATGCTTTGATAATGTTCCAGTAATTTTATCTTTGAACTTGTGGCGTTTAACTTTTGAATTTCGATACGAGAATTGATTTCTTTAATTCTTTTATACCCATTTAGGTTAAACGTTGTTTCGCTAGGATTAAAGATATAGTTAGAAATACCATCTCTTTTATATATTTTTCCTTCAACTGAAATAAGAGTTTCTGATTTTTCAACTTTAATCGCATATATTTTTTTGTCGTTTAAGGATACATATTGATATAATATTGAGATTTGAGGAGTCAATAAATCTAAAGCTTTATGAGTTATTGAATTAGCATGAAAATCGTTGCTTAACCCGATGACCTCAATTCTACCACTTGAATGTTGATAAATACCTAATAAAATATAGCCACCTTCCGTATTAGCAAATCCACTTATTAATTGAGCTAAATTTCGTGATGGAGGTAGGACGGCCCTATATTCTATTTTTTGCTCTTCTCGTTCTTCTATTATTTGCGAGACCTCTTGTGTAATATCCATAGTTAAACGGGGATTCTATTAATTCCAATAGTTTTTAAAATTTCCCCTAAAGTTAATTGTCTAGGAAGATCCCTTCCATTATCAATCCATAATTCTGCATTATCATAATATAACGAATCTTTTTCAGAAGAATAATATAAGATTACTTCCCCATTATCTGAGGGACGTATTACGATATTAATAAATAAACCATCTTTTTTAATGCCTCCAATGACTGTTGTTGCTAATTCATCTATTTCAGTACAATCGTAGTTCTGTAACGATGCTAAATGATCTATGATATTATTCTTTGCACGTTTAATAATTGACTGTGCATAGTGGAACATTTCTAAGCTTGGTTTTGATGAATGAATAAATTGATTTGAAATGTTTAAATCTCCAAAAGCAGAATTTAAATCTTCATCATTGGAAATACCTAAACTAGCAAGTAATTCTTTTGTAAGTTCGATTTGTTTAGATACATTCACATTGTTAATTATAAGTTGGAATTTATTTTTTAAATCCTCTAAGCTGGAAATATTGCTTGTTTTAAAGAAAAGTTTTAATTCATCAATATTTTCAAATATCTTTGGATTACTTTCTATTGCTTCAGCAAGTTCAGCTATTTTTGAGAGATCAGTTTTTGCCCGCATCACTTTATATAAGCTTTCTTTATCCTCTATAGTATTCAAAAATAACTCGGCTCGATTATTATATAAATCGGCAAATAAGCTTTTACCTAAAGCGGGATTTGCTTCAAACCACTCCGACAACATACTGATTGCCAGGATAGAATCTTTATCATATACTTTGAGAATTTTGATTCTTTCAGTTATTTTTGACGCTATATCTCTTTGTTCTTTTACCTGATATCTGCCAAAATTAACCTTTTGATGCAACAACAGATCTTTCCAATCTACTTTTAGTAAAGATAATATTTCAATTAAAGTATTGTCTTTTATTTTATCTAAGTATAATTCATCATACTTTTTAAAAACACCATTTTTATTTGGTATGATTGCATGTTTTCTCAATAAAACATCGTTAAGCTCTTCTTTAAATAAAAAAGAACATACTTCATTCAACCATGTAAAAACTTCACTATCGTCTTTGTTTAGGTTACTACCTAAATCTGTTATATTTTTTATTTTTTCTATATCAATTATTAGCTCTTTATATCCAAGTTTGTTCCATTCGTCCCAAGCTAAATCGCACCATCGATGTAAGTGCTCTTTCTTACAAACAGCGCTTGGAAATAAATCAAAATTATACTGTCAAATTTTTTCTCTTAGTTTATTTTCATATGATTTCATTGGAAACCATAGATCTTGGATAGATTTTTTTTCACCTATTTCGCTTTCTATTTCAACTATCTTGGCATTAAATACATAATCTTTAACTCTTTTATGGATATGATTTTTAAACCATAATTCGTCAAAATAATCTAGATTTGTCAAAGGAAATCTAGATTCTACAATGTTAAATAAATTTTTAAATTCATTGTTTTGTAAATCATTAATCAAATCGATATAAATTTCCATTGCCGTTTCAAGTAGATATTTATTTTTATCTACTTCTGGGTCATCACTTCCTTTTAGCCAGATGCCATCTCTTTCTGTTTGTGGACTAAAATAAAAGCTATTTACAATTACAGGTAAATAAAATGTTTCAGTGCCAATTAGAGGAAAATCACAAAATAATTTTGGAATGTCTCCTATGTATTTTATTTTATATTCTTCATTTTTAATCTCAACTTCTGTTGCAATACACACTTCGTCTTTAGTTGAAAATAGAATATGTATATCTGTTTTATTTCCATTTTCAGATTTAGTAATTGTTTTTATATATTTATTGTGTACAATGCTAGTATTTTCGTATGTTACATTCTTGTCTTTAATATTGTCTATTATTACTACATCTCCTATTTTCGGGATAAAAGTTAGAACGTATGGCAATAAAATTAAAAATTCTTCTAAACCTATTCTTGCGATCTCTTTCTGCTTATCTGTTTCTAAAAAATAATAGAATGATGTGTTGAACCCATTTTCAAGGTCACTTAAATTTATTTTTTTTGTTGACTTATGAAATTCTATCCAAGCATTTTCGATCTGTGGTATTAGTTCATTTGTAGATTTACCAGTTCTATCTAATGTAAATTCGAAAAGATGATGATTTTTTTCATTATCTTCTACCACACCTTTAACTTTTATTAATTTTGTTAAAATGTGGGTTGTTAAAAAGCCTGTACCAAATCTCCCTGTCTTTTTCGTTTCACAGCCTTCTTCTTTCTCTTTAGATGATATTTGATTTATTATTCCTCTAATATCTTGCTCTGAAAAATAAAGTCCATTATGTTTAAATTCTACGCTATTTTCATTTAAAATTATTTGTATTGATAAAGATTTTTGCTCATCGTCGGCGATGTTATCTTTCGCATTTTGTAATAATTCCCATGCCCATCTACCCTGATTTTTTTCTTTAGTCTTTTCAAGATCATGAAGCCTTTTCAATATTTTTTCTGCTATTGACCTATTTCCATCTTCCTTTCTACCCTCTTCAATTGATTGTATCATATTTTTACTAATGTTAAGTTTAATTAAAGGCCCAAATTACCACTCATGATCTATGTTCTAGATTAATGTCAACTGGTTAAAGTACTTGCAATTCTACTAATTTATTATTCCGTTTAAGGTATCCAATTTTGATGAAATTTAGTCGAGTTTTATTCTGTCATTAAATATAAAGTGGTTTTAATTATTATTTTTTATACAGATACTTCTATTGAATTTTAATATCATATTATGATAATAAGAATTTAAAATTTCCCCATATTGTTTCTTTAATATATTCGTAATCCTTATTCCAAATCTGGCTAATCACACTGACTGTCGTTTTTAGGCTCAATATTCGTGAGGATATTTGTTCGTCTAATGTAAATGGCGCATCTGTTTCGGTTACTAATTTATCGATAGGAATTAAAGTGGCCAACTGCTTCCCTTTATTAGATAGCAGCATTCTATGGTTAACTGAAAAGTAAAAACCTGCTTCTATTGCTGCCTTTAATTCGTGATGGTTACCAGAAAACCAGTGCATTATTATTTTAGTACCATTAAACTCCAGTTTTTTTGATTTTAAGTAATTGATCACTTCCGTTGCAGCGTTTCTGCTATGTACCGTTAAGATTTTACGTTCTGACCGTTCACATTGGGTAATAATATGATTGAATACGCTTATTTGCTCTGACCAAGTATTTTTTAAGGAAGCTGAGCCATCAAGGCCAATCTCACCAATGTAGCGGGTAGACCCGCTACATTGATTGAATATTGTTAATTGTTGTTTTTTTTGAACTTGTATACGGTCGTCGGCTAATACTTCTGGATGAAAGCCTAAAGCAACTTTAATATTGGAGCATTGAGCAAATAAGGATTGATTTGGAATAAACAGATAAGGTGCATTAGTCACTGTAAGGCTCTTTATACCATTATTTTCAATTTGTGGGTTGTGTTGAATATTCGGAAATAGGTCTAAATGACAGTGAGTATCAATGTATGTTACCATTATTTAAGATTGACTTGGCTAATGTAAGCTTCGACTTCGTCCAAACCACGATTATATAGATCGACATAATCAGCTACATTTTTTAATGGACCAGTTAGTCGGATGGCGGAAGCAATGTAATTAGGTTTTCTTTTTCGCATTTCTAACATATATTTAAAGGCCATTGTATCAGCGCCTTCTGATTTTTTTGTGCTTAGAAAAATAGTTGAGCCAATGATAGTTCCCCTATTGGGTGAGGTATCGACTAAACCGGCTTTTTGAAAGGCTGCACTCCGGATTAAGCAGGGCACACAATGCATACAGTGTCGATTCCCATACCCCGTTGTTGAGGATCGCCTTGTGGCCGGATGACTGCATGACATCGTTCCAGATGTTGCGGCAAGCGTTGGATAGGCACATTTGCTTAACATTTCCCCTTTTGTTTTAAACTGATATGGATTGTAGAAGGAATTTGTTAAGCCAAGTCCAGTTAATAATTGGTTCATCAATTGAATGTAGTATGGATGTGTAGTTCGGGTACTGTAAGCACCTTGACGATTAAGAGTTAACGGCAAATTCAAGCTTATTAATCCATTTTCCGGTACGATTACACGGGTATTACTTCCAATGCCAGCTGCACATATAATACCAAGGGCAAAAAATAGAAATGAACGCCCTCGCTCTGTTTTTTCTTCTCCTCGCACTCCTAGTGCCTTGTTTTTAGGTGCCCTAATATAACCTTTGAAGCGAATTATATTGGCAAATGGGAAGTGTACTTTTAATGCCTCATGGCAAATTCTTTGAAAAGGAGATACATCTGCACTTTTATAATGCCCTACCAATAACGGAACTCGATTATCACTAAGTAGATCGATCGCGCCAATGAAACTATCTAACCCACCCGAGAACAGGCATACATCATCTGGTTTATGCGTCAGACCAATATGACGTTTGGCATATAACTTATTTGGTGACAAGGTAAATTCTGGATCTGATCGATCACGAAAGTATATTGACCAAAAGTCTCCGGTTAGGAACTGTAAAATGCGTTGGATTAATTCTTTTTGGCTATTCCAGAGTTCAACGTTCTTTACGGGAACAAATAAGGATAACTCCCGTGTCCAGGAATCTTGACTATAATGAAATCGACTAACTGTTATATCAATTGTAAAAACCGCACTCGCCAGCATCAGCAAGTCCATTGTATCTTCACCCGGATGCAGATGCATTTTTTTCAATTGCTCAACGAGTCCATTGATATTTATACCTGAACCCAAAAAATGATAGTCACCAAAACTGGCTACATCAATTCGATCAAACGGTTGACCCGTTAAATCAGGGCCGTTATCCGTTGGTCCAATTTTAAAAATTAAGGCTACCTTATTCATTTTTCCAGAACCGTTAATGCTAATTGATAAATGCTTTCCATTCTTACATTTACATCATCAGGGAGTTGCGGATTGGTATCTGACAATTCGGCGATGATATCACTGTGTACCGCTCCACTTATAATTTGGTATAAGTCATCGATTATTGTAACGCACGTGGCTGGATCATGTTCTTCAGTGGTCAGCGAAGAACCAATGTCATTAATTACCCGGCATACTAAGCTTTCCTCAATAAAAATTGCCACTATTTCGTTGATCTCGGCCACGGTAAGGTTGTCTAGATCGACAGTGCCTACGGATACCACTCGTTCTACAGCCAACGCATAGGCCTGACGGGCTAATGCATCATCCAATAGGCCAGTAACCGGACTGACTACATCGCTGAGGGCACTAAGTATATCCAATACAGACCCTCCTGTATAGGCTGCTAAATCTAAACGTGTTAATATACTAGTTTCTCCACTCTGGCGAAATTCATTGAGAACGTCACTTAGATTCTGTGCCGTCTGAACGGAGGAGTACATACGCCGGGAAAGTACAGTACTTCCCCCACTGGATGTCCGGATGTACTCCCGCAGTGCTTTTTGTAAGCTACCTTTATCCGACCCCCTTGATCTGACATATTCTTTAAAACTACTACGCGCAACACGGTACCGATTTGCAGGCTGTTGAACTAGAGGAGGGACTGGAATAATAGGAGGTTTTTCAAGCGGAACTGTATCGTCCGGCTTGGTTTGGTTGTCTGGGTCTTCTTCATATTCCTGATCTGGATCAGGAGGAAGAGGGGGCAGTGGCGGTAGCGTAGGCCAATCAGGTAAAAGTGGCGTTGTCGGCCGTGGACCGTTTCTAGAGGTAGAGGTTCCCAAAGTGTAATTTACTTTAAAGGTTTAGTGGTTTTCTTTCGTCCATGAATCAACTTTTTGAAGGTCTCATTGACCTCCGTCGATTGCAGCCAATTTTGCTTCATTGTAGCAACCTTAGCTTGTGCTGTAGACGAGGTTAATTCATCTAATTTAAAAACCACCCATGCTTTCAGTTCGCCAGGATTTATTGATTCCAGCAGACTCAATATTTCTAATTCTCGGGCTTCTTCTGAAAAATGGCTATTTAACTTTAAAAGGCCATCTAAAATAGGTGGGCTGCTTGCCCAACCAGTATTATGCCGAAGTTCGTCTAACAGCCGATTTGAGATTACTTTTGATTCGGCGGGTTGTAATCCTTTAAGTATTGGTTCTACCTGAGCTAATGTTAACCGGTTACCCGTGCTCAACATGGTCAGTAAATCACTCAGTTTTTTTGGTAGCTCCTGATCTGACCCGAAAGAGATTGTTTTTTCACGGGAAATAAAAATATAAGGCCGTAGATCAATCATTCCCAGAGCTGGCTTCAACGAAGCCCATTTGTATAGATCTTCGTTAAATGCATTAGCATCCTCACCTTGTTTTTTAGCTTGTTTTTTGGCCGCTGTTGATTTAGAGTCAGATTCTCCTATTAAAGCCTCTACAGCTGCTACAGACTTTGATTTTCCATCCTCAGCCGCCAGTGATTCATCCATAACTACCTGAAACTGTTGGCTGTAAAATCGCTCTAAAATCATCAGTTTAGCTAACATGTCTAACTCAACTAGCTTACCAATTCCCGATATTTTAGCGATGCGCATCCGTAAAAAAAGCGTATTCAAGAACCGTTTTATGTTGCGGGGGTTGCCCTTTAATCCATCCGCCAGCACATTTCCCAATTGACCCGCGATTGCTATTACCGTTCGAATTTCTGGCGCTTCGTGCCCTAACGCATCTTCAATCAGTTTACTATCCAGTACTACATTGTCGAAAGGCGTTTTCTTAGATGACTCGAATTTTGCCGCAATTAGCGATAACGTTTCAGCCTCAGCTTGCAGGTGATTTTGTAGCAGAAGAAAACCAATGTAGTTACTAGTCTGTAGCCGATTTAAGGACGGAATTCGAATAGGAATTTGGACCAGCTTCTCCAGGTAATTCCGGGTGTATTCGGTCCGATCAATAGGGAGGTCCGGGAAATGTTTACGCACGGCATATTCAATTAGATTTTCGTCCGCAGAGAGAACAAATACTGTTCCTTCGACAAATAAGAATAGCCGAATAGCTTCTAGGATTTCGATAATTGTTGTGGGTAAACACCGATCAAGATCATCTACTAAGACCACTAGTTTTTCGACATTAGCCGTTTGAATAAGTTGCTTGAACTCCGAGCGAAATTGATGAAATAAGCCTGGTACGGTGCCATTTATCTCATCCCGGATGAATTCTTCATAATCAATCTCTTTCCCCTGTTTGTCTTCCTTACTGTCTTTCTCTTGTTTTTTTCCAGCAAATAAATTAGCAATAAAGGAGAGCGCACCGTGCCCAGCGACCACCGGTGCAGCCTCGGGAACAAGGGCTGCAGTAGCCGCCGTAGCGGCTAGCGACATCATTGCCCCTGCCCCCGCTTTCGCCACTTTAAACCAGTTGATTTTTGCAAGCAGTTTCTTTCCCAGACTTAATACTTTCTGGTTTTTAGGCTGATGACGAACCAATTCGGAAACGATTGACTCCATCAGCGCTGATTTTGTATCCTCGTAGCCTTGAAATAGCCAACCATTAAACGTCACGGCCAATACTGTACTATCCCCTTCAAACTGAGCCTGAATAAAACTTAGGACCGATGACTTTCCAGCTCCCCAATCCCCATAAACGCCTATTGTTAAAGGGCGCAAATGTTGTTCTTCAATGATACTGGTAATCGTTTGTGCAATTTTTGCATGACCCAAAAAATCAATCGTTGATTCTTTATCGTTCCACATAGTTCAGTGATGATATAATATAAATACCACCGTTTAGCTGTCATCAAGATTAAACGTACTTTTATTTCTTTTGCACTAGCGGATAACGCAGATTGTACAATTACTACGCTGCTCGTAATCCCGTTTAAACCCATTATCGTCTTTGATGCGTCGCTCCGGATCATAGACGATGAAAAGTTTATACGCCCCCAGCGGGTATTTCATTAGATCAGCGGCAATTTGGTCTGTGATCCGGCTCGGCATCATGGTTTTACGCACATATTTAGCTTCAATAAACAGATCGGCATCCGCCTTTGTAGAGGAATGGTCTGGTACCACAGTTGCGAACGAAAAGCGAACTGCCGGGTATTCACGCTCATAGTCCGCTTGATCACGCCTTAACAAAGCCTGAATTTGATTATTCAGAGCATTTTCATGATTTATTACGGTGCTGGCTAAGGCAATAGGCAGTGTCGTGCTCAGCATTTGAGCAACGTCCGTAGCTAAACATTCCGCTCGATCACGCTGAAAACGACGGGCATTCACGATTTCATAGATGGAGTTGGGTTTGGGTGGTTTAAATATAGAATCATGTGTGGCTACCATCCGTCGATAAGCCCGCTCTATAGCCATGGAATGACGCTGGTATAGTTGATGAAGAGCATTCACTTCTTCTTCAGCCTGATCAGGCTGACAATATTCGGTTAGATCAGCAAGCGGTTCCAGATACGTATTGCAGAATTCTCCAAAATGAGTCGTGGCAAATGTATGAGCGTGGCGAATGTAATCGACAACATGCGTTTGTGCATCCTTACCCGGAAAGGCCTCCGTCGCTAAGTCAAAATCATAGACAGCATCGTATTTCTCGAGCCGAGCAGCATACATTGCAAATCGGCGGTCGACGCACTGCGAACAATAACCACAGTGGGAAGCACCCGAGCGATTTTTAAACTTTTGAAACGTCTTGGTGCAGGTTACCGTTGCTGTTATTAGTTCCGGTCGTTCGTACTGCTTTAATAAACTAACGACTTCTGTCTTTGTGAGATGGATGAATGGATGATTAATGACAAATGATTGGCCCGAGATACTAGAAAATACCGCTTGAAGTAATCCCAATGTTTTAGGATGCGTAGTTCTACTGGCTCGACCATTGATTAGATCCTGGCGTTTACTTAAATTAATCGAGGTAATACCATTCTCAAAAATATTCAATTCATGTTGGCTATAGGCTTGTGCCAGCGCAAATCCAACACTGGTATATAGAAAAAACCGGGTTCGTTGCGTTTCTTCACTGGCCCTCTCTCCATGTGTTAAATTACAATCCAGAGGGTGATATCGTAAGCGACCGGGATAAGCTTTTGACAAGGCAGCATATACCCTTTTCTGAACTTGCGTCGTGGACGGATTTGATCGGTGGCTGGTTATAACAACTTTACTGGAAGTTGTTTCTAATAAAGAAACAACACCGGCTAACGAGTCTAATCCGCCAGAATATAAGGCTATGGGGTAGTGTTCATTTGAATCAGATGACGTAGGATTCGTATCCATGTTGTGGAATAAACCCGTTAATGGGTCGATTCCGATTCTCGACGTAAAGTGAAATTTGTATGACTTATCACCCGATACGAATACTAAAGCTTCAGCGAGCTTATTGGAAACTTCGGCTTGCTGCCAGAAGTTAAAATCCCGCACAGGGATGCAAAATGTTAATTCTCTGGCCCAATTTTCATACTCAACCTGGTTGGTTTCTCCCCGCTTGATCAGCCGGTCAGCAGCATAAATAAAGGCTGCAATTTCAATCAAGTCGCGTGTTCGGTCCGGTATTCTTGCGATCAACCGTGAAGCGAAATCATGAATTTTAACAGTCATATTCCGATCCGGTAGTTCTTCCCGATTGGTCAGAGTTAAAACTCGGTGTGGTGGTAGCATACCTATCAAGGAGTCCGGCAAAGCCACTCCATCGCAGAGGATAATATGTCGTGTATCAGTCTTCAAGGTCCAGATTATACACGAGGTTATTTTTTAGCTTTTTCAATGCATAGCCTACAAACCCTTGAATATTTGTCACTTCTGGAAATTTTTTAGCAGCATTATTAGCGTACCAGCCGGCGGCAAACTGCTGCGTTACCTTCGTTGTCTCAAAGGCACTTTTTGATATGTCATCTAAATGGGCATCCAGTCGTTTGTTGAAGTCACTTCGGTCAAACAGATTGGTGAACGAGGCAGAGGCTTCCCGCTCAAGGAAATACTTTAAATAGCGGCCGATGAAATTGGAGAAATAAATGCGCGAAATTTCACTAAATCCTCCGGCATCAGCCGCCCGACGCCAGGGGGCGAAAGGATCATCTTGGCCACCAAAAAATAAAGTAGTTTGCTGTTGCTCTCGTTTTGTCCAAGAGCTCACAGTATCAATGAGGGCTTGCGAAGCGATTGTAGCATACTCTGTACTCTCACAATTAGCCTGGTTAAATTGCTTAATTGACCGGGCCAGTTCCAGCAGCGAAAAGGAATTTGACAATGTAATCCCATTATCTTGTAGAAAAGCCTGAGGATCGCGCTGTTTTGAGGCATGAAGCAGGGTAAGCAAATAGGAGAACGAAGCCAGCACGCCTTTATCCTGGTTCATTTGCTCCAGTTGTTTGGCTACATTTTTGGTAGTTTGCGTGGCTATTGACGCTACATTATTGTTTTTTTGCGAAAACTCCGTTAGTTCCGCTACGATGTTGCGCCACCTCTTTGTCGCCGGTAAATGACCAATGCGCTCGTGCCCCATCGTGTTGATTTACACTTTAATAGTCTTTATTGAAGAAATCATGGATTGAAGCGTAATATATATTATTGTTTGATAAAATAGGGTTATTCCAATTCTAAATTTTTCTAACGGTAGGTTTTCTCTTCTATTTAACAAGTTGCTCAAGCTGAGATCGATATAGAAAGCTCTTAATTGACCGTAAACTTGCTACCTAAACTCACTAAAAACGCGTAATTTGGCCTTCTATGTTTACATCGCATGCATCTGATTTTCTTCTAGACTGGCTCATTCCACATAATCATTAATTGATCATTTTGGCTTGCCCAGTACCAGTGGATTAATGGGAATGCTTATATGTGAAGCAGATGCTGTGGATAGAACGCTTTACCCTATACGTATACAGGCTGGGTGATTGTATCCATTTTTTAATTCTATTTGGGCAAATAATTCTGTTAGACTTACCATGACCGAAATCGACCGAATTGCTCAATTTTTACGGCAGGGTGAGGGACTGACAGTCGAATTCAAAGAAGCTCGTACGGACTTACCCAAATCACTGTTTGAAACCATTTGCGCGTTTTTGAATCGTGAGGGCGGAACGATCCTGCTTGGTGTTAGCGACGATGGCACCCTTGTAGGAGTCGATCCTGGTAAGGTTAACAAGTTGACCAAAGAAATCGTGACGCAGGCTAACAGCACGGAGAAACTATCACCGATCTGTATGCTTTTCCCCGAAACCATCGAAATTGAGGGAAAGCTAATCGTATACATTCCTATCCCGCCCGGATCTCAGATTCACCGCACCAAAAATTATCCCTATGACCGCTCCGCCGATGGGGATTTTCGGGTAACTGATTCAGAAACCCTTCGGTTGATGTATTTACGGAAGGTCTCCTATTTCTCCGAAAACCAAGTGTTTCCGCATCTTACACTGGATGATTTTGACCGAACTACCATTCAACGTGCCCGTCAGTTGGCGCAAGTTTTTCGAGATCGCCAACACCCCTGGGGAACGATGAATGATGAAGAGATGCTTCGAAGTGCTGGCCTTTGGCAACGTGATCCACAGTCTACCTCTAGTCCATTTCGGGAAGGATATACTCTGGCTGCTGTCCTGCTGTTTGGTACACCTCAGACGCTCCTGACTACCCTACCTCAATTCTTTGTGGATGCGCTGTTACGCCGGGTCGATGAGGACCGCTATGATGATCGAGACTACATCCGGGATAATTTGTTCAACACCTACGATCGGCTCATTGAATTTGTTAGCAAACACCTTTACGACCCCTTTTACTTGGAAGGCGCTCAGCGAATCAGTATTCGAGGCGTCATTTTTCGGGAGGTCATAGTCAATCTCCTTGTTCATCGTGAATACAGTAGCGGCTTTACGGCCCGGATGATGATTTACCGGGATCGAGTTGTTTTTGAGAATCCCAACCGGGCATTTTACCAAGGCCTGCTCGATCCTGACACCTTCAGTCCCCGCACTAAAAATCCAACGCTGGCTAATTTCTTTAAAGAAACCGGCTTTATGGATCAATTGGGGTCGGGTATTCGGAATGTAACAAAATATATGGGAGCGTATGCCAATGGCCAATCCGCGCAATTCATCGAAGGGGATATGTTTCGCACGATTATCCCATTAGACGAAATTTTGATGAGTACCAATGTGCAGACGGCTGACCATTCCTATCATTTTAGTCAGTCTACGGAGATAAAACCAAGTTCTGTTGATGACGCTGTAAATGACGCTGTAAATGACGCTGTAAAAGCAGCGATTAGCGATACCGTGCGTAAACGTTTAAAAGAAGAGTTGCATTTTATTTACCAATATCAAGGTATTAGCCTCGGCACACTGAAAGATGTGTTCAAGATTTCGCGCGAAACAGCCCAGAGGGACATGGCCCTGTTACGAGAAGCAGGCTTAGTGGTATTTGAAGGAGCGCCAAAATCCGGTCGATATGTTCTAACAGACTTTGCGCAACTCAAGTTATAACAGACATCAGGTAGTTCTAGAAAGGTCGGATTTAATACCTAAGGACTATCTTTCTCCAATCATTTCAAACTTCACTCCCTTGTATTAAGGTATTTAACAATAGTAAAACAGCGTCTATTGTAGGACAAAAACACTATAGAAGCACAGGACTAAACCAAAGACACCATGAAAATTGAGTTTGATGATTTGACGGATTGGAAATCGGGGCATATACCTCACTATTTTATGGATGCGATAGTGGATTATTTAAAGAGCAACCCGAGTTCTACGGTAGAGGTCAAAACAGGCGATGAAACGACAGTACGTCTGTTCTTGAAAGAAGGCCAGATTTGGGAAGGCGCTCCCATTGCAGACAGTGGAGAATTGGTCCCCACCATCGCTATTTACACCCTACCGGTGTCTTCAAACGAAGAATAATTCGTTGATTTAGGATGAGAAAATCCATTGCTTATAACTGCGTCTCCGCCAATCGTTAGGGTAAAACCGGTCTGGGACTGAGAAAACCGCAAAATAGCTGTCAGCAGTTCGGTCCGGTTGTCCCGCTTTCGAAGAAGTGAACTGCAACTTGGTAGCCTTCATGCTCGCCAAACAGATTATGACTTTTTTATGACTCTTTGCTGAGCATGACGCAAAGCAGCTTAGAACTGGTCGGATCTGTTTGAAAAAACGACCGTTTAATCAAACTCTCCACTTTCGGTTGAATTGACATCGCCCCTCCCCTATTTTAGTTTGATAAACTCGTACAATAAATCAAAGTTTGATATATGCGATTCCATCCGTTAAATCAAACTTTAGACATGATTATTGGCTTCGGGTCAGTCCTATCGACCAGACCCAGATTTGCAGATCGACGCCCTAAAGAATTCGGGTTGCAAAAGATTTTCATTGCTCCGGTGACCTAGTGACAAGGCATCTGGCAAGATGCACGCATGGGAGGGCTTTCCACCCGCAACCAAGGCTCGTTAAAAAGTTTTGATAGCCCCCTTCCTCTAATTTTGCAACAGGGTGTTGCAGAATTGCTATAGGCCGATCAATCGGCCAGCCTGTCAGGCTAAACCGGACCACCTCACCTCGCTTTAGACTTAGTCACTACTTAGTCATAGCTTAGTCACCGCCCCGCCGTTCATTCAATAGTTGGGCAAACGACCATCAGTTAGCAATAGAATTTGCTTGTTTATGGCATGTAGGACGACCTTGAATAACTATCCGAACGGTTCCGAGAAATAGAAGGGAAGGTATCGTTCAGCGTTTTTCTATGGTTAATTAGACCGTTTCATGGGTCGTTGACCCTCCCGAACCACTTTTTATCATTCATTTTCACCTAATTCTTTGCGAATTTCATTAATCAATTGTTGCTCGGTTGGCAGGTGCAATTGATACTTGCTGGCAAAGAGTTGGGTGTTATTCTCTGGCAACGTATATCGAACAACGGCATCATTCTTATCGGCGCACAGTAAAACACCGATTGTCGGGTTTTCGTACAACTCCCGAATTTCACGGTCGTAGTAATTGACGTACATCTGCAACTGACCCAGATCCTGATGAGTAATCTTATCCATCTTCAAATCGAACAAGACAAAACATTGTAATAGCCGATTGTAGAAAACCAGGTCGATTTTAAATTCATCACTGTCAATCACAATCCGCTTTTGTCGGGCCACAAAGGAGAAGCCATTCCCTAATTCGAGCAGGAACTCCTGGATATGGGTGATAATGGCATTTTCAACATCCTGTTCGTAATAGCTTGCCTGTGGTTTAAGACCCAGAAATTCCAATATCATGGGGTCTTTAATGACTTGATGCGGTTGGGTTGGCTTCTTCTGATCCTGGGCAATTGCTAACACACTTTCTTTATCCTGACTCATCAACAAACGCTCGTAGAGTAAGCTGTTGATTTGTCGTTCCAACTGGCGTACGGTCCAGGCGTTCTTTCCCGCTTCGGCCAGATAAAAGTCTCGCTTATTGAGATCATCAATTCGAACCAAAGCTTTATAATGCGTCCAGGTTAATTGTGAACTCACTGAGTTCACATTTGGAAACGTCAGGTAAAATTGTCGACTGAGTTGCAAATTTCGGTTGGAGAAATTTTCTCCATACTCCGCCACCAATTGAATGGACAAATTCTTGATCAGTGCTTTTCCATATCCCGCCCGCTCCTTTCCCTTTTGTTCATCCTCGACGATAATATGGCCAATCTGCCAGTACATTAAGGTTAGGGTATGGTTGATCGACCGGGTCGCACTTTCCCTTGATTGGCTAATAATCTGACGAATCTCTGCTACTAAATTATCCACGTACGATTTGGGAAAGGATGGTAAATAAAAGGGTCGGTTGAGAACTCTTACGGTAAAGCGAGAGCCAACAAATAGCTTGAAAGTACCTTAAATTTCTAAAGGGGAATTAGTTATTTTTGAATCTGTTTTCGATACCGCTTGACACTGGACATACTAATCCCGGTCAGATTCACGGTCTCCGAAACGGACAAGCCTTTTTCTAAGGCTTTCTTCACCTTCTTGAATTTCTCGGGATCAATGCCACTGGGTCGACCAATGTGTTTGCCCTTCGCTTTGGCCAAAAGTTGGCCAGCCCTAGTTTTCTCTAAAATACTTTCCCGGTCGTATTCCGCCAAGGCGGCAAAAATTTGCAAGACCATCTTACCCGCCGGTGTAGAACTATCTACCCCCAAATCCAGTGCCCGAAAATGAATACCTCGTTGGGCAAACTGACTGATTAGGGAAATGAGGTGGTCTCTACTCCTACCCAACCGAAAAAACCGGGCTACGACCACAGTGTCACCTTCCCGTAATTTAGAAAGTAATTCGTCCAAAGCTGGGCGACTGATGTGAACTCCGGAAAGTTTATCCTGGAAGATTTCGTCGCAACCGAACTTCTGTAGCGTATCAATCTGAGTATCCAGGTTCTGATCGACGGTAGATACGCGGGCGTAACCAAATACTTTATTCATCGCGTTATAAGTTTGGTGGATTGATCCGACCGGGCATCTGCCTGGCTGCGGCAACCGATTGCTCAAGCTCTTTGGCGGTCAGTTCGGTCAATTCGTTGATAAACAGGACGGCCCCCATTTCATCCTCCACATAATCGATATCCATTCGTAGCCAGATGTTCCAGTCAGGTAATTGCATATGGGATACTGAGCCAACGGCTGGAATACCAGCTGGCCGTTTCGCCCATAACTCCGCGTATTTGGCGGCCAAAGTTGGAAACTGTTTGATCAGAGCAGCCTGCGCATCGATCGGCAAACGATCAAACGTTAGCCGAGCATCGTCGGCCCACTGGGCATCAAGTGGTTTACTCATAAACTATTTTTTGCGGTTTGCCATTAATATGGAGGGTGAAGTCGTCAAATGTTAGGGCTCTGGTACCGCAATGACGGACCTGCGTAAAATTTTCGCAAACAATTTAACTGTCATATTATCAGTAGTTTATGGAAATGGTTTCTACTGCCAATCCTCAAAAAAGTCAAGGTCTATTTCACAATCTGACGATATAGAACGTGCTCAACAACCGTAAATCGATGGGAACCTTCGAGCGTCCTGCGAAACGCTTCGGCTTTAGCCTTGGTGGAGAAGCGTTTGGCTCCATTGGGATTAAACGTCATCTCATAAGGTTGAACGATGCCCCGATAGTAGATGGCCATGGACTCTACCGACTTGTCGCCGGGTACGCCGGCTGCGATGATGAAGACTGTTTTTAATTCTTTACCGGGCTGATTCATTGTCTTCTAAGGGTTTACCACATTCAACATGAAAGGCATAATCTTCGGCACTAAGGTTCATCCGTAGGAACTCATCCATCCCTATATCATGCCTTTCGAGTAAATAGCGTCTAAAAGCAAAACTACTTTTTCCTTTATCCAGGCCCGCTTCTTTCTCCGCCCGGCGTAGTCCGTCGTGAGGCAATCCTTCTAAATATTCTTCCCAATAAACTTCGAGCAATTCTCGGGCGGAGCCGCTTTCAACCTTGGAACGATCCGATGTGTAATTGAGCTGCTGCTCCAGCCATTCAATCAGTTCCTCTGCCGGTGCTGCCTGTTGATCAGCGGAGTCAAAAACGGTTAATTCTTTTGCCCGGTTGTAGTAGCAATAGGTTGCATTGCCGATACGAAACATGCGGGCCATGTAGTCACGCTGTCCTTCAGGTAACGAGGCTAATACTTCAGCCTGGCGCTCGTTATATTTTTCGATGGGATGTCGCATGACTGTTAATGGATAGGAGGCATTTTAAATTTAGTGGTATCATAATAAAGTTGACTGTCTTTATCGGCTACGGACTGCTCCGTCTTGAATCGACTAATCCCATAAATCTGGTCATACAGAATTTTAATGCGTTCTCGTTCAGCGGGTAACTCGTTCTTCAGGATCACATCGCAGAGCATGCCATCCTCAACGAACTCGGCATCCCAGATAGCATCGTAGTTCACATATAAAGGAGCTTGCCACCACTGTGTAATCGTCCGATCGGTGGGCGGCTGCACATCGAAATAATTGATATTTATCCAGTAGCAACATTCCGGATCTTGAATGTCGATCAGCATCTGCTGGAGTATCGCGGGCAAGTTTGGGTCACTTGCAGCGGTGGGGTTGTTGCCTGGGATGCTCATGAAATACTTTTCTGCGGTTTTCCATTGATATAGACTGTAAAATCGTCCGCTGTTGCCCGTTTGTAGGCAGCTTCATATTCGGCCGCATCGATCCGGGTGTAAGCTTCCCACATCGCATCATATTCAATCTTACTGCCTGCATCTTTTAGATCAAATTCTCGAAACGAAATAATTGGTTGCGGGTTGAGAAAATTAACCGTTTCCTGCGCGGGCGGATTTCGATCATCCATTAGCTTGTAATAATTCCAAAGGTCATCCCGCTGATGGCGCTTGAAGTAATATACTTTCATGACGGGGAAATCGGTTTCAAGAAGTTAGGGCCATAAATATAAGTCAAAAAAAGCCTCTGAACCTACTTTATGGCCCTGGATTTTTGGAGATCAAGTGATAAAAACCGGTATTAAAAGACGGGTTCAGAAAGCTATAAGCTGACGGGCGATATGGCGGAATTTTGTCAATCACCATTACCCGAATTATCGGATCATTATCCGCTTTGAGGGTGGAGACATTTGCAACGTGGATTATGTCGATTATCATTAAAGAAAGGAATCAGCCATGAAGCGTAATTTGGCCCCCGTACATCCCGGCGAGATTTTGCGGGAAGAATACATTCAGGAACACGGCTTGACGATTACCGAGGTAGCGAAAGGCTTGGGCATTGCCCGGGCTGATCTGTCGGCTATTGTGAACGAACGGGCAGGTTTACCCAGAACTGGCCGTGAAATTGTCCGAGGCGTTCGGCAATACCGCGCAGTTCTGGGTAAACCTGCAAAAAAATTATGAATTGTGGCATGCAGAACGGAAAGTAAACCGATCCATAGTGCGTCATTTTTTTGCGTCCGCTAATCCATCACAGCAACCCGCTTGAGGCTTGGATCGAGGCAAACATTTCGGCAAGCTCTCGCTCGAAACCACCTGACAGAATCGGGAAACGGCACCAGGAACGCGGATCGAGATTGTGATCGTCCAGCATGAAGGAGGGCGCATAGCGTTCGCGTTTCCACTGATTGCGGCTCCACAGTTTGAAAAATCGTTCCACCCACACCGCCAGCATTGCCCGCTCGTACCGATCCGCGTACCGGGTTTCCAGCAGCGAGAGTACATCCAGCGGGGCTTGCTTGTCTCGAATAGCTGCATTCTCAATGGAATTGAGCACATCGTAAGGCATCAAATCATCTTCGTCGGTTTGCTTTTTGTCCAGTGGGCGTAGTTCCGCCGTGGGTTGCAGGTTGTTCACCGCATGAAGTCCCTTCACCCGAATCAGCTCATCGGCCCCGACCGGTCCCGTTCCCTGGCTGGTGCGATCCGTGGGAATGGTCTGGTTTTTGACGTTCAGCCCCACCGTTTCCAGCCAGCGCAGCCAGCCCCGGAGAAAATGCTTGTCGATGCCAGTAATCGGCGAAATGCTGCCCGCTGTATCGCCATCCATCGTGGCATAGCCTACCGCTGCTTCCGAGCGGTTCGACGTACTCAGCAGCAGCGCATTTTTCAGATTGGCGATCAGCCAAATGCCCGGAGCGCGCACCCGCGCCTGAATGTTTTGCAAAGCAATATCGTCCGTTTCCCAGGAGAGCACCCGGCCAAATTGCGCTTCGATCAGGCCGCGATAGGTTTCCACCAGGCCGTTGATGTTGATGCGCAGGAACGTCGCGCCAATGTCATCGGCGAGCTGTTTGGCCGAGTTGAACGTATTATCGGAGGAATTTTCTGTGCCCTGGTACATGACCGTCAATAGTTGGCCCATCATCGCTTCAGGCGAGTCGCAATCCTGAATGGCGCGTATGTAGGCCAGCTTTTTCTTAACCCCCTCCAGGCCGATAGTTTCCACCGCCATGCGGATCATCAAATACACCGTGGCGGCAATAGCCGAGGAATCGGCCCCGCCACTGAGCGACAGCACATAGCCTTGCGACCGGCTTTTGCGCAGGTAATCGAACAACCCCAGCGCGACCGCCCTGGCAAATTCTTCTTCTTTCAGATAGCCGCCCTTTTCCCAGGCTTCCAGCTCCGCTTGCTGCACCAGCGGGGCCACCCGTGGCCAGCCGAACCGTTCGACCACCCGCAATTCAGGGTGCATCCGGGTCAACTTGCCCCGGTTCTGCACCTGGCTCAACCGGGTTTGTTCGACATCCACCACCGCCGGAACAATCACAAAATCTTCGTAGCTGAGCCGTGCCCCGGACACCAGCAGCACCCCATTGGAAGCTACCATCGCATCCCCGTCATAAATCACCCGCCCGGCCTCATTGCCGAGCAGATTGGTATAGATGTAGCTCACGCCAAAAGCCCGCGATGCATCCACCACCAACCGTTCCCGCACTTCGGATTTGAAGAAGGCAAAATGGCTGGCCGAAGGATTGAGGATAATATCCACCCCCCGATCATAAAGACTTCGCCCCGGTCGCCCGGCGATCCAGGCATCCTGGCAAATTTCAAAGCCAATGCGGATACCGGAAACATCGAAGAGCAGATCACCAAATGGATAGGCCGTTGCTTCGTCCAGTAGGGTCAATTCATCACGCACTCCAGCGGGCCAGGGCTGAAACCACCGCTCTTCGTAATGAATGCCATCATTGGGCAAATGCTGTTTGCCCACAAATCCCAGGATGCGCCGGTTGCTTATCAGGCAAGCCGTGTTGATGGTTCGGTTGCCGTGGCGCATGGGCAGGCCGACCGATACGATTATATCCGCCGTATGCGGTACAATATCGAGCAGCGAGCGAATCGCCTGGTCGATGGTGTTTTGGGCATAGAAGGCATCTTCGCAGCCATAACCCGAAATGCAGAGTTCGGGCAGGCAAAGCAGGCTGATATGCTGAGCGCGGGCCGCGTCAATGGCATTGATGATGTTTTGGGTGTTGTGCGCCCAATCGAGCGGGGTTTGATTCAGTGCGCCAGCGGCTACTTTGATCAGTTTCATAACGAAAGAGTTTTCTTATTTGGCCAGTTGGAAAATACGCAATGCTCCCCGCGCCACGACCCCGAAAATCGCCAAACCGATAATCAAATCGGGATAAGGCGAATGGGTCAGATAGACCAGGCCACCGGCCAGAATGACGCCCATATTCACGACAATATCGTTCGAGGTGAAAATTTCACTGGCTTGCATGTGGACTTTGTCACTCTTTTCCCGGCGTAGCAGATACAGGCAGATCGCATTACCGATCAGGGCCAGCAGGGAAACCCCCATCATCAGCCCGAAGTCGGGCAAGGCTTCGCCCGTGATGAACCGGCGCACCACTTCCACCAAGCCCCCAGCGGCCAGAATCAATTGCAGATAGCCACTAATTCGGGCCACCTTTTTTTGTGAGCTTACGGCCTTGCCTACGGCATAGAGGGCTAGGCCATACACCAAGGCATCGGCCAGCATATCGAGAGCGTCAGCCACCAGACCCATCGAATCGGCCAGGATACCCGCCAGCACTTCCAGGGCGAAAAAGAAGCCATTGATGGCCAGCACCGTTAGCAGCAAACGCCGGTCGCGCGGGGCTTCTTCCGTCAGTTCGGCCAGGTCCGCATCTTCGGTTTCCAGCAACCGGCTATCCAGGCGCAAATCCGCCAGGGCGCGCGTAATGGATTCGGCATCCCCATCGTGCAACACCGTCACTTTGCGGTTGGGAATATCGAACTGAAGCTGCTCAATACCCGGCTTATCGGCCAGTTTCATACGAATCAATTGCTCCTCGGAAGGGCAATCCATCTTGGCCACGTTGTAGGTTGTTTTGTTCATGGTCTGATCGTCACAACATGAGTTTTATTCCACCATTTGCCACAAAGCCTTCCAGCGGTGCCCAGACTTCCCGGAAGGAAGGTTGGGCCACCGGAGGCAGCACTACCGGCTCAAAGCGATCCTGCCGGATATTGCCGATGTTTTCCAGGTTGGCAAAGATGCTGAAATGCTTCCACCGCCGTTCCCCCATAATACCCAATAACCAAAACGGACTTGAATATTCCCCGGTGGAAAGGGCTTTTCGGCCAATGTAATAGGCTTCCAATCCCAACCGAAACTTGCCTTCCAGTTCATACACAGCCACCAGGTTGACCCGGTGTTTGGCAGTGAGTGGAATCGGGCTGTTGTACGCTTCTCCGGCATATCTCCGGCGTGTATCCACCAGGCTATAGCCTGCATACAGCTTGAAGGCTTCATAGCCAATCCGCACGTTGGTTTCCAGACCCCGGCTGTCAATTGGGCCGTTGGCATTGGAAAACTGGTACACCGTTGAATTTGGCCCCGTGGGAATAATGGCCGGAATATCCAGCACCAGCGCGTTATTAAGCTGGGTGTAGAAGAATAATTGATTGATCGACACATCGAGCAAATCAAAAAGCCGGGTGCGGTAATTCACATCGAAATTGCCACCGATGGAGGTTTCGGCCTTTGCCGTGGCCTGATCAATCGGGCGCACATTGCGAAAGGCGACGCTTTCGGCATCTTCGGTGAAGATGGTTGGAGCCTTATAGCCCAGGCCACCACCCAGCCGGGAAGTCAGCCGGTCGGAGAGCTTGAACAGGGCCGACACACGCGGCAGCGCAAAGAAGCCGAAGCGGTTGTGGTAATCGCCCCGCAGACCCGTTTCCAGCGTCAACCAGGGCGCAAGCTGGGTGCTGTTCTGCACAAACCCTCCCACCGTCACATACTGATAATTGCGGCCCCGGCTGGATGGTCCATTGCTGGCCCCGGTTTCGGTGAATTGCTCCGTCCACAGATTGCCCCCGCCGATCCATTCGGAGCGTTCCCCGGTATGGCTGTAACTGGCTTCGGTGAAGCTGGCTACCTGGTGCCCGGCAAAGCGGTAATCGGGTTGGGTGAGCGTTCGGTTGAAATAACTCACGCTGTTTTTCAGTGTCAGCACCGAGCGTTCAAAGCGTTTATCGAATTGGAGCTGCGAGGCCACCCGATCCGAGCGGTTCCGCTCGAAATAGAGGTGGGTGTTGTCGGTGTTGCCATCGAGGACGGCCATATCTCCCCCGATCCGGTTTTCGGTATTGCCGATCACGCCCACCGTGAGCGTTGCCGTGGGATTGAGATAGAAATAAAGCCGGGGATTGACGGTATATCGCTCGTAATTGGGCAGAGCCGAAAAACCGATTTTGCCAGGGTCATATTCGCGTTGCGTGTTGCGAGCTGCAAACAGAGTCACACCGACTTTTTCCCACTTTTGCCCCCAAAAACCGCTTAGATCGAGGCCCCCCGCCGTGGTGCCGTTGGCCATGAAACTCAACTCGCGTTTTTCGCTCGGTCGCTTGGTAATCAGGTTGACCAGGCCCGCAATGGCCCCGCCCCCGTAGAGCGTTGAGGCCGAGCCTTTAATGACTTCGACTTGCCGCAGATTCAGCGGGGGAATTTGCAAAATGCTCAGACCAGCAGCAAAGCCGGAATAAAGCGGCAAGCCATCCTGCAAAATCTGTGTGTACCGCCCATCCAGGCCCTGAATGCGAATGTTCGCGTTTGCGGAAACGGGCGAGGTTTGTTGTACCTGAATACCCGTGCTTTCGTTGAGCTGCATCCGAATATCGCCCGGTCGCATGTTGGATTTTTCTTCCAGCTCTTCGCCGGTAATGGCTTCGATGCGGGTGGGAATGTCGTCAATGCTGCGATTGCTTCGGGTGGAAGTGACCACCACTTCTTCCAGCTCTTCACCTTCGGTTTCCCGGAGCTGAACCACCAGCGAATCAGCCGAAGCTTCGGACCGTCCCGGCAGTGTCAGGCTGTCGGTTTGGGACAGGTAGCCCACAAAGGAACAGGTGAGCGCGTAGCGGCCCGGATTGGGCACGGTTAGCACCAGCCGCCCGGCAGTGTCCGCAGCGGCCCCAATCCGTCCAGGGTTGAGCAAGGCGGTTGCACCGATCAACGGTTTGCCAGTTTCGGCATCCTGAATCAAAACGCGCAGGGAGCTTTGCCCCCAGGCTATGGGTAGTATGGAGAGTGTCAGCCAGAGCGACACAATAAGGGTTTTCATGAAAAGAATGTATTTTGGTTAGCAATAGCCGCCCGGCCAGTCAGAGCCGACCAGGAGCGAACAAAAAGAGAGCTAACCCAAACGGGGAGGTTGCCAGATCCGCCCCGATACATCGAGCGTATGCGGAGTCTGGTAGGAAGGCAGCACCGCCATAATAAGGGGATTTCCAGATGCGGCAACGCCGATCAATTGCGGAGCGTGCGTCAGCGTGCAGCCAGGACAGGTCGCGCAAAGGCAGAAGGGCGAACACCCCGCATCGTGGCTGTGATCGTCCGGGCGCGGGGCTTGTTGCATGGTAGGTTCATCGGGGCAAAAGGCTTCACAGGGTAGCCCCGAAAGCACCAGCACATACATCGCCCATATAATTCGCCACCATTTCACGATGCGAAGATACGAACGAATATGAGAAAGGGAGAAGGTTTTAATATTAATCGTAATATTGCAATGGATAATTATTCTGCTACCTTTGTGGCATGGGACTGACAAAAACTGAAATCTTCACCGACGAGCAAAATCGCATCGCGGATTTGGCCAAAGCCTTTGCACATCCCGCACGGGTGGCCATTCTGCAAATGCTTATAGCCAAGAAAGCTTGTGTCTGTGGTGATCTGGTGGGCGAACTGAACTTGGCCCAGGCAACGGTTTCCCAGCATTTGAAAGAGCTAAAACGCATTGGCATCATTCAGGGCGAAATCAACCCGCCCCGCGTGTGCTATTGCATTAACCCACCCGTATGGGAGGAAGCCCGCCAAGCATTTGGTGCCTTGATCGAGTCGTTCGATTCCGCAACCTGCTGCGCCTAAAAGAGCAGGTATTTTTTTGCCCTTATCAATCGTAATATTACAATAAATCAATAGGAAAAGTTATGGAAACCGCAGAGCAAATCAAAGAAGTCGTGCGCCAGAAATACGGCGCGATTGCCGAACAACCAGACGCCAATGGTTGCTGTGGCCCAACCTCATGTTGTGGCCCGGAGATCGACGCGAATGTGCCGATTGTCATGGCTCAGGACTACCAGGAGCTAAAAGGCTATGTGGCCGATGCCGATTTGGGGTTGGGCTGTGGCCTGCCCACGCAATTCGCCCAGATCAAACCCGGCGATACGGTCGTGGATTTGGGTTCAGGGGCTGGCAATGATTGCTTTGTGGCGCGTGCCGAAACCGGAGAAACGGGCCAGGTGATTGGCCTGGATATGACCCCACCCATGATCGACCGCGCCCGCAAAAATGCGAAAGCGTTAGGCTTTACCAACGTCGAATTCGTCTATGGCGACATCGAGGAAATGCCATTGCCGGAAAATCTGGCTGACGTGGTGGTAAGCAATTGCGTCATGAACCTGGTTCCCGATAAGCAAAAAGCCTTCTCGGAAACGTTCCGCATTTTAAAGCCGGGTGGCCATTTCAGCATTTCCGATATTGTGCTGAAAGGCGAACTGCCCGAAGGCTTGCAGCGCGACGCTGAATTGTATGTGGGCTGCGTATCGGGAGCCATCCAGAAAGACGCCTATTTGCAGCTCGTGCAGGATGCCGGATTCACCAGCATTCAAATCCAGAAAGAGCGGGAAATCACCCTGCCCGACGATGTATTGCAAAACATCCTGTCAGCCGCTGAGATAGCCGAGTACCGCCAGCAAGACCGAGGCATTTACAGCGTAACCGTGTTTGCGCAAAAGCCAACCGAAAATAACCAAGCCACTGACGCCTGCTGCGCGCCCGGCTGCTGCAACTAACATGAAAAATATCCTAGTGCTTTGCACGGGCAATTCCGCCCGTTCCCAGATGGCCCACGGCTATCTGCAACATTTCGCGGGCGAGCGCGCCCAGGTCTACAGCGCGGGCGTTGCTCCCCACGGGGTCAATCCCCTGGCAATTCAGGTCATGGGTGAGGATGGCATTGATATTTCCCATCACACTTCCAACCATGCCGACGAATATACCAGCCTACCGCTCGATTACGTCATCACGGTTTGCGATAATGCCCGCGAACAATGCCCGTTCTTCCCATCCACGGCCAAGAAGGTGCATCAAAGCTTTACCGATCCATCCCATGCACCCGGCGATGACAGGTTGGCGCAGTTTCGCGCGGTACGCGACGAAATCAAAGCGTACAGCCAACAATTCATCGAGGAGAATGTAACGAGCCAAGCCGCCCATGCCTAAACTTTCATTTCTCGACCGCTTTCTCACGCTATGGATTTTCCTGGCCATGCTGATCGGCGTGAGCATCGGGTATTTCTTCCCGCAGTCGCAGACCTTCATCAATCAGTTTAATTCCGGCTCGACCAATGTACCGCTGGCCATTGGGCTGGTGTTGATGATGTATCCGCCTTTGGCGAAGGTGCGTTACGAGGAATTGCCGAAGGTATTTGCCAACACCAAGATTCTGGGGCTTTCCCTGCTGCAAAACTGGATTGTCGGCCCGCTGCTGATGTTCTTTCTGGCAGTCATTTTTCTGCCCGACAAACCCGAATACATGACCGGCCTGATTATGATCGGCATTGCCCGCTGCATTGCGATGGTGATCGTCTGGAACGACCTGGCCAACGGCGATCGGCTCTATGCGGCCGGATTGGTAGCCTTCAACAGCATCTTTCAAGTGCTGTTCTATTCGGTCTATGCCTGGCTTTTCATTACCGTTTTGCCGCCTTTGTTCGGGCTAAAAGGGTACACCGTCGATATCACGATCGGCGAAGTAGCGCAGAGCGTGTTTATTTATCTGGGCGTACCGTTCCTGGCCGGGCTGTTGTCGCGGCTGGTCCTGACGCGCGTTTTCAGCCGTCAATGGTACGAGCAGATGTTTTTGCCCGCCATCAGTCCCATTACCCTGATTGCGTTGCTGTTTACGATCGTCGTCATGTTCAGCCTGAAAGGGCAGTTGATCGTTTCCATTCCGCTCGATGTGCTGCGCATTGCGCTACCGCTGACGATTTATTTTGCCATCATGTTTTTTTCGGCCTTCTACCTGTCCAAACGGGCCGGAGCTGATTATGCCAAATCCACATCACTGGCTTTCACCGCAGCGGGGAACAATTTTGAATTGGGGATTGCCGTCGCCATTGCGGTTTTCGGTATCAATTCCGGCGCGGCCTTTGCCGCTGTCATTGGCCCGCTGATCGAGGTGCCGGTGCTGATCCTGATGGTCAATTTTGCCCTGAAACAGCAGAAGAAGTTTGCGCCCCACTACAAAAAGACCTTTCAAAACCACCCATGAAAATTGCCCTGTTTTCCGACATTCACGCCAATCTGCCCGCCCTCGATGCGGTACTGGCCGACATTGACCGCCAAAAACCGGATGCAGTGTACTGCCTGGGCGACTTGGTGGGCTATAACATCTGGCCCAACGAAGTGATCGCCGAGATCCGCCGACGCAATATCCCCACCATCGCCGGAAACTATGATTTCGGTATTGGTCGATCATCGGATGATTGCGGCTGTGCCTACAAAACCGACGAGGAGAAAGCCAATGGCAAGGTTTCTATTGCCTACACCAATGCAACGGTGGGCGATGCAGAGCGAGCCTATTTGCGCACCCTGCCCGCCCATATCCAGGTGGATTTTCATTTGTCCAATGATCCGGAGCATTTATGGACGAACACCGAAACGGTGAGCCTTTTGCTGGTGCATGGTAGCCCCCGGCGCGTCAATGAATACCTGTTTGAAGACCGGGGAGATCGTAGCCTGGCGCGCGTTCTGGAAGGCGCGTCGGCCGATATTCTATGCTTCGGTCACACACACAAACCCTACCACAAGGTGGTGAATGCCTTGGGCGAAGGAGAAACACCTTATTGGCGACATGCCATCAATATCGGTTCCGTCGGCAAACCCAAAGACGGCGATCCGCGTGCCTGCTATGTGCTGCTGACCCTTTCCGAGACCGCCCGGCCGGGTTCGGCCGAAGGCGTGAGCGTCGAGTTTGTGCGAGTGCCTTACGATGTGGAACGCGCGGCCGTAGCCGTCGAGCAAAGCGAACTACCGGACGCCTATGCTCAGGCATTGCGTTTAGCCAAATAAACAACCGACGCGATGAGATCCGTTGCGCTGATTCTCTTCTTCGTCTTGCTGATTGCGAGCAAGAGTGCGGCAATCGGTGGAGCACCCTGTTTGAAAATCCGGCCCGCCCTACATCAGCAACTTTCTCTGTTGCTGACTTCCCCAAGGTTATCGGAAAAAAGCATTTCGGGAATCGTCGTCTTACAATTTCAGGTAAGCGAGGATTCCCGTATCTGTCGCGTCCAGGTGTTTAGTGGGAATGCGGTCATCGATGCGCATTTCATCCGTCGATTGACCGGCCGAAAGCTGCGGCTCTCGAATCCCGGTTTGGGCGAGGTCCACACCATCAGAGTGCATTTTCAACCGGTCGAACGTCCCCTTTTATAGGATGGTGACTTTAAGGCGCGTATGCTTCTGGATGCGTTTGAAATCGGCTTTATTGAAGGTGACCAGCTCAGTACAATGGGTTTCGGCGATGGCTGTGTGCAGACAATCGCTAATGTTTTGAAAACCGATCAGTTTGGCTAAAGCCAGGCCGCGTTTCATTTCATCGTGTGTTGATGAAACGGGTTCATAGGCCATCAGGGCATCAACCATCGCTTCAATGTCCGACGTTGGTTGGCCGAGCTTACGCAGGGTAAAGGCTGTTTCCAGAATGCAAAGCTGCGAAATGAAAAAACGCTCTTGATCAACAACCGATTGATAGAATTCTTTCGTGAATTGATGCTTGGCGGGATCTTGAGGGATCAGAAGATTGATCAGAACGTCCGTATCGAAATAGATCATGGGCGGGAGCTACTCATTCGCCGAACATCTCATTGGCTAAAGCGGACAAATCCAAGTTGGGATCGACCTTTACATGCGCGAACCGGTCACGTAGTGCCAACACGTTCTTTGCCAATTCTTTTTGGCTGACCGGTGCATCTGCTTCCATGTCCTCGATGGTCACACGCACCTTACGGCCAGCGCGCTTCGTGATTTCTGAAGCGATCCGTTGGGCGTCGGCCTGGCCTGCGTGGATTTCAAAGGTCTGTTGCATGGTTTCCATCCTTTCTACAAAGATACCACATTCCCCGCAATAACGTCAAAACATACCCATCAGATCCATTTGGGACTAACTTAGCGCTTTCAATTGTGCTGAATTGGAGCGTCTGTTTAACCCAAAGAGGGGTTTGCTCGCTCAGATTTTGTACCTTAGTGACTATGAAAACTGCATCGTTATTTGTCGGCATTTTTGCGGCTGTTGCATCATCGCTTTGTTGTATTGCCCCCGCGTTGGCCCTGTTGGCTGGGACCAGTAGCCTAGCAGGCTCATTTGCCTGGCTGGAACCATTACGACCCTATCTGCTGGTGTTCACTATCAGCCTGCTGGGATTTGCCTGGTATCAGCAATTGAAATCCCAACCCGTGGATTCCTGCGGCTGTGAATCACAAAAAAAGACCTTTATGCAGACGAAAATATTTCTAAGCGGTACGACCCTGGCCGCTCTGTTGCTGTTAACCTTTCCCAGCTATTCCGGGTTAATCTTTCAAGACAACACACCCAAACTACAATCAATCACATCGGCTCCCCAAACGGCCTTTGTAAGCATCAAAGGCATGACATGCGAAGGCTGCGAGCATCACGTCAAACAGGAGGTCAACAAGTTAAAAGGCATTGTCTCCGTGGATGTGTCGTATCAAAAAGGGAACGCTACCGTGAAATACGACGGGAGCAATACATCATTGTCGGAAATTAAAAAGGCTGTCGATGCGACCGGCTACAAAGCCACGAGTACTAGAATTCTTTGATTATGTTCGTTATCACCGAAGCCGTTATCACTTGCCCAAATTGTGAACATCAGCAGCAGGAAACGATGCCCCTGGATGCCTGCATGTACTTCTATCAGTGTCCGGGCTGTACCGTCTTATTAAAGCCACTGGCGGGAGATTGCTGCGTGTTCTGCTCGTATAGTCCGGTGAAGTGCCCTCCCCTACAGATCGGGAAAAGTTGCTGTGCTTAAATAATCATGGTCTATATCGATACCGAGGAACCACTAGCCATTGCGGTAGTCAAAGCCATTCAAACGGGCAATCTTCAGGAACTCAGCCGTTTGTTAGTTGAACATCCAGGACTATCCCAAGCCTGGCTTGGCGATGATGATTCTTGCGGTATGTCTCGTACACTCCTTCATGTCGCAACGGATTGGCCCGGTCACTTCCCCAATGTGGCGAGAACGATAGCCATGCTGATTGAAGCTGGGGCGGATGTAAATGCTCAGTTTATTGGCCCTCATATTGAGACGCCGTTGCATTGGGCAGCCAGTAGTGATGACATTGAGGCCATTGATGCATTGATTGATGCTGGTGCCAATATTGAAGCACCAGGGGCAGTTATCGGCGGGGGAACTCCGCTGGCGGATGCCAGAGCTTTCGCACAATGGAAAGCCGCGCATCGTCTGGTTGAACGTGGAGCACAAACGACACTTGCTGATGCTGCGACACTAGGCCTAATGGATCGCGTTGAAAGCTATTTCAATGGAGATTCAAAACCAGAAGCAGAAGCCGTAAATCATGCTTTTTGGGGGGCGTGCCACGGCGGCCAAAAAAGCACCGCTGCATATCTTCTTGGCCAAGGGGCTAACTTAAACTGGATACCGGAATGGGAAAATCTGACCCCTTTAGATGCCGCTCAGCGTCAGGGAGCCAATAGTTTGGTTGATTGGCTGCATACGAAGGGCGCAAGACCAGCACAGAACTAAGTCAGGTTAAAAGCTCTTTCAGTCTTCCTCAATACCCAACGCGCATTGACCCGTTTTTAACCTGACTTTGTTCAGCGAAGGTATCGGACGTTAATATGGGACAATTTTCATCCGGATTGGCTGGAGCGCAGTCTTGCAAACATTTTTCCACACTATTTGTCATGAGCGTTTTAATTTCCTGAAGCTGAGCAATTTTCTGATCGATCAAAGCGACTTTATCCGCAATCTTCTCTGACACGTTTCCGCAGGAAGCCTGGTTCATCTCGATCATATCCAGAAATTCGGCCGTTTCATTCAGGGTGAAACCAAATGCTTTGATCCGCTTGATTTGTTGCAGTCGCTCGACGGTGATGGCTGTATATTCTTTGTAATTATTGAACCGTCTTTCTTTCCGGCCCACCGGAATGAGTCCCTGTTTTTCGTAGAACCGGATCGTATCGCGGGATAGGCCGGTTTGCTTGGATAATTCGCCGATCAACATGATGAAATTTTTTTGGTTCTGGCTACTAACCGTGGCCTATACTCCACGGTTTAGCTTTGCTAAAATTTAAAATAAGAACCCATGAAAAATAGAAAAAGTGTCTGGTTAGGCGGGTTGAGTATCTTTGCCTGCGGTGTCTGCTGCTCGTTGCCGATTCTCGGCCCACTGATTGGTGTTGCCGTGCTGGCGTCACTGGCCACTTGGTTGGAAAGCCTTGCCATCCTATTGCTGGGCGTGGGCGTCGTGTTTTTTTTGCTGGTGCGGCTGAGAAAAAAGACGACTGGAGCGGTCTGTTCCACCGCTTGCAATTGCAACCCTAAACAAATCCGAGTCGATCAAACGACTGTTGGCTAAAATGTCCCTTATGATCGTTTTAAAATCCTTATCAGTTTTCGTTTTGGCGGGTCTCTGTGAGATCGGCGGGGGCTATCTGGTGTGGCTTTGGCTGAAAGAAGACAAGCCACTTTGGTATGGGATTTTGGGCGGTATCATCCTGGCACTTTATGGAGTCGTCGCTACCTGGCAACCAGCGGGATTCGGCCGGGTGTATGCCACCTATGGCGGAATCTTCATTGTCATGGCCCTAATCTGGGCGTGGAAGGTGGATGGTTTCAAGCCGGATAAATACGACCTGATCGGCGCGCTGATTGCCCTGGTCGGGGTCTGTATTATCTACTATGCCCCCAGAAAATAGCAGAACCACAAAAAGCGGAATGTCCCGTCATTAGGACATTCCGCTTTCCAGAGCGTCAATGATTTAAGCCTGCTTCCATCGAATACCGCAGCCGATGGCTTTAACGGTCGGTGTTTCTACTGGTTTACCCGCCAGGAGAGCATCCACAGCCTTCTGGACGTATTTTTCGCCCGCTTCGGATGGATTGTCCCGATTGTTATCGATCGCTCCAATGTAGCTGACGATAAAATCAGAGCCGGTACGCTTCACCACGTAAACCGTGGGTGTGCTGCGAGCGCCATAGGTTTTGGCAACTTCCTGCGTCTCATCGAGCAAATAGGGAAAAGCGTAGCCCTTGCTGGCACTCCGCTTTTTCATTTCGTCAAAGCTATCACCTGGTGAGAGCGTCCCGTCATTGGCATTGATCGCAATGACCGGGTAGCCCTTCGCGGCATACTGGTGGTTCAGCGCCATCATGCGATTTTCATAGGCTTGAGCGACCGGACACGTATTGCAGGTAAAAACGACAATGTACCCTTTCGTTGCCGAAGCATCACCCAGGGCCACCATTTTGCCGTCTACATTCTTGAGCTTAAAAAGCATGGCTTTATCGCCCACCTGGTAACCTTGTGGTGGTGTTACAAAACCCGACAGGGTCAATAATATCAGGCCGATGACACTTAAAAAAAATGGCTTTCTCATAATGAATTTGATCGTTTGATAATTTATTGAATGAACGGCCGCAATTCGGTTTCCAGCTCGGCCAGGGTAAGCCCTTTTTCAAAGGTTTTTCGCTGTTTCCGGCTGGGATCGATAATCAGCGTAAAGGGTAATGCACCCGACCAATCGGGCGAAACTTTGCCGATCCAGCTATTGTAGTCAGGCTCATCGAGCAAAAGCATTTCCGGCGATTTTATGCCGGTTCTGGCAATGAATGGTTGCACCTTTTTGACGAGCTGCCCGATCCCATCCAGGTTGACCAGAATCACTTTTACTTTGTCGGTGGCATGAGCCGCCGATAGCTGTTCAAAATACGGCAGTTCCGCCACGCAGGGAGCGCACCAGGTAGCCCAGAAATTAACCACGAGAACCGTATCGGTCGGTCGGGTCAATAACCGCTCCAAAGCGGGATATTTTATGACCGGCATGCGCTGGGCAATACTGGCCTGCCCTATCACCAATAAGGATAGGAGCAGCCACGTATGAATTGATTTCATAGGTCAGTGTTGGGAAAATATGCAAAGACATACCAGGCACCTAATCAAAGGTGGTTAAGCTGGTTTACGATATGACTAATGCCGTTTTTGGCGGGTGCCAGAAGTCAAAATGAGGGGCTGTGTAGGCAATTGCTGACTGCAAGATGGGTAAAGTACGTGCCACAGCCTGGGGAAAGAGCAGAAACACAAACCCTGCCGGTACAACCGACGCAGCACATTGAGAGCAGCCGTAAAACGGATTAACCGCCTGCGCGGTTTCCGCTGCCTTTTTGGGAGAAGATGACTTTTTAGGGCAGCAATGCGAGCAGCTTTTTTTAACGGATACCCAGCCCGTTGCTCCTGCCGCCGGTAAGAGCGATAAAAGCAAAACGTAACAGGCCAGTATGAAGGCGATCCGTTTCAAAATTGCGGCATGGATAGAAGGATAAAGGTAGAAAAAATACCCGAAATCGAAAGGATACCCCAAGCGGTAACCGTCCGGGGAAATACGGAATTCAGCGGGGTTTTCCGATTTTATCAATTTCCATCACCAGATTGACCATTTCCTTGGTTTCGGCCGAGTTGCCCATTTCCAATGTAATTGGGCCATCCCCCGGCTGGATGTTCAGTTGAAAGTTTAGCCAGGGGCAGCATAGCTGTTCAAATTTGATGAACTCAAATAGCTGGCCGCTCAAACTGCTATCCGGTTCCTGGAACACCAATTTGTAACTGTTCTTATTCTCGAGGGCTTTATCCACTTTTCTAAAAATGGTCTGATGCAGTTCGTTCATGCGTTTAATCTGCTCCCGGTCAGTGAGTTTGCAGGCCAGGGCGATTTTTTCTTTTAACTGGGCTGTGGATGCCATTTTCTTTGATGTCTGGGCCAAGCCGGATAAAGCAACAAGCCAGGCCGGTGAAAACCATTGGTTTCATGTTTTTTCGGTAAAGATAAACCGTGGACTATAGTCCACGGTCAAGACTACAAGCCGAAAATATTTTGATCCGACACGGCAGTACGAGCGTTTTGTTCAACACCCAACGTCTATATACTTATGAACTGACTTGTTGACCCAAAATAGGGTCATCATTTAAATCGAGGGGTGAAAGGTTCAAAAAGCAATAAATTTTGGCCGGAAAAGAAACCTTTCTCCCCCGCCGTTGCGACGCACCACTCTGATTCCAACCATCAGAAAAACGTATGGGGCAATTGCTGAGCGATTGAATGAATTTGGTTTAAAAACACTTAGGGGCTATCCGTTTCAAGGTAGGCAAGTTATGCGGTTGCATCAGCGAAGTATTGCGGCCATAAAAACAAAATAGTTGATTAAAATCGGGGTATCCTTTATCCCCTTTCCAATGGGAAGGATTTTATAAAAACGGAGGTTCGTCGATTAAAGTTAATTGACTCGTTCCGACGGCTATTTTTCAAAATCTGTGCTATTCAGAACTTGATTACTAAGTTATTCTGGCTCAGAAATTGCCTAACTTCGTTCGAAAGAACCTTCGAAATGCTACACTTCTTTGCCTATCATCCGGACGTGTATTTCATTGAATACACATCGGATGGGCCTGGCTATACAGTCATTCCATCGGCCGCGCTGATTTGTACCTGTGACCGCCAGGAGCTTACGTTTATGTTTACCTACAATTAATTAATACCGTAATGAGGAAAAACGATACCGAGCCGACGCTGGAAGAATTAGAGGAACAGATTCGGTACATCAATACTGTCTTCCCGCCCGAAAGCTAAAATAAACAGCCCGCATTCCCTTCGTATAACGTACCGCTATCTCGAAAATATAATATAATTATTACATGTATTTTGGTATTATGGTAGTTTTTGTGTTATAGTTGCACAGAGCACGTTAAAATATCCTACCATGATCGAATTTGAAAACCACATCCGTCTGGATGATATCCGCCGTATCGCCATCGGCAAGCGGCTAAAAATCCCCTTATTTTCCTCTTACGTTTCGGCAGGATTTCCCAATTCGTCGGAGCATTATATTACCAAAGTTTGTGATCTGAATGATCTCTGCATTGCCAATGAAGATGCCACCTACTTTGTCCGGGTGCGGGGTGACAGCATGTCTGGTGATCGGATCGATGATGGAGACTTCCTAATCGTCGACAGCTCGCAGGAGCCCAGCGAAGACAAGATTGTGGTGGTTATACTTAATGGAGAACATGCGGTCAAGCGCATCCATTATGTCGGCGAAATGGTGGTGCTGGAGTCTTCCAATCCGAAATACCTGCCCATTTACATTCACCCGGGGGATGATTTCCGAGTCTTCGGAGTCGTCACCCGCATCCTGGTCAAGCCCGTATGAACCTGGTCGGCATTGGAGACTGCAATAACTTCTACGTGAGCTGCATTCGAAGTTTTAACCCGAAACTAATCGGACAGCCGGTTATTGTTTTATCAAACAATGATAAATGTGTCGTCGCCCGTTCGAACGAAGCCAAAGCCCTCGGCATCCGAATGGGGCAGCCCTTGTTTCAGCTCAAGAGAAAGGTCAGTGATTATAACGTCCAGGTGTTCAGCAGCAATTATGAGCTTTTTGGTGATATGTCCCGGCGGGTATTCAATACAATTGGCCGCTTCATGGAACACACGTTTCCCTATAGCATCGATGAGCTGTTTTTTTCAGCCTCCGGTTATGAGTCGATTTACGGCAGCCACGCCGACATGGCCAGAATGATGATCAAAACCGTTGATCAGTGGACCCGCATACCGGTATCGATTGGAATTGGAGAGACCATGACGCTGGCCAAAGTAGCCAACCGACACGCCAAAAAACATCCCGAATACCAGGGCGTTTTTGTGATGGATAATCCGGAATTGCGCGAATCCATTCTGGCAGAATTTCCGGTGGGTGATTTATGGGGCATCGGCCGTCAGTATGAAGTCCTGTTAAAACAGAACGGCATCCGAACCGCCCTGGAACTAAGCCGCCTGCCCCACGACTGGATCAAACAGTTTATGACCGTGGAGGGACTACGGCTGGTCTACGAGCTTCAGGGCATTCAGTGCCGCGATCTGGATACGGAACCGCTCCACAAGAAATCCATCTGCGTTGCCCCTTCGTTTGGCCGTAAAGTCTGGAGCTATGGAACCCTGTGTGAAGCCCTGGCTACTTATTTAGCCCGCGCATCCGAGAAACTGCGTCGGCATTCCTCGGCCGCTGGTGTCGTTACGGTGTTTATTCACACCAACCGGTTTGATAAAGTTGGCCCACACCATTCAGCCAGCCAGTCCATTACCTTGCCGCATCCTTCCAGTTCTACCATGGAGCTATTGCAATATGCTGAACCGGTATTGAAGTCTATTTATAAAACCGGTTATGACTACCAGGAGGTCGGTCTGATTCTCAATGAGATTGTTCCGGAGGGCCACCAGCAACAGCTACTCTATAGCGACACGCCCAATCCCCGGCAGGCCCAGCTCAGCCAAGTGGTTGACAAGCTGAACGGGAAGTATGGCCGGGATAAAATTCGGCTCGGCCTTCAAGGTTACGATAAGTCCTGGAAGATGAAACAAGACCACCTGCCCCCCAGCTATACCACAAAATGGAGTGACATTATTGAGGTCAGGTAAAGATGCAACCGACCTTAAAAAGCAAGAAACTCCTCGATTTGGGTCTGACGAACCATTAGCCCCACATCCCGCAAATATTCTTTTGTTTGTCGCGCCCTCGAGTGTCTGTAGTGTTTTCGAATCAGTCGATTACTGTGGCTGGAAATATTGCGGTAAGTGATGCTAAAGGGGATGTGATTTTCATTGCCAGTCATGACCCACTTAAATTTGACATTGGGGGTAGTGTTTATAAATGATTTTGGCCAGCACCTCTATACACTCACCACAAAAATCTCAGGTTATCAACTGACCATGTTGGGTCTTTATGGTATCGCCACCGTTAAGCTCGCATTTTTCAAGAGGACATACCTCTCCCAGAGCAGAAGCTCTATAAGGAGCATGCTCAATGTATAACGTTAAAATAGAGGAAATTAGCTCTAATTACTGGCTACAGCCAACACGTCAAACGTGCCTGATACCTGCGGGTGTTTATTGGTGATACCAGTGCCATACCCGCCCAGTGTTGCATTAAAATTGCCACGGATCCGGTAAAGCGAATAGGTGCCTTCCTGACGAATAATTGTTGAAGATTCGACGGTTAAGCTGCCTTGTTCGGTATTGTAAAGTTGTGGCCCAGGTAGATTTAACACCAGGTCCGAAATTTCACCACGGGGATTTGGTTTCATTAAGGTGCCCATCGGGTACGTGCCGGCACTGATGGTTCTCATAATACTCAGAACCGCATTCGAACGAAATTCAGACGGAACCATCGAACTTTCGGCATAATTGCGAGGCTGATTAAACGTGGCATAGATAAAAACCTCATCTCCTGCCGATGCCGTAGCCTGCACTCCCGATATCTTCCCGCCATCCTGTACACGCTCCTGACCTTCCGCACTTACGGTAAGGTCGCCAGTTATCGAAACCCTTCCTGATCCCTTATAGCTGGCCAGGTTCGAAGGCATAACCAAATAAGCGGGTAGATCGGGTTCCGGCTCCTTATTACAGCCAGACAATCCCACAAAAAGCAACCCCACCAGCCAAATGCTGACCTTTTTCATACGATTGGTTTTAAATGAAACTACAAATACGAATCAATGAATTACTTTTTAGGACCATGCAGAATCAGATCGTTACGCTGCTCGGTAATCTCACCGTAACGCTTTTTGGCTTCACTGCTCATATTGGCTCCCAGAGCAATAGTCTGCTGATAGGTTTCTGACATCCGCATATGTAGCTCATCGATGATTTTGATACGCTCCGAATCGGTTAGCTTCAATGTTTCGGATGTATAGAACTCGGTAGGCATCTGAAAGTTATCAACAACATAGCCAACAAGCGTAGAAACAGCCTTTCCGGAAGACACGCCGGCCAGTACGTTTCCCAGACCAGGGGCAACGATGTTGGCCACAAGGGTTACGAGTTTACTGGCATTGCTGTTGCCCTTTATCATGGTTTGCCGGTACTGCTCATCTTTCAACTGCGCTACCTTCGTTTCCAGTTCCTGACGGGTTGTTGCATCTAACTTGTCCCAGTCTTCGGGTGCCAAAACGTTATATGAAGCCATCAAATCACTAATAGCCTGTGCCAGGTCATTAGCTGGATTCGATCCGTTATTCGAAGCGAAAGAGATATTAAAAACGGGCAACGGCGGCAACTGAATCATATTGCCGGACTTGGTAACCGTTTGAAGTTGATCTTTAATTGCCTTAGCCTTCGCCAGAGCGCCATTATACTGCTCCATGTACTTGAACGAAAACCCATTACCGGTTGTAGCGCTAAAACCCGAATTCCCTTGTTCCAGAACACTGGCCATGTTTACGTATTTTGACCTTAGACCCCACAACTCCGTGTGCATTTTCAGAATCTCATCCACTTTGTAGTAATTCGTTACGCCTTTGGAAACCACGATCCGGGAGTTAATTTCCGCAATGGTCATTTTCTGAATCCGCTCCTGAATGATGCGAATGATTTCCAGTTTGGCAGCGGCTTCCGTGTTGGCATCACCGGAAATATTGATTTGAGCCGAGGCTGGCACCATGGCCACTATCAGGGCAATCAGAAGGAATGTGAATAGCTTTTTCATGGGAATGGGGATTAAGGTTTAACTTGAAAATTCAGCCGTACCGTGTCAGGCCGGGTATAACCCCGCTCCTGCATGGCCACTAAAACAACTTTACAATCACCCGCTGCGGCAGGGGTGAACATCCAGCGGGATTTGCCCAATGGAAGCGGTACACCCACCTTTTGAGGGACGGGTATCGTATCCTGTCTCAGTCGACCTAAGCCGGTTTCCTGAAAAAAGACAAGCTGATAACCGGTTTCGGAGTAATACGAATCCGTTACCAATTGCAGATCGACCCAAACCGACTGCCCCACCTTGGGCACGTTGCTTTCAGCCGCCACATTGAGCTTGATTTTATAGGGGGCTACTATTTCCAGACTTTCCGATTGGCAGCCCGGTAGTGCCAAAAGAAGCACAGAAAGAAAAAAATGAATAGTCTTACCGTGGTAAGAGTTTGTGAATAGCTTTTTCATTCGTCGTCTTTGGATGGTAAAATGATTTTAATCCCCACGCCGGCATTAAACCGGGTATTGATGACTGATGATCGAAACAGATAGTGCTCTTTCACCCGGGCGATCAGGATTAAATTGCCGGTCAGCAGGTATTCCGCTTCGATTGCCGCAGTCGGACCAACCACCCATTTTGAACGGTTTCCAATCATAGCCCCTTCTACCGATCGGCGATCGCTGTTCACTGATTCATAGCCACCTGCTGCACCAATCCCGGCATTGATGATCAGCGACTGACTCACGCGGCCTAAAATCCGGGTATAAATTTCAGCGGTACCGAGCCACTGCTGCAAGGGAACGCGGTCCGCATCGTAAGCGTAGCTTTTCTGATTCATGTGAATCCCGGCTTTCCAGTAGAGGTACCGTGAATGGTATTTACTGAAGGCAATTCCGGTGAAATACCCAAAATTGTCTTGTTTGGGCAGACGAAAGCCATCCAATGCACCGACAGATACCTCGACAGCAGTCTGGCCAGTTTGGTGGAGTTGGGCATAAGCACCGGTACCGATGCCCGTCATAAATAGCGCGAAAATCCAACGTTTGATCATAACGGACGAGCTGAGGCTAATTCTTCGGTTCCGATGGGTAGCGTCAACATACGCCCTCCCTCCTTTTCATTGACCTGGACCATTAATCGACGATCCTTCTCCAGGGTCATCCGGCTTATGGCAATCACTTTGGTGATCTGTTTGCGATGAGGCACGCTGTTTTCTGATGTGTTGAAAACCTTGATCAGATCGATCGGCACATCCTGAGCAACGGAGCTTTCACCCGTTTTTTTGGACTGAGAGACAAATACGTGCATAAAATCCATGTCGTAATCCAGTTTCGAATCATTGTCCAGACCCAAAACCAGAAACATCACATCATCTTTGTAGAGGATGTTTTTCAAGTGCATATTCATGCCCTGCTGCTCAGTTCCAATGTGCTTGATACGACGTTTGGCAGTCATAGCCCGCTCTCCTAAACCATTGAGTTGATCAGCCAGGCGAGCCGGTGAACCGGTGCTTACTTTGGCCGTTTTGGGGACAACCGCGCCCATACCTACTTTGGTCAGGTCATAGGTTAGAACCAGCGGATTATCTTCATAGCTGACCAGAAAGCTGAATAGTCGGCCGTCGGACGTAATGACCGTTAAACTACTTTCCAGAAAAGAACGGCCTATAGCCTTTATCCGGAAGACATTGCCGGCACTGGCCACCGCTTCACCGAACAAATCTTTACTTCCCAGATCGGCATACTTGATTTCAAAAGGAAAAATCAGGTGAGTGGTTTTGTTGGAGCTAACCTTGATTGCATAGGAAGTCTGAAAAGTATTTTTATCCAGACTCTGCGAATAGGCAATCTGCGCGCGCGCGGCTCCTGCAGAAAGCAGTAATAGACCAAAAAGGAGTAGTGGTTTCATGGTGTTAGATTGATTTGAGGTAAAGATGATAGCCACCTTTCAAATGAATGGTAGATTGTCTGACGGCCGACGAAGCACCGAATCGGGCAGTACTGAGAACGGTATTCAATAAGGCGCTACCCGTGGGCACCTGAACGCCCTGCACGGCGGATGACTTCAATTGGCCGCCCAATTGTTCAGAAAGACCCGGGGCGTTGACTCCGGTACCGCCGTCGAGGTCGACCGCTTCCAGATCCAACGGAATCAACTGACTGTTGAGCTGGAGACTGCGAACAATCAGGAAAATTCGGTCACCTTCCGGTTTACAGATGGCGTGTACAATGGTATTAGCCGGCACATTGATACCATCGACGACAATCGCTTTGGTTAGCCGCAGCTTCACCGGCTGGCCAGCTCGCACGCTCTGATCATCGTGAATGACCGCTGGTATCATCGTGGCCACAGCCCGTTTATTGTATCCCGAACTTTGCAGGCTCGTTTTTTGAGACTCCCGGCGTGTTGTGCCGACCTCGGCGGTATTGAATGGGTTTTCAACAACCGGAGTAGGTTCGGCCAACCTTGACGCCGTTGTGTTATCCGCCAATTGAATCAGATTGGGTACACCGGGCGTTTCTGGCATAGCCGCAGTTGTTCCATTTGGTCGAGGCTGAGGAGCCTGGACCTGCCCTGCCGATCGGCTTGCGTGATACGTGCTCAATTGATTCTCCAGTTGCTGATCAGTCTGATTCGTTCCCACATAATAGGGCTGTGGGGGATGGTATTGGTATCCTTGAGAATTTGCCGATTTACGCCCTCTGCGGCTTTTAACTGGCTGAGTGGGTATTGGAGCCGTTACAGGTTGAATCATGGGCTGAGCGCTTATATTTGACAGACCAGCGGTCGGCTGTGCGTTATTTGCGCGTTCATTTGGAATTTCATCCGTCGGTATCTCCCTCAGGCTGTTGGTGACCTCAACTTTCCGTGTATTGGAAAATTCCGAAAGCATTTGCCCCTCAGCACTACCCACCACGGAATGGCCAATCGATGGCCGCTTTAGTTCGGAGTTCTCAGCGGTGGGAATTTTGGCATTAAAACCAATTGATTGGGCGGCTTGCCCCTGCCGTTCTTTCGGAATCCCTTTCCCGCCACCGCTTACGTAAAACAGTCCAGCCAGAAAGGGGAATACAATCAGGGGAAATACCAAATAGGCTTTTCGTTGGTGATAAAATGCTTCATCAGAATTGGGGATGAGCGTTGCGGTCGTGTTCATCGTTTCCGGGGTTGTTTGCTGAGGTATTCTTTCGCCAAACTGTCCAGTCGACTGATGTGTCGATCCTGCCTGAGGTTTGAACTGGGATTCTTTACCTGATTAAATAGCTGCTGCATGGGCTCAATAATTTCCTGCGGATTAAGCTTTGGTGCCGGCTGCTGTAACTTCGGCCAGGCGGTGGCCAGCTTATAGACACTCCAGCCAATCAGTATAAAAAATAATCCGGCCGTCAATCCAAGCCGAGCCCGATCGGACAACCCGGCAATCCAGGCGCCGACGCCCATAATGGCTTTCCCTAATAGTCTCATCGCCGTAGCCGTTCTTCGATGTCCGAATTATCTACGATATCCAGTTGCTCAATGAGAAAACCATGTGGGTTTACCTCGGATCGGCTGACATTCCGCAGGTAGCCGTCTGTGATGAGCCGGCGTGTGGTAACCTTCGTTAAGCGAATAATCTGCTGACGGGCAAATGAGCGAAACCGGTAGGGATACTGATTCAGATCAAGCCGGATGCTGTCCACCTGAATCTCCTGCGAAGCCGCGGCCTGAATCAGGTTATTGTAGTACCCCTTTTCTTTCGTATCCAGATACAGCCGTTGAATGCTTTCATCCCCATAGGGCAGGGCCTCCCGGATGTGCTCCTCGATGCTGTTACCATCCGGATCTAGCGTGAAGAATAATTCGTGGAAACGCCGGATGTGGTCACGGGCTTCAACGGGTCGATTCTCCCGAACGTCTTTTCTCAGGGCGGCAATCAGGGTTTTGCCCTGCTCGACCACGTAGACCCGGCTATCCGCATCGGAATCGACTTTGTAAGCAAATACCAGGCTGCCAATGGTCATCATCACGCAGGCGGTAATGATGATGATCGACAGTATGCGGATGTTCCGGTAGGAGGTCTCCAGATTGCGGAGGGATTTGAAAAAGGTTTGATCCTGAGCCATGAGTTAAGAAGATTGTTTGTTGGAACCGGTAATGTTTCGTAGTTCGTGCTGAGCCGCGCGGCCATACCACTGAGCCTGTTGACCCATCGCTTGACCAGCCATAATCGTCGCCCCTAAGCCCATCTTGGCAGCATCGGCCACCATCCCTCCAGCGGCTACACCTCCCTTGCCAACCATTCCGGCCGTACCCAATGCAGCCGGCATTGCCGCACTCACCGCAGCGGCTGAAATCGCGGTGCTCATACTGGATATTCGCTGCATGGCTGAGCCAACTCCGGAAGAGGAAATGATGTAGCTGGCAATGGTTGGAATGGTGAAGTAGGCCAGCGTAGCGATGATCATAAACACGATGTAAATGATCTTCCCGCTTTGGGCCTCATCCGGGATATTATTGGTCAATTCCAGATACTGGAGAGCGATTACCTTGCCTTGTAAATAGGTGACAATCGTTCCCAGAATGTTGGCCAGGGGAAACCAGAGCGATACCTGCACATACCGGGCAATCCATAAAAGGTGACTATCCTGAAACCCGGTAAAAATGGCGATCGCAAACGCCAGTGGCCCAATCATCGTCAGCACAATCATAAAGAAGGCCCTGACGGTTAGAATCACCAGTCGGGCCGCTAAATAGACGGCATAGAACAGGTTTTTTAGAAAGTCATTGAATCCTTCATTGATATACAGTCGGTATTTTTCGACCACCAGACTCATGTACTGCCCGATCTGCCAACCGTTCATTTCATCCAGTTTCTGATCCATCTCGGCTAACCGCTGTTGCATCTTTTGCTGACGCAGGTTTTCAATCTGCTGAATTCGGGTGGTCTGCACATCGATCATGTTTTGCGTCGACGTTTCCAGCGGCTTGATCAACGCGCCAATGAAATCGGTAACGATCGTGAAATTGAGTGCCAGAAAACCAATGGCGAAGGGTCTGAGCAGCGGCCATACATCGACTCCCTCCGCATAGGCCAGATGCCGCAGAATTTTAAAGCCAATGAAGAGGCTGGCGGCAATACCGGCAATCGAAGCCGCGACGTCGCCAAAATTGCCCATGCCCTGGAGCACTTCTTTATACGCCTGCGTGATCGATGCCTCGAAAGACTCGAACTTGCGGTAAAAATCGTAGTCAACGTAGGTTCCCGCGCCGGGCTGAGCTGCCTGTAGTAAAATCATTGCCGATCGGATAGAAAGTTTGTTTGTTTTGAAAAACGACAGGGGTTGTAAAGCTTTGATTGACAGCCAAATCTTATTTGCTTTGAAAACGGACCGGTTAGACTGAAGCCTTTGCCCGTCTGGAATCTGCAAAATCCACGATGGCAACCTGAATGTCTCCACCATTGGCTACGGTACGTTGCTGCACTTCGTACTTTTCGGTTTCTTCCGTGGTGTAGGCAGCATATTCCTCCAGACTTACCTCGGTGGCATAGACTTTGGACCGGTGCCCCAATGCAATAAAAACCTCTTTGTATTTGCGCATCGGGTCCAGATCCTTATTGACGGACAGGACGAGCTGTTTTTGCTTTTCGGTCAGACCCAACAGTTGGCGGACTTCATCGAACCGGTTCTGGTATTTGCTTTGATCGAGCAGAATTTTACAATCCGAGTTGTTGATGACCGCATCTTTGACGATTTGGTTACCGATGATATCATCAATCTCCTGCGTGACGATCACCGCTTCTCCGAAGTATTTCCGAACGGTCTTGAACAGGTACTGGATGTAAGTGGCCATGCCTTCTTTGGCAATGGCTTTCCATGCCTCCTCAATCAGCATCATTTTCCGAACCCCTTTTAGCCGGCGCATTTTGGCCACAAACGTCTCCATGATGATCAGCGTTACCACCGGGTACAGGATCGGGTGATCTTTGATATTGTCCAACTCGAAAACCACGAACCGTTTGTTGAGAAGATCAATTTTCAGATCGGAATTCAGCAGGTAATCGTACTCACCGCCTTTGTAGAAAGGCTGCATGGTCAATAGAAACTTCTGCACATCGAAATAGTCCTTCTCGTACTTTTTCTCAGTCAGGTAAGCCCGAAATCCGTTCTCATCGTCGCAGTATTCGTAAAAGCCGTTGAAGCTACCTTTGCCAGGCGTCTTTTTGATCAGCTTCAGATACTGCTCGACCGCATCTGATAGGGCAACCTCTTCGGTTCTGGTAAACTGTTCGGTTTCTTTCTTCCAGAGGGTCAGCAGCAGCGTTTTAATCGATTCCTTCTTTTCGATGCCAAAAACACCATCCTCAGCGTAGAAAGGATTGAACGTAATTGGATTGTCCTCCTCATAGGTCAAATACACCCCATCCCGTCCGCGCGTTTTCCGGTGGATCATCTCACAGAGGCCGCGGTACGAGTGACCCACATCGACCAACAGGACGTGCGTTCCCTGTTCGTAATACTGGCGAACCATGTGGTTCGTAAAGAAGGATTTCCCGGATCCGGAAGGGCCAATAATAAACTTGTTCCGGTTCGTAATCCAGCCCCGCTCCATTGGTTCATCCGACAGGTCTACCCACACCGGTTTGCCGAACCGGTCACAAAGCCGAATCCCGAAGGGGGAAAGTGAGCTGCGGTAAGACGATTCCAGATTGAACATGCAAACCGCCTGCTCGACGAAGGTGTAAAACGTATCATCCAGGGGAAGGTCACCGGCATTACCCGGAATTCCCGCCCATAAAAGCCGGGCTGCATCCTGAGTATTGTGTTTCGGAAGGCAATCCAACTGGGCAATGGCGGCTGAGGCCCGGGAACGCAGATAGTCAATCTGTTCCGGCTTTTCCGTCCAAACCATCAGGTTGAAGTGTGATCGGCAAACCGTGCGTTGCGCGGTAATCGCTTCCTGAATAAATTTTTGCGTCCAGTCCCGATTGATTGCGTTCTCGTTGGAATACATCGATAACGAATTAAGGTACCGGGTTTGCTGCTCAAATTCCCGAAGGGCCGCTGGTCCATCTTCGATGCAGATGTACTGATTGTACATGTGATTGCAGGGCAGCATCAGGCCCACCGGTAGTACATTACCCACCGCGAATTGGGTGCTATCCGAAGATAGAGGGCCGTAACCAGCCATGACGTCAACCATATGCGGAAGCGCTTCAACGTCAGAAAGGGTAAAACACATCACCTCCTTATCCCCTATCCGGACGTGGCCATCGATGTCCCAGTCTTCCAATGTGACCTTGCGCCGGCCGTCGGGTTGTAATCGGAAGTAGTTCGGAACAATACCCCTATCCCCTTTCCCACTGACAAAATCATCATCCGTCAACCGTTCAGCCGCAATGCCGCCATCCTGCAAAATCCGTTCAAACTGACTGACCGCATCAAAGAAGCTTTGCAATTCCTTCGGATCAACCTGCTCCCTCGGGACAAGCCGACGTCGGGTTAATGAATGACGCGTGCTCTTCTGCTTTTGCCGGGATTTGGGAAGTTTACTGATGTAGAGGTAGCAGTAATGATTCAGAAATGGACGTTCAATAAAATGCCGCTGAAAGGCAAGGGTTAAAAAACTGGTGTCATCATGCTCCTGATCAGCCTGGTATTTTTCTTCCATAAACCAGTCCTGCTTATGAATCACCGTACCGACGGGCAGCATTTTAATGGCTTTGCACAAGGCACTGTGCAGGCTTCGGTAATCCTCGGGAGACTGGGTAAAGATTTCCGGAAGTAACAGGCGAAAGCCTACCGTAACGTCGGCCAGTTTACTGATCAGGCAGTTGTTTTCAACGGCCAGTAGTGGAAGTGCCTTTTCGAGTGTTCGGGCGTTTAGTTTCACGGAGTTTGGCGAACGGTTTGGCTGAATTAATGATGATTGCTTTCGGCTGAGAACGGGTAGCCTCCTGTTTGACAAGGCCCCACATGCCATGCTTGGCCGACATTCGCATACAGTACCAGACGCCGCCGAGGGTAAGAGAAAGTACGATAACGGTGGTCAGATACGTGTTAACATCGAGCCCGTAGAGAATCAGCGCCAGAAAAAGACTACACGCTACAATCCCCACTGCTAAGTAGAGGTAGGTGCCTTTCAGACCCTTCAGCTCTACGGGTTTTCCGATGCCTTTGTTGATTTCCAGCATGGATTACGCGCCGAAGAAGGCGGTTAATACCGTGCCCACTGCAATCAAAAATAAGGCTGCACCAAACCAGCCGGTAACCGCTTTCATCGTGTCAGGGTCGCCATTGTGCCATTTTGAATACACCCGAATAGCGCCAACCAAACCAATGATCAGACCGATGGCCAGTACAATGGTGTTTGCGGCCACACCGTAACTCCGGATGGTGGTAGCGGTTGAGCTGAGTGCCGCAGCGCCATTACCGGCCGCGGGTTGTTGTGCCATGGCCAGGCTGCTAACAGTGAACAGGGCGGCTACCGACAATAGCCTTTTTGTAGAGAAAAGAGTACGGTTGAACATAACAAAAAGAGATAAAAGTGAAGAAAAATAAATAATTAAAATTAAAGCGTTTTCACAAATTTAGTAAATGATAAAAACAAATTCCCTGAATATGCGAATTATTGGACAAAAAAAATCTCATATATGAAAAAGATCATCCAAATAATCCCATTGGCGCATTCTTACAAGCTGGCTATAATTACGACTGTGACGCATTTCATTGGAATTCATATCATCGAATACCTCTGTTGAATCCCGTTGATCTTGATCAGCCTGGTCGTTTTGATCCGCATAGTGAGCCATAAGCAGACGATGGGCAACAAACGCTGCGACACCGATACCCCAGTAAGGTGAAACCGCATTAATCGTACGCCCCTCTTTGAGAAAGTGGAGCAATCCAGCCCATACCATCAAGGCACCCCAAAACAAAGCAAAACGAACGCTTACGGCATTCCAGTAACTCATTCGTGATTTCCGGTATGTGGCGCGGTCGTAGCCGATAAGCCATAGCGCAGCTTTGGCAGCCCCGTGCAAACCGACTCTGACCAGTATCATCACCAGGCGCTCTGATGCGTTACCCAGCCAACGGGCAGCCCGAACCGCGAAGGTGACCAGAGCGATAAAAACCGCCAATGTCACAAAATCCCAGAAACCAAAACCAGCGTTCATCGAAGTAAAAATTATGATTTAGACAGGATATCCCCAAGGCTCTTACGCTTTTGCCCATTGATCACTTCAGCCAATAAGTTGGACTCCTCTCCACTGTCAGGCTTCGCGCTCACGGTACCGTCGGATTGAACTTCAATCTCTTTTGCAGATGTAACAACCTCATCAAGCGGTTTCTCTCCCTGCGGCACAACTATGCCAGTAATGGGCATGAACAGGCTGTTGGGGTCAATTTCACTGGCAACGGGCACTACTGGTAAATCGATCGCCTGCTGAGGTTTTTCGATTGTTGATTTTGCCTTTGCAGGCCGCTTCCGGACGGACTTTGGCTTTTCTGCCTTGACATCCTGGACGTTCTCAACGGTAGGCTTTTCTACCTGGCCAGCAAGCCCGGCCGATGTGTTCCCGATGGAGGGCGTAGCGGGATAATTGCGAACCATGAAAAGGTCGGCTTCCTCCTCTTCGTCATCAATAGGCCCTTTCTCACTGGGTTGCTGGATCGGGTTTTTAGATCCGCGGCCAATCACCCAGTCGCGGATATCTTCCCGGTAAAACTTCCAGGCAACAAATGCGTAATAAATGACGGCTGCGATTCCAGTTACTTTAAAGAAATCGCCCCATGTATACTGGCTGAACATAGCTGTTTATGGTTTGCGAATAATGGCTGAGTCGTTTTGTTGCGACCCAGCCTATTGATTTTACAGTTTGGCCTCTTCTTTGGTGACCGTCCGTTGCACGATTTCAAGCACATTATTCAGAATTACATTCATGGGTACATCGTACTTGTAATTCAGATCCCGTAGCAACTTGTGATTCTCCTTTGAGATCGCAATGTATTTTTTGTACTCGGTCGACTTATTAGCCGGTTGTTGGAGAATTTCTTCCAGAACGATAGAAGATCCAGCGACTTTCCTGCGCTCTGATTTAGGAGTCGAAGCCGTGGCGGGTTTTGGTGTTGAAACCGGAGTTGCGTCTGGCTCCTGCTTGGGTGTTACTGGCTCAGCCCCGGCAGGTACTGGCTTTTGTACCTCGACTGTTGGCTCAGGTTCCGGACTGGGCTGCTGAGCGACTGGCGCCGACGGTTCGCTCGTTGGCTCTTCAGTGCTACTTACCGACTTCGGAATTAGCGAATTGGCAAAACCCGCTAAACGGGTAGCATGACTTTTTTTGGTAGCGTCTACCAAACTACTTGGTTTGTCCATGTAATTGATTGTTTTTCATGATAAGCTCTTCTACTTCAATAAATAACTCTTTCAGTCCCGAGTTGCGCAGGTACGCCGGCGGCATCGGAAATAAGGTGGAACGGTTGGCAGGATCCTGATAGGAGTCGCGTTGTGGTATCCGGCTTTTCAATGCCTGAAGTCCGTAGCTAACGAAACTATCTTCCAGTTGCTCAACCATGCTGGCATCCCGGGAAGGCTTGTATTTGTTCCAGACTACCCAGCAATTCTCAATCGGGACTAAGCCGATCTGTTTAATCGCAGTGAGGTACTGGAATCCCGTTGTTACACTGTATTCCGAAGTTTCCATTGGCACCAACAGCAGATCAACCGACTTAATGGCCAGGTCATATCCCGCAATCTCAATATTACCCGGAAGGTCAACGAACACCACCTGCGTATCCGGAGCCAGCATCGTTATCATTTTCGGAACATCCTTCGGGTAGCCGGAAAGGATTTCGAAAGGGTCGATCCCCTCCTTTTCTCTCCGTTCTTCCATACGAAACTGCGCATCCTCATCAAGATTTTCAGCTTCCCGCAACCGTTGCGTATGAACCGAAAGCTGAGATCCGTCGACATCTAAAAGGGCGGTCTTTAAGCCGCGTTTGTAGTGGAGGTAAGACGCAACTATCACCGATAGAGTTGTTTTACCCATTCCACCTTTTTGGGTTGCAAAGGCGAGTACAGTGGGTTTTTTGGGGAGCCCTGGAGGTGCCATAAGAAGTAAGTCAAAGAGTATGTTGGACCCAAAGCAAAATTGAAATTCTGACAAGTGCAAGCCTTTATCAATAAATTTATACATTCATACATCGTTCTATCCCTTTATTAGTGTATTTAAACATTGAATGATTGATGTATCAATACAGGAATACATTGTCATTTCAATACAGGGATGTATTACATTGTTAATACACGGATGTATATATTTATCAATGTATTTTCTTGGCAGTTCAGCAGGAAACAGGCAAATCAACGCCCTGACCTTTCCAATACACGAATACACTAATTTATCTCTGTATCTGTGTATTGATCAAAAACCCAGTCTGGCCGGGAGGGAGGGATTGCAAAAAAGTTTCTCGGCTGAGAAAAGCAAGATGTGTTTTTGTGAGTACAAAAACTGTTTCGTACTTTGGCAGTCCGAACGATTTACCAGCCTCCGAAGTCGGCTGTAAAACATAAATAGCATGGAAGAATCGACAAGAAAAAAAGGAGGCAGACCCGAAAAGGACCCGAGCAAACGGGCAATAAAAATACTGAGGGTACGTATGGAACCGGATGAGTATAAGTTATTACAGACCCGGAAATCATCTACCTCAGCGCGAAGTCTATCGGATTTTGTCCGGTCTATCTGTCTGGAAAAGCCGCTGCTTTTAAAGAATGAGATGTCTACTCAGGAAGAAAAAGCCTTGTCTTTACTGCGTGAAATTCGGATTGATTTAGTGCGTATCGGGGTGAATATTAACCAGTCATCCAAGCGGATCAACAGCACTACAGACTATCAGGATCTGCAACAGGAAACCATGAGGATAGGCGAAAAAGTCGCAGCAATGGAACAACACTTTGATAGTTTGATAGCCAATTTCGGAGGTTCCAGATTCCAACCGTAAGTTTAAAATGGTAGCTCGGATTAGCAGTGGCTCCAATCCAAAAGGAGCGGTTTATTACAACGAAATGAAAGTGGAGCAGGGAGAAGCGGAAAGGTTGGCACTGCGCAATTACGTCGGAATCCTCGTCGATCCTGACCTCATGCAAAAACAGCAAGTGGCCTATATGCTGGAACAACAGGCCGCTTTGAATCCGCGTATATCCAAACCTACTTTCCACGTAAGCCTATCGTTGGCTCAGGGCGAAAAACCCGATTCCGCAGAATTGCTTGCGATCGCAGATCGATACATGGACGGTATGGGGTACGGTGGCCAGCCTTACGCCGTTTATCAGCATTTCGATACGGACCATACCCACGTTCACGTAGTCACGATACGGGTTGATGAGAAAGGGGATAAAATACCTGACAAATTTGAACGCGAACGTTCCAACAAGCTGCGGCAGCAGATCGAAAAAGAATTTAGCCTGGTTGAAGCCGAAAGAGTAGTATTGAACAGGTCGCTGCCTGAACTCAAGCCTGTACATTACGGACAGGGCGATTTGAAACAGGCCATGACCAATGTCGTTCTGACGGTGATCAATGATTTCCGTTTCAGTAGCTTTTCGCAGTTTAATCAGCTGCTGAGGCTCTACAACGTTCAGGCAGTTGAAGTACCGCTTGAAGGAAAGAAACCCGGCATGGTGTATACCGTGGCCAGAGAGCAGGAGCGGGAAGGAATTGCGTTTAAATCCAGTAGCCTCCGACAACAACCTACGAGGGAAACCGTCGAGCGCCGGATCAAGTCAGGAAAAAAAGTAAAAGCAGATTCTGCCTCCCATTTGCGCCGGCTCATTGAAGGGCGCCTTTCCGAAAGTGGTTCATGGATCGACTTTCAACAGAAGCTCCAGCGAATAAACATTCTGGTTGTTCCTCACCAGGGCAAAGACGGCGATCTATTTGGAATCAGTTTCCTCGACGTTAAACAGAAGGCGATTTATTCCGGTAGTGAGTTGGGTAAGGCGTTTACGGCAGGCACGCTGAAAAAACAGCTTGGAGAGGATTTCAAGAACTTACCCAAGGAAGATATCAAGCCAACCATTGAACGAAAGCCACAAGCTGAAACGGAACATAAACCAACCGCCCCCGAAAAAGAGCAGACCCTCGATTCGAATACGTCATTAATCCGTCGGCTGTTGTATGCCGCGGGCGCTATCGACGATCAGCAGGAAAGTGAACAGGAATTAAAGAAAATGACCCGAAAAACAACACCAAGACTATGAGAGAGGACCGCAAAGACCAGGCTAAAATTAACGAGATTGCCCTATGGGCGTCAATCATCTTTTTACTGGCTCACTTCTTTTTGGAGTGGCACGGACTGTTCAAAAGCTTAGGCTGGTCCAATCCGTTTGTCGACAACCTGATCAGAAAGCTACTGGCTGGCTTTGGTGTTTTAACTTCTCCGTGGCCACTGAAGTTATTGGCGGCCGGTGCTCTTGTCGCCTTCGGGATCAGCAGCAGGGGAGTGAAATCAAGAAGCCTTAAGCCTCAGTCCGTAGCCATCGATCTGGCAATAGGTGTTATTTTGTTTTTGGGCGGTACCTTCTTGGTTCCTGACTCTACGCAATGGTTGGTGGCTAAAGCAGGATTGATGGGAGGGTGTCTCATTTACCTGACGCTTACCATCATCGGCCTGCTGTACCTCCTCAAAGGCAGTCAGGGTATCAACCGTTTGATGAACTCTCAATTGGGGAAAGACCCCTTTAACGTCGAAAATGAAACTTTCCCCCAGGAGGAACGCCTGCTCACCAATGAGTACTCCGTGAATATTCCTACCGAGTTTACCTACAAAAGACGATTACGGCGGGGATGGATCAACATAGTCAACCCATTTCGGGGCTTGTTGATTGTGGGTAGTGCCGGTTCAGGTAAGACGTTCAGCCTGATTTATGCCATCATCCGGCAGCAGATCGAAAAAGGCTTTTCAATGTACATCTACGACTTCAAGTTTGCGGACCTGTCGATCGTGGCCTTTAATGCCCTGATACGCTTCCGGAAAAATCAACCCAAGAACATGAAGTTCTACTGCATCAACTTTGATGATCCGGCCAAATCGCACCGGTGCAATCCGTTGCATCCGGTTTATCTGCCGAGCATTGAAGACGCTGAGGAGAGCGCCAAAATGATGATGCTCAATTTAAACAAGTCATGGATCGGCAAAGAATCCGAGTTTTTTGTCAGTACGCCGATGTCCTATGTTACCTGTGCCATCTGGTTATTGAGGACTTACAAGGATGGCCAATACTGTACCCTTCCGCACGTTATCGAGCTGCTTTCGATGGATTACAAAAAGGTTTTTCCATTACTGGTTGATCGTCCGGATCTGGAAACACGAGCATCCATCTTTATTTCGGCTTTTGAAGGCGGAGCAATGGAGCAGCTGGAGGGACAAATGGCCAGTGCCAGAAGTGGCCCGGCAAAACTTTCGAGCCCGGGTCTATATTGGACGATGAGCGGGAATGATTTCATGCTGGATATCAACAATCCAAAAGAGCCGAAGATTGTCTGTGTAGGTAATAACAGCAAGAAAAATAAGATTTACGGGGCCGCGCTGAGTCTTTACAATGGTCGCATTCTCCACCAGATCAATGAGAAAGGTAAACATCCATCCGGTGTTGTGATCGATGAGATACCTACCCTGTTTTTCGACGGGATTGGCAACCTGATCAATACGGGAAGGTCGAACCGAATTGCGGTGACCCTGGCTTTGCAGGATTATTCCCAGTTAGATGCCGAATACGGTAAGGCGCAGGCCGATGTGATCAAAAATAGCTGCGGCACGGTCCTATGTGGTCAGGCATCGGGAGCAACCGCCGAAGCGATGCAAAACCGGTTGGGAAAGAATGTGCAACAAAAGGAAAGTATCAACATTCAGTCCGAAGATACCACGCACGGTTTCTCAACCGAAATGAATTTTATCGCGCCGGCCGCTAAAATCAGCCAGCTCAGTCAGGGGCAATTTGTGGGCGTGATTGCGGACACCGCTGAACAGCCCAGTGAATTGAAAGCAGTCAGAGCGAAGGTGCTGGTTAACGTGGATGATTTTAATAAGGAACAGAAGTATAAAGAACTTCCCAATTTTTCTAATTTTGCTCAAGAGGGTAACGATTTGGCGAAATTAGTACAGGACAACTACCTGCAAATAAAAGCAGACGTCAGGGAGTTTATTGAATCCGAAACGGAACGTATTGCCAAAAAGCATAATATCCCACTGCCAGAACCTAAAAACCGGGGGAAAAAGTGATCAAAGAAACTGTTGGCAAACGCCTGCTTTATTTGCGAAAAGACCTGAGTCGACGGCTTGGAGAAGATCTGTCCGTACTGGAACTTGCCCAGCGGGCCGGGCTGGAACATTACACATTAGCCCGGTTGGAAAACGGTTTAAAGGGCAGTACCGAATCACTGGTTACGCTCGTTCGGTATTACCGGAAACAGGGCTATAATTCAGACTGGATATTGGAAGAGGATAATCAACAAATTCCAATGATTGTTCCAGTGTCAAAAGATGCCCTGGCTAAGGACCTGTGGGTGATCAATGACACGCTCCTGAAAGTGAAGGCGTTTTTTGACACTGAACAGGAGGCTTTTGTTGGACAACTCCGCAAATTAGGTTTTCAGAACGTAAATCAAATCGTGCCCAACGATGAGAAAATAGTACTGCCTGATCCAATTTGATGCAGCCAAACCCGCCTGCGCAGCAAATAACAGAAGTGTAGGGGATCGACCGGCTGGCCGTTCTTCCTGACCACGTAATGCAGGTGCGACCCAGTCGCTAAACCGGTTTGTCCGACCTTGCCAATTTCATCCCCCCGCTCAACCTTTTGACCAGGCTGAACACAATAGCCTGAGAGGTGGCCATAAATGGTTTCAAAGCCAAAGCTATGCAGCACCTGCACAAACGCACCCAAGCCGGGATCATAACCGACGCGCTTCACGATGCCCGGCGCGGTGGACTTTACTCGCATTCCCGTTCGTGCTTTGACATCAATACCTCCATGAAATAGTGTTTTCTTATACACCGGATGCCGGCGAAGTCCAAAGGGAGAGGATACTTTGAATTCATGAAGCGGTACCTCAACCGGAAAAGTGGAGGGAAGCCGGTTTAGATACTCAGGTCGCAAAGGAATAGCCTGGATCAGTCGATCAACCTGCTCATAGGTTCGCGTGGTTCGAAGCAATTCTACCTCCAGTGAATCCCACGAAACGCGGAGTGAATCCTCATTTTCCGCCATCTGACCGTAGGTTACAACCTGACTACCGAGGTAGAAGCTAATTAACAGGCATACTATTTGCTTTGGAGAATACATATTTTGTGAAGTCTCTTAACAAAACTACAAAATACGTAAATTTTAATTCGCAATTTTATAGATTTACTCCACAAGAAACTTTGATCAATTGATGTAAGCACATTTATCATGCAAAATCAGGACTTTGCCCGAACCCAGGCCGATGGCCTTGACAACATTGCACCAACCGCTACCCAAGCCGCAGCAGCTTCTCAATATGCGGTAACGGACGGTTTCCTAAGTTCATCCGAACAGGAAGCGGTATTGCGCCAGATCGCAACTGAGCGTCCTGTACTTCAAAAAAAACTGGATGAGGTTGGGATTGACCGCGTTTATTTGGCAATGCATCCCGAAGTGGAACAAGCCCTCTTTTCCGGAAAGCAAACACCAGTGGTTACCATTCAATTGCCCAATGAACTGGAATTACAAGGCCGTTTACGGATTGCCCTGACTGATCAGGGTCCTCAGCTTCGAATAACTCCGGTTCATCCCGAATTAGAAATACCTGAGAAGGTCGGCGATTTGAAGTTAACACCTCAGGAGCGGAGCGAGCTGGAGCAAAAGGGATATGTCGATCGGTCACTCGCCATTGCAGAGAATGGCGGCTTTGTTTCAGGCTTTTTGCGAGTTGACAACCAAACCAATACCGTGGACCTTTGGCGGGTTAATCCGGAAACGTTGCCCTCGAAGCTATTGGGAATTGATTTAACGCGTGATCAGCAGATTGCCCTGGTATGTGGCCACCCTGTTAAACTGAGTGGCTTAAAAGACAAGCAGGGCGAGCCGTTCGACGCTACCGTATCAATCTCTGCTGGAAAGCAGGGCCTCCAGTTCTCCGATATCGGCCGTCCCGATCTATCACTGAAGCCTGATGAGAAATTCAAGCAGCAGTTGGGCCAGAATAACGAAGGGGCCAAAACCGATCATACGCGCGGTTTAGAGGAAAGGGCGGGTCAATCAACTGTCGCCAATGCCCAAACTGAAACAATCAAACGTTTGATGGATCCTGATGAAAAACCGGATCAACACAAACTCCACCTCCGCCCTGGCCATGACAAAATTTGAGGAGCTAAAACAGCGCTTCCCTAATACGATTCCGGTACCCGAACTTCGAGCGAATGTTTCAATCATTGAACTGGCTGTTCAGTATGGCTATGAACACCTGACTCATAAAGGCCGCAGTCGTCCAGTACTTCAACATCCGGGACACGGCGATACGATTATTATTAAAAATCCGCAGGATGCCAGTCAGCAGGTGTATCAGCGCGCCGACGACTTCTCAGATTCGGGCACCATCATTGATTTCATTCGGAATCGCTTACCGACGGTGTTTTCAGTATTCAATCACCCTGGCCAGCATGAATTCAGAAATGTCACCAATGTCCTCTACGATTACCTGCGGGTTGATCCGGTTCAGGTTGCCCGAAACCGAAAAATAATACCTACTGATACTGATTCCAGCAAGCAGACCTTTGCCAAGGAGCTATTTGACATTCGATCGCTGGAGAAGGATAACTACCTGCTCAAACGCCATATCGATCCCCGAATCATTCAAAGCCCGGAATTCGCGGGCAAGGCCGTTACCCAGGTATCGTATCTGAATCCGGAAACCGGACGGACGGAAGGCTTTTTAACGGCAAAAGCAAATCCCGATCGGAAATATATAAACTTCAGTAACGTCGCTTTCCCCTACTACAACGGGCTAACGGCGGAGGTAATGGGGTTCGAGATCCGAAATGAAAATTTAAAACAGCATGCGCCGGGCAGTGATCGCTACACCAGTGTTTTTATTTCCAACATCCCGCCCAAGCCACAGCGCTTTATTGTTATGGAAAGCGTACTGGATGCAATGGCCCATAAGCAGTTGCAATCGGTTAATGGCAATGATGCATTCGACTCGGTTTATTTTTCCACCGGTGGCCAGCTCACGCAGGAACAAACCAATACAATTTCACGGTACGTTTCCGCTCTGGACAAGTCGGACGACTGGAAGATCATTCTGGCATTCGATAATGATGCCAAGGGTCACCGGTTCGACCTGATGTTTGTTCAGCAATTGGTTGCTCCAAACTTTCCGACGTCGCCAACCGTGGCCACCGCAAACCGGGTTGGTCTTTTACTCCCGGAAGGAGCTGCGCACGGTCCCATCCGGGAGGCATTAATTGGCCGGGCTGAATCCTTCAACAATACTATTCGTAGCCAAATCGAAAATGCGGATGGTGATGAAATTTCCCGAAAAGAACTGAGTAGCCAGCTCATTAACATCGCCACGCTGAATAATCAGCAAGTTGCCCTCCACGTACCGGAAACCATGACGGCAATGGGTGCGATTAGTGAAGCATTGCTTGAATTAACGGGCTTTGGTAAACGGATCGAGGTTGTTAAATCCTGTAGTAAGGATTATTGCGAGGAGCTGAAAACCCATATGGCCGAAACAAAACGGTATGCCTATACGGTTACCAGCGAATCAGGGGAGAGTGCTTATAATACCAATTCGGCGATTACGGCGCAACGCACGCTGATTATGTTACAGCATCAGCATACCGGAGATAAACAGAATAAAACCTTTCAGTTAATGCTGAGTCAGCCCGACGGTTGGTATAAGCAACAGGCTTATCTGGAGATAAAAAACGGCAAGGTAGTAAAGGCAGTAGAACAGCCAGAATTCAAGAAACAGGTTTTACAGGAAAAGAGGGAGCGGAGTGAAAAGGTTCAGGGGAAAGATCAGTCTATAAATGAACCTGTGCAACAAAAATCCACACCAAAGATCAAGCCCCAATGAGTAACTTTACCGATGAATCCGAAAACTTTGAAATGGCGTTTGTGATCAATTTAGCAGATGGTACCGGTCGTGAGTTTTATATGACCGATTCCGGTGCAGCAGTTGCATTGGATGCTCCCCAGGGCGACGAGCCAATGATCCTTAGAACCGATAAGCTCATCGAGAAAAACCTGATTAACCTTAAAAAGAAATTTCCGGCAACCTGCAAATTGTATGCAGTCGAACTTCGGGAGTTTGAACATCGAAGGCAGAATCTTCGCAATAGTTCGAACAAATCAAAAGCCTCTGAATAGGGGGCTTTTTTTGTTGGAAAGGGGAAAAGGGGTGGCTTAATTCTTACAAAATATTTACTATAATACTAATATTAATATTGTTTTTCATGTAAAAAATGGCTATCTTAATACTGTAAATCAGATAACTAATTGACATGAAAAAGAATCAAACCCCGGCCACCAGCCAAACCGAAGTTGTTTCAAGCGAAGCAGTTACGCCAACTCTCAACGAGCAGGTAGATGAAGAAACCGGCGAGGTAACTGACCCTTTCAAATTCAAATACCTCGAAGGACATCCCCGCCAATACCGTTTTGACGCCAAACAGGGCGTGTTTAATATTAATGGCACGGAAGTACTCGGCAACACCCTCACTTTCCAGCCCCTAGCGTGGCGGATTTTTACCGATAGTATTCTGAATATGGGGCAAAAAACGTGGGCGGAACTGTTCTTCGTCGATGCCGCCAATTGTGTCTCATCGGTGCTGTTTCACGGCTATTCCGTCGATAACATTTTCCGACTAATCGAACCCCTTTTCTACGCTGATCTAACCCTCGCTGACGTGGTAATAACCGCCACGGCGGAGAAGAAGGAGAATACAAAAATCCAGCCGAAAGGGACGTACTACATTGCAACCTTTGGCTATCAAATGGCCGACCGCAAGCTAACCCAGGAATTGACCGCCTACGCTCAATCAAACCGGCTTTTCCGTCAGGAAACCACCACCGACCGCGCCAATATTTCCCGACTCTATAACTGGTATAATCCATTTGGAGAGAACGACGATACCGATACCGGACTGCTACTGGCCGCGTAAGGACTAAATAAGAGAAGCCAGCCGGCATCCGGCTGGCTTCTGCTATAAATCAGATAAAAATTATCCCCAAAAGTACAGGATCAGATTGGAAAGGGGAAAAAAGAGGCAAATCTGTTCACTTTTTTTACATTAAAAATAATTTCTAACTTGCTTTTTATGTAAAAAGTGCTTATTTTTATAGAGTAAATCAGATAAAAAAACTATGAAACTTATCAAGATCGACCCCGCAGCCCAGACCATTGAGGTCATTGATACGGCTGCTACCCTCCACGATTTTTATCAGATTATCGGCTGCCGTTGCATCGACGTTTGCGCCCGGCAAGGGGACGGTGACGCCCTCACGGTAGATGATGAGGCCCTTTTTCAACGACCGCAGCCACTGGCCTTTTCATTCGGCGGATATGGCCCCATTCACGGCATAGCGGTCTTGTCTGGAAGCGACGAAGAAGGAGAAACGACGGAGCCTAAAATGGGCATCGAAGCCGCTAAAAGAATGGTGTCGTGGCTGGAAGCCGCTTACACCGCCCCCTATTTCCGAGTCACCTCTTTTTAGTCAAACCGGGTAGACTGCAATCGGTAGTCTACCCTAATCCAATCCGCTATGTATCAGATTATCACTAGTCAGGAACAGAAAAGAGGTTGCGGCTACCGGAAACCGGGAGGGTTTTACTTTGTCGCCGGGAAATCAGCCCGACCCTGTGCTAAACTTCCCATCGAAGTTAGCATTTGCCCTTGCTGTAGTCAGGGCATTCAATTCAATCGCGGCTTTACGTGGGTGTCTTCGGTTCTGATCGAACAGCAACCCTGTCGGCTGGCCGGATGCTCGGACTGTTTCCCCTTCAAAGTCATGAAGCGTTACGGTTTGATGTGGGTAGGGGAGAAGTTCTATAAAACCCCGGCTGCCTTTTCCGCCGAAGCCGCCAAAATGGGCGTTTCCAAGCGGTTACCGTTCATCCCGAAAGGATTTACCATTGGCGTCGATTGGATTCTGCTGGCGCACCGGAAATGCCCCTTTGAAACCGAAAACGGGATTGAGCTGAAGCCCGGCATTTTCACCGCCTTTTGCCCATCACAGATTGATTACATCGTGAAGGGAGACGAGTCAGACGATTTTTTAAATGACCTCTATGACAAAGGGGTACGACTGATCGACGTCATCCCGGAAGGGGAGAGCGAACAAGGTAAAATTATCCCGCTTCATCCTGAACTTCAATAACTCACTTTAGGCACCCGGCAACTCCCTCGCCGGGTGCTCTTTCAAACCTTACTCCCCTTTACAACGATGGATTACCGTTCCATTTCCCGCTACACAAACAGCGATCTGACTGAGTTTCGCAACCTGTTTTCTGGCTACCCAGTAAAGCCAATGGGTCCCGCTCAGGAGTTTGGTACTGCCTTCCACGAATTGATCTTAGAACAGGAATTAACCATCGAACTGACGACCGCTCGTCAGAAACAGGTCGACCAGATTCGAAATGCGTTGCAGAAAGACAGCTTCGCCCGGCTGGTGTTACAGGAAGCCCGAAAGGAGGTTATCGAACTATGGGACGATGATCAAACGGGATTGCCCTGTAAATCCCGACTCGATCTGTGGCTACCATCCGAAGAGATGATTGTGGACGTAAAGACCACCAGCGCGCGCAATTACCGGGAATTTTTAGCCAGTTGTCTGGAGTGCGATTATGATGGCAGCGGCCAACCGTCGCCAAAGCGCGTTCTATCGACAGCAAACCCCATGCTTACCGGTTCGTTTTATTGGGGGTTCAGAAACAGGCTCCCTTTAGCATCTTCTATTTTGAGGCAACCGCCTGCAAGGGTTGTATTGAAGGAGGCAGGAAGAAATATCAGGCCCTGCTCCGGGAAGTCCGCAAATGCAATTTTCAGCCATCGTCTTGGGCGCTTAATACCATCGCCATTCAACCGCTAACCCGTCAGGCCAGCTAACCCATAACCCCTTAAAGCTATGTTTTTCGCTAAAATTACGACGCTGCACAATCCCAAAAACAGCCTACAGACCTATTTAAGGGAGCAGGTTGCCAAACTCGACGGCTTGAACGTGGAGGAGCCTCAAGATTTTTACGCCCATTTACACACGATGGTTCTCCGGGCGAATGCCCGGTACAACCGCTGTACACCTCTCAAAGCCTACCTTCAAAAAGCCTACGTAGTGGGCGATTTGCTTACCGGCATACATGGGCTGGTTCAAATCAATTTGTATCAACAGAAGGGTGTTTTTGGCGAAACGCTGGGCATTGGTGAGCAAGCCGCAGTCGAAGGCGTACAAACCTCGATCTTCTAATTAGAAAATGGATCGTGTACATACCGTACGGTATGTACACGATTTAAATTGCCCATACTGGACTATACAAATCCTTATTCCAGTTTGAGGGTTCAAATTGGAAACCAACCCTATTTTGATCATGAAGGCCAAGGCCACTATTGAACTGCTTACCGCTGGAAAGGAGATTGAGGACATTAAAAATGCCCTCGCCAGTCTAATTGCAATCAACTACGAAATCCTGATTATCGGAGAGTCAAAAGAAACGGCATGGGGCTTTCTGACGAAAGTGGTTATGACCAAGGATACGGATAACCTAAAACTTACAATCTACAAGAACTCAAATTAATGCCATGGCCATCACGGATCAACTCACCGAATTCAATAAAAAGCGGTTCAAACAATACTGGACCCGCAAAGGATATACCGTTGCCCATGCTCGAAATATACTGTTTCGGCTGTATGGTATCGAGTGCAATCAGGCTGCCGTCGATGCTGAGGTTGATCCGGTTGTTGATCCTGAATTGAGCAGCCAGGCACGTGCTCAACTGGTGTCCAATAATCCGGGAAAAGAATAGACAGAGCGGTACTTTCCTCGCAGATTTTTTACATGGAACCTAATAAAATAATTACTTCATGGAAGCAAATTTTGTAATATTGAATCCCACTGAACAATTGCTACTGTGTTGGAACAGATCGATGAGCACATACTCCAGGTTGCAACCAATCATTTAGCGGCCGCTGAGCATGCTAAACAATTACTGGAGAAAGCGGAAGATCGGCTCATTTCCGGTTCTCCGGGTACCATCAGTCTGAAACGGTACGGCCACCGGCCATTATCTCAGAATGATGTCGATAGTATTATCAACGCCCTTGGATCTGACGTCGACAAACAGGCGATCGCTAATTTAGGGAACGCGCAGCGAGCATTATCGGAGCGCCTGAAAGGTACTGCACACGTTGGGCTTGTCATCGAGCAGGCCCATATCCCTTATGCTCAGTATTATCAGCGATCGCTAAAGCCGGAACTTTGGAAACCGGAGCAAATGGTAGCCGTCGTTGAGGTTTTGAAGCGGCTGCGCGTATAGTCGTTTACAAAACTGTCTGGGTATGATTATTGGATTGGATCAATTAGTGCAAATTGGGATATTTTCCACTTTCCTCAGTAGAGGGTTGCTCGTAAGTCCGGTTTTTTGCCAGCTTCAGATTGCTATACTACATTCGAATAGTGATCGCTTATTGCTTAAACAAATCACCATTAATAATACTAGCCAATGTCTGTACCCCTCCGAATCGCTTGTTTTCCGCGGGCGTCTGCGTGAATGTCAATTCGGGAGCGCTAGTGGCTTTATCGGGTTTAACCTGATCGATTCCCAAGGACTTAACCAGATAGGCAGTGGGATTCTTTACGCCTGGACGTAAACCATTAGTCAACTCCGAATGAATCCGGTAGAATGTATCCAGAAGCTCAAATTCAGAGGTAATCAGATCCTTTTGCCACCTTGTCAATTTGTATTTTGCCAGCAAAGGCCAGGCTAACTGAACTGCCTCATGAATTGACATCCCCCTGAGCGCTTGTCGGTCCTGCTCAACGCCTTGCTCGGCTAATTGTCGATCAGTTTTCACCGTAAATTCGAGCTCCAGGACCTTCTTACCTGACTTTTGGGATGGATTCCAGTCGAGGGCAATGTTTGCCTTTTCATGCAGTTCCTTCTGAGAAACAACGAGCGCATTCAGTACAAAATCATTATAACGATAGGTTTCCGGGCAATTAAGCATTCTGCGAAGCTCATCGACTGCGTACCGAAACCGGTACTGGCCACGGTGAAAATACATTGAGACAATCTCAAACATTCTTTTCGCATAAACGGAAGCCAGCGAAAGCATGACTTCGTTTTCATATTGGGTATAGCGTTGACCCAATTCGGCAAAATATGGCACTACATTGGCCAGCATGGTAATTTCAATAACCTTTAGGCCATCCGCCCCAATTCCAGATTGTACTAGAGGGAAAGGTGTTATAAAAGTGAAATCACCCTTTTTGTCATCCCTAAATGACATTCTTTTTTTACTTAATGACTCAGCCGCTTTAACAACCTGATCGTATCTTGATTTGGTCAATTGTTGAATCGGAATTTGAATCAGGACATTTACACGGGGCTCTATTTTTCCTTTTACGGCCATGTTGCCAAGCTGGTTCACTACTAAGGTCACAATGTTTTTTTCGAGTTCGGTAAACTCCTGGCGTGACTCCGTGAAGAGGTTAGATTGGTAATTGGTCGAGTATTTAATAAAGGTTGGCTGAGTAAATGCCAGTGAGTCCGAAGGTTCTTGATCCATAAGCTTATGCAGTGGAGGTCCTAGTTGTAAATATATATAACAAGTTTATAAGTTGCAACCTTGTTTTTCAACCTACCAAACCTTGTTTTTACCCATTTAGGCTAATGGCATTTACAAAGAATAAAGAGAAGAAGAGACTAAGGACTGAGTAGTAGTACTATAAAACATAGTTTTAGTACTAAAATTAGACCTCTATTTGTAGTACCTACCAAACCTTGTTTTTCAAATCGGGTACCTACCAAACCTTGTTATTGAGTCTACCAAAACTTGTAATAGTACCTACTGAACCTTGTTATTACATGTCTTTAAAACCTACCAAACCTTGTTTTTCGACCTACTAAACCTTGTTTTTCTTCTTGTAACTTTTTGTGAATCAAAAGGTTAAGGGCCTCTTAAATCAATCAAATAAAAAAAAGATAAAGATTAAAAATCAAAAAAGTGATTTATTGGAAAGGGGAAAGAGGTTCAAAAAGAGTATATTTGTTTACTTTTACGGTAAACGACAGAGTATTTAGCTGTTATACCAAACCTTGTAATAGAAATACTGATTTACTCTATTAATCTTTCGGTAGAGTAGGAGCCCGTTCGACCTACTTCAACATTCCCTTACCAACGATGACCAAACGCATTGATTCCGCCCCGCTGGCGGCTATCCGCTTAGCGCTGAAAGATCAGGCCATAACTCTGCAACCGGTCATGAACCAGGTTTCGGCCCTACCAATCGATGCCGATCTGGAATATTATTTTGTGCCCGCCGACTACATGAAATTTTACCAGCCCTACCATCGCCCGGGACAGCCACTTAAAAATCTCAAACTTATCAATTACGAGCGACCCGCTATTTCACTCTCTTTCTATTTTAAACATAAATATAAAATTAAGCGGGATATCGATCCCCAGGAGGTCATGCGTCATGTAAAGGAGCACCGCGATAGTCTGCTAAATAAATCTCTAACTAGTGTACTTAGTATTGGGGAACAGAAGGAGCTTCAGGAAACCGACGACCTGCTGCGGCAGATCAGAGACAACCCCGAAGCTTACCAGTACTGCTTTAGTAACTACCACCACTACTACAAGTATTGGTATTGCTCTTACCGTTATTTTGAAGATGAGGACAAAACCCAGGCCGCTTCGGGAACCGAGCACTTGTTGAAACACACTGAGCGGTTGGAAGGAAATCGCATCGAGCGAATGAATATCATTTTCGTCGATCCCTACTATATCACGCGTCAGGTACCCCAGGATAATAAGCTCATCGACCGGGAATTGGATACCTATCCGACCCGGATCAGGCAAGGCACGATTACGCTTTACGTGCGAAAATTGTAATCTCCTTTTTAAATCCTAAGTAGAGATTTATGAGCGAATCTGTATAATCTTGATTTTCAAACCATCGGTAGAATAATGGGAGGTTGCCAACCTTGTCGTTTAAGCCGTGGAACAGGCTGATTATCAGGTAGGTTTCATATTAAGTCCCTGATTTCCAAAAGTTTCGTAAGAAGTAGACCAAATCTTGTAAGTCGATTTGTCACCCGATTGGGCGGCTTATTGGTTATAAGATAATTAATGTATCGATCTATGGAAGCACATAAACAACATGAGGGGCAAGCCCAGCCAGGTCATTCCACGTTCCCTCACGGACCCACCCATGGGCCACACTACAGAAAACTGGCTATAATGACTGGTCTATCATTCGCGTCCATGTATGTACTAATGTACTCGATGGTCGACCGGTTTGCCAACGTAATTCCGAACGTTAATCAGATGTACATGGCAGTCCTGATGACCATGCCTATGGTCATTATTGAAGTTCTGCTGATGTCATCCATGTATATGGACAAACGGCGCAATACCCTCATCATTGCTGTCAGTACCCTTACACTGATCGGGTTCTTCCTGCTTATCCGTCAGCAGGGATTTGTTGGCGATAGAGAGTTTGCCAAGTCCATGATTCCGCACCATGCTGCGGCTATCCTAATGGCAAAAGAAGCGAAGCTGACGGATCCTGACCTACAAAAGCTCCAGCAGGACATTATTACAGCCCAAGAAAAGGAAATAAAGCAAATGAAGGACAAACTAGCCCAGTTAGACAAATAGCAATGGGCGGCTTTTAGGGCTAAATTCTAAAGGTTCAAAATACCATATATCTATATAACAGGCAGCCCTTCCATCTGACAGGGTTGCATTTCAGTTCGATCAGAATAAATACACTGAGTACGATAACTATGAAAAACACCATTTTTACGACGTTAAGCCTGTTGATATTTCTATTTACAGCCAGTTATGGGCAACACAAACAGCACACTATTTCGGCTGGCGATCAGGCAGCTAAGCAACCTGCTAATCCCGACAAATCAAACTTTCCGGTAGTTAAAACGTCCCTGCCCGTCTCCCGGCCACAGGCACTTGACCGCGTGAAACCCACCGGTAAGCGAGTCGAATACGACCTGACGATTGATGAGCAGACGGTCAACATTACCGGCAAGCCGAAGCAGGCCATGACCATCAATGGGGATATTCCCGGACCAACCATGCGGTTCACCGAAGGCGATGTAGCCGTGATTCGGGTACACAACAAGTTAAAAACGGAAACTTCGTTGCACTGGCACGGTATACTGCTCCCCAATAAACAGGATGGCGTTTCATATCTGAATACACCCCCTATTCAGGCGGGCGACACCTATACATTCGAGTACCCGTTGGTTCAGTCCGGCACGTACTGGTTCCACTCGCATACCCGCTATCAGGAACAGGTCGGGGTGTATGGCTCCATCGTGATTCAGCCCCAGCAGCCCACTTACAAAGTGGATCATGACTTGGTACTATTATTGTCAGATTGGACGGATGAGAACCCAGAGTATATTTTGAAAAACCTGAAACGGCGCAATGAATGGTATTCCATCAAAAAAAATAATGTCCAATCGCTCAACCGCATTATTCAACACAAAGCGGTGGGAGCGTACCTGCGGCAGTCGATGATGAAGATGGCACCGATGGACATTTCCGACGTGTACTACGACCGGTTCCTGGTAAATGGAAAAGACACAGTTCGGTATCCGGAAATCAAAGCGGGCCAAACCGTTCGGCTTCGGGTTATCAACGCCAGTGCGTCCACTTATTTTCACATTAATTATGCCGGCGGTCCCATGAAACTGATTTCCGCCGATGGCCTTGACGTGCAACCGGTGGAGGTTGACCGGCGGCTAATCGCCATTGCTGAGACCTACGACTTTATTATCACTGTCCCAAACGGTGGCGCTTTTGAAGTTCGGGCGTCGGCACAAGACGGTTCTGGTTACGCAACGGCTTTGCTGGGAAAGGGCAAGGCGAAGTACGCTCCCACTGTTCCCCGCCCCGATCTGTATAAGTTAACCGCCAACATGAGTCGAATGGGTGGGATGGGCATGGGTACGATGAATATGGGCAAAACCGACACAACTGCTCAGACTAACTCCGACATGAACGGCCCTATGTTGCACAATATGGCCGGGATGAATCATGGGGCTAGCCAGCAACCCGTAAATCCAGCAAAACCGAACACGAAAGAACCGACCACGGGGACCATGGACCATAGTCAGATGCAGATGGGACAGGATAAGCCAGCACATGCCGTATCTATCAAACCAAAAAAGCAGGATTCGATGGCTGGGATGGACCACAGCCAGATGGATATGGGTGGAAAGCCGACTGCCAAGCAGCCGATTCCGGCAAAAAAGGCCTCAAAGCCGTCCAAACCGGTGGGATCAATGGCTGGGATGGATCATCGTGGTATGAACATGGATGGCATGAAAACGGCCAAAGATGGTAAGATGGACATGACGGAGCTGGACCATGGACAGATGGACCACTCCTCCATGCCGGGCATGGATCATAGTAAAATGGGCATGAAAATGGATTCGATGCCCAATACGAAAACGGACGGCAACAAGCCGGATAACATGGCTGCCATGGATCACAGCAAAATGAACATGGACAGTAAATCCGGTACTATGGCCGGTATGAGTATGATGGACGAGCAGAATACCATCGACTATAGCATTCTCAAATCTCCCGAACCCATTGTGTTTCCGGCAAATCATCCGGTTCGGGAAATACCACTCACGTTGACGGGAAATATGTTTCGCTACATCTGGGGCTTCAATGGGCAGCCTCTGTCACGGGCGGATATGATTCAGATTCGGCGGGGCGAAATTGTGCGTATCCGCATGATGAACAACACCATGATGATGCACCCGATTCACCTGCACGGGCATTACTTCCGGGTGCTGAGCGGGCAGGGCCAGTATTCACCCCTGAAGCACACGGTGAACGTATCGCCGATGGAGAACATCACAATTGAGTTTATGGCTGATGACGAGAAAGACTGGTTTTTTCACTGCCACCTGCTCTATCATATGCTTAGTGGCATGGCTCGCGTGGTTAGCTATGGCGATAAGCCAGATTCATCCATTGCTAACATTCAAAAGCAGCACCTGCGCGATATGCGCGACAACCAGCCGTTTGTCTGGGGCTTTCTGCAACCCGGTTATCCGATCAATTACTTTAATCTGAATGTCTCCAATAATAAAAACGCCATCGTTGCCGGGGGCGATCACGACTGGCGCACGAATCGGTTCGAGTTCGACCTAGACTATGAACGCTACCTCGGCGACTGGTTTCGGGTGTTTGCCGGGGTTGACGGCGGTAATGAGGAATTCCTGCGCCGGATACGGCCCGAAGAAGCACAGCCAACGGGAGATCGGCGCATCGTCCGGGCCGTGGCGGGTATTCGGTATATGCTGCCGTTTTTGATTCAGTCAGAGGTAAAACTCGACACACGCGGCAACGTTCGTTTCCAACTTACCGGGCAGCAGATGTTGTTTCCCCGTTTAGATTTCCAGTATCAGACTCAGTGGCTGGTAGGAGGCTATGTGCGGGCGCACATTGAGCTGCAATATACGGTAAGCAAGAACCTTTTTCTACACACAGATTATGACACGCGGTACCGCACTGTCGGGGGTGGGCTGGGGTATAATTTCTGATCGGACAATTTCGCAAGTAGCCGAATGACCAACGTCAGCATTAGCAGGTTGGGTAGTCGTGTCGGTGGCCAAGCTAGCATAGACAGTGGGCTCGTACAATAATAGTTTTATGCCCTTTAGCCGCCCATTTCCTGTTGTTTCCTGCTGGACTGCCCGGTTGAGCGGGACACCAAATCGGTGCTCCTTTTTCAGTATTGTAGTTGCAACCCGCGAGGGCCACGCACACAATGGCGAGGCAGCCTACGATGCCGGACTACAGGGTAATCCCGGTTTTTAGTGTGGCAGGTTGCAGGCAGGGGAGCTACTACCGTTTGCTGCTAAGAAAAAAGATTCGTTCATGATCGCCTGAGTTTATACCTGACCGACTGAGGACTCTGCTACATGAACTCGACTTCCGAACAATCGGGCGAAATGGGGCTTGTAATAGTTAGTAATATCGTTACAGAACTTCCAGAATATCAGACAAATAGCCATCTCATGCTTCTGGAACGTGTATTATTTTACGGGCCTTGCCCGATTTTCCTCCCAGACAGGCTGTTGCTAAACTATTCACCTTACCCGCTGTTTTGATATTGTTGGTTCATATGAGCGACGGAAAACTCAACTAATAATGAAAAAGTCACTGATTACCCTGGCTCTCTCACTACTGCTACTTGGTGGAGTTTTTGCTCAGGACGCCAAACAGGTGAAAACTCCAAAAAAGTCAACGAAGGCGGCTAAAAAAATGGATCACAGCAAAATGAAGACGAAAAAAGATTCGTAATCAAACCGTTGGCTACCGCATCAAATAGCATCAGCTGACCGGAGCATTTGCTGGTTGATGCGGCTTAATTATTAACGTAGGCTTGCTTCCAGCCGCTTTAATTCGTCAATCTCTTTGGTCTGCATCTTAACAACGTTGCTGGCCATCGTCTGCATTTTCTCTGTCTTCCCTTCTTTCAGGAATGCACGGGCCATGTCAACGCCCTGCTGGTGATGTTGCGCCATCATACTAGCAAAGTCATGATCGACTTTGCCGTTCATCGTGTGATTACCGCTGTGCATAATTTTCATCGCGTCCTTTCCGAATGCCGAGGAAGCTGATTGGGGTTTATGGCTACCAATGAATTGGGTCAGATTCTCGATCTCTTTTTGATTGGCAGCTTTTATTTTACTGGCCAACATTTTAACCTGCGTGTTCTGGCCCTTCTTAAGCTCCAAATCTGCCATGTCAACCGCCGATTGATGGTGCAACAACATCATCATAGCGAAATCGTGATCGGGATCGCCCGTCATTTTCATGCTCATCATTTTATCCATTCCCGATTGCATCGCCTTCATCAGAGTGTTGCCACTCGCCGGGCTAGTTGTTTTATGACCAGCATGTTGTCCCTGTTGGGCCACCGCTGGATGCGCTAGCACCAAGGCCAAGCTAATACCCGCTGCCGCAAAAAATCTTTTTTTCATCTGTTTCGTAATTGATTAGACTTCAGTATAACTACGGACCTAAACCGAGGGTTATTACAAGATTTTCCAGAAATGTTATAGAATTTTTGGGTATTATCTTGCTCAAATATTGATGAAACTCTAAAAGCCGTTTTTATTTAAAACTTTCCGTCTTTTCCTAGTGGCTACTGCGTTGCTTTTGGGTGCGCGTGTTCATGACCATTTGCGTGGCCTTCCCCGTGTTGTTCCAGGTAAGCCCCCCGAGGACCGATACCATACTGATAAGTTAAAACACCTCCCTGATGACCGGCTAGCCCAACGGCTATTCCGGCGCACACCAGAGCAGCCGCTGTCACCGTTTCAAGCCACTTTAGCGGTTGCCAGAACGTGATTGCTTTGAACAGTGTTCCGAATCCCCCCAACCAGAGGGAATAGTCGGCATACATCTCATGGGCTTCCAGAACCAGTTGCGCGGCCTGGCTGATGCCTGATGTATGGGGATGAACTAATGTACTGGCAACGTAGGCTCCAACCGTTCCCCCGGCAGCCAGCAAGAGCGTCAACACATGCACAGGGCGCGATGGTTTGACCAGAGCGATCAGCTGTAATAGCCCCGCCAGGATTAGTAACATGATGGGGACATGGACCACCATGGGGTGATAAGTCGGGTAGTCGGCTAAGGGAGCGGGCATCGAAGCGATTGACTGAACCTGCTTTCTGGTGATCGTGTCGGTAACTCGATCACCAGCCGGATAGGCTGGATTCATGTCCGAATTTAGGCGGGTTGTATCTGGTTGTGGTTTCTTTTTAGGATGACCCGGATGAGCGTAACTTATGTGAAAGCTTACCAGCAAGAAAACCAATAATCCTAGGGCTTGGAGTTGTTTCATGATAGAGCACTATAAAGGACCAGTATGCCCAATGGCGAGTTAATCCGGTCAGTCTGAAAAATACGTTTAAGTCTAATTTAAATGCAGGTAAGGGATGTGTCCCTACAGGGGTCGAAGAGCTGAAGTCCGTAGAACAACAGACATATCAGCCTATTTCCAAACTGCGACCAGACGCTGGTAGTAATAGCCTTACAGCCTCCAGTGGGTCGTTCTTGGCAAGATGGCTCAAACCAGCCAAATACTGAGGAATATTAACCTGAAACGCGCGGAATGGATAAGCGGATCATCCAGCAGGGGTGCCGCAAAAGCGATTCCATTCATGGGAAACAACACGGCCAACCACCGCCTAAAATCATAAGGTAATACGTTGACCTTCTTTGGGCATCAGCTGAACTTTCACTTGCTCCCCATGCATCAAACACCAATGGTCAACCACAACAAATCCACTACTCCCCAGCAGCACTGACACCGCCAGCCATAAACACAGCTGGCGGGTTAAAAAGGAGAGATGAGTAGCGGAACTTTTCACATTACAAACTTAATAGAATACGATTGCTTAGGTATTGTAATATTTTTCAGCGGGTTTATAAAACTTTTCGTTTCCGCATATTCTGCTTCCATCCTTCCCTAGGGCCGCCCTTTCTTTTGGTGACTTCGCCCGAAAAGAAAGGAGGTTTACTTCCCAACCCATTCGAGGCTTCTCTTTTCCTACGTAATCCCCAAAAGTCCGTCGTTCGGAAAAACACCCGTGTTACGGTGCTTTAGTGAGAAGCGGTAGAAAAAAGGGGGACCAAAATTTTGTAACTTCCTGGATGAATATTGCAAAAACACGATCGGGTTTTAGGAGTTATACTCTTTACAGGCTGTCGTTTCACAAACTGTATGCAAAGCACGCTCTTCCGTATGAGCCTCTGATCCAGATTTATAGCCAATCTTTGGTAATAGTATAGGGATGGTTAACGGAAAAAGTAGTTTTCATGGCGACCTCAGGTGCAGTTGGAATGAATCGAATGGCTAACTAGCCCTGCAGAACGATTGATAAAAGCCATTCATTATCCGTAGCAGTAACACATCCTTTATAATAAATTTTAATCATGAATAAAATCTATCGTAGGCTGTATCCGTACACCTTTCTGGGCGCTTTTTTCTTTTTAGTAAGTTGTTCCGATCACCGCGATGATGCGGTCTGTCTGGAAATCCAACCGCATGATGAGAACGTACTGATGCAAATCAACCACCGCATGATGGAGGAAATGGACCAGATGACACACACCAACGATCCGGATCACGATTTCGCCATGATGATGTCCATGCACCATCAAAGTGCCATTGATATGTCCCAGGAGGAACTCAAGAGCGGAGATGATCCCCAGATGAAAGAGATGGCGCAGCAGGTAATTAACGCCCAACAGGCGGAAAAGGCCATGCTCCAGCAATACCTGCAGTCCCACACCCCGGTCGTGGAGCCCGATGGTCCCACGTTTAATTCCGAATCGATGATGTCCATGGACAAAATGATGAAGGCCCAGGACATCCGGGTGCTCTCCGAAGATAGCGACGTAACGTATGCGCAGCTACTGATCGATCACCACCAAAGTGCTCTGGAGATGGCCATGGCCGAATTGGCCTACGGGGATGATCCAATGATACGGGAGATGGCCAGCAAAATGATTGAAGACCAGCGAAAAGAGATCATGGAACTTCAGGATTGGCTCATCAAAAACAAACCATTCTAATAGACTTTTTCATCTTAATTCGAAAACCAAATCCATGTCACACGAAAAATTTCTAGGCTGCATCGAAGCCTGCCAGGCCTGCGCCGTTGCCTGTGACCATTGCGCCAATGCCTGTCTGATGGAACCCAACGTTCAAATGCTGGTGGAGTGCATTCGCCTGGATCGGGCCTGCGCCCTCATTTGCCAGACTGCCGTAACCTTTATGGCTTCCAATAGCCCCTTGACTACGCAGGTTTGTGAACTTTGTGCCCGTATTTGTGAAGCCTGTGCGGCCGAGTGTGAAAAGCACGCCCACCATCATGAACACTGCCGCCAGTGCGCTGAAGCTTGCCGCAGGTGCGCTGAAGCTTGCCGGAACCTAAGCATAGCGGTGTAATGCAAAACAACGAATCCTTATAACATCGTCTGTCGGGAAGTAAGTGGGCTCAGAAAGATCCCTTTCCTCGGTAGGAAAGGTTAATCTGTAAAAGTGGTACAAAACTTTTACCTTCACTAATTAACTACCTAATCATCAGGTACTTGTTTTCGTATTTTTGTTCCCTTTAATTAGATTGAGGAGTTTATAGACCGTAGCGGAGGAAGGAATGGAGAAAGCCTACATGTTGTCCCGAATGGTCAGGCCTTCCTGATAAGCACTAAAAACCATCGGTGCGATTTTGGGTATATTTGCAGAAACGTAGGCCATGGCGCGATAAATCATCACCAGTTGCTATTGCTGAGTCTGACAGTGGCTTTTACGTGGATAGTATCCAACTACATAGGGGCAAAAATCCAAATCATTTTGTAAGAGCTACTTTTGCTTTTCGTTAACATTGTTTTATAAGCCCCGAACCAGATTCCAGCAAAAAAACGTGTAGGTTTGTTGAAATCCTTTGGTGACAAAAAGAAAAAATGATGAAACACATACCTGCATCCGCTTTATTGATTTTTCTTTTTTGCACTTCCCTTTTCTTCTGACTTGTCAGAAGAAAAGGGAAGTGAATCATAAATAATAGCTGCCGGGCAACCAAAACTGATAAAAACTCAAGGCTCACAACCCGCTGACAATGTTCTTTGTAGTCTACAGGACTAAGCAGGTAACCTTTGGTTCGGCACAAAGGACGACGGTGTTTATAAATATGACGTGAAATCGTTTAGCCAATTTAATTTGATCCATCACACCGTGTTGGTTTGAATGACCCATATCTGCCGAACTCGTATCCCGGGGCAGATTTTCCACGGTCTGTTCTTCCTTTTATTGAGCGGGTCGTGTCGGTTGGAGCGGTACCCTGTGGGTGATGCTGATACTGCCCAAAAGAGAAGTTGACCAAACCTCACTGAGTCAGAATAAGGAGTAAGATTATTTTCATCATGCCAATTCAAACTATAAAATAAAAAAGCAGCACAGGCTTCTTGTGATCAGCCCGTGCCGCTTCTATGTAGTAAATAAGCCGGTTGATTCGTACCCTACCTAATCAGAACAGTAGGATAACCCAGCTGATTAAAAAGTGTCCTGCTAAACGGCTTGTAATATTTAGCGTTAAAGATTACAAAATTACTCCCTTATAACTTAGTTACCTTAAGTCTTAGACTGTTGGTAACCACCGAAACGGAGCTTAAAGCCATAGCTGCCCCGGCAATCATGGGGTTGAGCAAAAAGCCATTAAACGGAAAAAGGAGACCAGCCGCGATAGGAATGCCAATCACGTTATAGATAAAGGCCCAAAATAGATTTTGCCGAATGGTCTGCACGGTTTTTTTCGAGAGTTGTAATGCCTTTGGGATACTTCCTAAATCGGACGTAATCAACGTCATCTTGGCGACATCCATGGCAATATCTGATCCGCGTCCCATCGCGATACTCACATCCGCTTGCGCCAGTGCCTGGGAGTCATTAATGCCATCCCCAACCATCGCCACCACTTTTCCTTGGCTTTGTAGCTGTTTGACAAATTCGGCTTTATCATTCGGTAAGGCTTCAGCACGGAAGTCTGTAACACCTACTTCCTGCGCCACAGCCGATGCCGTTTGCCGATTATCACCCGTCATCATATAGACCTCGATACCACGGCGTTGCAAGGTCTGAATGGCTAACCGGGAAGTCTCTTTGATGGGATCGGCGATCGCAATGATGGCTTTGACGGAGGTTTTATCGAAGAAATAAACGACCGTTTTTGCCTGATTCTGCCAGCGATCAGCCAACTCATTCGCCTGCGGAATCGTCTTAATTCCTTCCTCTGCCAGCAAGCGGGGATTGCCAACGAAGTATTTCTCTCCCTGATAATAACCCGTGACACCGCGACCCGTTAGGCTCTCAAAGCCATCCAACTGAGCTCCTTTGATGCCATCCGCTTTCAATCTTTCCAGTACCGCTTCCGCAAGCGGGTGTTCCGATTGAGCTTCCAGGGCGAACAATACTTCATGAAGGTAAGTAGTGGTTGTTTTGGGCATAAACCATTCCAGATCGGTTACTTTTGGTCGGCCTTCCGTGATGGTTCCCGTCTTATCTAGAATCACGGCATTTACTTTATAGCCTAGTTCGAGGCTTTCTGCATCTTTAATGAGGATGTTGTTTTCGGCTCCTTTGCCAACACCAACCATGATGGCCGTTGGAGTAGCCAGCCCCAGGGCACATGGGCAGGCAATCACCAGGACCGTGACTGACGTTAGTAAAGCATGGGTAAACGCATTATCACCACCAACAATCATCCAGGTGACAAATGTTAGCAGCGCAATTCCAATCACCACCGGAACAAAGATGCCTGCGATTCGGTCTACCAACTTCTGTACCGGGGCTTTACTACCTTGCGCTTCCTGAACCATTCGAATGATTTGGGCCAGTATGGTATCGCCACCTACCCTTTCAGCCTGGAATCGAAAAGCTCCTTTTTGATTGATGGTCCCGGCGAAAACCTTTTCACCTTCCTTTTTTTCGACGGGTACCGGTTCGCCGGAAATCATGCTTTCGTCAACATACGAGTAACCTGAATAAACGACGCCATCCACCGGAATCTTTTCGCCGGGTCTCACAATTACAATTTGCCCAACCCGGACCTGGGCAATCGGTATTTCGCGCTCGATCTCCTCTTCGATAATACGTATCGTTTTAGGTTGCAGGCCCATGAGTTTCTTCAAGGCCGATGATGTATTGGATTTGGCTTGTTCCTCCAGTAACTTTCCCAGTGAGATGAAGGCAATGACGACCGCTGCCGCTTCATAATAGACGTGTGGATGGACTCCGCGGCTATGCCAGAAATCAGGATTGACAGTGTTAAAAACACTAAACAGAAAAGCGATTCCGGTTGAAAGGGCGACCAGCGTATCCATATTGGCCTTTCCGTGACGAGCCTGTTTCCAGGCATTGACAAAAAACGGGCGGCCCAGGTAGAATACCACTGGTGCTGATAAGGCCATCATGATCCAGTTGGCATAGGGCAGCGATCCGGAGTCCCCGTCCATAAAGAACATACCAATAACGACAACCGGAATCGAGAGGATAACCGCCCAAAGAGTTCGTTTTTTTAAGGCTTTATAGTTTCGCTGCTGGGCTTCTTGTTGTACCTGCTGGGGATTTTCCTCATCAATAATAAGATCATAACCGATTGATCGAATCGCATTCTGTAACGCCTGCTGAGTCACCGCTTTGGGGTCATACTCCACTGTCGTTGACTGGTTAGCATAGTTTACGGATGCATCAACGACGCCTGGCGTATTTTTAAGCATCGATTCCACACTGATGGCGCAGGCGGCACAGGTCATTTCCAGTACCGGATAGTTTTTTTTCACAACTCGACCCCCTCGGTTTTTGACCGGTGAGGGAGCTATATCTTCAGGATTGACTTTCATAGCTGTTCACTTTTAACCTTTATGAGGCAAAATTACTAAGCTGGCCAAGTGGGGACGTTATATAATACCGGGAGATATTTTGTAATATTTAAGTATTGATCGAGGCATTTATCCAAAATCGAGATGGCCCCTTCCAGGTATTTTAGTCACCGGCTTACGTTTTCGACAAATAAGTATGAATGGTATCATAATCGAAAGTGTGAGATTAAATACAGGTTGCCCGGTTTATAGAATAGGTTTCATTTGCCAACCAGTTGTAAGAATTGAGCTAAATCAGCTCCGGTCATATCGGCAACTTTCATTGAAAAAAACTTCTCTTTGGCCGCATTTCGTTCGGCAAGCCTGTATTGGCTGACTAGCTCCTGAATCATTTGTGGGTTATTAATAGCAAGGCCAAGTAGTAACATGGGGTTGCTTTCGCCATTGGTGCGATACAATTTATAATCAGAGGCCCTGGTTTTTATATGCTTCTCACCAAATTCCAGTAGTTTTCGAATAGCTGATAGAACCGAATCACTATCTGCTTGCGAATAATGGCCTTTTTGAACCTGTTGTTGCAATTCGCCATGGTTAACTTTAACAATTAATTTTTCAATACCTTCTAATTCTTCTCTGCTGATCTGAGGTTCCATTTTATTTTCAGTACGGTTGGTCTGTATTGGATAGTAAGCTCTTATTGGTGATAATCCTAAGAGTTCATGTGTTCCGCTATTCGATGGCGAATTTCATCGCGTTCTACTTTAATCATTTTAAAGTGAGAAGGTGACAATCCCGTGACTTGTTTAAATTGGTTCGACAAATGCTGGAGACTGCTGAAGCCGGTTCGATAGGCAATTTCCGATAGGGTCAGGTCAGAGTAAACCAGCCATTCTTTTACTTTGTCAAGTCTTTTTTCAATGGTGTATTTTTCAATTGTAATCCCCTCATACCCAGAAAATAGCGAGCTTAATGTGTCGTAGTCCACGCCCGTTTTCTCTTCAAGCAGGTCGGAATAACGGACTTTATTGTCACCTAAATCATATCGTTGCAAGGTTTCTTGGATGAGGTCTTTTACCAGTTGAATGAGTTCAGCCTTCCGATCAACCAATAAGGAAAATCCCAAGGTCTCTAATCGCTTACTGAGTTCGTGTAACTGCTTCGTATTGATAGAGGAGACGGCTGCCACACCTAGTTGAACGTCGGTTGGTACCAACCCCAAGGCCTTCAATTCCCCTTCGACGGCTTGGATGCATCGTCCGCAAACCATACCCCGTATCCGCAATTCTGTATTCATCCCCTTTAATTTTAAGCTAAGTCTACGTTGAAGAACTGCACATTAATCGGTAATAAGAGTTGCCATCTGGCATAGCTATTATCAAGCAATTGTCTGATCTTGAAATTGGGCCATAGAACTCATTCAAAACGCTTATATCAAGGGCAACAGTGGCTGATATGCTGCATGGTTTTGAAGCTGGTTTGCCACTACAAATGTATACCGACCTAGTTTATGTACTGTTGTAAAATTTTGTGTGTAACTTATAAGATTATAGCTACTTGATACGATAAGCTATTTTGAATTACAAGGATGTAGATCGTTGAAATAAAAAACATAGGCAAAAATTTTATAAGTGAGAGCCCGAACCTTGTAAAGCAATTGGTCCCTCTTTCGAGTTACTTTGTATATCGAATCATTGTCATACTCGATTCCAAGATGAAACATCAACATCACTATTGGTTGCATGGCTTGTCCAAACCCCATGAAGTGGAAGCAGTTCGGGTTGCTCTCCAAAAACACCCCGACATACTGGATGCGGAGGTTACGTTAAATCCGCCCCAGGTATTCGTTACCGTTGAAAAACATCCCATCTTGGCGGAACTTCAGCAGGTAGTTTCTACTGTAGGGTCATTTCATCTGATGGAAGTCGAAAAGGGGAATGAAACGACCACGCACCCCCATCATGGCTCGCATCACCAGGCCGCGGAGGGAGAAGCACCAGTTGCCCACGATACTCGGAAAAATAATCCAAACCAGACACCCGATCACCTCAAGGAGCCGCCCGCTGTGCAGCAGTCCCAACAGCATATCGGGCATGATGATCACAGCGGTCCGATGGACACGGACCCTGGTAGCGTAGGGAAAGTCGACGTGATGAATCATGATCACCACCAGAGTCATTCCCATTCCCATGGGAGTTCAATGAATCATGAGGGACATACCGGCCATGATCATGGTGCCATGATAGCCGATTTTCTGCGTCGATTTTGGGTATGCCTGGTTCTTTCTGTACCCGTCATAGCCTTTTCCATGATGTTTCAGGAAGTGGCGGGCTATCACCTGGATTTTCTCTATCGCGACTGGATCGTCATGAGCTTGGCAACGATCATTTATTTTTACGGTGGCTGGCCGTTTCTGACCGGTTTGATCGGTGAGATCCGCAGGCGTCAACCCGGAATGATGACCTTGGTAGCGGTCGCTATAACCGCAGCCTACGCCTACAGCATGGTGGTCGCCCTGGGTATTCTGCCGGGCATGGATTTCTTTTGGGAGCTGGCTACCCTGATTGATATTATGTTGCTGGGCCATTACCTGGAAATGAAATCCGTTGCCGGAGCCTCACGCTCACTGGAATTGATTGTTAAAATGCTTCCTTCCGATGCCCATTTAGTGAATGGCGATGGAATTCGTGACGTCAAAGTTGACCAGCTTACCATTGGTGATATTGTTTTGGTACGTCCCGGTGAGCGGATTCCGACCGATGGTGAGGTGGTTGAAGGGAACAGCTTTGTCAATGAAAGTATGCTGACGGGGGAGAGTGTGCCGGTGCAGAAAGAGCAACAAGATACCGTCATAGCCGGGGGCATCAATGGCGAAGGCGCTCTAAAAGTGAAAGTAACCCACCAAGGGGCAGACAGTTACCTCAACAAGGTTGTTAAGCTGATTCAGGAGGCTCAGGGTGCGAAATCCCAAACCCAAACGCTGGCCGACCGGGCGGCCGGATGGTTAACCCTAATTTCTTTAACCGTAGGGGTCATTACACTATTGTTCTGGCTGTTCAGCGGCAAGGACACGGCATTTGCTGTCGAACGAATGGTGACCGTCATGGTTACGTCCTGTCCGCATGCCCTGGGAGTGGCGATTCCCCTGGTCGTGGCAATTTCCACCGCTATTTCCGCGCAAAAAGGTTTGTTGATCCGAAACCGAACAGCTTTTGAAGAGTCCCGTAAAATAACAGCGATGGTTTTCGATAAAACAGGCACCTTAACGGAAGGACAATTCGGTGTGACCCGCGTCGTGTCACTCGTGGATCAGGTAGATGAAACGGCATTGCTTCGCACAGCCACAGCCCTGGAGCAACAATCGCAACACCCCATCGCCCAGGGTATTGTACGGGAAGCAAAGACCCGTAACCTGGCACCACTTTCCATTAGTGACTTTCAGTCGATTACGGGGAAGGGCATTTCAGCCACCGTGGATGGAAAAAAAGTGGCCGTAGTGAGTCCCGGCTACTTAAAAGAACATGGGATCGAATTGCCCAAAGGCGCCTATAGCAGTGGAGCGGAGACAGTTGTCTTTGTTCTGCAAGATCAACAAATAATTGGATTCATTGCACTGGCTGATACGATTCGATCAAACTCTAAAGAAGCCGTACAACGTTTGCAGGAAGCGGGTATCAAAGTCTATATGGCGACGGGTGATAATCAAAAAGTGGCCGATGCCGTGGCGAAGGAATTGGGTCTGGATGGGGTTTTTGCTGAGGTGTTGCCGGATCAAAAAGTTCGAATTGTAAAAGACTTACAGCAAAAAGGTCAATTTGTGGCAATGACGGGTGATGGGGTCAATGATGCACCGGCCCTGGCACAAGCCAATGTGGGCATCGCCGTTGGGTCGGGAACGGATGTAGCGGCAGAAACCGCCGACATTATACTGGTCAACAGCAATCCTACCGATATTACCAATCTGGTTGAGTTCGGCAAAGCCACTTACCGAAAAATGATTCAAAATCTTATTTGGGCCACGGGGTATAATGTGGTCGCTATTCCATTGGCTGCCGGGGTTTTATACCCCAATTTTGTCCTGAGCCCGGCGCTGGGTGCTGTCCTGATGAGCGCCAGCACGGTGATTGTTGCGTTGAACGCCCAATTATTAAAACGTGAGATAAATTAATAATCGTAAGAGTGAGTTTTAAATTAGGTTAACTGTTTTTGTGACTTTGCCAATCGTCGCACTAAAAAGTGGGTATTGGCGGTAGATTTAACGTGGCAAACCGATCCGTGTCGAATCTGAATTTCACCTCTCATGCGAATCCAATTCACCTAGCCATCTTATATCCCGTACTATTTTCGCCACTGTACACTACTAAAGCAGATTTGGCAAACGATAGTCGAGCATTTGGTAAAAGGTGAACGCCAGTGGCAAGGTCGCCAGCCTCTACCCAGTCGAGTACTTTCGAGTACTTGTAGACTGGACTTGCTACATTTGACTGGAGACTTTTTTTAGGCAGATTTGGGACAAATCTAAAAGTAGCCATGAAAAAAAGGCGTGTATTTGACCGCACCGCCGGACCGGAAGTATTTAAAGAAATGGCCCCGGGCCGGCGGACCGGTCGAGTTATCCTATGCAAAAAACTCCTTTCAGGAAGCGGCTCGTGAACTCGGTATCGACTTGGACCTGTTGATTATTTTAGGTACAGTTGAGGCAGGTCATTACGTTGGCATAGAAGTAGAGCAGGTTAGAGTTGACTATTGAGAGTGAGAATGTCCTTTCAATCCACCTTGTCGGAGCGTAAGTTCACCACTGAGCAAGTATCCTCCCGAAGTAACCACTATTTCTCCATCATGAATACCTTTAACTACTTCTACTTCTTGCTTATTCTCAATCCCCGTTTGAAGCATTCGGCGTTCAAACATTCCCTCGCCGGTTTTTACCCATGCCACGGTCATCGTGCCAATAACTAACGAGGACTTCGGAATGACCAACGCCCTTCTTCCGTTTCGATTAAAATTCACGTAGGCCATCATCCCTGGCTTTATTTTTAAGTCAGTATTGACGATCCGGAAACGGGCCAGGTTTATTTTTTGATTTTCCTCCAATTTGGGATTGTTAAACACCAACTTGCCAACGTAGATCCGGGAGGGGGAAGCTTCGAAATGGAGCATTACTTTTGGCTGTTGATCCATATACTGCACCTCGTTGGAATAGAGTTGAGTTTCAATCCACAGTGTCTGCAAATCGGCCAGTGTGAAAAGGGGAGATCCAATTTCTACGTACTGTCCTTCTTTCACCTGTAAATCTATCAGGTAGCCCGAAGCAGGACTATAATAAGTAATAATAGCAGGTGGCGTATCTGTGCTGGCAATTTGGTGGACTTGGTATTCGGTGAGGCCTAACAATAGTAATTTTCGTTTAGCGCCTTCCTGAATTCGCCTACTTATCAGTTGGCTACTTGGTGCATCAGCAGCCAACTGCTGGAGGGCGAATCGGTATTCATTGATGTAAATCAATAACTCCTCACTATACATTTGGTAGAGTGCCTGACCTTTCATCACAGCTATCCCCGGGTTTCGCACAAGAAGTTTTTCAATTCTTCCTTTCACCCGGGCACTTACGACGGTTATGGCTTCCTGGTCCACAGCAGCTATGCCCACCAAGTTGTCGAACTGAGAAATAGACTTCTGTTTCGCCGTATCTAATTTTAAAGCAGCCAATAAGCTTGGCAAGGCTTCCAAATGTAACGTATCACCTTCTATGGCTGGATGAGTTTCCGGTCCAGTCTTATGGGTTTTGTGGCCGGTGTGAGGTGTCGGTACATTTTGCTTAGGTTGCCCTTCCGGGGAGGTGGATATACCGCAACCGATGACCCACCACAACAGGCCGCAAATGATAGGCGAGGAACGAAATCCAATAGTTTTATACATCTGCACGGGAAATAAAGGCTAGAAAGGATAAACCGAAGGCTCAATATAACTTTCACTATCTACCAGATAGCCAGCTTCCTGGGCAATCTCCTCTTGTCCATTTAGCCCTTGAAGTATAGGTATGTAGCCGTCTTGCGGTACACCTGTTAATACCTGGCGGGCTTTAAAACGCTTCTTGCCGCTTGGTGTTTTACCCGCATATACCCAAATAATCTTTCGTCGTCCTAGGTCATACACGCTCGATACAGGCACAACGAAGAGGCTTGAAGATCGCGGAATAAGTATCCCGCTCACCAGAGCGTTTATCTTTAACCGGTGGCTTGAATTGTTTAGATAAATCCTTACTTGCGTAAACTTTTGGTTTTTTTGAAAAATTGGCTCAATAAAGTTAACTCTTCCGGCTAACTTCTGATTCGGCACCAGATCGCTGTATAATATCACTGGATCGTTTAATCGGACATCAAAAGACATTCGGGTTTCGTAGGATCCAATTGCCCAAAGAATGTTTAAATCATTTACTGAAAATAAGGTTTGCCCGGTATTTACATAGTTTCCCTCCCGTAGTTCATCGTTCCTATAAGTGCTGTATGAGGTCACCTCCTCAGAATTACTATTCATCTTTTTCATGCCATTGGGTTCTGTTTCGGAGCCACTGTCGCCCATGGAGGTTTCTGCATCTAATGCGGTTTCAAAAAGGATATACCCCTGATAGGGACTATGAACAGCAATCGTTTCAGTAAATTTCCCCGTTTTTTCTAAATGACCTATTTGGTCATCTGATAGCCCTAACAGCCGGAGTTTTTCCCGTCCTTTCTCAATAAGGTTAGGATCGTTATCGGATTGCAAAAGGTACAGAAACTCGGCTTGGTAGGTGTTAATTTCTGGACTATAAAGGTCCATGATTTTATCGCCTTTGTGAATGAACTGATAATTGTATTTATAGTAGAGTTTTTCTATCCGACCTCCTACCCGAATGGCTACTTTATTGTTCCGACGACTATCGTAAGTAAGATATCCCTTAATAGGAACACGGAGATTGTGTGGTACAAACTTTGGTTTAACCAGCGTCTGGTTGGAAATAACAGTGTGATTAGTGGATTGAGCGATGTCTTCCATTAACTGCACTTCCTGCGGATTCAATAGATCTAAAGACGAAGGATGCTCGCCAGACAGGTGTTCTTTTTGAGTGCAACCTACCGGGTAAGATAGCATCAATAGGAACAGAATTATTTGTTTCCAGGAAAAAGGATAAAAGCAACCTATGGAAAACATTTGCTTTGATTTTTGAATAATCGTGTTTATATCGGGTAAAAGAACCGATTAATTCTCCACAGTGAGAAAAGAAAGCCTGCCCTGCCGCCGAAACTCCCAGATTTTTACAAGTGAAAAGATCACGGGTAAGATAATTAAGGCATATATTGTTGCCGTAACCAGACCAAAAACATACGGGTATGTTATGGGCTTCATGATGTCGCTACCTACCCCCGTTGAAATCAAAACCGGGAATAAACCAATCATGTCCACCACTACCGTCATCAATACGGGCCGAATTCGTAAAACAGCTCCTGCAAAAATTGCATTTTCAATATCGGTTTCGGATAGCGTTTCCTGGCGCTGCCCCTTCTGCCGAACTAAGTTTCCCAAGGATTGATTCATGTAGACCAGAATTAATACACCCGTCTCTACGGCTACCCCAAAGAGTGCAATAAAGCCGACCGCTACCGCCACTGAAAAATTTACCTGAAAGAAATGCAATGAGTATACGCCCCCCATTAAGGCAATAGGTACACTGCTTAGCACAATTAATACTTCTCGTAATGATTTGAACGTCAGGTATAGGACCAAAGTGATGATAAGGAGCACGATGGGAATAATGAAAGTCAGTCGTTGTTGGGCTCTGACTTGATTTTCATATTGCCCGCTCCACTGGATGAAGTACCCTTGCGGTAGTGTTTTAAACTGCTCTTCAACGCGAAGTTTAGCCTCTTTCACCACACTACCCATGTCCCTGCCTCTTACGTTAAAGAGTACCGTTCCCCGTAGCAATGCGTTTTCAGAATTAATCATTGGTGGCCCTTCGGTCACTCGGATATCCACAACGGAGGAAAGGGGAATGGTACCATATTGCTCCGTAAGGATTGGAATTCGTTTAATTTCAGCAATATCGTTCCTATAGTCCTGCCCAAGGCGCAGATTTACATTGAAGCGACGGCGACCCTCCACGGTACTGGTTAAATTCGCCCCGCCCAGGGCGGTTTCTATGATCATTCCTACATCTTCCTCATCAAGGCCGTACCGGGCAATCTCCTTGCGTTTCATGGCTAATTCAAGGTATTTTCCACCCATCAACTGCTCGACGTATAAATCCTGTAATCCCTCCACGCCTTTGATGACTTTTTCTATCTGTAAAGACAGGGAGTAGATGGAATCAAGGCGCTGCCCGTACACCTTGATGCCCACATCGGTGCGGATACCGGTTGACAGCATATTAATTCGGTTGATGATGGGCTGCGTCCAGCCCACTGAGACCCCCGGAATTCTTATTTTATTGTTCATTTCCTGGATTAACTTCTCCTTTGTCATTCCTTCCCGCCACTGGTCACGGGGTTTAAGGATGATAATGCTTTCAATCATGCTGATGGGAGAGTTGTCGGTAGCCGTGGAGGCACGTCCGGCCTTACCTAAGATGTTTTCCACCTCCGGAAAACTTTTAATAATCCGGTCCTGCACTTGTACGATTCGCTTGGCTTCTGAGTTGGAAACATCGGGAAGAGCAACTGGCATCAATAGCAAGGAGCCTTCATCCAAAGGGGGCATGAATTCAGAACCGGTATTTATCAGGATAGGAATACTTCCCAACAGCGTCAGTAGAACCAAGGCAAGTGTAGTTTTTTTCCACTTCAGACCTAAATGCACGGCGGGGCTGGCAAGGTGAATAAAAAAGTTAGAAACCGGATTACGACTTTCTGGGATTAATCTTCCTTTTAGGAAAATCCGTAGTAACATGGGGATAATCAGCAAAGTGACAACTGCCGAACCGCCCATGGTAAACGTTTTGGTCAAAACAAGAGGGCTAAATAGCTTTTTTTCTTGCCCGGTTAGGAACAGAATGGGAGAGAATGAAATTAAGGTGACAAGTATGGAGGAAAATACAGCTCTGCCAATCGTTCGGCTCGATTTTTCAATAATATCAATTCTATCTTGTTCTTTGAGTTCCTTCGTATGACCGATACGATGCTTTGGATTAGCCATGGTAGTTATTCTTTGCTTTAGTAATCCAGCTTTTGCTCATCAATGTCGAGTACCTCATTTGTTAATTGCTTATAAGCGTTCTCTACCATCACAATGCCTGAATCGACTAAATCACCCACCGCTAATGCTACCCCTCCCAATGACATAATATTGGAAGTTATCCCAAATATTTTCATGAGTATAAATCCGATCAGGATGGAAAATATAATGCTGAGAATAGCTACCAGGCCTCCTCCCCAATGGAAGAGAAACAACAATACAATGACCGATACCACCACGATTTCTTCCGTAATAGTCTCTCGTAACGTATCAATGGCGGCCAGAATGAGGTTGCTTCTGTCATAGGCCACTTGAAAGGATACTCCTGGTGGAAGCCCTTTTTCCACTTCCTGAAGTCTTGACTTGACCCGTTCAATTACATCTTTGGCATTCTCGCCGTACCGCATTACGACAATGCCACCGACGACTTCTCCCTCGCCATTCTCTTCGATAACTCCAAGCCGGATATCTCCGCCCATTTGCACAGAGGCTACGTCTTTCACTGTGATGGGAATGGATTTATACATTCCCAACCGGATATCTTCAATGTCCTCCATGCTTTTCAGATACCCCAGCCCTTTCACCATATATCCGGCCCGGTTCATTTCAAAAAGACTTCCCCCCACATCGCGGTTATTCCGGGTAATGGCTTGAATGAGGGACATAAAGGAAATATTATAATAGACTAACTTATTAGGGTCTATAGTCACCTGGTATTGCTTCTGGAATCCTCCGAATGAGGCAATTTCTGCTACCCCCGGAACATTTTGAAGAGCAAATTTGACATACCAATCCTGGACCGCTCGAAGTTCACCCAAATCATAGCCTGGAGCCTTCAGCGTGTACCAGAAGACATGCCCGATCCCCGTGCCATCCGGGCCGAGCGTTGGGGTGATACCGGGAGGCAGTAAGCGAGCAGCATAATTGAGCCTTTCTAATACCCGTGAGCGTGCCCAGTAGATTTCTACATCGTCATTGAAAATGACAAAAACGAAACTCATTCCGAACATGGACGACGCCCTTATATTTTTTATGTTCGGAATACCCTGCAGATTGGCTACCAAAGGATACGTAATCTGGTCTTCCATTATCTGCGGGTTACGCCCCATCCATTCGGTATAAATGATCACCTGATTCTCAGAAAGATCCGGAATGGCATCCACGGGGGTCTCCCAGATAGCATATACACCACCTGACAGGATAGCGATAATCAGTAGCAGCACCATGAACCGATTGTGGATAGACCAGGTAATAATTTTTTCGATCATATCATGAGCTCAATTAGAAAAGGAAAGCGATAGATATCACTGACTGGTAGGTTCAATTTTGAAGGTCAGCTCTAATAAACATTAGTCATTATCAATTGAACCTTTTAGGCAAAAAGCTGCACTGATAGCCTTCTTTTGAAATGAAATGGAGACTTTGCCTGCCATGACATGACGTTGATAAACTATTTGTGTACGGGCGAATTCTAGAGAGTGCTGAAAATCAAAAAGTGGTGGGTGCAATCGAACCGTAATGGAAATATTCTGCTTTTAGAAATCGCAAACACGGCTTGGGTAGAATTATGCTTCATTTCCCTTCAGACAAAATGGGTGTTTCCCAACTGGCCAGCTCATCGGCAAAATCTAACTCCTCTCAAGCCGTAATACAAGTAACAAAAACATCGGACACACCAAGTTGCCGGAAGTCGTTCATTACCGGAAGCCGCACGAGCGGCCCCGCAAAATTTAGTCTCTTCACTTTCTGTCAGGTAGATACCGAGCAGTTCTTTTTCCCCTTTCAAACTTAAGCCAATGACGCTATACAATACGCGGGAAACTACGTTGCCTTTCAGCTGAATTTTATAAGGAGCCTCCACATTTTGGTGATTAACGATGGCAGCCACTTATTTTTCTTGCAAGCGCAGGTGCATTTTACCCTGAAAAGCCGTTATTATGAAATGCTTCAGTAAAGGAGCAAATACGCCATTTCCATCGGTGAGAGTCTTGCCCGCGTACAGGGCTTTAATGGTCTGAGCCTGAAACTGGTCGAACGTGGTCGCCTACGCGGTCAAATTGCTCTGTCATGATACAACAACTGAATTGGAGTTAAGTTTCTGGTATTTGTTAACTTTTACTCCTGCTGATTAATGAACAGAATCTATTGCTTCGAAGCTAAAAAATGATGCAAATATATTTATGGCTTTTTGACATGTTGCTCCTGAAAACAGACCAAGGCACAGGCAGAACCTTTTAAGCTGCTGTGCACATTACCAATTTTCTTTCCCTTAGCGTCGTAAACATCACAGGTTTTTCCATTGTCTTTAATTGTTAACTCAATATCCCCATTGACATTATAGTACGTTTTGCCATCCTTACCCATACGGCCCATTTTTTTGTTGGTTTTGGCATCAATGAGATTGCCCTGGTTGTCGATAAAGGCAATTTTCTGGCCATGACTGTCCTGAATAATTTGGTCCTTCGTCACTTTGCCTATGGTGACTCCTCGTTCGTCTTTAATTTCCCCGTTATGCCCAATATGTTTGTAGTTCTGGCTTTGTGCAGATGAAGAAATGGAAACGGAAATGAACCCCAAAAGCAGCAGAATAAAAAAAGTGAATGATTTCATAGTTGTATGATGATAGAATTGGTTTCAGATGAAGGTCCTGAAAATTCGTATAGTGAGTAGTTCTAGAGAATTATCTCCTGATTCAACTTACATACGTTGTTTGGCCTGGTACAAAGGTGTATAGTTTTCTAAATCAATTAGCTGATCCTAATCATACAGAAATATGATATAGATTTTAGTCATAACCCTATAAAGGTTGTTTGGCTGATTAGTATCAGTAGCTTAATATACGACATGAATTAGGCTACTGATACTTCCGGATCCAAATACACATCCTGGATTGCATTCAAAAGCTTTACGCCTTCTTCAAACGGCCGCTGAAACGCTTTGCGGCCCGAAATCAGACCAGTCCCGCCCGCCCGCTTGTTGATGACAGCCGTGCGGATAGCGTCTCTTAGATCCGAGGCCCCGAGGGAGCCCCCTCCGGAATTAATAAGTCCTGCGCGGCCCATATAACAATTGGCTACCTGGTAGCGGCATAGATCAATGGGGTGTTTACTGCTGAGTTGGGTGTAAATCCGATCATCCGGTTTACCGTAACTACTCTCACCTGTATTGAGGGCTTGAAAGCCTCCGTTGATTTCCGGAAGTTTTTGTTTAATCAGGTCTGCCTGTAGCGTAACGCCGAGATGGTTAGCCTGACCCGTCAAGTCGGCGGCTACATGGTAATCCTCTCCTTTCCCTTTATTAAACGCGTTGTTTCTAAGGTAGCACCATAAGATAGTGGCCATTCCCAGGGAGTGCGCTTCTTCAAACGCCCGGGCAATTTCAACAATCTGCCGACCTGATTCCTCTGAGCCAAAATAGATCGTTGCGCCAATGGCAACAGCCCCCAGATTCCAGGCTTCCTTCACGGTTCCGAATGGGATCTGGTCGTACCTATTAGGGTAGGTTAGTAATTCATTGTGGTTTATTTTAACGATAAATGGAATTTTATGTGCATACTTCCGGGCCACAATACCCAGTGCTCCGAATGTGGTGGCGACTGCATTACAGCCGCCTTCCAGCGCCAACCGGATAATATTTTCGGGATCAAAATAGAGGGGGTTTCCGGCAAAAGAAGCCCCGGCGCTGTGTTCGACGCCCTGATCAATGGGAAGAATCGACAGATAACCGGTCCCGGTCAATTGGCCATGATTGAAGAGATGCCCTAGACTTCGAAGCACTTGAGGAGATCGATCAGACGGTACGAATATCCGGTCAATAAAATCAGGCCCCGGAAGGTGAAGTTGCTCTTTTGAGATGGTTTGGGACACATGGGTCAACAGACTTTCTGCCTCTTCGCCCAATAAATTGGTTATTTCTGATGTATTCATGGCTTCGCTAGTTAAGATAGAAAATTTAGCTTGCGGATAGATCGAACCAATCTGTCTTTCAAAACTTATTGAATAACCTCTTTGGTTTCCCCGCAGCTTAGCATCGCTTCCCCAAAATAAGGGTTGCGAATGATTTTTTGATCACTCAGCCAATAGCCTCCCTTGTTGTTTTGGGCCATGGGGCAGTACTGCCGGTAAGCAGGCTTATCAGTAATGCCAAACGCTTTCACACTCCGGTATAACTCATCCTCGAAACCGGCAAAAGCCGTACGCTGTTTTTCCAGATTATTCGTGGTGCGAATGATTTTCAGGGCCGCGTTCATAGTGCTTTCATGTTTCATCCATTCCTGATGCGTCGCACCGGAAAGTAAATTCATATCTACGCTGGAAATGGCCTTCTCCGCCCCACCCGCTGCGGTTTGGGCTTGCCGGGCATCCGACCGAATCAAGGCTTCGGTCAGTTTTAGTGAAGCCTCGTACACCAGGGTCAGTTGTTTTTTAAAGACGTCAGGCGTCTGCTGAACGTTGGTTGAAGCCGCTTGCGCTACGACAGGAGCTTTTTTCTGATTGGGAGCCGTTTGAACGTTCTCCTCATCGATTTTGGCCGTGATCGGATTAATCCCTTTTTTCAGAATCAATTCGCTGTAGAGCAGGTAAGCTCCCGACATGGCAATCTTTTCGGTACCGATTAAACCCTTCGTGATGGCCACGCGCTGGTCGGTTTCGGTGCCGATTTCGACCTTACGGGGCTGAAAGGTGCCCGTACTCGTCTGAATGAACACAACCGCTCCGTCGCCAGCCCGTACGACCGCATCCGTCGGCAGAGTCAGCCCACGCTGGATACCATGCCGGATGAATACCCGCGCCTGCTGGCCGGGCTGAAATTTACTGCCCGGATTAGCCAAAATCGCCCGCATCGTCAGCACCTGGCTTCCGGTTCGGTATTCCGGATTAATGAACGCAACCCGTGCCGTCAGATTCAGCCTTTCTTCGCTGCCGACCACCTCAACCCCAACCTGATCCCCGACTTTTATATAATTCGATTCGCCGGCGTAGAGATCAGCCTCCACCCAAAGTTGCCCCAGGTTCACCAAACGGTACAGCAAAGCCCCTTCACTCACGTACTGGCCTTCACTGGCCGCTACCTCCGTCACCGTTCCGCCAGCCGGAGCCACGAACGGGATGCGCGGTTGCACCTTTCGGGTGCGGGCCAACTGACGGATTTGATCGGGTGTCATGCCTGAAAGCCGTAGTTTTTGTTCGGCCGCTTTGCGAAACTGTTCATAACGAGGTTCCTTGAGTTCATTTTCCTGCTGAAGAGCCACCAGATATTCCTGCTGGTCGGTCAGGAGTTGTTCGCTATAAATTTCGTAAAGTACCTGCCCTTTGCGCACAAATTGGCCGGATTCCTTGACAACCAACCGCTCGATTCGTCCGGATACGCGACTGCTGATGACCTCAATTTGCTCCTGATTGGCTGCCAATCGGGCGTTGAGCACCGTTGCGTTGCTAATGCTGCCCGCCGAGACCGGTTGTACGGTTACGTTAGCGAGTTGCATTTGACTTTCACTCAGCATAATCGCGACGGCGGAACGGTCAGCCACTTTTCCACCGGTTTTGGTAACCGGTACTAAATCCATAGAACAAATTGGACACGTTCCCGGGGCACTCTGTATAACCTGCGGGTGCATCGGGCAGGTATATGTGGTTCCACCGGCCTGCTCAGGACCATGAGAATGTCCATCCGATCCACCAACCAGATGCGGGTGGGTATCGGCCTGAAGTTGAGTTGTATCCTTTGTTTTAGTCGCGGTTGATCCGCCCGACTGGCAGGCTGCATTCAGCAGCACCAGCAGAGCGGCTGATCCATATATCCATTGCCTGAGCATAGTTATTCGGTTGAATTAGAAACGTTGATAAAACTTTCACTATCAATCAAAAATTGGGCATTTCGGGCTACCTCCTGATCTTCCCTCAATCCGCCCCTAATGGCAATCCGATGACCAGAAACGCCACCGGTTTGTACACGTACCGGCTTAAAACTTCCATTCTGGCGAATAAATACCACCCGTTCGTTTCCTAAATCCAGCACGGCTGTCGCGGGCAGCCATAGCCCTTCCCGGGCCGGTTGTCGGATAATGGCGCGGGCTAATTGGCCCACGCGCTTATTTTTTCCTCCTGGAAGGTAAGCGCGGATTGTCACGAAGCTTGACGACGCCCCGGTGCCCCCATTCTCAAAAAAAGGCACAATGAAACTCACCCGGGCTGACTGTGAAGGCTGGCCAGCCTGGTCGAAGGATATGGTTAGCGGATCGCCTGGTTTGACCCCGGTCGCATCCCGGGCGTATAGCCGGAATTCTGCCCAAAGTCGGCTGGGGTCTACCACCCGAAATAGGGTTTGACCAGTCTGTACATACTGCCCCTGACGCAACAACAGCGGAGAAACCCGATCATTACCCATGCCAGCTGACGCGGGAGCGGGTTGGGTGAAGGTGATTTCATCCGAACCGCTACTCATGCCGTCGGCACTCATGCCGCCCGAAGCTTCGCTAGGTGGTGTCGATGCGGCTGGTACAGGCGCTGATTCTTCTACCACATACCCGTCGTAGGGACTAAATACCGCCAGCGAATAGCTAGGCTTGCCGGTCCTGATCAAGTCAGCAATCTGGTTATCGGTGACACCGAGCAACCTGAGTTTTTGTTTGGCGGAGCTTATCAAAGGCTGGTTATCTGCGTCGGCACTCACTAGGAAAAGTAGCTCCCTTTGGGCCGTAACGATATCGGGGCTATAGATTTCCAGCAGCTTCTGCCCTTTTCGAATGGGCTGGTAGTTATAGCGCACGAATAACTTTTCAACCCGACCGCCAAATCGGGTGGGAATGGTAAAAAGTCGCCGGGTATCGTAGGTAACAATGCCGTTAGCCTTCAACTCGACGGTTTCACGGCGTCGTTCGGGATGTACGGTCGATATCGTGGCCACCACAGCGGAGTTCGTGGGCTTGAGCAGGTTTTTTAAGTCCGTGTCAATTACTACGCTGTCGCCTGCACTGGCTTTCTTTACCAAATCCATTCCACAGATTGGGCAGCTTCCGGGCTTGTCCTGTACAATCTGCGGGTGCATCGGGCAGGTGTATTCCTCTTCCACGGACTGATGAGCGTGCCCCTGGTGTGTACCTTCGTTCAATTTGCGGGAATCACCTTCAAGTAATTTCTGCCCGTTCTTCGACTGGCAACCTACCAACAGTAGTCCGGTCATTAGCAGGAGGGAAATTCCTCTATTTTTCCAATTCACGTTCATAAGCGACAATCATTCGGTAATAGTCTTGCAAGCGATTCAGGTAATCCATTTGGCTCATATTGAGCGTTTCCCAGCCATCGATCACGACCGGTAACTGCTCTTTATTTTGCTCGTAGGCAATCATTAGCGTTTGATAATTCTTCTGGAAGGTCGGAATGACCCGCTCCCGGTAATTGTCCAACTGCTGCTTCATGTTGCGTAACTCCGTCTGCATGGCGGCAACCATGCCCTGCGTTTCATTGAGCATCGCTTCCCGCTCTTTCTGCATAGCCTGGATCTCATACTTCATACCTTTAATCTCTGCTTTGTACATCCGCGAAGACCAGGGAGCGATAGGAATTGTCACCATCCCCATTGCCGTGAACTGATTGGGCATCCCTTTATCGAGGGGAGACATATGGTCGAAACGAATTCTAAACTCGGGTCTGCGCTCCGCTTTCTGGGCTTCGATGCCAAAGTACATGGAACGAATGGTCTGATCCATGCGTCGAATGTCGCTTCGATTGCCGGCAATCAGCGCCGTGTCGATCAAGGTTACCTCCGACAGGGACAGGTCTTTCGGAATGATTAAGGTCGTATCAATCGTAAAAAGCTCCGTTTTGGGTCGGTTCATCAACGTATTCAACCCAATTCGTTTCTGGTCAATCTCCGCTTTAACCATCAACAGCATATTATCCAATTCGTAAAGCCGGGCCTGGGCTTTGTAGATATTTCCCAGGCTACCCTTCGAATAGGGATAGCGGATGTCCGCCAGTTTCTTCATCGTTTGCAAAATTTGCTGATTTTCGATCAGGACCGCCTGCTTCTGCTCGCCTACCAGCCATTCGTAGTAAAGTTGCTTGGCCTGCGCCCGTAGCTGATTGAAACTAACCGCCCTCCCGGCTTCTTCGACGGAGGCCCGGGAGCGTTGATAAGCTACCTGTGCCCGTTGTTTGGCCTGATTGGGAACGGCCTGTTCGCCGGAAATCATTACCGAACCTTTGTCGCGTTCTTCCATGATATAGCTTCGTGGGTAGGCCATCATGAATGTTCCGGCGCCCACCATCGGGGCCATCCAGCTCCTGGCGCCCTCCGCCGTCGCCCGCAGGGAAGCCGCGCGATTCCCATATGTTTGGAGTTGGGGATTGCCGGCGTCAATGACCGCCAGAATGCTATCGAGCCGTAGAACCGGGCCGCGATCATTCGGGTTACGATTTGCTGGGCTGGAAAGGATGGCTGGTTCGGCAACCGTATTGCCTGGAGCGGTTTGTGCAAACCCGGTCAGGCAAAGGAGATAGGTTAAACCCAGAAAATAGGGGGATTTAATGCGTAACATCGGATACGTCCAGTTTACCGTATTTTTTTAATTCATACTCCTTGGTCATCAAAAAGATGAGTGGAGTTACCAGCAGAATATGCGTCGAGGAAGTTAAAACACCACCAATCATCGGCAGGACGATGGGTAGCATCACATCGCTGCCTACGCCTGACGCCCACAGAACGGGCACGAGGCCAAACAGGGCCACCGAAACCGTCATGATTTTGGGCCGCAACCGTTTGGCAGCCCCATCGATGACGGACTCTTTTAAATCTTGCGGGCTTATGGTTTCTCTGGAATTGCCTTTCCGCTCGACCAGTTTTCGCATGGCATCATTGAGATAGATGACCATCACCACCCCCGTCTCCACGGCGATGCCGAACAGGGCAATAAAGCCAACGGCCACCGCTACCGATAGATTGACCCCGTAGAAGTAAACCATGTAGGCACCACCGATTAAGGCAAAGGGAATGGTGATCAGACTTAAAAATGCTTCCCGGGCCGAATGAAAAGCCAAATAGAGCGACAGAAAAATAATGACCAGCACAATCGGTGCGATCAGCAGCAGGGTTTGCTTACCCCGAATCAGGTTTTCGTACTGCCCACTCCATTCCAGAAAGTAACCACCCGGCAGTTTAAGCTCCCCATTTACTTTGGCGATGGCTTCCTCAACCGTGCTGCCTAAGTCGCGGTCGCGCACGTTGAACATCACCGCCCCACGCAACAGAGCATTATCCGAGGTAATCATCGGGGGGCCATCCTCAAATTTCAAGGTTGCTACTGCGGATAGCGGAATGGTCCCGAAAGCGGCTGTCGCAATGGGGATGCGCCGAAGGCGCTCCACGCTGTTTCGGTAATCCTGCGCCAGTCGGACGTTAATGGCAAACCGCCGACGCCCTTCGATGGTCTGACCGATCGGCGAGCCGCCAATGGCCGATTCAACTACCCCATTGACATCATCGACGCTCAGTCCGTAGCGCCCCAAGGCATCGCGATTGATGTCCACCGTTAAGTATTTGCCGCCCGTGACGGGTTCTACGTACAGGTCTTTTACCCCCGCTATGCCTTCGAGAGCGGCTTTGACCTGTTCAGACACCGCATAAATGCTATCCAGCGATTGACCGTGAACCTTGATTCCCACGTCCGTGCGAATACCGGTGGACAGCATGTTGATGCGGTTAATAATGGGTTGCGTCCAACCGTTGATTACACCCGGAATTTGTAGCTTGGCGTCTAATTCGTTGATAATCGCTTTCTTGGTAATGCCTTCCCGCCACTCCGACTTGGGTTTGAGCATGATAATGGTCTCAATCATGCTAATGGGGGAGTTGTCGGTTGCGGTTGAAGCCCGACCGGCCTTGCCCAGAACTTTGTCCACCTCCGGCACCGACTTAATGATCTTGTCCTGAACCTGCAAAATTCGCTTGGCTTCGGCGTTGGAAATGTCCGGTAGCGTGACGGGCATAAACAGGATGCTTTGTTCATCAAGGGGGGGCATAAACTCCGACCCTAAACTCAGCAGCATGGGGATACTGATGGCCAGAGCCAGCAGATTAATGGCCAGGGTGGTTTTTCGCCAGCGCAACACGCCCCGGATGAGGGGCTCATAGACCCGCTCCAGGAAGCGGTTAATGGGATTGGCGTGATCGTCCTTGAAGCGACCTTTCAAAAACAGGGACAGCATCACGGGGGCCAGCGTGACGACGAGGACCGCATCCACTAGCAAGATAAACGTTTTAGTCCAGGCCAGCGGGTGAAACAGCTTGCCTTCCTGCCCGGTAAGAAGAAACACGGGCAGAAACGACGTGATGATGATAATGGTCGAGTAGAACACCCCTCGGGAGACTTGAATACTGGATTTTTCAATAATCGCCAGCCGCTCTTCTTCGGGAACTTCGATGTAGTTCTTGGGTCCAAATCCGAACCCGCGTTTTATTTTCGTCCACATAATTACGGTTGCGTTTGGGGATGGGGAGTAGACTCCGGTTTATTTTCATTCGTTTTCTCGTACGCCCCCACCTTCCTGCTTTCCGCCGTCAGTTCAGCCTGGCGGACGGCCAGGTTTTTATAGGCGTTTTCAGCCATGATAATCCCGTTGTCGACAATGACCCCGATGGCCAGGGCAATTCCCGTTAGGGACATGATGTTGGACGAAATATCGAAGGCGTTCAGCAGAATAAAACTGGTAGCGATGGTGATCGGAATCTGAACAATGATGCTGATGGCACTCCGCCAGTGCAATAGAAAAAGAATCACCACCAGCGAGACGACAATCATTTCCTCCATGAGGGTGTGCTGAATGCTACTGACCGACTCCTGAATCAGCCCGCTACGGTCATAGACGATATTAAACTTGACGCCCTGGGGTAATCCCCTGGCAACTTCCTCCATCTTCTTTTTAACATTGCCGATGACCTCGTCAGCGTTTTCTCCGTAGCGCATCACCACGATACCGCCTACCGCTTCGCCAGCTCCATTCAAATCGAAGATGCCCAGCCGGGTAGCTCCCGTCATCTGAACTGTAGCCACATCGGCTACGCGAATCGGAACCGTGTTTAGGGTTTTGATCGGAATATTTTGAATCTGCTCGACTGAGCCTAAATACCCCGTCGTCTTGATGATGTAGCCAATGCCGCTTAATTCAAATTTACGCCCTCCGGCTTCATTATTATTGGTGCGGATCGCCGTTATCACCTGGGGTACAGACAGACCATAGTACGTTAATTTGTTCGGATCAACAGTGACCTGGTATTGTTTCTGAAAGCCGCCAAATGAGGCAATTTCAGCTACTCCCGGTACGTTTTGCAAGCCGAAAGCAACGTACCAGTCCTGGATGGCCCGCTGCTCGCCCAGGTCCATACCCGGTGCGTCAAGGGTGTACCATAGGATGTGACCGACGCCGGTACCGTCGGGTCCAAGTGTCGGTGAGACTCCGCCTGGCAAGAGCCTGGATGCATAGTTAAGCCGCTCCAGGACCCGCTCCCGGGCCCAATAAACGTCGGTGTCGTCATTAAAGATGACATAGACGAAACTCATGCCAAACATGGACGTGCCACGTACGTATTTTACCTGCGGGAGGCCCTGTAAGTTCGTTACCAGCGGGTAGGTAATCTGATCTTCGATCAGTTGAGGGCTGCGCCCCATCCACTCGGTAAAGACGATGACCTGATTTTCGGAAAGGTCAGGGATGGCGTCTATTTTACTAGTTTTTACGGAGTAAATGCCCCATCCAAATAGCCCACCGGCAATCAGTAGCACGACAAAGCGGTTTCTTAGCGAGAACCGGATCAGTTGCTCAATCATAAAAAGAATACGTTATTGCAAAATAGATAGCGCTGAACCTACCAATTGGTAGATATCATTGAGTTACGCGCTTTTGTTTTAGGGGAATAACCGAAAGACCACAAGGTCAATGGTATGTAGTTGCCTGGCTTATAGTCTGAACGTTTCGACAAGCAGGAGAATATCCCGGACGGGAGATGTAGGAAGGTAAGAAAAACTACGCCGGGTTGCCAAATCCGACTGGGCCAGCAAATAGCAATACAGCAGCGCAAAGTTAGGTCGAGGTTTTAAAACGGGTTGATGATCCGCTGGTGGGGCAACGACCTGAATTGTGCTCAGAAGAAGTGCGGGACGCTCAATTGAGGAAAGACAGGTCATATCCTGGCACTCCGACACGGGTACCTCGCAGCAGGGACAGGCTGACGCTTGCATAGCCACACAGGCCGGTGCTGCTACTAGACCGGTGCTTACCGTCACGAGCCAGAGAATCCAACTCAATAAGGATATGTGTTTGAGTGATCGCATACGTAACTATTCTTCTACTAGGCAAAAATAGGGCTTTGCGGATTTATGCGTGTTACAAAATTAAGTGTCGGTCTTACAAAATTTCGAAATATATCCTTGCATCAGAGCTGATTCTGAAGTGGTTGGACGATTACATCCGGTGTAAGTGGAAATCCGCGGCATAGTAATACTTGGCCAGCCCCTATTTCGTCCACCGTTAAACTATGATTTCGTTCCATGTCTACTTTTCCCCGGAGTAACTGAGCCCGACAACTACCGCACTGCGCTTCCCGACACAAATAAGGTAGTTTTAGATCAGCGGCCAAGGCCGCATCCAGAATACTTTGACCGCTGGGAACCGTGAAGGATTGAGTAAGACCGTTGTGAAGGACCTGAACGGTTTGCGTTGGAAGGTTAGAATAATCGCGTTGGGGATTCATTTCTTGAGCAGGTACGAAAAATTGCTCTTTAAAGCGTTGGTTGGCTGGGATATTCAGGGATTCGAGTGCTTGTTCGATGAGTTGCATAAATCCAAAGGGCCCGCACATATAAAATTCGGTTGGCAAGGGAATCAGAGTCTGGAGCCGGGCAATAAATTTCTTAACCAATAGGCGACTGAGGCTTCCTTTAAAATAGACCCGTTTAAGTTCCGTATCGGATAAATCCGAGTATTGATCGAGGGCGTGATAGACCGAAAACCGATCTGGATGGGCAATCTGCAACTTGTTTAATTCTTCCCGGAATACGACGCTTTCCCAGGATCGATTCGCATAAATTAAAGAAATAACGGAATTGGTCTCGGCATACAGTATCGACCGGATCATCGAATACAATGGGGTAATGCCGCTACCTCCAGCGAATAGAACCAAATGACGCTGGTTAACCGGGTCAGGAACCGTATAAAACTGGCCTAGAGGTCCCTCGATGGTCAACGGCATTTCCGGTTTGGCGTAATCAACCAGGTAATTCGACAGAACTCCATCGGGGATACGTTTCACGGTGATGGCTAATTCGGAATCCATTACAGGAGATGTACTCAATGAGTACGTCCTTGTAATGGGTTTTTGGCCCACAATCGCCGTCACGGCCAGGTGTTGACCTGGATAATAGGTAAACCCATTTTCCGGGGTATCAAAATAAAGCGTTACTGAATCAGTCGTAGGGTGTACGACTCGTTTAATGGAAAGGCTCGTTTTCATGGTATTCTTTAGACAACCGCACAAAACTAGAGGTCGGCAGTAGCCAGTCCGTTACAAAATTGCCGGGAAGCTTTGTAGTTTTTTGTTAAAGGGGCTCAACCGGGTAAGGCCCGTTGGTAACCTCGAATTCTTCTATTTATTTAGGCTTTAAATCGTATTAGCTATGAGAACCCTGTTTCGTTTTTGCTTTTTCTTCCTTTTTCTACTGTCTTTTTGGGCGGCTAAACCGATTGAAACGGATCAGACGCTGGCCGCCGGGAAAATGCCCGTTATTATCGCAGACCGAAAGGGGGCCATTCACCTGGTATTTGGTCGGAATGATACGGTATTTTATGCTTCGTCAGTGGACAAGGGTAAATCATTCTCCCGGCCCGTACCGGTTGCCCATCTCCCCAAATTGGTCTTGGGCGCTACCCGTGGCCCCCAAATTGCGGTCACTGATAAAACGGTACTCATTACGGCGATGAACCAGACTGGAAATGTCATGGCCTATTCCATGACTCGCGCCAGCCGCAAGTGGTCACCAGCGGTCCAGATCAACGACCAGCCGGAAATTGCCAAAGAGGGTTTTCATGCGATCGCCGGATCGGACGATGGGCCCTTTTATGCGGTCTGGCTTGATCTTCGGGGGGATAATCATAATAAAATTGTGGGTTCCCGCTCAACGGACGGGGGGCGTACGTGGACAGCAAACCAAGTGATTTACCAGTCGCCCGACCAAACCGTGTGCGAATGCTGCCGGGTGTCGGTGGCTGCGAAGGGTAATCATGTATACGTCATGTTTCGAAATTCGGTCAATGGCTCGCGGGACCTGTATATAGCTGGATCAAAAGATGGAGGCAAGAAATTCCTGCCGTCGCAAAAACTTGGGACGGGAACGTGGAAGCTGAAAGCTTGTCCCATGGATGGTGGAGGAATAGCCCTAACCAAGGACGGCCAGCCTATTACGGTATGGAGACGTGAAAGTTCGCTGTATCAGTGTCGGCCTGGTGAATCCGAGCTATTGCTGGGTCAGGGAAAGAATGTGGCCATAGCGGCTGTAGCCGATCATTGGGCAACCACCTGGCAAAAAGATGGGGTTATTTTTATTCAGCCGGTCAATCAAAAGCCGATTGAGGTAGGGAAAGGGCAGACACCCAGTATCGCCTTCGCGGGCTCCGTTATGGTTTGTACCTGGGAAAGTGAAAAGCAGGTTAAAGTAGCTTCGATTGCTTTGTAGGTTCTCGGTTTTTACCGGATCGTACATACGCGTATAAACGACAAAGACGGTTCCAAGGGCCGTCTTTGTCGTTTAAATTGGTGTGGGATTGTTACCGGTCAGTTCAGTTGTTCCGCTTTATAACCGGCGTTCTCTACGGCTTTTTTAACCTGTTCCGCCGAAATTCCTTCGGCCACAACGGTTAATACCTTATCGGGACTCTCCGTATCGACTTCCCAATTTTCTGCCCCAACCGCTTCATTGAGGAATGGTGTTGCTTTGGCAATGCAACCACTACACTTGATATTGGTTTTGAATTTTACCGCTTCCATAATGGACATTTTTTAATAAAACAAATTACTGATGCAAAGGTCGTCGTAGAACGTAAAGGGGATGTTACAAAATTCCGGAACCGATTTGTAACATTGTTGAAACCTGCCTCACGTGTTGTGTAAATTATCGAATGTCTGCACTATTAGAATGGTTTTATTTAAAAAGTGAAATGAAGGATCGAGAAAATTACCGGGTAGATAGTGCTTGAATTGCTTTTACCTCCTGCCTTAATCGTTGACGGTCCTGGTGAAGGGCTCTGAAGTGAGTAACCGGTAGCCCTGTTTCCCTGATCAAATGGCCGGCCATTTGTTGGACCGACTCGTAACCCATTCGTTCGGCTAGAAAAGGGAGAGGCCAGTCGGTATAAACCAGGAGTTCTTTTACTTTATCTACGCGCTGAAGGTTAAGGTATTTTTCAAAGCTCACGCCTTCTACGATTAGAAATAGGGCGTCTAATTGGTTTGCGGATGTTCCTAATTCAGTGGAACACAATTTCAACTCATTCCAGGCGATAGGTTGTTGTATTAATTTGTCCAACTCCAGCTCAATCCAGGATTGCGTCCGATATATAAGAATTTGGGAAGCTTCGTCCAGCCGAGTCATATTCAAAGCATGTAATGCTTCGTCCAGTAAGTATTTGGCATTAATTTGGGATAATCCGGAAAGGGTAAGCCAATTACCATGGCTGGTTTTAATTTGAATTCCTATTGTAGCTAATTTATGCTGTAGAATTTCTTGTCTGCCGGACCCTTTCAGTCCTTTAATGGCAATGGTCTGCACATCTTCCATGTTTAATCAATCTTACTTGTAGAGAACGGACAAATCTCGCTTAGAATTGAAGGATTTCTATTACAAAATTGGCGTACAATTTTACAGAATTGTTGGTCCGAAACCCCTTGATGCCATTGACCAATGTTAAGACCCAAGTTCGTCGAGTTGGTTTAAAAAATAGGACAGGGCGGAACAGGGGCAAACTTGCTGGAAGGGAAAATTGAAGAAAGAAGCGAGTAAGGGGAATTTTAGAGTAAGGATCAGTTCGTGCCGTAAACAGTCCAATATGCTGGTAAAAATAAGTATTTATAGGAATTAACTTGAGTTAGATAAGCGATTTAAATCCAATCAAGAGGGTTACGATCTGAAGAACTGCGATTCCGATAGGCAGCTGGAGTGAGACCTGTAATTTGCTTAAATTGGTTTGTCAAGTAAGCCACACTGCTATATCCCAATCGAATGGCAATTTCATGGATCGATAGTTCACGGTAACTGAGGAGTTCCTTAGCTTTTTCGACTCGTTGGAAAATCCAGTATTTTTCAATCGTCACATGTTCCGATGTGGAAAAGAGGTGGCTCAGGTGGGCGTAATCCATTCCCATATGTAGTGCTAAATAGTCGGATAAGGTGGTCTTCAATTGCATGATGCGGCCACTTTGAATCAGCTCGATGATGAGCGTTTTAAGTTGATTAACCAGGCGTGTATTGCGATCAGTTAATAACTCGAAGCCTTGCTCTTCCAAGGCATTGGCTATGGCCAGCAAATCAATGTGAGGGGCTTCCACCGTTACTTTACCTAACTCGATACGATGAACCTGGTATCCCTGCTTTTCCAGGTCTTGCCGTACTGCCCGAATGCAACGGTCACAGACCATATTTTTGATAAACAGATCTTGTATCGCCATTTCGATGATTATTAATTTGGTTAAAATATGGAGAGTGGCATGCACCACTCTCCATTCTAGACTTAAATTTCGTCTGTCACTTTCCCACACTTGAGCATTTTGCTTCCATAATACGGGTTAGCGACTTCTTTTTTGTCGCTCAGCCAGGAAGCATCTTTCATGGGGCAAAATTGAACATAGGCTTTACCGGGCTTGGTAGATTTAGCCAAAACGATCATATTTTTCGATAACGTTTCGAACTGTTCCCGTTGGACTTCTATTTCACTTGTTTTGCTGATGCTTGCAGCACTCGCTTTCGCGGCAGTCAGCGCTTTCTGATCCGTTGCTGAGAGGGCACTGGCTGCTACTTTATTAAAAGCGGAAACCAGTTCTTCGGCTTTGGCTTTCGCTTTATCCCCATCGGTTGCCACCAAGGCATCTTTAACACTTAAATAAGCTATCAAGGCAGGTTTTGTGGCTTGAGCAGAAGCTGCCTGACCGAATAAACTCAGGCCTATGGCCGCAATTATCATTCGCATCGTTTTCATGTTATAAATTGGAGTTTGAAGGTAATTTATTGATTGTCAGTTTAATGTTTGGAAATCGGGACATTGTCCTGCCTTTACTGTTTTTTCTCCCACTCAGCGATGAATTGGTTATTGATGATTACATAATCGATTATTTTTTCAGCCTTTGCCATTTCTGCGGATTGCTTAGCCGCAACAACGGCAGCTTTGTAGTCGCCATGCCGAGCGAGAAGCTTCGCTTGCAAGTGCAGATAATTAAATGCAGGCTTCAATTGAACCGCTTTAGTTGCCCAGGATAGCGCCTGTTTCGTGTCCTTCTCATTATCGAAGTAATAGAGTGCCGCTTGATAGTAAAGCCCAGGGCGATCTTCCTTTTTTACATTTATACGGTCTAGAATCTCGGCAGTGATACGACGGTCGGCGGTACTTTCCAAGGGGATTGCCAAGGAAGTATTTGCCCAGTGCAGATAAATACAGCCGTTGTTGCGGGTCAGATCCTGGACTTCGATGGTGAAAGACTCATAAAACCGCGTTGAAGGTTGGGGTTTTACCCGGAGTCGGAGTAAATCGTTCTTTTCACTATACCCTTCAGTACCATGCCCTTCTACAAAAGTGTTGAGAATAACGGTCCAATGCTGATCTTCTGGGATTGTAAAAAGGGAGTATGCTCCTTTAGGGACCCAAGTCCCCGCCACGCGCATTGAGTCTGAAAAGGTAATAATTGTAGCATCAGAGGCACCGGTGCGCCATAACTTTCCGAAAGGAACCAGGCCACCGAAAATGATCCGTCCTTTTACTCCCGGCCGGGAGTAACGAAGGGTGACATCCGTAAAGCCGATTTTTTGATGAATAGTCGTGGAAGGGCTTGGTTCTGGAAGATTCAACTGAGCCCGAATGGCGCTGGAGACTAAAGACAAAAGTCCAACTGCTATGAGAGTTCGTGTGTTCTTTTTTAATTGATTCATGAATAAGATTTTAATTTTTTAGTACAATTCCGTTTGGTTTTTTACCGACAACAATATCTTTGATCTTGGAGCGAGTTTTTGTGTCAATAATGGAAACTGAACCTGCTCCCTGATTGGTCACATAAGCCAACGATCCATCCTTTGTAAAGGCAATGGCATGAGCATCAAGGCCTGTAACTATTTCACCCGCTTTCATCCAGACATCGTTCATGCGGTGAAAAACCACTACTTTATTGCCGCTTGCCGCCTGACTAACCCATAATTCATTCAAAACCGGATTAAAGGCCGCATAGCCCGGTATAAATCCAAGAGAGATGGTTTCTGTAACCGCAAGTGTACCAACATCGATGATGGATATACTCTGGCCCTTTTCATTATCGACGTACATTTTTCCATCGGCACCCGGCCAGGCGCCAACCGGATCTTCACCAACCGGAATCGTTTTTACTACGGTTTTAGTAGCTACCCGGATGACCGTAATGCTGTTGCTATGACCATTGGCTACAAAAGCATATTGCCCATTGGATGAGAAGGTCACTTCCGCCGGTTCTTCGCCAACCGGAATGCTTTGTTTTAAGGAGAGCGTCGTCGCATCGTACACCAACGCTTTCCCGGCTTCATCCATCTCAACAGTCCATAATTCGGTGCCGTCTGGAGAGAAAGCAGCATTGTGATTCATTGCGGGAGTCTCCTGGTTGGCCAGCAATTTACCGGTGCGGCTGTCCAGAAGGACAACGCGGCCTTTCATGCCAGCCATGCTGCCACTGTGCCCTCCACTTAAGTCTGTTCCTGGTACGCCGAGGCTGAGCCGGGTACCATCCGGAGAAAGATAAATGTGATGCGGCCACATAATTTGATCAGTCGTGCCGCCCATCGAATGACCGCCCATGGAAGCATCTCCCAGAGAAATAGTTTCCTTTAGCTGTTGGGTAGTAAGATCGATAATGGAAACGGAGTTACTCTCTCCATTGACGACATAGGCCGCTGGGTAATTAATGTTTAATTGTGGGGTTGTGTCTTGCATTCTCCAACAGCCTGATAAAATCAGGAGGGGTATAGCCAGCAAGAAACGCGAAGCGATTTTCATAGCCAGGGTTAATTTCGAAATTATGAAGAGATAGAATAAACTTGTGCCTTATTACCTATATCCATATAGGTACGGATAGTAGCTAAGGTTCTTTGCCACAACGGAACGTGCCAGAAACAAAAAGTAAGGCATGCAGGCGGGGAGCCTACAACGAGTGAAGGTGGCTTAAATTAGCCAAATACAGTAGTTAGTCAATCGAAAGCGTACAGAGCGGGATGGAGGATCATCAGCCCTATAAAGCGTCGGATGGTACGATTCGATTGGCAATAGGGTAGTCAGCCAATGAAATAACCCAAAATGCTCTGCCCAGTCAGTAACAGGCGGATTCAGGTCAGTCGCTTTAATTGAAAACTGGCTTTTGGGTTCCAATCGCTCGAACCGCTCAGCATCTTTGCAACAGGGTGATTTATAGATGATAGGCCCGGTTTCATTAGAAGCAAATTTTGGTTTATCCGGGCACTGCTTTTTGCACTCTTTCTTAGTGAACAGCAATTCCATCGACTTTCCCCTCATCTTACACCAATGCTCCGCGACGATATGCCCGCTGCTGCCGATCAGCACAAAGGCTGCCAGCCACAAGCAGATAAGTCGGTGATACCAGGTCAGTTTCATGAGGAGAGTCTTACGGGTACAAACTTAGGGGGTCTAGTCAATAAATCAGTTACAGGATTTAGGCAGGAATTTACAAAATTTATAGATTGAGGGAAATAACCGAATTCTTTCGCAAAGTTGTAGGATAATCACGGAATAGTAGAAACTAATATGTTCATTATCAGTATAAATAAACTTGGCCGGCGCAAGTGGCCAAGTTTAAATAGAATAATTGTAGGGACGCGCTTTCTCCTTGCAGTCAGCATCCCCGAAATTCAAACTAAAATTTTCTTCGACAAATAGACGATACACTTTCCTTCGGAGCTTATGTGAAAGTTAGAACTAAAACTGAGTTCGTTGTCTTTCCCATTTTCCTCCAAATACTCTTCGACTGCACACCAAACTTCCTCATCGATTGATACCTCTTCTACTAAGAGGAATCCGTGGGCTAAAACTCTTCTTTGGGGATCGAGATTGGTAATAATTGCCATTGGTAAGGGGAGTAAAAAGTTGAAAACATATTAACAGGTCAAGCGGTCTAAAACTTCTTGTAAAATCCGGGCAAACTCCTTGTCATTTGGCGTTGTAAATAAGTTGAAATGATCGCCTGGTACTTCATAAATAGTTACCCCTTTTAACGCAAATGGCTTCCAGCCAAGAAACTCGAAATCATCTAGATAATAACTTCGTTTTTTGGCACGAAATAACATAACAGTGATTTGCTGAGGGATTAATAAAATGCATCCCGTGGCGGATATACCCGAACTGTGTCAGCTTCCCCTTTACTATCGGCGATTTTGGTTTACAGTCGCTCTTCTACTAGTAAAGCTCAGTCTTCGGAAACACTACCATTCAAGTAAACCAAAAAAATTCAATCAAGCGCCTTCAAAGGCCTCTTCTTCATATCACGTTTTCACAATGGTCGTTGCTATAACAGTAAATGAACATTTCAAAAATCCATAAACTAAAATGTTTCACCTTGCCGGGTCGCCCCGATAAACCTTCACGACCGGGCAAGGTGAAACATTTTAGTTCTTTGGTGACTTTTAACTCGCGAATACTTTTTAAATTCAAACAGGATTCTCTTATAAAACCCCTTCCATCTTCAACTTTTTGGTGTTATTTCCCGGGTTTAAATCAATCAGCAGGTGATTCGGATCAAGGCCGGCACGCCCGGGCTTTTCTGGAACCGTGAGAATGATGGTCTGCTTACCCGTGCTAATGCGATGCTTTCGAAGGTAGAGCACTTTTTCCGATGGCTGGTCTTTGGCAGTCGGTGCGTAGACGCCAATTTCTATCCAATCCTTCATTAGAACGTTGGTCTCCATGCCGATGCTGTCGACGGTCATCTTCCGGGCTTCCAGTTCCAGGATTACTTGCCAGGTGCCCTCCTTGAGTTGTTTCGCGGTGGCTCGTTGGGTCTCCAGTTCCCAAAAGGTGTTTGCCGCAAAGAGATCATGGACCATAACGTGCAGCGAGTCGGGCGTCACCGTCTGCAACTCCCGGTAGAAATCGAGCGTCGTTGGCAAGGGAGGATTTGGTGTATAATCGCGAAGCATCCGCCGAAGCGCATCATTGACCCGATCCTTTCCAATGTACTTTCTCAGGACGTACAGCGCGAAGGGTCCCTTGCGGTAATTCATGAACTGGTTGTTGGCGCGCAGCAGGGGTGGAGCTGCCCGGGAGCGCGGCACTTCATACTCCAGTCGCATCTGGGATAAATACCGCAGCAGGTGCTCATAACCCAGTGTTTCCTCCACCACCTGCATTGCCGAATACGTCGCCAGGCTTTCAACGAGTACACCGGCGCCTTCGACCGCTGCGGGTGAAAGAAAAAGGCCCCACCACTGGTGCGCCACTTCGTGGGCCATGATGTGGTAGGGAAGGTCGAGACCTGCTGGCCGGGGATTCATCAGGGAATATCCTTCCTGATAATCAATCGTCATGGGCTCGGCATGCATGCCACGCCCGGGCCCCGGTCGTTCCAAAACCCGAAAGTGACTGTAGGGGTAAAGACCGAACTCCCGGGAATAATACGCCAGCGAAGCCTGGGCGCTTTTTACCATGCGCTCCACGTTGGCGTCGTGGTCTGGATGATAATAGATTTGAATCGTAACCGGTTTTACTGTCGGCTGCGATCCCGGTAAGGGGTTTGGGAAGGTTTGCCCGGATCGGGGCGAATGGGGGATCCAGTGGGCTTCGCGTACCGCGTACCGCGCCGAGAAAAAAGCGTAATCATTGTGGATTGGTGCATTGGTGGCATAGTGGAAGTACTGACGGTCGCCTTTCGTCCACGTACGGCGCAGCGCCCCGGGTGCCACACCGATCTGGCCCCGGGTGGTGCCGACAATCGCTTCCAAGTCTATCTGTTCCGCATGACGGGTATCGTTTCGCGCGGCAACATCGTAGAGAGAGGGCCTCTCCGTACGCGGAGCGAGTCCATGCGTTGAGCGGTCACGCACATCACGCAGACGGCGATCATCCTGGTAACCAATGACGGGCATCCAGTCACTGGTTAAATGAGAACCATTCGCGACTACGGAGGCATCCACGCCCGTGTTGCTGAAGCCCCGGGGTTCGATGTGCATCTTGAAATGCATTTGCAGGGAGTCACCGGGCTGGAGCGGATTTTTCAGGGAATAGATCCGGTAACCGAGCTCATCATCCAGCACCATTGGAAACGCGGGCCGGTTGAATGAAACGGCTGCGATCCCATCCTGAGGAATCGTGGAAAGGTGGATCGAGTCGATGGCGACTTTGCCGCGATTGACCAGCTGGTACGTACCGGCTATTTCAGCCTTTTGTTCATCGGGATAGAGCTCGACCTGCAACCGGGTGCGCACCAGGACGGGTCGCGGGGCATTCCAGTATGACCCGTAGCGTCGCTCGTATTTCGCGCGCATCAGCAAACGATCCGCCTGATTTAAATACGCATTCAGCACATTGGTGTTGTAAAAAATGAAACCACCGGATCCGGCAACCAGTACCACGGCCATCCAAAAAGCGGGCCTGTACGCTGCGAAGCGGTGCTTTGCCCGCTGGAACCGCGCGTGTAGTCCACCTTCCTTACTCCGCACCCAAAACAGCGTCGCTATCACTGCCAGTAGAAACGCCCAGGATACCCAGTAGAACTTGAACCATAGCCAAGGGGTGATCGTGGGCCCGAAGCCCAGCATGTCACTGTAAGACCACCCGGGATCGGATGCGTAAATTAGTATATTGTGCTCAAGGCCAATCATCGATGCGAAAAGAATGTACCCATAGACGCCGATTGCGACCATGTGACCGATGTATTTTTGATTCACCAGAATATGAATCGCGTAAACGAGCAGGGCGAAAAGGAGGTAGTTGGTCAGTTGAATGCCGAAGAGCGCCTTCAGGTATACCCCAATCTCGAAATGGTGATACTTCATGACGAGCTGGTTGATGATGCCGGCCCCCATCAGGAAGGTCACCCAGGTGATGATGACGAGCGACAGTCCCAGGAATTTGCCCAGCAGCAGGACCCATTCGCGTACCGGCGTGGTGTCCGAAAGCTCATTGAGCCCGGCTTCCCGTTCGCGCCAGACCAGCTCCCCGGCGTAGAAGATGGTGAGAAAAGGGATAATGATCCACTGGGTTTTGAAGCTGCTCAGGGCGGGTGTTAGTGTACGTAACACCTCTTCCGTTCGGGCCAACAACGGAACCCCGAGCCATTCCATGTATTCGGGTGCGAACAGGCCGGTGCCAATCGCTAAAAGGGCTACCAGCGTGAGCCCGCCCCGGGATCTGGCAATCATTCCGAACGAGGTGCGGGCAATGGCGAGTGTCTGGCGCACATCCGTGGTGATACCAAATTGACGGAAGCGGTTCGGCAGGTTGATCGGACTGGTGTCCCGGTTGCCTTGATCCGATGCGTCCGGAGAAGTGAGTACAGGGGAGCGCCCTGGATTGGATCGGCGACTGAAAATACGCGTCCATGGGGTATTCGGTATAACGTGGCCCAACCGAAACCGGAAATACGTAAAGGCCAGCGCCCCTGCCGCCAGGCCAAACCACAACAGGCGATTCCAGAGCCAGGGGCCTTCGAGCAGGATCAGCCGCGTATTCTTGTCGATCGGCGTCCAGCCTTCCATCTCCACGACGATGCTGGTGCCCAAAAGATCCATCAGGCTGCCCAGGACCTTCCACTCCAGTGCGTAGTGAACCGTTGTACCGCCGAATTGTGAAAAGATGAGAATAAGAATGCTGGCCACGTAGCTGGCGATGGCCCGGCCACTCAAGGCTGCGACTGTAAACTGGATGGCCGTGGTGGCAACGACGGTTGGCAAGGCCAGGAAACCGTAATTGGTAAAATACGACGCGAGCCGGAAAGGACCCATGAATTGCGTCTTGGCACCGGGACCATAAAAGGAAAGGAGACACCCGGCAAAAAGGGACAGCAAAATCAAGGCATTTACGGCGAGGGCGGCCAAAAACCGCGCTCCCAGATAAGTAAGTTTGCTGACCGGGGTGGTGTACATAAGCGGATGCATCCGCGTTTGCCTGTCCCGGGTTGCCGCATCGCCGGCAACGACCCCGCCAATGACCACCCAGATCACGCTGCCGAAGACCGTAAAGAAGGCGATCGTACCCGGCGCATTCAGGTACGTTCCGTCGGGCAGTGTGACCATTCGCAGGATCAGAAAACCAAACAATAGAAATAAGCCGAACAGGAGCCAGGTCGAAGTGTGGCGCCACTGATACCGGAATTCAAAGCGAAAGATTTCTGTGAACTTCATGGTTGTATCCTGATCAATCAACCGTTACCTTCTTTATATTAACTTCTGAGCGCTCCTCCCAGTTGAGCACGTGGTCGGGATCGATGCCGGCACGGGCGGGCCTGCGGGGCACGGTCACGATGATCGTCTGCCTGCCGGAATGGATGCGATGCTTCCGTAAGTAGAGCGGTTCTATTTCCTTACCCGGTTGGTCCGGCGCGAATACCCCGACCTCGATCCACTCGTCCATCGGCACTTCCTGCTTCACCCCCGCGCTATCCACCACCACCTTATGCGTTTCCACATCCAGTGTCACCTGCCAGTTGCCGGTTTTAGTGGGAGTTGCCACCGCCCGCTCCGTCTCCAGCTTCCAGTACGTGTTCACCTCGAAGAGATCATGCAGCAGATACTGTAAGGAGTCCGGCGTCACCGCCCGCAATTCCCGGAACAAATCCAATGTTGTCGCCAACGGAGCGTCGACCGGTCGATGCTTTTCCAGCAGGTTCCGCAGCGCCCCATTGACGCGCTCATCACCGATGTACTCGCTCAAGGTGTTGAGTGCAAAGGGTCCTTTTCGGTAGGACAGGTACGGGTCGAGCCCGCGGAGTAACGGTTCGCCCCGAAAAATTGGTGAGTAGGGATGCGGCTGCCACATGTAGCTAAAAAGCCGCTGAAGAGCTTCCGGTCCCCGGCTGTGTTCCACCACCTTCATCCCATAGTACCAAGCCAGGCTCTCGGACATCACCGGTGCTCCTTCGACGGCGGCATACGGAACCGTCCATTGGTGGGCCATTTCGTGGGCAATGATCGCGTAAGGGTGATCGTGGCTCCGGCCATCGTCCTTCGGATTCCAGAGGGTGAATCCTTCCCCGTGGGTGATCATTCCGGCATCGGCGTGCAGGCCCGTGCCATTCCCGGGCCGCTCGACCACGCTCAGGGACTCGCGCTGGTAGGGGCCGAAATTCTTTGAATAGTAATCCAGGGAAGCCCGGATGCTCCTTAGTGTACGGTCCAGGTGCGCCGTGTGCTGGGGGTGATGGTAAATTCGAATCTCGACTGCCCTTCCCGGATCATCGGAATCTTCCCACCAGGCTTCGTGCACCGCATAATTGGCGGAGAAGAAGGACCATTCACCGCCGATCGCCTGGGTTGAATAGTGGAAATAGCGACGCCCCAGTTCGGTCCAGGTTCGGCGCAGATTTCCCGGTGCGACAGCGACCTGCTCCCCCGGAGTACCCATCACCACGTCGAGGGTCATGCCCCGGCCCCGATCGGTATACGCTTCTTCGTCGTTGAGAAAAGCGATCAGCGGCCGCAGAGTGAGCCCGTGCTCGCGCCGGTCGGTGGCCGTGATCAGTTCACGGGGGCGTTGATAGGCGATCGCAGGAAACCAGTTCGTATTCATGAAGAAGGTCCCATTCGAGGTTACCGAAGGATCGACTCCAGTCTCCCGGAAGCCGCGCGACTGAATAGTCACCTCAAAGTCAAGCCGCAGCGAGTCGCCCGGTTGGAGCGGGCGGTCCAGCACGTAGACCCGGTGGCCGTGGTCTTCGTCGGCGATCACGAGTGTGGCTTTCCGGTCGAAGTCGGTGCCGGTCGTAACACCCGGCATGATCGCCACGTGGATGGAGTCGATGGCCACGGCGGTGCGGTTGATGAGCGAATAGGAACCCAGGATCTCTGCTTGCCGACGCTCCGGATAAATCTCAATGTGCAGCCTGGCGCGCGTTGCCTCTGGTTGAGGGATGCCATCGAAGCGTTCATAGCGTCGCTCGTACTCGGCCTGTCGCTCCTTCTTTTCTGAAACAGTTAAGTACTGGTTCAGGACATTGGTGTTGTAGAAAATGAATCCGCCGAGTGCAAGGATGAGCACCACCGCCGTCCCGGCCATCCAGGGCGTTGAACCGACGAAACGGCGTCGCGCCATCAGAAGCCGAAACCGGAGGGCCTCTTCCCTGCCGCGTACCCAGAGGAGTCTCGCCACGACGGCCAGAAGCCCCGCCCAGGCCGCCCAGTAGAGCTTGAACCAGAGCCAGGGACCCAGCGAAGGGCCGAAGCCGCGCATCTCCGTGTACGACCACCCCGGACCAGCTCCGTAGACGAATAAATCATGATCGACTCCGAAGAGGGAGGAGAGGGTGATGAATACGTAAGTGATCGTCGCCACCAGGTGACCGACGTATTTCTGGTTCACCAATACGTGAATGACCAGAACGAGAAACGCGAAAAGGAGGTATTCGGGAAGTTGAAGTCCGAAGAGAATTTTCAGGTATAACGGCACGTCAAACGTATTGTAACCCAGTATCGCCTGAGCGAACAGGCCCGCAAACATCTGCAGCGTGGTGAAGGCGACGAGCAGGAGACCGAGCCCCAGGAATTTGCCCAGGAACGGCGCCCATTCAGACCCAGGCATTGCGTCGGTGATCTCGCCGAGTCGGGCTTCCCGTTCCCGCCAGATCAGTTCACCGGCAAAGAAAATGAGGAGCGCCGGGATGATCACCCAACGGCTCAGTTCGGCAGACAGCGGAGCGGTCAACTCGTTGATGACCCGCGTGGTCGTGGGAACCAGGGGAACGCCGTTGGATTCCATTTGATCGACCACCACCGGAATGGTCAGAAGTGGGATAACCGTCAGCAGGGCAAGTCCGGCCCAGCTCGTCGCGATCGTTTGGAACAACGTCCACGCAAGGGTGAGCGTCTGGCGGATGTGCATGCCGAAGCCGAATGTCCGTGGGATCACCGGAACCCAGATTGGTGTGCTGGCCCTGATACCGATCACCGGCGAATTAGTGGCATCCTCTCTGACCACCTGTGGTCTACGGAACAGAAGGCTCAGGCGTGTCCACCGCGACGTGCTCCCCAAACGATGGGTGAATCGAAAACCCAGATAGGTAACGGCGACTGAGACCAGACCGATGCTGAGCCACATGAGACGGTTCGTCAGGACAATACCCTCCAGGTTAAGCAGTCGCTCCTTCTTTTCAATGGTTGTCCACAAATGCGCAATGTCTTCTACGATGAACCGAATTCCAATCGGGTCCACTAGTGTCCCTAGACCCAGCTTGTAAAGTAGGAAAGACGCCACGAAAAAGCCCATGAAGAAGAGAATGAAACTGCCGAAGTAACTGGCCATGGCCCTTCCGCTTTGGATGGCAAGCCCGAATTGGAGTGCCGTCGCCACGAATGCGTTCGGCAGTGACAGAAAGGCGTAAGCGGTCAGAAAGGCAGCCGGTCGGAAGGGGCCAATCAACTCAGGATCCACGCCCGGCAAGTAGATCCCCAGCAGGATCCCCACCTGCACGGCCAGCAGGAGCAGGGCATTGAGAACGAATGCCGCCAAAAAACGCCCGCCGAGATACTGGGCCCTGGTGATGGAAGTGGTATAGATCAGTGGATGCATTCGGCTCCCGGCGTCCCGCGCGGCCGCATCGCCGGCTATGGCCGCGGCCATCATCAGCCAGATCAGGCCGCCAAATACCGTGGTATTTGCGATGAGAAATGGTGAGTTGATAAAAAATTCCTCGAAAAGAGCCTCGGAGACGGCCCGGTCTCTGGTCATCAGGAAATTCAAATAGACCAGAACAATTAAAAAGAGCCAGATATAAGGACGGCGGACCTGGTAGGCAAACTCAAAGCGAAAGATTTCCCGGAACTTCATGGCTATGGTTAGGCTTATTTCGGTTGGAGGCCGGCTCGTTGGGGATAATGACCTGCCATGGCGCTGAAGTAAACATCCTCGAGGTCAGGCGGCACCGACTCAAAACCAACCGGCTCTTCCCCGCTGTACACGTGGACGACCGTGCTTCCGCCCAGGAGTTTGGTGGAAATGATTTTATGCTCCAGCTCCACCTGCGGCAAGAGACTTTTTTCGATAATTTTCCGCCAAATCTTTCCTTTGAGTCCTTCTATGGCCTTCAGCGGTTCGGCCTCATGTATGATTTCACCTTTGTTGATGATGGCCATGCGCGTGCACAACTCACTCACGTCTTCAACAATGTGCGTGGAGAGAAGCACAACACTGTTCTCGCCCAGTTCACTCAATAAATTCAGAAAGCGTACGCGCTCGGCCGGATCCAGCCCGGCGGTAGGCTCGTCCACGATCATCAACTTCGGGTTACCCAGCAGCGCCACGGCGACACCGAAGCGTTGACGCATCCCCCCCGAATAGCCACCGAGTTTCTGTTTGCGGACGTCCCAGAGATTAGTTTGCCGCAGCAGTGCCTCGACGACCACCTGGCGGGACCTGCGGGTCGTGATGCCTTTCAGGATGGCGAAATGATCCAAAAGACTTTCGGCGCTTACCTTCGGATAGAGGCCAAACTCCTGGGGCAGATAGCCCAAAGTCTGGCGTACTTCGTCTTTCTGATTGACTACATCGATGACATGCCCTGAATCCGGGCTAGAGACTTCCAGGCTGATGGTCCCTTCATCGGGTTCCTGTAAAGTGGCCAGTATGCGCATGAGCGTTGACTTACCGGCACCGTTCGGTCCCAAGAGACCATACAGGCCATGGGGGATGGTGAGGGTTACGTTTTTAAGTGCCTGTACCGCACCGGTGGAATACGTTTTGGAGATGTTCGTAATTTTAAGGGTCATAGTGCCTGCGAATTATGGCTTCAGAATGCCGTTGAAAGAGCCCTGGAGGTTTTATTATCCAGCCGTCGTAAAGGTATTCCAAAGAACTTTGAATAACAAAGTAAGTTGTTAAAAAAATAGGCCTTTATCAACTGGAAACCCGCAGGGTTACGATGCAGATTATCTTTTAGTCCTAAGTCAATTCCGTTTTAACGAAACCTGCCCGTTTGGCTAATCGCATGACTTGCGTAGTTTGAAAATTTCCACCCCGTGCCGTTTGGAAGCCGGCACCGTTTAAGCGCCGGGCAATTTCGCCGTAACTCAAGTTGATCATCACCAGCGCGCGGATCAACTCGGTGGCCTTCCGGTTGTTTTCATTCGTTAGGCCTCTCTTTCGATTCGATTCGGCCGCTTTGGCCGAGACTGATGGGTGCAGAAAGGACTGGGCACCGTTACGCCATTGACCGACCTGGCGTAACTTTTGATCCAGTGCCTGTTTGGTACGATTACTGATCAGCTTACGTTCCTGCTGGGCCAGGGCGGCCAGCAGGTGAATGGTAAATTCATTGGCATCGGGCATATCTGCGCAAACAAAGCTAACCTTCGAATCCATCAGCGACGAAATAAACGTCAGGTTGCGGCTGAGTCGGTCCAGTTTGGCAATGACGAGCCGGGCCTGGTGAGTCTTGGCGTAGTGGATGGCTTTGAGTAGCTGGGGTCGCTGGTTGACCTTGCCCGATTCAATGTCGGTGAATTCCGCCAGGATCCCAGACGGATTTTGAACAAACCGTCGGACGGCCGACTGCTGGGCATCCAGTCCTAGCCCCGACTTTCCCTGCTGTTGGGTACTGACCCGGTAGTAAGCGACGAAGGTTTCCATGCGGCAAGATAGAAAAAAATACCATTACATATCTATTACGACCGTTGTGAAAACGTTATAAACATGAATAATTTGCTACTTTTATCCGTGGAACACCTTCAAGAGTCAAATTTTGTTGGAAAGGGAAAGAAGGGTTCATTTCCTCTCCCCATTCCAATACCTATATCTAAAGAATGAAATACGTACCATACTACCGGGTCTCAACGGCTGGCCAGGGAAAAAGCGGCCTAGGTCTTTCGGCTCAGCGCGAGATCGTAAACCGGTTCCTCAAAGCGGATGATGAACTCTTACCCGAATTCATCGAAGTGGAATCCGGCAAGAAAGCCAACCGCCCCCAACTATCGGCCGCTATTGCTTTTGCTAAACAACACCGGGCGCGTTTACTGATTGCAAAACTCGACCGGTTGAGTCGCAATGTCTCTTTTATCTTTTCCCTGCGTAATTCCGAGGTCGACTTTGTGGCCTGCGACATTCCCGATGCCAATACCCTCACCGTAGGAATCATGGCAGTTCTGGCCCAACATGAAAGGGAATTGATTGGGGAAAGGACCCGGGCCGCTTTACAGGCCAAGAAAGCCCAGGGACATAAATTGGGCATGCCCAATATCACACCGGCTATTACGCAGAAGGGTTTGGAAATCCGCCAGCAGAATGCTCGCAGCCATCAGGCCAATTTGCAAGCGGCTGAACTCGTCCGGTTGTACCGTAAAGACGGACTCACCTATGCTGCTGTTGCTGAGCGCTTAAATGCCATGGGATATCGGACCCGAAGAGGTAACAAATTCTTTGCCATGAGTGCCCAACGGTTGGATTCAAAAACGAATTAATCGGTTTTGAAAATTACCATATTACCATATTTTATGTGTAAAAATATTGTATTATATGATATAAATGTTTATATTTATATCATAATCAATGAGTTGAATACGTAAACATTGACCCCTATGCAACCCCAGAAATTAACCTCCGCTCATGACATTGATGTGTTTCAAAAGGTCACCAACCTGTTTATTGAAAAGCTCGAACACGGCGTAAACCCCTGGGTTAAATCGTGGTCGACGGTGGGTGTGGTTCCCCAGAATTATTTCAATAAAAACATGTATAAGGGGATTAATTTATTCCTGCTGTCGCTCAGCCCGTATGATGTGCCTTTCTTTTGCACCTTTAACCAGGCCCGGGAAAACGGTGGCACCATCAAAAAAGGGGCGAAATCATTGCCGGTTATTTACTGGAATTTTGTGGACAGCAAAACCGAAACGATCACGGGCCCCGATGGAACCGAGCAACCCAAGAAAAAGGCCTTTATCAAGTATTACAACGTCTTTAACATCCGCGATGTCGAAGGCATTGACTTTGTGTTGCCCGCCCACCCAACGAATCCGAATGAACCTATTCAGGTTTGTGAAACCATCGTTGCCCAGATGCCTCAAGCCCCCGCTATTCGGCACACCAACAAAGCCCGAGCCTATTACAGCCCATCGGCTGATTTGGTCAATATGCCGGATCAAGAACAGTTTTCCAGTTCAAAGGCGTATTACAGCGTTTTGTTCCACGAGTTGACCCACAGTACTGGCCATGAAAGCAGGTTGAACCGGGAGGGGGTCACACAGCTTTGCCCGTTTGGTTCGACCAATTATTCCAAGGAAGAATTAGTCGCAGAATTGGGTGCCGCCTTCTTGAATACGTTTACTGGCATCGCTGATGAAACCTTACTGGATAATTCAGCCGCCTACCTAAAAGGCTGGTTGAAGCCGCTACGGGACGATAAGAAATTCATTTTCTGGGCCGCTAAAGAGGCTCAGAAAGCGGTTCAGTTCATCGCTCCTGTCCTGAGCGATCTACAGCCCGAACCCCTTGAATAACGCCCGCCGAAGGCCCGCAGCAAAGCGGGCCACTTTTTTTCATAGTGCCCCGGCTTCGCCGGGAACCCTAAAAGAAGCAATCGGGTGAAAATTAGCGAATCGAGGGGAAAACCACTTGATTTGTTAGGGGTTTTGCCGATTGATCAGCAACCGACAGGACGCTTACATGGTTTTACGATTGCTGATGAAGAGCACCGTACGGACCGTAATACCGCTTACCAAACCGGGTAGCAAGGATTGGCACCTTTGTATCATCTTATGGGAAACCTAAATTTTTACCAGTAAAATCAGTATGGAGCAAACCCATTCAAATCACGCATTGCCCGTAAAAAAGCAACACCTCTGGCAAGTGGGCGACCTTGCCCGGAGTTTCCAGAAAGTGAACCAAACCGTTGCGATACTACTCGAACCCACTCGTTTTGTTTGGGTTACCATGGACGGTGCTTGTTGTCATATTCCACCGGATGAAATGGAATTCGTTCATAACACCGAATTACGATATCAGTACTCGGGAGAAAATGAGGTTTTGATCGATTTTGAATTAGATCTTTTCGCCCCCTACTTTAATCGGTAAAAAGGCTTTTTCGCAGGCATTTAAAGGTTTATTGATATTCTGAAATTTGTGTTCAAGTACGGAATCGGTTTAGAAAACCAATTTGGTTAAACGGCAATTTCCGGTCAACACTATGGAATCACCCATTAAGCAGGCTTATATTGATTATCAGGAAAAATTACAGGCATTAGCGCAAACCATCAAGGCACAGGTCCGCGAGAATGCCAGCCTGAAAGCGGTGCAGACAGCACTGAAAATTACCGCATCGATGTACTACCAACGCTTGAAATATCCTCAGAATATCCCTGAACAGGAAATTGGTGCGTTGACAAAACTGGTGCAAAATGACACCATCGCACAGCTATATAAGGAAACCATTGAATTCGGCCAGCAGTTAAGTGAATCTATTGCCGAAAGTCTGAGAAACACGGATATTACCGTTACCTTCCTATGTAAGAAGTTAGGTATTGATCCATCGAGTTATCACCGGAAACAAAAAGATCCACGTTTGTGGAATCAGGCCGAAATCGAAAGAATTGCCCAAGTTATTGAAACCATTGAAAGGCTTTAAAAAAAGTAGAAAGTTTAGATTCACCTAAGCCGCTTTGGCTGAACGATTAAATGCCTTGGGTTATCGAAACCAAATAGGCATAAAATTATTTGCCATAAATGCATAGAAATGGATCTAAAAAAACTAATTATTTAGTTTCATAATACATTAATTTACAGCGATTTATGCCTATTTTTTGTGTTTTATAAATTTAATTATGTTAACCTGAGTACTTTTGCTATATATATACTTCTTTTATTTTTTTCAGGTTTTAAAAGTCAAAATAATTTAAATAATTCTAGAAGCACGCACTAAATACTCACCAAAAGTATTTATTAGTATTATCCAATCTTCAGAATTAAGATAAAAAAACTACTATAATAATTCCTAAATCCTTATTAATAAATTGTATCTAAGGCTCTTATTTTTATAGTGAGAGCTAAACACTGAAATATATTCAATTATATTTTAACCCACCGTGTTTCTTATTCACCTTCATTTAAGAACTAAATTTACCATAACAAAAAGCTAGTTAGATATATTAGAAATGTCATAAACACATTGATCACCAAACCAGTCTCTAATCCTTTCTAATGATGTATTCTCAAGGGGAGACAAGCATAATAAAGCAAGTTTGTCTTTTGACCTAGAACAACAAACATAAAGCAAATTTAATGTACGCTCAAAACGAGCAAGTTTATTATCATTACCAGAAAAAACTTCATTGAAATTATATTGATTCCAAGACGCATCATCAATAATTATAAGGACATTTTCAAATTCTGCACCTTTAACCCCATGCTTAGTACTAAATGGTGTAAATTCTTGAACAAAATTATTCAACTTTATTATTTCGCTATAATCTATATTCATTAATTCTTCATAAAATTCCCTTTTTTTCATCTGCCTTTCAGTTAGATTTTCGCCATAGATTTCACTCTCAAAGTCTTCGATAGCGATCGGTTTATTTAATATTTGTTTTGTAATTACAAATTTATAAACATCTTTTACTTTATTTACATTTCTTATTTCTTCTAGTTCTTTTATTAATAATTTAATTTTTGATTTGTCATTATGTGATTTTATTTTAAATCCTTCTATGGCTAACAACCTAATAAATTCAGAATATAATTTTTGATTGTAGTTATATATTATTTTTTCAACTTTATTGCAAAAGAATTTAATAAATATTTCATCAATTTGAAATAGCCTATCTCTATAAAATGTTATTTTATTATAAACATTTAATAAATTTTCATAACCTTGAAAATTAGCTATGTTTTTATGTGTTAGCATTAATATTTTAGTTTTTTTTAAGTCCCATTTATTATGATTAATTAACCATTCTAAACCTTTTTGATAGTTAATAGAAAAGCTATTAGTTGAGCTATTGGAGTGTATAAAAAAAAGCTGTCCAGGAAGGTTTTTTCCTGAAGGTGTCTGTATAAGTGAGGGGCGAATTTTAGCTAATAAATCAATTACTGCAATTGAACAACGAAAATTGGTGGTTTTGGTAATAGTTTCTAATGAGGCATTGTAGATTTTTCCTATACCGGAATTGTATATTTTCTGCATAGAATCTCCAAAAAAGCCAATAACAATTTTATTTTCATTTCCTTTAAGCAAATAGTTTATAATTAGATTAATAGTGATCGGGTCTGTATCTTGATACTCGTCAATAAAAATATATGGATATTTGTTGTAAACAAGTCGAAAAATTTTAGGATATTTTTCAAACAATTTTCCTGAAAATTCTATGACATGCTCATGACTAATATCGCCTTCTTCAAAATTCCTCCCATATTGTTTATAATCTATTGATTTTCCTTCTAATTTATTTTTCAGTAATTCAATTGGATTTTTTGTAGCAAGATTGTAATTTATTAACTCCTCTTTAAGCTCTGTTTGGAATGATTTGATTATCAACCATAAAAACTCATGAATTGTTAATACAAGGACTAATTCATTATTGTTTATGCGGTTAATAATTTCCTTCTTAGCAACATTTGTGTATGTAATACATACGATAAATTTGCCATGTTTTTCTAAAAAATCCCCATGTTTTATTGTCAAGTGCTTTAAAGATTCGATTAAGGTCCAAGTTTTACCTGAGCCTGCTCCGGCTTCCAAAATAAAACTTTTTTTAGTGTCAATACAATTTAAGACACCTGCAAGTGAATCATCCATATACTAATCTTCTGTTAACCATTGCAATCCTTCACTAATATAACGAGGTACTTCCCATCGATCAAGAACCATAATGTCAAAGGCAAAGTCAGTCTTTCTTTCAGAAATTTTTGACGAAATTTCATAAGAGTTTTCAACAATTTCTTGTTCTCCCGTATTTTTAAATAAAAGCGGTATCAATTTCCCATTAGTGCAACATTCAAGAATTTTAGAATTTCTAAGAATAAAAGCCTCTTCAAAACTTCTACCGCATGTAATTCTATTTATCTCTGCTACTTGATACGCAACTCGTATTTTTCCTTTTGTCTTCCCTTCATCTGAACAATTTTGCAGGTCATTCAACATTTCCATAGCTGGAATCCATTCCTTTAATACGGCATTACTTGTTTTATGGCCTTCGCTTACTTTACATGATTTTTTTGTTGATTTATCAATTGAGTCAAGGTCAGTTATAATCAACGTTTTTATATTTAAAAAGCATAATAAATCTTTAAATATGTGAGCATAAGCTCCACCAACCTCAATTATTGAAATATATTTTGACAACAAGGCAGGAGCTGCTTTTTTAATAAATAATGGTAGTAAAAGTCGTTCAACAGTTCCTTCAATCATTATAATTTTATCGGCAAAAAACATATCACATCTACTCAGTGATAAGTATTGTTTCAAAAACGATATTCCAGTTGGGTCTGAAGCACCTTCAATTAGTCTAAATTCAGATAAGTTTTTTACTTTTAGGAAAAGCTCTGAATTATCAAAATACCTTATACTATCAAAGTTACTTTCTGCAATTATGTGGGAGGAATGTGTGGTGATTAATATTTGGACGTCCCAATTAAGTTTTGATCGAACAAAATCACGAATATTTTTAATAAATACATATTGCATTTGTGGATGCAAGTGGGCCTCTGGCTCTTCGATAAATAAAAGTTGAAAGAGACTGCTCGCTAAACTGTGTCAAGGGTGAATAAAAAGGAAAAAACCTTATTTTCACTATCATGAACAACGACTTCGATTTCGAGGCCTTCAAACAGGCCGCTATCAAAGGCCTTTACGAAGGCAA
>NZ_QOWE01000023.1 GCF_003334855.1 Larkinella punicea
CACATAGGTAACGGTGTCAGGCACCTAAGGCACTGCTGTTTTTATCCATCCCCCACCGCTTAGCCGAGTGACTACCAAAGATAATTCGGTTAATGGTAATCAAAGAGGGTGTCGAACAAAGGTATGATCGGCACGCGGAGAAAGATTTCTTATTTTAGCTACCGACGCTACGCTGTTGAACCTCTAACGGGGCAGGAGATCGTTTTTTATTGAGTAAAACTCAGTAAATGACCAACCCGTCGGGTCGCTACGCGATCTCAAGCCACACTACTCTTCCTTTTTCTACAAACATCAGGTCGCCAGGCGACCAGGAATTTAACTCAAGCGCCTTCTAAATATTTTTTCGCTTGACCTCATCGATCAAATACTCACTCGTGCGCATGGATGCGGCCAGGATGGTCCAGGTGACGTTTTTGTCGCCCTGGGTCACGAAGGGGGCGGCATCGACGACGAACAGGTTCTTGACGTCGTGGGCCTGCTGAAACTTGTTCAGCGCCGACTTGGCGGGGTCGTTTCCCATCCGCACCGTCCCGACTTCGTGGATAATCCGGCCCGGAGCCGCCAGTCCGTAGTTCTGGTCTTTGCCGGGTTTGTTGCCCATCGGCATGCCGCCCATCGCGTCGATGATTTGCTCGAACGTATCCTGCATGTGTTTCGCCTGTTTGACCTCGTTATCCGACCATTTGTAGTGAAACCGCAGCGTCGGAATCCCGTATTTATCGACCGTATTCGGATCAATTTCGCAGTAATTGCTTTCCAGCGGAATCGGTTCGCCCCGGCCCGACATGCTCACGTAGGCACCATAAAACCGGCGAACGTCGTCTTTCAATCCGGCACCGTAGCCGCCGGCGGGTTTCATCTTACCGTCGCGTCCGGGAATTTTGCCGTTCAGGTTTTCAATGCCGCCCCCAAAACCGTAGCCGGGCATGCCCATGCCGCCACCGTATTCGATGTGGTAGCCGCGCGGAAAATCCAGTTTTTTGTTGTCGAGCCACCAGGGCGTAAAGACGTGCATCCCGCCTACGCCGTCTTCATTGTAGCGTTTGCGGTCCATCAGGGCCGGAACAAACCCGGACCGGGAAGCGCCGGTGGAATCATTCAGGTATTTGCCGACTACGCCACTCGAATTGGCGAGTCCGTTCGGGAAACGGGACGATTTGGAATTGAGCAGCAGCCGCGCCGATTCGCAGGTGCTGGCTCCCAGAATCACGGTTTTTCCGTAAACCGACACTTCCTGCATGCTGATCGTATCGACGTAGGAAACGCCCGTGGCTAAACCAGTTTTGGCGTCGGTCAGCACTTCCCGCACCATCGCGTTGTTTTGCAGCGTCAGATTGCCGGTTTTCATGGCCGGAATGCACAGCACCGACGACGAGGAGAAATCGGCATAGGCTGAGCAGCCCCGGTTGCACTGGCGACAGTAAAAACACTGCCCGCGCTCTTTGTTAATCGGCTGGGTCAGAATGGATAAGCGCGACGGAATGACGGGAATGCCAATGCCGGTAGCGGCTTTTTTGAGCATCAGCTCGTGCAAACGCGGTTTGGGTGGTGGCAAAAAGTGGCCATCCGGTTCGTTGTGCATGTTTTCGACCGACCCGAAAACGCCGATGAGTTTATCCACCCGGTCGTAGAACGGTTTCATGTCGTCGTAGGTGATGGGCCAGTCGTCGCCAATTCCGGTGAGGGAACCGCGCCGGAAATCGTCGGGACCGAAGCGCATCGAAATGCGGCCCCAGTGGTTGGTGCGACCGCCCAGCATCCGGGAGCGGAACCAGTGAAAATCGGCACCGGGTTTCGAAGAATACGGTTCCCCTTCGATTTCCCAACCACCCCAGGCGGCATCGAAATCACCGCCCGCCCGCGTGGTGCTGGCTCCGCGCCGGGGCGATTCATACGGCCATTTGAGCTGGGTCATGTATTTCGGATCAGCCGGATCGAAATACCCGCCGGCTTCGAGGAGCAGCACTTTGGCCCCGGCTTTGGTCAGCATGTAGGCTGCCATACCGCCCCCGGCACCCGATCCGACGACGATGGCGTCGTAAACCGTCGGGGCTTTTTTGAGTTGAAAAAGATCCATTGAACGAGGCTATAGGATAAGGAGTTATCCCAAAAAGCAGTAAAACCGCATCACCTACTGATGCGGTTTTACTGCTTCTGTTTTTCGCGGATCAGCCGGGTTTAGAAACTTATAATTTAATCGGCATGGCCCCGGTTGGCAGCGGGTTCCGTGGGGTTGATGCTTCGGGAAGGAAGCGGGCTGACCGGCTTCATTTCCAGCATTTTCTGGTCCCAGAGCGCAATGGAATCGTGAGCGACGTTCAGTTTGGCCAGCTCATTGACTAACTCGTTATAGGCCCGTTGGTTGAGGCTTTTCAGGCTTTGCAGATCCGCCGGTTTCAGCAGGGCCAGGGTTTCGATGAGCGTCAGTCGCCCGACATCCGCCAGATTACAAACTTTCCGACGCCGGACGATGGAATAGAACGTTGTCCGGGTCTGCACCCGCAGCGGAATTTGTTCGAGGGTGATGGCGGGGATTTCGCTGAGGATCTGTTTTCGCCGTCGGATTTCGCTTTCCAGAAACGACTGCAACCGGATCAGCTCAACTCCGGAGATGGTCGCTATTTTCTGGCGCAACTGATCGAGGTTATATTCCTCCTGCATGGTGTGTACGGTCTGATTCGGTGGGGTATTGTGCCGGATCAAAATTAGCGGGTGAAACCGTGGCTTTCAACGGAAACTGCCCGTTTTTTTAGGGAAATTTACGGGTTTCACTCAATAGCTCTGGTGAATTTCTGTCAGAAAAGCCGCCGTCCGGTTCCGCATATCGGCCACCGATCCGGCAAAATTGTTGTGCATCATACTGAACAGCAATAACTTTCCTTTCTTCGTAATCAAATAACCGCTCAGGTTATAAACGCCCGTCATCGACCCGGATTTGGCAAAGACGAACGGGCGATCCGTTTTGTAGACCCGCTGAATGGTTCCCGTCGAGCCGCCAATCGCCAGCAATTGAAATAGCCGCTCCTGCGGTACGGTTTTGTAGATCTTCTGTAACAAACTGATAATCGAACGCGGAGTAAACAGATTATACCGCGACAAGCCCGAACCATCGACCCAGTTGGGTTTGTCCGGCAAATCCGCCAGACGGTTTTTCAGGACGGTTTGAATACCCACCGAACTGTTGACGGTATCCTGCACCGACGAACAGAGCAGCATCAGGTGTTCGGCCAGGGTGTTGTCGCTGACCTGCAACATCCGTTTGTAAAGGGAGTCGGCGGGTTGGCTATACAGCGTTTTGGCCAAGCGGTCGAAGGGAATGGAAGCCGTGGCAACATCGCGGTGCAGGGTGTCGGCGAGTAATTGCGCGGCCAGTTGCGGAGACCAGCGAAAGGGAATATCCTGATGAAAAGGACGCACGGCCGCCGGGCGGTCGAAATGGTTACTATGTTCGTCGCGCTGAACGCTTCTCGAAAATTTTCGCACGGAAACCGCCGACACGCTATCCCGGAAAAACCGGGGTTCTACGTCCAGACGCGCGATGCGATCCGGAGAACCGAAGCGAACAAAATTGCCGTATAGCGGCAACGGAGCCAATTCTGCCGAATAATCATCGTTGAAATCATCCCAGGCCCAGCCGGGTCCGAAACGTTGACCGCTGTAATTAGTTGTTGAAAAAAACAGCCGTTCGGGACGGTTTCGCAAAAACCGCAAAACCGTGGTGTCGGGCAGGTTCTGGTTCAGCAAGGAAGGGTCGCCGGTTCCCCAGAAAATCAGAGAGTCGGAGCGCGTGATGTAGCGCAAAGCCGGGATGGAATCGCTCAGGGTGACTAAACCGGCGTAAAAACTGAACAGCTTGGTGTTGGATGCGGGGGTAAAATACAGGTGGGCTTGGTGCTGCACGACCATTTTCTGCTTTTCCCAGTCGTATAAAGCAAACCCGGTCGCATGATCGGCGAGTTGGGGATCCTGGCGAAGCTGGCGCTGAATTGGGCGGTAGGTTGAACAGCCGGTCAGCACCAGCCAAAGGCCGAGGAGGTATAAAGGAAATCGCATACCCCAAAATACGGTTTTTTGCGTTTAGTAAAGCGAAGAGACCGGCAAGACGTTACTTTTTAAACACCTCTATCACGAAAAAACCGCCCGAATCGTTGTGATCCGGGCGGTTTTCCTGAAAAACTCAGGCAAGTTTCAGCTTCAGCGATACCGAATTCAGGCAATACCGCAAGCCCGCTGGTGGAGGGCCATCGTTAAAAACGTGGCCGAGGTGGGCGTCGCAAACCGCACACAGCACTTCAACCCGCGACATGCCGTAGGTGTAGTCGTTTTCGAGGTGAATCAATTCCGGATCCATGGGTTCGGTAAAACTGGGCCAGCCCGTGCCGGAATCAAATTTTTGTTTGGATTCGAACAGGTCGGTGCCGCAGCAAACGCACTCGTAAACGCCGGGGTCGTGACTTTCGCAGTATTCGCCCGTAAAAGCCCGTTCAGTTCCTTTCTGGCGCGCAACCCGGTATTGTTCCGGCGTCAGTTGCTGGCGCCATTCTTCATCGGTTTTAATGACTTTCGTGATCATGTTTTTTAATTGGTTGTAAGCAGATGGTCGTCTGATAACTCATAAAGTCGTCGCGCGAAAGTTCGATTACAAGTGTAAACTAATTTCGGATTGATTTATCTTTACTGTTGGTTATGACCATCCACCAAATTCTTAAACAATTCTGGGGGTACGAGTCGTTCCGGCCTTTGCAGGAGGACATCATTCGCTCCGTGCTCGACCGGCGTGACACGCTCGTACTGCTGCCCACCGGCGGGGGTAAATCCGTTTGTTTCCAAGTGCCAGCCCTGGCGCTGGGCGGTGTTTGCCTCGTCGTAACCCCACTGATTGCCTTGATGAAAGACCAGGTCGAGCAATTGCGGAAACGCGGTATTTCGGCCGTGGCGATTTATTCGGGTATGCACTGGCGGGAAATCGACCGGGCACTCGACAACTGTATCTATGGCAACGTCCGTTTTCTCTACGTTTCGCCCGAACGACTCCAGACCGAAATTCTGATTGAACGGGTCAAGCAGATGAAAATTAGTTTGCTGGCCGTCGACGAAGCGCACTGTATTTCGGCCTGGGGCTACGATTTTCGCCCTCCCTATCTCCAGATTGCGGCTTTTCGCGACCTGCTGCCGGGCGTTCCGGTGGTGGCCCTGACGGCTTCGGCCACGCCGGATGTGCAGTCGGATATTGTTGAAAGACTCGAAATGCGGCAGCCGCAGGTGTTCCGTCAAACGTTCGCCCGCAAGAATTTGTCATATTCTGCGTTTTACGAAGAGAATAAAGAAGCCCGCCTGCTGAAAGTGTTGCAGGGCGTTCCGGGTTCGGCCATTGTTTATGTGCGGAGTCGGCGGCAAACGCAGGATGTGGCCGAGTGGCTGCACCACCAGGGCATCCGCGCCGATTATTACCACGCGGGGTTGACGGCAAAGCAACGGTCTGATAAACAGGACGCCTGGGTTCATAACCGTATACGGGTGATCGTGGCTACGAATGCCTTTGGCATGGGAATCGACAAACCCGACGTCCGAACGGTTGTTCACCTGGATGTGCCGGATAGCCTGGAAGCCTATTACCAGGAAGCCGGGCGGGCGGGTCGCGACGAGAAAAAAGCGTATGCGGTTTTACTGTACAGCCACAAGGACTTAAGTGACATCGAACAGCGGGTGATTCAGCAATACCAGCCGGTTGAAATGCTCCGGCGGGTGTATCAGGCACTGGCGAACTACGCGAATCTGGCCATTGGCGGGGGTGAATTCTCCGACATCGATTTCGACCTGACGGCATTCTGTCAGGCGTTTCAATTGCCGGTAACGGATACGCATTATGCGCTGAAACAGTTGCAGTTGGAAGGTTTTATTGAGTTGAGTGAAGCCTATTTCAGTCCGTCGAAAGTGATGATTGCGGTGGATAACCGGGCGTTGTATGAGTTTCAGGTCATGAATCCGCATTACGATTCATTTCTGAAGCTGTTGCTGCGGATTTACGGGGGAGAACTGTTCACCAATTTCGTCAGCATTTCGGAAAGTTCGCTGGCCAAAACCACGCGAATGCCGGAAACCGAAGTTCTTTCGTATCTGGAACAACTGTCACAACGGTCGATTCTGGTGTATGAAAAACAAAAAGACAAACCGCAACTGACGTTCCTGACCCCGCGTTTCGATGCCCGGAATTTGCCGGTCAATGTCATGCAACTGGAACAGCGAAAGCAGCGGGATCTGGCTAAAGTGCGGGCGATGGTCGATTACGTCCAGAACCCGATTCAGTGCCGTACGCGGCTGTTGCAGGCTTATTTTGGCGAGATGCCCGGCGATGCCTGCGGAGTTTGCGACCACTGTTTAAGTCAAAACCAGCACCCGCCGGATTCCGATGAACTTCGGCAGCGGATTTTGCAATACCTTGACGCTTCGGGCGGGCACGGACTCGCGCCCCGGCTGCTGGCCGATCAGTTGAATTTGACCACCGACCGGCTTTCCGCCGTTCTCCGCCAGATGCTGGCTGACGAACAATTGCGGATTGATGCCGCCGGTAATTTGCACAGAATGAACACAATGAATCAACGATAAGTACATGAAGAACTCTGTTTTACGCTTGCTCCTGACCGTTCTGGTGGGTTCTACTTCCTTGATGGTCCGGGCACAATACCAGCCGGGTTTGGTAAGCAGCAACTACGGTGGCATCCACCGGATGCTTCAGAATCCGTCCTCCATTGCCGGTTCACGGTACAAATTTCAAATCATTGCCTTCACCGGCACATCTTCCGTTAATTCTTTATACACGAAATACGTAGCGAAAGGTTTGTTTCAAACGATTCAGTTGCCTTATAGTCAGGGGCTTAGTTTACCCCTTCGAACGATTGGCTCCATCACGGATGCGCCCCGAACCACGTCGTATTCCGAAATTCTGGGACCGTCCATTTTGCTCAATGTCGACGGCAACCAGACGATTGCGCTCCACACGCGGATGAAAAGTTACCTGTATGGCTCCGCTTTGCCCGAAAACTTAACCGAGGCCTATCGTAACCGGCTTTTTTACAGGAATTTACAGCCGTCGGCAGGGAACATGGATTTCAACCTGGCGCACAACAGCTATGGCGAAATTGGCCTGACGTATGGTTTGCAGGTTTTCGACGGGCATTGGCACCGCTTGAATGTGGGGGCTACGGTTCGGCGGATTGTGGGGGCGCAGCTCAGTTACCTGAATGCCCGGGGCAATTATGCGATTCTCCAGAACAACGGCGATGTGGAGAAAACGCTGGACATTACCAATCTGCAATATGAACTCGGCCAAACGACGCCCCGCAAGGATTTTGGCCTTTCGTCGGTTTTTTCCAGGGCCTACGGTAGCGGTTGGGGGTATGATCTCGGTGCCACCTATGAAATCGGCCGCCGAACAACCGGAAGGGGGTATGATTCGTATGCGTCGACAAAAGACCCGCGCCCGGCCTACTGGCTGCGGTTATCGGCGGCTTTGATGAATGGTGGAAGTATCAAATACCCGGCGGGTCAGTCGGTAACCGGCAGTGGTCGGCTGACGTTTCAGCAGGAAGAACTGGAGAAATTCGGCAATGCGCCGACGGATTATCTGACGACTAAATCCGATAACATCCCGCAGCCGTATGATCCTGGAAAAGTCGCTTTGCCAAGAATGGTGCATTTTGAAGCGGATATGCGGCTGATGCCGTCCTTTTATGTCAACGGCTTGTTGATGAACAACCTGTCGGCGGCTTCATCGACTCAGATGCCAAACATGCTGATTATCACGCCCCGGTTTGAAGATGAGGACGTCGAATTTGGCCTCCCGATTTCGATTATCGGTGCCGATAGCCGGGTTGCGGTTGGCATGTCAACCCGCTTAGGTCCCATCACCCTCGGTTTCAGCGATATGGGACGGCTTTTCAGCAAGAAAGGGGATAACCGGAGTTCCATCGCCTGGATCGGTTTCTCCGTCTGGAAATGGCGGGAAAAGGGTTAGGAGTGAAGAATTAAGAGTCAAAAATTAAAAGTAGGCTAACGCATTTTTTTCAAGCTTGCGTCAGCCTACTTTTAATTTTTAACTCTTAATTCTTCACTCCCTTCACGACAAGGGTGAATTCCCGGGATTTCAGGGAAGCACCGCCAATCAGACCGCCATCGACGTCCGGCTGGGCGAAGAGTTCGGCGGCATTTTTCTCGTTGGCACTCCCGCCGTACAGAATCGAGGTGTTGTCGGCTACTTCCTGGCCATATTGGCTGGCGATGTGTTGCCGCAGCATGGCGTGCATTTCCTGCGCCTGGTCCGAGGTGGCGGTTAGGCCCGTGCCGATGGCCCAGATGGGTTCGTAGGCAATGACGATGTTCGCAAACTGTTCCGGGGATAGATGAAACAGGCTTTCGGTCAGTTGGGCGCGTACGAAATCCAGGTGGACTTCGGTCTGGCGTTGTTCCAGCGACTCACCACAGCAAAAGATGGGGGTCAGGCCGTTGGCCAGCGCACTGTTTACTTTGTCAGCCAGTTGCGCGTTCGTTTCGCTGAAATACTGCCGCCGTTCGCTGTGGCCCAGAATCACGTACCGAACACCGAGTGACTTCAGCATGGGGGCCGAAATTTCACCCGTATACGCTCCGGAAGCCTTTTCGTGGCAATTCTGAGCACCCAGTGCCACCCGCGTCTGGCCTTCCAGATAGGGCTTGAGGGTGGTAAGGTAAAGAGCCGGAGGGCACAGCACGACATCGACCTCTCCCGTCACCTCATCTTTGATCATATTGACCACTTCCGACACCAACGCGACAGCCTCGTCGAGCGTCTTGTTCATTTTCCAGTTTCCGGCAACAATTTTTTTACGCATTGGTTATTGGATGGTTTAAGCCCTGATTACGAATCGAATACAAAAAGCAGGGTGTCTCTAAACTTAATTTTACGGTTTCTTGTTCAGCCACTCGCAGGACGAAATTAGCGGTTTTTCAACAGCATTTGCCATTCAAATAAAAAGTATAAAAATTGTTGCGCAACGATTTTGAAAAAATTGTGTTATTAGACAAAATAGTTGTAACTTTCTTACGTATTCACAAAAAAAGCCATGAAGCTGTTTGTCGTTTTCTTCGGATTATTGCTTTGCTGGCAGGAGGTTTTAGCAAATAATGACGAGCTGAGTGAGCGATATGGGTATTTCATTGCTAATAACCGGAAGCAAACCCGGATTCCGTTCCAACTGCATTCCAATCTGATCATCGTTCCGGTTCAGATTAACAATTCTGACACGCTCCATTTTATTCTGGATACCGGCGTTAGTTCGGTAATCATCACCGATCCGACAGCCATTCGGCGGCAGCCGCTGCGTTTTACCCGAAAAGTGAAACTAACCGGTGCCGGCGAAGGCGGCCAACTGATGGCATCGGTCGCCATCGACAATTTGCTGATGATGGGGCACATGCGGGCGACGCATCAGAATATCGTTGTGCTGGATGATGACATTCTCCGCCTGTCGGAATACGTCGGTGTTCCCATTCACGGCATTTTCGGCTACGAAGTGTTCAATAATTTTGTGGTAACCATCGATTTTCAGCGCCGGGAACTGGTGTTAAATACGCCCAAAAACTACCGCTATCGCCGGTCGCACGGTTCACGCTATCCCATTGCCATTCAGGATACAAAACCGTATACCGATGTCATGGCGTTGCTCGAAGGCGGCAAAACCCTGCCCATCCGGGTGGTGATCGATACGGGTGCGGGCCACGCGCTGCTGATCAATCGTAGCAATGGCGACGACATTCGGTTGCCCGACAAGGTCATCCGGGCGCAATTGGGCCGTGGATTAAGTGGGGTCATCAACGGCAATCTGGGGCGGATTGAGAAAATCCGTCTGGGGAATTTCGAGATGGACAATGTCGTGGCATCTTTTCCAGATAGCACATCGTTTGGCCTGAAAATTGCCGAACATGCCGCCGAGCGGAACGGCAATCTGGGGTGTGAAATCCTGCGCCGGTTCCGGGTCACGTTCAATTACCAGGACAAATACATGGTTTTGAAGCCCATCAAACGCATTCTGAAGCAGTCGTTCGAACACGACATGAGCGGACTCGAACTGAAAGCGCGCGGGGACCATTTCCGGAATTATTACATCGAGAAAGTAATCGATGACTCGCCGGCCGGTCGATCCGGTTTGAGAGACGGCGATGAGGTTCTGTTTATCAACAACCTGCCAGCCGGCGATTTAAACGTGAGTGAAATCTACAAGATGCTGCAAAAAGGCGAAGGCAAGGAAGTCAGTATCCTCGTCCGGCGCAATGGCAATATCATTTTTGCGCAATTTGCGTTGAAGCGAATGATTTAGAACGGTATAAACCAGTAAAACGCAAAATACAGGCGAATGAATGTGAAAGAATGATCTTTCCATTTATTCGCCTGTATTTTGCGTTTTACCTAAAAAGCGACCTGATCCCGCAGGATCAATCACCCGGAAAACCGTCAACTACCGTGAGTTATTTAAACAGACAGCGTTCCTTTGCTGTGTGCATCTTTCAACACGGCTTCAAGGCCTTTCTTGTTGATGGTACGCATGGCCGAAGTAGCGACCTTTAACGTAATCCATGCTCCCTGAGACTCAAGGAAGAAGCGTTTCTTCTGCAAGTTGGGATAAAACTTCCGTTTTGTTCTATTGTTAGCGTGTGATACGTTGTTACCAACCCGCGTCCGCTTTCCTGTAATTTGACAAACTCGTGCCATGACAATACCTGTTTCTGAATGAGCCTGCAAAATTGGGGAATATTTTATTTAAATACAACCGTAACGAGTTAAAAGTTAAGAATTAAGAGTGAAGAGTTGGCTGACGCAAGCTGTAAGTGAGTGCGTCAGCCAACTCTTCACTCTTAATTCTTAACTTTTAACTCCCCCCGCCAGGGGCAGTGTTTGCAGCCATTTTTGCAGCAGTAACCGCGTTTCAGGTGATAAACCGTTGTGAAAACGACGTATCCCTGTTCATTGTAGTAATAATCTTCATCGGCCAGCCCCTCAATTTTGGGCTTTTGGGGGTTAGTAGACGGCATTGTTTGTCTGACTGAGCAAGGAAGTGTAATTTTGAAGCCATTGGCTGCCCATCGGCTTTGCCCTAAAATTACGCATCAGCCGACAATTTACCCACTCATCTCTCTCAAAGCACTATGCAAACGCTACCAACGGTAACCGCGACCCAACAGGCCATTGACCTGGAATGGAAATACGGCGCGCACAATTATAAACCGGTTCCGGTTGTGCTGAATCGCGGAGAAGGCATTTTTCTCTGGGATGTGGAAGGGCGAAAATACTTCGATTTTCTGTCGGCCTACAGTGCGGTCAGTCAGGGGCATTGCCATCCCCGCATCATCAACGCCTTGATTGAACAGGCGCAACGGCTGACGCTGACCTCCCGGGCTTTCCATACGGACCAATTGGGCGTATGCGAAAAATACCTATGTGACTATTTTGGCTATGATAAAGTCTTAATGATGAACTCGGGCGCGGAGGGTGGCGAAACCGCCCTGAAGCTGACGCGAAAGTGGGCCTACAAAGTGAAAGGGATTCCGCAGAACCAGGCGAAAACGGTGTATGCGACCGGCAACTTCTGGGGCCGGACGCTGGCGGCCATTTCGTCGTCGACCGATCCCGAAAGTACCAATGATTACGGCCCGCTGTTGCCGGGGTATCTGTTGATTCCGTACAACGATCTGAATGCGCTGGAAGCTATTTTTCGGAAAGAGCCCCACATCGCCGGGTTTATGGTGGAGCCGATTCAGGGCGAAGCCGGTGTGGTGGTACCGGACGAAGGATATTTGAAAGGCGTTCGGGAATTGTGTACAAAATACAATGTGCTGTTCATTGCCGACGAGGTGCAAACCGGTATCGGACGAACCGGCAAACGACTGGCGTGCGATCACGAAAGCGTAAAACCGGATTTGCTGGTGCTCGGAAAAGCCCTGTCCGGCGGAACCATGCCGGTTTCGGCGGTTTTGGCCAGCGACGAAGTGATGTTGACCATCAAACCGGGGGAACACGGCTCGACCTACGGCGGAAATCCCTTGGCCTGCGCCGTGACGATGGAAGCCCTGCGTGTCGTTGAAGATGAGAAGCTGGCCGAGAATGCCGCCGTGATGGGTGAGGTTTTTCGCAGTCGCATGAATGCTTTGGTTGACAAAACGGAAATGGTGAAACTGGTGCGAGGAAAAGGGTTGCTGAATGCCATTGTCATCGGCGAACATCCGGCTTACGGTGAAAAAACGTCCTGGGAAATTTGCCTGCGGCTGAAAGACAAGGGCTTACTGTGCAAACCGACCCACGGCGACAAAATCCGGTTTGCTCCGCCTTTGGTCATTACCGACGAACAGATGCACGAAGCGTGCGATCTGATTGAAGAGACCATTCTGGAGTTAGAACCATAAAATCAAGTAGGTTGCTCAACGTTGACGCCATACATAATTTCACCACGTTAAAAGTCAGCGCCATGAGCCAACTCTATGCCCGTTTATTCGTCATTTTTGCCGTATTCTGTTTCACAACCGGAGCGGTTGCCCAACTTCCCGACTGCGATGCCCAGCGGTATTCTACGGACATTTTTCCGACCGTAACCGTCACCACCAGTGTCACCTATGGACAGAATGTCACCGCTGGCGGGGTTACAAAGACGCTGCTGGCGGATGTGTATCAACCTGCCGGTGATGTGTCGACCCGGCGTCCACTGATTATTCTGGCCTTTGGTGGCTCCTTTCTGGGCGGACAACGCACGGACATGGACAGTTATGCCCGCAAATTTGCCCGGAAAGGCTACGTGGTCGCCACCATTGATTACCGGTTATACGATGGAAGTCTGTTTGCGTATATAAACCAGTCGGTATTTATGGATGAAGTGGTGAAAGCCGTGTCGGATATGAAAGCGGCCGTGCGGTTTTTCCGGAAGGATGCTTCTACCGTCAACACCTACGGCATCGAACCCAATTACATCATCATTGGCGGTTATTCGGCCGGAGCCATAACGGCCCTACATGCCGGATACGTCGATGCCGCCGAAATACCGGCCTATCTGGCCCCGGTTTTTGCCGCCAATGGCGGCATCAATGGTAATACCGATCACCCTGTCAGTTCGGCGGCCGGTTATTCGTCCGACGTACAGGGCGTCTGGAGTTTGTCGGGTGCCATCGATGCACAAAACTACATCGATGCCTGTGATCCTCCCTTGTTTATGACCCACGGCGACCAGGATGCGGTGGTTCCCTACGGCGCCGGTTTTCTGACCTCACCGCCCCAGATTCTCGTTGTGGTCAATATTACACCGGTATTTGGAAGTTCTGTTCTGGCCACCCAGGCTACGGCCGCCGGTGTACCCAATCAATTGTATACCGTTGCTGGTGGAGACCACAATGCCATTTATGCCAATGCGGCTGTTCTTGCTCAAATCGACCAGGAGGGAAGTCTCTTTTTAAAACAAAATGTTGTGTGCTCAAGCAATAATTGTGTCAATGTATCACCTGCTAACAGCCAAACCGTTTGTGAAGGCAGTACGGTGGCGTTGAGTGCGTCGGTTACCTGCGGAACTAGTCCGGCCTACACCTGGAGCGGGCCGAATGCCTTTACCAGCACCAGCGCCAATCCGACGATTCCGAATGCGACAACGGCCGCCAGCGGCAGTTACACCGTTATTGTCAGTGATGCCGGGAAATGTTCCGGTACTGCCGTTGTTGAGGTACTTGTTTCCCCAAAACCGCAACTCACGCTTCTGCCCGGTTCCGTGTCGCTGACGGGTTGTAATTGCAATACCTCGACGGTTGTGGCCAGGGCTACCCCAACCGGCACCCTCATCAACTGGACCCGAACGCCGGGCGGGGCACCGACACCGGATAGTGGCACCGGCACGAATGAAGTCACCATTACCCAATCGCTGCCTTCGGGCAATTTTACCTACCAGTTTACCGCCACCCTAAACGGTTGTCAAACCGCCGGTTCGATCCCGGTTTTGGTACCCTGATAACGATCTCTGCTGGGGCGGTTGCGATTGGGTAGCCCTTTTTTTCTTCATATGAAATTTTTCAAAAACGGTCGGCAAACGGTTTTAGTACAGTCCGTTGAAAAAAAATAATACCTTGTGCAACGTTGACGTAATACGCCGTGTCATTGAGAAGAAAATCAGCCGCATCCGATTCCTCAGGCCGCTTGGAAACAAAGTTGTATATAGACCGACATGTCGAACTCGTAGAAAGGTGTAAACAAGGTGAAAGACGTGCCCAATACGAATTGTATAAGCATTATTCGAAAGCCATGTTCAACGTCTGTATGCGCATCCTGAACCACGTGGGGGAGGCTGAGGATGTGTTGCAGGAAGCCTTTTTAGATGCTTTCAATAATCTCCATTCGTTCCGGAATCAATCGACGTTTGGAGCGTGGTTGAAGCAAATCGTCGTCAACCGGGCTATTAACCACCTGCGGAGCCGAAAAAGCCGCGCTGGTCTCCAATGGGTCGATCTCGACTCGCAACGTCTGGGGGAAGATGATGGCCTGGATGTGGCCGACACCGAACCGTTTGACGAAGACGGTATTCAACTGGAAGTCGATCGGGTGCGCCAAACCATGCAGGGACTGCCGGAAGGCTATCGGGTGGTGTTATCGCTGTATTTGTTCGAAGGCTATGATCATGAGGAAATCGGAGCCGTGCTGGGCATCAGCGAAACCACCTCCCGAACGCAGTACATGCGGGCAAAAAAGCGGCTTTTGGAATTGTTAAAATAAATTGTGAATGAGCGATTGAGTGAATGAGCGAATAGTTTTGCCAATTTTTTACTCTCTGCGGAGCTATTCGCTCATTCACTCATTCACTCATTCGCTCATTGAGTTATGATGAAAGACAAATTAGAACGATTTGTCCGGGATAACCGGGAAGATTTCGATGTATTTGAGCCCCGAGCAGATTTATGGAAAGATCTGGAGAAAGGACTTGGGCACAAAGAACGTCCGTTGTGGCAACGTCCGTTGGGATGGTCAGGCTTGAACGCGCCCCGCCGGATGGTCTGGCAAATTGCGGCTACCATCTTGCTGATGCTGGGTCTGGGCGGTTTCTGGTATGTTAACCAGAAGTACGGCATGACGGAGCAGCCCGATATGATGGCTTTCAATCCGGCTTACGCCCGAACTGTGCAACAGTATACCCGGCTGATCGAAGACAAACGGGGTGAATTGAAAACGGTTCTGGAAAGCAATCCAGCTCTCTATCAACAGTTTGCATCTGATCTGGACCGGCTGGAGAAAACCTACCAGAACTTAAAGCAGGAGCTTCCGAAAACACCCAATCAGGAAATGATGATTCAGGCGATGGTACAAAACCTGAAAACCCAAATCGACCTGCTAAACCAGCAGTTGATGATTATTCAGCGTATTAAGCAACAAAACAATGAAACGAATAAACTTCCTGTGTAATTTTCTGCTGGTCAGTACCCTGTCTATCGGTCTGGTTATGGCTGAAAATACGGAACTGAGCGAGCGGAAAAAGACGATTGTAAAAGTATACGACGTAACGTCCAAAGATCACTTAATGGTTGAAAATCAGTTTGGTAACGTTAACATCAACTTGTGGAACCGGGATGAAATCCGGGTAGACATTACCATCAAAGCGAGTTCCAGTTCCGAAGACCGCGTTCAGAAATACCTCGATGCAGTCGACATCAGCGAAAAACGTAACGGCGACCAGATTATCCTGAAAACCACCATCGATAAAAGCGGCTTTGGTGGAAACTGGATTATGAACCGCAACAAAGACGGCGAGAAAAATTTTGTTCAGATCGATTACCAGGTTTCTATGCCGAAAACCAACGCGTTAACGGTGAAAAACTCCTTCGGCAACACCACCATTCCGACGTTCAGCGCTCCCTTGACCATCAATCAGCAGTACGGTAATTTCTCGACTATGGAACTGAATGGCAATCAGGTCGATGTAGACGTACGATTCGGGAAAGCCGATATTCAGGAAATGGGTAACGGAAAACTGAACATTCAATATTCAAAACTGCAGTTGGAGAAGGCCAACAACATCAACCTGAACAACCAGTTTGGCGGACTTTGGATTGGTGAAGTGAGTCGGCTGGATGGCAAAATTGGCTATTCGGGGGCCAAAATCGGAACGATCAAACAGTCGTGCAACATCAAACTGGATTTCTCGGGCAGTTTCAAGATCGACCAACTGAACAAATCGGTCGATAACATCGACATCCAGGCCAATTATTCGTCGGTTGTTTTGCCGATGGCGCAGAGCAGCGATTACAATTTTGACGTGACGGTGAGCTACGGCGGGTTCAAGTACCCTTCCGATGGCCGGATCATGATCAACGCCCAGCCCAACAACGACGATCGGGGGGTGAAACTGAAGAAACAATACAGCGGCAAAGTCGGAAAAGGAACCGCCACCAAAGTCCGCGTGGTGTCAACCTTCGGCGACGTGAAATTTCAGTAAGGCGTAAGCAACTCGATCACTTCCCGGCACTGCGGATAGTCGTTTAATAGCTCCGTCCGGTTGGCCAGCTCAAAATCCGCAAAGTCAAATCCCGGCGCCACGGTGCAGCCCACCAGCGAATAGGCCGTTTCCGGTGCCGGTTTCGAGCCAAACCAGCACCCGGCTGGCACAACGGCCTGAAAGACTTCACCTTGTTCCGGATTATTCCCCAACCGAATGATTTCCAGCTCGCCCGACGGGTGAATCACGTAGACCAGCAGCGGGCCACCGGCGTAGAAATGCCACATTTCGTCGGCCTGAATGCGGTGCAAAGCTGATAGGTTGTGGTTTTCCAGCAAAAAGAAAATGCCGGTGCTGAAACTCCGTTCTCCGGAAAACCGGGCAGGCAGAGCTTCATGTGGTATTTTTTCGGCGGAGCGGTACGTCTCAGCAAAATAACCGCCTTCGGGATGGGCTTGCATCCGGTAGGCATCGATCCAGTATTGCGCGGGAAAATTCATGAAATTGATTTGTTGGATAGGGTTATGGGATGATTATTCCACCACGCCGGTGCCTAGTTTATTGGAACCGTTGCTGACATCCAGCCAGAATCCGTTGACAAAGACGTACCGCAACTGATTACCCCGGCGCAGCACGAAGGTCGGAATCCGCCCGGTCTGAATGGGTCGGGCGGCCGAGGTGGTGGGCTGAAGCAGGTGAACCGGCGCGAGGTGCGTGGTGGCCCGCGACGGTGCGGCCAGCCGGAACGTCGTCACGCCCTTCTGCACGAGCGAATCCAGCTTGTATTTTTTCAAATCCGCCAGCGAACGCAACGTGTCCGGGTGAATCTGCCCCGGCGAAACCGTCAAACCGGTCGCGTCGATTTCCTCAATTCCGAAAAAGGTGGACAAATCGCCGAAATCGTCGATGGAACTGCGGTAGCCAAACGTGGCGGCATTGCCGACGTTCACTTCGTACCGATTGATGCCAATATCGACCGTGACCGGTTTTCCGCCCCGCATGATCTGCGCTTTCCGAATCAACACATCGAACAAATACCGCTCGTTTTCGGGAATGGTATTGTATTCCGAACGGGATTCGGCCTTGTACGAATCCGTCGCAATGGCCTGTAAAGCCGTCAGAATGGACACGTAATTCAGTTTGCGGATGAACTGCTTCTCGGGATCGTTCGGATAACCGCCCGATTCGATCAGAATCAGCGTTGTTCCCCATTTCTGGATGTTATCGCCGAAGGCGCGCGGCTCAAACTCATCAGAATACCGTCCGACGCCCCCCGGAATAAATTGCTGCAAGACCCGGTTCATGCCCACGATCAACTGCATCGACCGTTCGCGAACAGGATTGATGTTCCGGGCTTCGTCGTAGGCCGTCGCCAGAAACGAAATGGTGGCTTGTTTGGGCGTATGGCCGACGCTGTAGCGGGTGCTCTGGTCGTGGAGGTTAAAGCCCACTTCCGGCTTCAGCGATTGCTGTAAGCCTTTCAAAATCACCGATTCCGGCGATTGCAGCCGTAGGGCATCCCGGTTTAGATCAATATCCAGGGCGTTCCGGCGCTGATACCGTTCGGCACCGTCGGGGTTCAGCATCGGCACAAAATAGAGCGTCGTTTCGGCCAGCAGTTTGGTTTTGAATTCATCAAATTCCCCATCTGCCCGGAGCAGGTTGAAGATGTCGAAAATTGCCATCGTTGCCGACGGTTCGTCGCCGTGCATCTGCGACCACAGCAGCACTTTTCGCGGTCCGGTGCCGACTTTAATCATCTGAATCGGCCGTTTCTCGACGGATTCGCCCACTTTCGTGATGTCAAACCGGCTGTCGGTTTTCAGCCTGTCAATGAGTGGTAAAATGTCGGCCTGCTTGAACCGGCGGTGGGTGAGGGCCGTATCGCGGTACGTATCGTACGTATCGAACAAGTGCCGGGAGAAGGTCAAATCCTGACTGTATGCGGTGGTCATTATGACTAAATTAAACGCAAAGATCGAAAAGGCGGTAGTAGATTTCAACATCTTTGTCATTCGTTTATCCTGTGAATCCCGTAAAAAAACCGGTCGAAATGGATTCCTGATCGTTTCTGCCAAATCTGACGCTAAAAATAGCCGGTTTTTGGCGAAAAAGCCTATTATTGTAGCATGACACCCCCCGAAACGAACCGTCCTTCCCAACTTCTTCGCCTGTTGGGCGTAGGCTTCGGCGTTGCCGTCACCATTGGTGGCACCATCGGCACCGGTATTCTCCGCCGACCCGGCACCATTGCACAGGAGTTGGGGCAGCCGTCGCTTGCGTTGCTGGTGTGGGCGCTGGTGGGTGTTTACGCGCTGATTGGCTCGCTGCAAGTGATTGAACTGGGCACCATGATTCCCAAGGCGGGGGCGTGGTATGTGTTCGCGCGCCGGGCCTTTGGTGATTACGTCGGATTTGTGATCGGGATCAGTAGCTGGCTCGGGAGCATTGCGGCCATGGCCTTCGGGGCTGCTGTGATGGGGGAGTACATTGCGCTACTGGTGCCGCCCCTGACGGCGTACATCAAGGTAATCGCGATTGGTATTTTGCTGGCTTTCACGGCCTTTCACCTGATTGGCGTCCGACTCGCCAGCCGGGCGCAGGAGGTCATGAGTTTTATCAAGGCAGTAGGTTTATTGGCTTTTGTTGTTGTTTGTTTTGCGTACACACCCGACGAACCGCTGCAATTTTCCGGCGACAACACCATCCCCATCGAAGGGTCGCTACTGGTTGGCATTCTGGCGGCTTTGCAGTCGGTTTTTTATACCTACGATGGCTGGCACACGGCGGCTTATTTCACGGAAGAAGACATTAATCCCAACAAAAATCTGCCGCGTTCGATGATGATTGGCGTTTTGCTGATCATCGGAATTTATCTGCTGGTCAATCTGGCGCTGTTTCATGTGCTGCCCATCGAGCAACTGGCCAAATCCAAACTCCCGGCTGCTGATGCGGTTCAGGTTCTGTTTGGTCCCGCCAGCGCGAAAGTGGTGACGCTGCTGCTCATGATTTCGATTATGGGGATCATCAACGCGCAGATCATGTTCAACCCCCGGGTGTTGTTTGCCATCAGCCGCGATGGGTTGTTTGCCCGGCTTTTTACCCGTGTGAATGCCGGTGGAACACCCGCTCCGGCCATGTTTCTGACCGTCGCCATGTCGATTCTGATGATTGTCACGGGAACATACAGCAAACTGTCGGATGTGGCTTCGTTCTTTTTCGTACTCTGTTATGCAGCGGCTTTTGCTTCCCTGATTCGGTTGCGAAAAACCGCCCCGGAACTCCCGCGCCCGGTTCGGGCCTGGGGCTATCCCTTCACGACTTGGCTAATGCTGCTAGCGTCGCTGGCGTTTCTGGTGGGCGTTATTTACAGCGATCTCTACAGCAGTGCCTACGCCGTTGGGTTCATCATCCTGAGTTATCCGTTGTTTTTGCTGGTAAAGCGACTGAATCGCCCTTGATGTTGTCCTGAATTACGAACAGGATAGTTCAACCGCTACAAAATGAGTCATCCCTATGGGATTTATTTCACTCAATCTACTCTGAATCAGCGGGTTAAAACCGGGGTATAGAACGAGGTTGGTACAAAATCCCGGAGGGATGATTCATAGAGTACCAACGAACGCTTACTATTTAAAGTAAATTAATCAGGGGAATGAAATAGATCCCTTAGATGATTCCCAAACGACCATGATTCAAACCATAAAGTCCCTATTTACCAGAGACCTCTACCGGCTGAAACGGGAAATCGAACTGTATCAGGACGAAGCGAACTTATGGATTGCCGACCGGGCCATTACCAACCCGGCCGGCAATCTGTGTTTGCATCTCGTGGGCAATCTGAACACCTACATTGGGGCGGTTTTGGGCCATACTGGTTACATCCGGCATCGTGAACTCGAGTTTTCGCTCCGTAACGTTCCCCGAAGCGAACTGCTGCAGAAAGTAGATGAGACGCTTCAGGTCGTTCTCCATTCCCTCGATCAGATGCAGGAAGAGCAGCTTCAGGAGGAGTATCCCCTGCTGGTGTTTGACGAAAAAACCAGCACCGAATACTTCCTGATTCATCTGACAACCCATTTGACGTACCATTTGGGACAGATCAATTACCACCGTCGGCTGCTGGATCTATAAGCTTGGTTATCAGTCGTTTTTGCGAATCGCCGTCATGCCTTTCGTCCAGCGTACCAGTTCAGTAAGCATCGTCTGGGCCGCTTTGTGGCTTGTTTCGTTGGGTTCAAATTCTTCCTGTTCATTGATGAACTGATCAAAAAACGGAATGTTGACGGCTTCGAACAAGGGAACAACTTTCAGCGCAATCAGGTCTGATTTGAGGTGACTGGCGGCCCGGGTTCCGGCCGAAATGCCACCGTAACTGACAATACCGGCGGCTTTGTAGGCCCATTCCTGCACCAGGTATTGCAGGGCATTTTTCAAGGGTGCCGGATAACTGTGATCATATTCTGCCGTCACGAAAATAAACGCATCGGCTTCGTCAATGCTGGCACTCCATTTTTTCGTGTGTTCGTGAACGTACTGCTTCAGACGCGGATGAGCGGGTTCGTCCATGAAGGGAAGCTTGATCTCGGCCAGATCCAGCACTTCGATGTTAAAACCGCCGTGTTGCCGGGCTATTTCCGCAATCCAGGCCGTAACCAGTGGTCCCTTCCGGCTGGGCCGCACGGTCGAATTGATAATTTTCAGATTGTACATGATGGTTGGTTCAATTGGATTCGCACAGCGCGACTGCTCCACGCGGCTGCTTCGCGCGACTACAATTCCCCAATATCCTCGTTCCACACCTCCGGTTTCTGAGCGATAAACTGGTTCATCATATCGACGCATTCAGGTAAGTCAAGGTCGATGACTTCCACGCCGTGTTCTTCCATGAACTCCCGCGCTCCGGGAAACGTTCGCGATTCCGCTACAATCACTTTTGGAATCTTGAACTGCACGATGGTTCCGGCACACATGTAACACGGCATGAGCGTCGAGTAAATCACGGTATTGCGGAAGGAACCCACCCGTCCGGCGTTGTTGAGGCAATCCATTTCGCCGTGCAGAATGGGGTTGTTTTCCTGCACCCGTTTGTTGTGACCCGATGCGACCAGCTTGCCGTCTTTCACCAGGGCCGAGCCGATGGGAATGCCGCCTTCCGAAAGGCTCTTGCGGGCCTGACGGATGGCTTCCTGCATGAATTCGTCGTTCATAAAATTCTCAGGGATTCACCCTGGGCTAGTGATGAAACGCCTACAGCGTATATTTAACGCCTACGGCGTTCTTTGCCGGTTTTTGGAGTAGTGCCAGACGAGCCGGAACGTCGTTGCGAACGGGATTCGCCCTCCGTGTTTTCCCGGCGGGTCAGGCGGCTTTTGAGGGGCGTTTTCAAGGCTCCCTTATCATCGATCAAAAACAGATCCAGACTCCGGCGGGCCAGATTGGCTTCTTTCACCTTCACCGTTACGGCATCGCCAAACGCGAAGATCTTCTTGTTTCGTTTGCCAATCAGCCGGTAATTGTCCTTGTCGAAATCGTAGAAATCATCGCCCAGATCGGTCATGCGCACGAGCCCTTCCGCGCTGGTTTCGGTGATTTCGACAAACAGGCCAAAATCCGTTACGCCCGTGATAATCCCTTTGAACTCCTGGTCGCGGTCCATGCGGTTCATGAACTCGACCTGTTTGTATTTGATGGAAGCCCGCTCGGCTTCAACGGCCACGCGCTCACGGTCGGACGAATGCTTGCATTTGGCTTCATATTCTTCCTTGTCGACCGATTTGCCGCCGTCGAGGTAGTGCTGCAACAGCCGGTGGGCCATCATATCGGGGTAGCGACGGATGGGCGACGTAAAGTGCGAATACCGCCGGAACGACAGACCAAAGTGTCCAATGTCCTCGGTGCTATACCGCGCTTTCGCCATCGTCCGAATGGCGAGTTGCTGCAACGCATTCTGCTCGGGTTGTCCTTCCAGGCTCTCCATCATCGTGTTGAACGATTTGGACAGTTCTTTTTCGCTATCGATCTGGAGTTTATACCCAAACCGCCCGGCAAACGTGGCAAACGTCTTCAGTTTCTCGAAATCCGGCGAGTCGTGGACCCGGTAAATCATCACGTTCGGGTGTTCTCCGCGCGTTAAACCGTGTACGAATTCCGCGACCCGCTTGTTGGCCAGTAGCATGAATTCTTCGATCAGCTTGTGGGCGTCTTTCCGTACTTTCGGATAAACCGACAGCGGAACGCCGTTTTCGTCCAGCTTGAACTTGACCTCAACGGTTTCGAAGTTGATGGCACCGTGCCGAAACCGGTCGTCGCGAAACTTGAAGGCGAGGTCGTTCAACAGCCGCAGTTCTTCCAGGTAATCCCCGTGACCGCGATCGACAATGTCCTGCGCTTCTTCGTAGGCAAACCGGCGGTCGGAGTGAATCACCGTCCGCCCAAACCATTCTTTTTTGATTTTGGCGTCGGGCGTCAGTTCAAATACCGCCGAAAACGTCAGTTTATCTTCATTCGGCCGCAGCGAACACAGGTTATTCGACAGTTTTTCGGGCAACATCGGCACTACGCGATCCACCAGATACACCGACGTTCCGCGTTTGAAGGCTTCGTCTTCCAAAGCCGTACCCGGCTGAATGTAGTGGGTGACGTCGGCAATGTGAACCCCGATTTCATAGTTGCCATTGTCCAGCATCTGAATCGACAGCGCGTCGTCAAAATCCTTGGCGTCGTCGGGGTCAATCGTAAACGTCGTAATGCCGCGCATGTCGCGCCGTTTGGTGATTTCTTTCTTCGGAATTTTCTCCGAAATCCCTTTCGATTCTTTTTCTACCGCATCCGGAAAGTCCACGGGCAGGCCAAATTCGGCCAGAATCGCGTGCATTTCGGTATTGTTTTGCCCGGCGGGTCCCAACACGGAGATGACTTCGCCCTCGGGCCGGTGACGGCTGTCGGGAAAACGGGTGAGACGAACAATGACTTTGTCGCCATCTTTTGCTTCGCTCAGTTTATCTTTCGGAATATAAACTTCTTCGTAAATTTTCTTGCTGTCGGGAATCACTTGCCCGTAGTTCGGCCAGGTCGAAATTCGGCCAACCAGTTCAGAACGACCGCGTTCCACAATGCTGACGACTTTCCCTTCGATCCGGCGGCTCCGGGTTTGCGAACCGCGCGAAAAACCGCCGGAATTGGACGATCCGCTCAGTCGCACCACTTTCACTTTGTCGCCGTCGATGGCCCCGTTCAGGTCGTCGGTGCTGACGTAAATGTCATTGTCGCGGTCGCCACTGCCGGTGCTGACGAAGGCAAACCGGGGGTTCACGTGGTCGACGGTACCTTCGGTGGTTCGGTCGGTTTCGTTAAACTGGTAGGTGCCGTCGGGATGGCGGGTCAACTGGCCTTCGTCGGCGAGTTCGCCCAGCAGGCCGTGGGCAATGAATTTCGTTTTCCGGTCAACGATGTCGAAGTTGTCAAGGACATCGTTTTGGGAAAAAGAATCTTTGTTATTTATTTCAAAAAAAGCCGCAATGTCGTTCTTCATTTCGTCCAGAAATGAGTCGGCCGACGGAACCGGGCGGTTCTGCGGGCTTCTGCGGCTGTGTTGTTCTCGTGGTTTACTTCGGTTATTTCTCATGTTTTTCGTTTAAAACGTTGGGGTTTGGAAGGGTTGTTTCGCGGAGTTGAGCGGAGAAAAAGGGAGTTTCGTAGAGATTTTTTTAATAAGCTCCGCTTAACTCTATTTTCTCCGCTCAACTCCGCGAAACAACTCACTTTACTCCAAGCGCGTGATGTGTTGGTCTTTCACCAACGGGGCGCCTAGTAAGCGCAGATACACCTGCACCAGCGTCACGATGGACGAACGGGCGTATTCGCGCACTTTGGCCATTCCCTGCTTCTGGTAATACACTAAACTGGTTTGATCGCCGGTCAGTTCGAGCGGTTTGGTCGGCAGGTTCAGAACGGCCGACAGCAGATCGAGCGGGACGAAGTGGCGACTATCGCCAAACCGCCACATTTCCAGCACATCCTGGTGCGGAATGTCCCACGGTTTTCGGCCCGACAGCCGGAGTGTGGCCGGTAGTTGGTGCTGATGAACCAGCATCCGGCGGCACAGATACGGATAGTCAAATTCCTTGCCATTATGGGCGCAGAGAACCAATTCGCTGGGCGGGTATTTTTCGATGATGTTGATAAACTCGCCGAGCAGGGCTTCTTCGTCATCGTTGGCCAGCGTTTTCACTTTCAGGAACATATTCTCTTCCTCGTCCCAGTATAAACCGCCGATGCCGATGCAAACGATTTTGCCGTATTCGGCGTAATACGAAGCCCGGTTGTCGTACCATTTGGCGACCGACCAGTGTTCTTCGTTCTGAAAATAGCTGATTTTCTGGCTCCACTGTTGCCGGATTCGCTCGTCCAGTTCATCGTAGGAAGGCGCTCCGGCAACGGTTTTGATGTCGATAAACAACAGGTTTTTAAGGCGTTTTTTCCAGGATACGGGCATGGCAGTGGAATAGCAAAAAAGCGGAATGACCAGGTTCAGGCGTGCAGAATTCCTTCCAGCCCCAATTCACTGATCAGGATCAGGTTCTGTTCGGTAATGCTGTCCGGCACGAAGATAAACTTTTTGTCAAAAATCTGGTCGCCAATGTAATAGCTAACCCAATATTGGTTGTTCAGGTGAAACACATCCGGCATGATGGTTTCAACGGCAACGTACTCATTCGGCTGAAGTTCAGCAAAATAATGCCGTAATGTAGACGTCGTTTGTTGCAATTGCTGCGTTTCATCCAGAAAACCGTAGCCTTTCGACGTCACAAACACGTTCCGGATCATGACGTCATTCTGATTGATCAAATACACCTGCCAGTCATACTGATCCAGTTCCGTCGGTTTTCGTGCAATAACGACTTGTATTCCTTCAACGGGTAAAAACGAAATATCTCTCTTCATTCTAACGAATTAACTCCATTTCAAATAAGTCCGCCAGATGCTGACTGACGCGTTCCATCACGTCCGAAATCGGAACCTCGCGGCCCAGTTCAGCCTGCATCGACGTAACGGCCTTGTCGGCAATGCCGCAGGGCACAATATGATTAAAATAACGCAAATCCGTATTGACATTCAACGCAAATCCGTGCATCGTTACCCAACGGCTCGCTTTGACGCCCATCGCACAGATTTTCCGGGCGGTTCCATTCCGGCGGTTTTCGTCGGATTCGTAGCCCAGCCAAACCCCCGTCAACCCGTCGATTCGGCCCGCATTCAGGCCGTAATCTGCCAGCGTTCGGATGATGGCTTCTTCCAGCAGGCGCATGTAGCGGTGAATGTCCGTAAAGAAATTATCCAGATCCAGAATGGGGTAGCCCACCAACTGGCCCGGCCCGTGGTAGGTGATGTCACCTCCCCGGTTTATTTTATGATAGGTGGCCCCGATGTTTTCCAGAAACGCAGCGTTCGCGAGCAGATGATCTTCCTTTCCGCTTTTCCCCAGCGTATACACATGGGGGTGCTGGCAGAATAATAGATAATTGGACGTCAAACGTTGCTGGTCGGCGGGCTGGCTGCGGTTGGCGATTTTGGCCGCGACGATCTCCGCCAATAACCGCTCCTGGTAATCCCAGCCAGCCTGGTAATCGAGAAGGCCCAGATCCTGAATCTGTACCTGTTTATTGCAATGACTATTCATTTTTGCGTAATCAGTATAGAAAAAACACCAAAGCGGGTCGGTTTCGTTCGTATCCAATCAATCGGTTTTCCGTCTAAGTAGTAAAAACGATCGATGGCACAGCACAATGACACCGGCAAACAGGGCGAAGACGAAGCCGTTCGCTACCTCCAACAGAAAGGTTATCAGATTCTGGAACGCAATTACCGCCACCAACACGCCGAGATCGACCTGATCGCCCAGAAAGGCAAGATGGTCATTTTTGTGGAAGTAAAAACGCGGACCAGCACCCGTTTCGGCCACCCGGAAGAGTTTGTGAACTCTGCCAAAGCGCGGCTGGTCATGAAAGCGGCTGAGCATTATATTTTCGCGAAAGACTGGCAACACGACGTCCGTTTCGACATTGTTGCCGTGACGGTGACGCCGGAAGAGGTGAACGTAAAACACATTGAAGATGCGTTTTACTAATTTTGTTTCCCATAAAAAAAAGGGTAGTTTCGGGAACCGAATTTACTGATTTAGTCAGAAAACGAGTATGCGGTTCCTTGCGTTGCTGCTGGCACTGACCATCAGCACAGCTTACGGGTTTCCGGGTCATCCGAAAAAAGCGACGTATCGCCCCCGGATGTATACGGTCGAGCAGTTGCGGAGCGACTTTGCGGTACTGCGGAAGACGCTGGAAGAGCGCCATCCGAGCTTGTACCGGTATGCCCCGCGCGAGGAGATGAACCAAAAGTTCGAAGCCGTGGCCCGGCAACTCTACCGCCCGATGTCTGAAGTGGAGTTCCGGGAGTTACTGCGCCCGCTGATTGTCCAGATTCGTTGTGGCCACACCGATGTGCAGGAATCGCTTTATTCCAGCCGGAAAGGACAAAAACCGCAGCCCGAATGGCTCCCTTTCGATATTATTCTGCAAAATGACCGGATGTTTATTGGCCGAAACCGCAGCACGGACTCTTCGCTGGTTTGCGGTACGGAAGTGCTCAAAATGGGGGGGCATCCGGTCAAGGAAATTATTCAGGCCGCCCGGGATCGATGGCCATCAGACGGCTATAACCAGACTTTCAAGAATTATTTTCTGGAATTATACCACCTTGAAGAAACCTACTGGCGGCATTTCGACGGGCATTCTCCCTGGACGCTGACCGTGCGGGACACCACGAGTTCTGAACGCATCACCACCGTTCGTCGCCGTCCGGCCAGTACGGGTACTATTCCAACGACGCCAAGCCCGGCGACCGTCAAGCGAAGCAGGAAAAACCGTTCTAAAACGGAGGCCTCTTTTTTCGATGAGGATGCAAAATTGCAACTCATGCGCTCGCTGCATTTTCTGAACGGTGATTCGACGGCGGCTATGCTGATTATCAACAGTTTCGGCTATGACCACTACGGGTCCTATCATCGGGAGGTGTTTGAAACGCTGGAAAAACTGAAAGTGCAGGATCTGGTGATCGACTTACGGCAGAATACCGGTGGAAATGCCGAAATCGGCTCGGATCTGATGTCGTACCTGATGAAGTCGGATTTCCGGCAGGTCGACCGGGCCGAAAGCCGCGTCCGCCGGCCTAATTCCTGTTCGTATTTCGACCGGAAAGAGAAGCGGCTGTTGCGGCAGAATTTCCGCTACATGAAATCGGACGGCGGCCGCTACCAGTTTGGCAAGTCCAACGTCGGCTGGAACAAACCGGCTTCCGATCACCGGTTTAGCGGAAAAGTGTATATTCTCACCAGTGGCAGGACCTTCTCGGCGGCATCCATTTTCACCGCCAGCCTGAAAGCCCAGCGGCCCGTAACCATCATCGGTCAGGAAACCGGTGGGGGCGAAGCGGGTTGCAACGGCGGCATTATTCAAACCCTGACCTTGCCAGAAACCCGGCTCCGGGTGCGGTTTCCGGTTTTCTGGATTGCCACCGCCAGCCGGAATCCCGACCAGGGGCGCGGTGTGATGCCCGACTACCCAATTGACTACACCGTTACGGATCGGATCAAGCAGCGCGACCGGGATTTAGAAAAAGCACTGGAACTGATTCAGGATGGCAAGCGGAAAATGACGGTGCGGTAAGGCTTATTGCTTTTTCTGTCGTTTTAACTATTCGATATCGTTTAGATCCTGGTGTTTACGGGCCGAAAAGGCAGACTTATTTAAGCGGGGAGGATTCGATAAATCGAAATCGAAAGCAACGCTAATTAAGTAATTAGCTTGTTTTAGTCGTTCAGCATAGGTTTCGGCTTGTTGCGAAGCATGATATTGTTCGGTCTCCGTGTGCGTACCCATGTGGAAAGCAGTACGATCCAGCTTATACTTAGTTGTCATTGAATGGGGTATTGATCTTGACGAAAATACCATAAAAAAGGACAAGTCTGTGAAGACCTGTCCTTAATGTATATAGTCGATACCCGATTAAGCCGCAATAACCGCTTCGGCCAGTACGAGTACCTTATTATTCAGCACTTCCACCACGCCACCATCGACGGTAAACGTCTGGGTGCCGGAGCTGGTAGCCACCGTAACCGGTCCCCGCGCCAGTGTGCTGACGATGGGAGCGTGGTCGTTCAAAACCTGAAACTGACCCTCCGTACCCGGAAAAGTAACGGCTGTAGCCTCACCGGTAAAGACCTTCTTATCGGGTGTAATGATTTCGAGTTGCATTTTTTTTACTTAAGATGAAAGATTGTAGACATGAGACAAAAGACAACCGTTACAACTGTGTCTCTTGTCTCACCTCTCTTGTCTTTTGATCTACTATTATTTGCCCGCTTCCTTCATCAAACGCTCGCCTTTGGCGGCTGCGTCGTCGATGGTTCCAACGAGGTTGAAGGCTGCTTCGGGCAGGTGATCCCACTTGCCGTCGATGATTTCGTTGAAGCCCCGGATGGTTTCTTCGATCGGAACCAGAACGCCTTTCAAACCGGTGAACTGCTCGGCCACGAAGAACGGCTGCGACAGGAAGCGTTGCACGCGACGGGCGCGGTTTACCGTCTGCTTATCTTCTTCCGAAAGTTCTTCCATACCGAGGATGGCGATGATATCCTGCAATTCTTTGTAGCGTTGCAGAATCTCCTTCACGCGCTGAGCGGTATTGTAATGCTCATCACCCAGGATTTCGGCGGTCAGAATCCGGGAGGTTGAATCCAGCGGATCCACCGCCGGGTAAATACCTAACTCGGAAATTTTCCGACTCAATACCGTCGTGGCATCCAAGTGGGCAAAGGTCGTGGCCGGTGCCGGGTCAGTCAAGTCATCGGCCGGTACGTAAACCGCTTGTACCGAGGTGATTGAACCCCGTTTGGTCGACGTAATCCGCTCTTGCATGGTTCCCATTTCGGTCGCCAGCGTGGGTTGGTACCCTACCGCCGAAGGCATCCGACCCAAAAGAGCCGATACTTCCGAACCTGCCTGCGTAAACCGGAAAATGTTATCGATAAAGAACAGAATGTCACGGCCTTGTCCGGTTCCGTCCCCATCGCGGAAGTGTTCCGCAATGGTCAACCCTGACAGGGCGACACGGGCGCGGGCTCCGGGAGGTTCGTTCATCTGACCGAAAATGAAGGTAGCCTGGCTTTCTTTCAGTTCTTCCGGATCAACTTTCGACAAATCCCAGCCGCCTTCTTCCATGGAGTGCTTGAAGTTGTCGCCGTATTTGATAATACCGGCTTCGATCATTTCGCGCAGCAGGTCATTCCCTTCACGGGTCCGTTCTCCCACACCGGCAAATACCGAAAGACCAGCGTATGCTTTGGCAATGTTGTTGATCAATTCCTGAATCAATACGGTTTTTCCTACCCCGGCACCACCGAACAGACCGATTTTACCACCTTTGGCGTACGGTTCGAGCAAGTCGATGACCTTGATCCCGGTGAAAAGTACTTCGGTCGACGTGGCGAGGTCCTCAAACTTCGGAGCGTTCCGGTGAATGGGCAAACCGCCGGTGCTTTTCGGCTGCGGAATCCCATCGATGGCCGTACCCACGACGTTGAACAACCGTCCGCGAATTCCGTCGCCAGTCGGCATGGTAATCTGAGTGCCCAGGTGGACCACGGTCATCCCGCGCTCCAGTCCTTCGGTGGCGTCCATCGAAATCGTCCGGACACGGTCTTCACCGAGGTGCTGCTGGCACTCCAATATAACTTTTTGGCCATTGGCTTTTGTGATTTCCAGAGCATCCAGAATCGACGGTAGCCGCGACCCTTCGCCCTCAAAACTCACGTCAACAACCGGGCCGATCACCTGCGTGATTTTACCCGTATTCGTTGCTGTTGCAGTTGTCATGCTATGAAGTTGAGAAATTTTAATAGGAAAAGCGTACTCAATGCGACCGCAAAATTAGATGATAATTTGCTTAAACCCAAGTTGCCTTTTAATCTATTTTTAAGATTTACAAGACGAAATCGTTTTTGTTCCAGTTAGTTCGCTGATAATAACCCCAATCCTGCGGTTTGCACAAAACAAAGATTTCAGCCCGAATCGGTCTTATTTGTATGTAAACAGGTTAAGCGGCTCGTCTTCGGACCGTTGAAGAGGAATTGATCCGCCTGGCTGCGGGTCAATAAAAATAAATGGATTTGCCGGATCAAACCCGAAAACACGCACTAACTAATCCGCCCCAGCGTTGCTATGGGTAGTTTAACCGGCAAAGTTTTTGAAACTTGCCGGTTCGTTTTTGATCCTATGCTTTTTTTCTGGAAAAACTGGAATACCGCCCATCGAATCGCCTACTGGGCGGGTTTATTGCTATTCGTTACGGCCATCACGGGCATGATCTGGGCCTGGGTGAAAGGTTTGCAAAACGTCGTTCGCTGGGATGTGCTGAGCGAGCTGACGGAATTGCCGACGTCCATCGGCACCTTTACCGATGGTTTGTTTGATTACTCCGTTGCGGGTAAAGCCTATGTCGTTACGGAACAGTTCGTTGCGTCGGCCATGCAGGTGAATGTGGTGGCCGCCAAGCTGGTTACGCTGGGCATTTGCGTGGGGCTGGCATTCATTCTGTCGGCGGTCACGCGGCTGCAACGCTGGCCGTATCTGATCGCCATGGGCGTGTTGATTGTGCTCGTCGCTACGTTCCGGCTGGAAGTGCTGCAACTGCCCGGTTTTTTAGGAACGGCTTTCGGGGGGCGGTTGCCGTTTGTGCTCGTCGTGCTGGCGCTCGGTCTGGTCAGCTATTATTTCCATGCCTTCAAATCGTATGTTTCGCTGCCCGTTCGTCTCGCGGTTTTCGCAGGCATGATCGTGCTGGGCTGGCTGGCGGTCGACCGGCTGGCCGGACAACCCTTACCAGCGTCGGCTTTTGTCGGCTACGCGCTGCCGGGTCTGCTGGTGATTTCGCTGGGATTCATTTTCTGGATTTCGACGGAGAGTATTGCGGCTCTGGTCTACCTGACCTCGGTGACCCGAAACAACCGCAACGACCGATCGGGACGTCCGCTGGGCATGAACAATTTCCTGTTGATCAGTTTGTTGTATCTCGTCAACCTGCTGTTGATCTGGCTGAGTAACACCAAAGTGATTGCCTGGAATCCGGTGGTAATCAGTCCGTTCGTTTTGTTTGTGGTTTCGCTGGTGCTGGGCATCTGGGGATTTCGGCAGCAATTGCGCCAGAATGAAGCCTTTCTGTCGTTTCGCGATGGCGGGGCGTTTCTGTATCTGGGTCTGGCACTCATCACCGTCATGACCATCACTTATGCCTTTGCGTCGGCCAACGATCCGCTGGTGGAAGCCCTGGAGGACATGATCGTGTATACCCACCTGGCCGCCGGATTGCTATTTGTCGTCTACGTGTTTTTTAATTTTCTGCCGATCTACCGCCAGGGCTTGCCGGTTTATAAGGTGCTGTACAAACCCACGCAGCTTTCGTTGCAGCAAACCCGCTTGATTGCCGCCGTGCTGACGGTACTGATTGGAGCCTATCAAAGTTTCTTCACCTTCAAACAGGCCACCGCCGGGTATTTCAATACCGTCGGTGATTTTCATGCCGCGACGGGCGAACTGCGCGTGGCGGAGCAATATTATACCCTCGCGTTAGGCAGTGAATTTCAGAATCATAAATCCAATTATGCCCTGGCGTCGCTGGCCCTGACGCAGGGCGACAAGGTCACGGCGGCTTATTATTTCAATCAGGCCTTGTTGAAACAGCCATCGCCCCAGGCCTATGCCGGACTGACGTCGGTGTTGCTGGGCGACAACCTGTTGTTTGAAGCGATCAAAATGCTGCAACGGGGCATTCGTGCTTTCCCCAAAAACGGCGAATTGCAGAATAACCTCGGCTACCTCTACGCCCGGACCAGCGTGGCCGATTCGGCCTACTACTATCTGGCAGCATCGACCGGCAATACCGCCCGAGAAGAGGTTCCGCAAACCAATCTGCTGGCGTTCTGGGCGCGCAATCCACGGCTGGTGTCGCTCGATTCACTGGCGAATGCGTCAAAACCCGGCACCTATGAATCCTACGAAGCCAACCGGGCCGCTTTGGCTTTTTTCCGGAATACCGCCGACAGCGTGGCTGTTTCGCGTCCGGCCTGGCTTAACGAACCGCACACGGAAGAAGGACTGAATGTATCCCGGTTTGCCCGTTTGTATAATTATGCCGTTCAAAACCGGCGTGCCGACACGACTTTGATCACGGTTCTGAGACGGACGGGCGAGAATCCGGCGAATCAGGATTTTACGGACGATTTGCTCTTTGCCCAATCGGCGGCCCAGTATTATACCGGCAACAAACGCATCGCTTTTGAAATTACCGAGCAACTGGCCCGCGATAACCAGCAAAACGGGGCATTTTATAACTTCATCTCGGGGCTTTGGATGATGGAACAGGGCCTGAATCGGAAGGCTGCCGATATCCTGGCGCAAAATGCCGATACGCTTTCGATGTATTATCAGGCCCTGGCGCTGACCAAATCCGGTGATCCGCTCATCGCCCGGTCGCTTTGGGAAATTGCCGGGCAGAATGACCCCGGTGTGCGGAGTCTGGCGGAGGTGTTATACGGCCAGAAACAACCGTCGTCCGATCTGGAAAAAGCCTTTGTGCTGCTGTATGACCCGCTGATCGATCAGGCTGGGCCGCAACGGGCCTTGTATAGCTCCATGCGGGATGATAACCTGAAAACGATTGTTGCGTCGACGCTGGTCACCCGGTATTTGGGCTTGAAACAGGTACCGGTTGCCCAAAGCTGGTACGAACAAATCCCGCAGGAAGCGAAACTGAATGCGTATGCCGGCTCCGCGATGACCATTGCCTATCTGCGGCTGCGGAATGCGAAAGGGCAGTATGATCAGACGATTACGGACGCCCGGCAATCGGTCGTGGCGGCTTTTCAGGCAGAAAAAGAGCTGGTGGTCGCGCAGGCCTATCAGGCCAAAAAACAACCGGCTGAGGCTCGCCGGTTGTTTGAGGATGCGCTTTGGCGGGCACCGTTCAATGCCGAACTGGTGGCGGCTGCTGCCGGTTTTGAGCGAGACAATGGCCAATCCGAAAAAGCCTACAATCGCGTACTCGAAGCCCTGCCCCTGAACGAACGGAACCCGGCCTTGCTGAAACTCTATGCCTTGCTTTGCCTCGATCTAGGCCTGGCCGATTACGCCGAAGAGAGTCTGGCGCGGTTGCGGGCGGCTACGTCGCCTGCCGATTATCAGGCATTTCTGGTAAGCTATCAGGCGAAACGAGCGTTGATTGAAAAACAGCGGGAGGCATTTCAATAAATTGAGTAAGTTTAAGAGGTGGTTTCTACTCCCCTCTTTTTATGGAAAAGCAACTTCACTGGGTTAAAGCAGCGTTCAGCCGGAGCGTGGTGATCATGAAAGGTGATGAAGTCGTTGGTGGCATGCACCGCGACCTGTTGGTGCGGGACGTCGATGCGCACCTGAACGGCGTTCACATCTTTTTCGACGTTGCGGGGTTTCTGGTTCACTCGGTCAATATCCATGACAAAACGGCTGGTGATCAAATCATTGGCCGGATTGATTTTGAAGGCTTCAACGGTGCGGTTGTTCACCTGGAAACCGGTGAAAAATACACCTGGCAGCGTGAAAATTTCATGATGCACGAATGGAGTCTCGTCGCCGACAAGCCGGAGTCAAAAACCGCTCAGGAGATTATTCATTACGATCGCACCCGGATGTTTCTGGCCGATGAAGGCACCATTGAGTTGGTGACCGATTTGCCAAACGCCGAAATGCTGATCCTGACGGGCTTGTTTGTCCGAAATTATTTTCTGCGTAAACGCAAAATTGCCGCCACCTAGTCACCGTAGTCATGCGGTTTTCGTATGGCGTTGACGCTTCTAACTGATCATGAGCAAAAATATTATTGAAACCAACGAGATCTCAAAACGGTATGTGATGGGCAGCGAAGTCATCGAAGCGTTGAAATCGGTGACCATTACGATCAAAAAAGGCGAATACGTGGCGTTTATGGGGCCGTCGGGTTCGGGCAAATCGACGCTCATGAACATCGTTGGCTGCCTGGATACGCCTACCTCGGGTACCTATATCCTGAATGGCCTGGATGTCAGCAACATGAGCGAAAACGCGCTGGCGGAAGTTCGGAACAAGGAAATTGGGTTCGTGTTTCAGACTTTCAACCTGCTGCCCCGCCAAACTTCGCTGGAAAACGTAGCCTTGCCCCTGATTTACGCCGGTTTTAACAAAGCCGACCGCACGGAAAAAGCCATGCAGGCCCTAAAGAACGTCGGGCTGGAACACCGGGCGGGCCACCGTCCCAACGAGCTTTCCGGTGGGCAGCGGCAACGCGTGGCCGTGGCACGGGCACTGGTGAACGATCCCAGTATTCTGCTGGCGGATGAGCCGACGGGTAACCTCGATAGCAAGACGTCGTACGAAATCATGGATCTGTTCGATCAAATTCACAGCAAGGGCAACACGGTTATTATGGTGACGCACGAAGAAGACATTGCCGAATACGCCCACCGCATTGTCCGGCTTCGGGATGGCCTGATCGAAACCGACCTCATGAACGCCAACATCCGCAAAGCCAGGGCATTCATTCAGACGGCCGAAGAAGAACATTGACCGGGCGGTTTGGTTCTATTTCTGTATTTCCGGAAACCTAAAAAATGTTAAAATCCGACCGGCCCATCCTAAAAACGGTTAGCTTGCAGTCGGATGATAGCACAGGTTTTCCCGGGGTATGAAAAAAGCACTACTTTTCTTTCTGTTTTCTGTACTAACGACAGCGGTCGGCAGCGCTCAGGACATCCGAAACGGTTTGGTAGTCGATAAGAGCAGCCAGAAACCGATCGTGTCGGCCACCGTACAAAACACGTCGCTTCGTCGGGCCACCCTCAGCAACGAAGCCGGTCATTTTCGGATCACGGCTTTCCCCAACGACACCCTGCTGATTTCCTGCATTGGTTATAAAACCGTCCAGCTCGCCGTTCCGCCCACGGAGCAGGAATTGGTGATTGAGATGGTTCAGGATGTGAAAATGCTGAACGAAGTCGTCATCAAAGGCTGGACCGAAAGCCGTTTCAAGCAGGAATTCATGAAGCTGAACATTGCCGAAAAACCGCTCATCGAAATCAAAACACCGCCGGAACTCGTCGGCATCTCCATGGGGAATATCGGTCGAATGGGCTACGACTACGCGACTCTGGCCCCCAAAATGACGCTGAAAGGACCGGTTTCTGCGCTGTACGGCAAGTTCAGCAAAGAAGCCAAAAACGAGCGGAAATTACAGCAATTCACCCAAGCCGAGCAAAACAAGAAACGCTACCAGTCGCGCATGGATCCCATCTGGATTTCGCGCATCACGGAGCTGAAAGAAGAGCGGCTGACGGCTTTTATGCAATTCTGCAAACTTCCTGAAAAATTCGTTCTGGAATCGACTGAATATGACCTGATTGTTGCCATTCGCGGCTGCCTCAAGGATTTTCTGGTGCAGGAAAAAGGATAGGCGTCTCTACCGCCGACCAACTGCGGGTACTTCTTGTCAACAAATTGCTTTTTTACGGGTTGTTCCTTTATTTACCTGTGAATCAAAAGCAAGACGATGAAAGCCCGGCTGGTTATTGAGGTAAACCGAAAACCGTATCCGGTGGAGGTCGATCCAAATACGCCCCTGTTGTACGTATTGCGGAATAATCTCCAGTTGAACGGCCCCAAATACGGCTGCGGTCTGGAACAGTGTGGTGCCTGTATGGTGCTACTCGACGGAAAAGCGACGCCCAGTTGCCTATTACCGGTCGGAACAATAAAGAAACAATCCATCGTCACTTTAGAAGGACTTACCCAACCGAACGGATCCTTAAGTCCGGTACAACGGGCATTTGTGGAGCAGCAAGCCGCGCAGTGTGGCTATTGCCTCAATGGCATGGTGATCTCGGCAACGGCGTTGCTGGCTGAAAATAAACAGCCCGATGATATCGCCATTCGCCAGGGCATGGAGCGGGTTTTGTGCCGGTGTGGAACGCAGTCGCGGATCATCCGGGCCATTCGGCAAGCGGCCAAAGAAGCCAATCCGTAACGTTTAAATTCTCCCGGAATGAAAGAAACTGCGGACTCGATCACCCAATCCCGACGAAATTTCCTGAAAACCGCCGGTTGCCTGACCATCGGGTTTTCGTTTTCCTGTCAGCCGTTGTCGGCTTCTGAAAAACCACCCTGGCAGGATTCTCTGCCGGGGAGCCTGCGACAACAGCCCCAGATCAACGCCTGGCTGGAGGTGCTGGACGACGGCCGGATTCGGATTTTTACCGGCAAACTGGAACTGGGACAGGGCATTCGCACCGCCATTGCGCAGGTGGCCGCCGAGGAACTGGACATGGATTTGAACAAGGTCGAGGTTCATCTGGCCGAAACCGGGCGTACACCCCACGAAGGCTACACTGCCGGGAGCGGTTCGATTGAAAACAGCGCGATGGCCGTGCGGTACGCAGCCGCAGCCGCCCGACAAAAACTACTGGAACTGGCCGCCAACCGGTGGGATAAACCGGCCGATCAGCTCAACGTAGCCAACGGGAAGGTGCAGCAGAAAACCGGCGCAGAGCAGTTCACGTTTGCCCAATTGCTGAATGGAAAGCAACTGGAAGACGACGTTCGGTTGCCGGTTGCGCTCAAACCCAAATCCGACTACCGCTGGGTGGGCAAACCCATTCCCCGAACCGATATTGAGCGAATGGCGCGTGGAGAGCCGGTTTATGTCCAGGATTTGCGGTTTCCGGGCATGGTGCACGCGCGGGTGGTCCGACCACTGGCGCAGGGTGCCAAACTTCGCTCTTTTGATGTAGCCGCTTTGAAGAAAACCGTACCGGGTGTCTTGAAAACCGTCATCAACGGCAATTTTTTGGGCATTCTGGCAACCGAAGAATACGAAGCGGTTCAGTCCCAGTTGTTTGCCCGCGAACAGGCTCGCTGGGAAACCGCCAAACCGTTGCCGGACGAAAAAAAGCTAGCCGAGTACATCAAAAAAATACCGGCTAAAACCCGAACGGTAAAAGAATCCGGTGATCTCAAAACGATACAACAGCAGGAGGGAAGTTTGTTGAAAGCGAGTTATTTCAAACCGTATCACATGCACGGTTCGATAGGCCCGTCCTGCGCGGTGGCGCTCTATCAGGAAAACAAGCTGCACATCTGGACGCACAGTCAGGGCGTTTATCCGCTTCGGGAGGCACTTAAAGAGATGTTGGGGCTGGAAACGGACGCGATTCATGTCGTGGGCGTTCCCGGTTCGGGTTGCTACGGTCACAACGGCGCGGACGATGTCGCGGCTGATGCGGCTTTGCTGGCGATGGCGTATCCGGGTAAACACGTTCGGCTGCAATGGTCGCGCGACGACGAACACGGCTGGGAACCGTATGGCAGCGCCATGAGAATGGAAGCCGAAGCCCGGCTGGATCGCTCCGGAAAAATAACCCACTGGCGATATGACCTCTGGACCGACTCCCACAGCACCCGACCGGGCGGTGAGCCGGGGAATCTGCTGGTAGCCCGGTCGATTGAAAAACCGTTTTCTGCGCCTTCGGGCGGGTATAGTGGGGGCGGTTATCGCAATTCGGAGCCGTATTACACCATTCCGAACCTAAAAGTCGACGCCCATTTTTTTGAAGGACCGCTGCGGGTTTCGGCCTTGCGCAGTCTGGGGGCCTACGCCAATGTGTTCGCGATTGAGTCGTTTATGGACGAACTGGCCGAAAAAGCCGGGAAAGATCCGCTGGAATTCCGCCTGGCGCATCTGGACGACGAACGGGCAATGGCCGTTGTCAAAAAACTTCAGGAATTGACGCGCTCCGAAAAAATGGCCGCCAATGAGGGAATCGGATTTGCGTTTTCCCGTTATAAAAATGTGGCGACCTACTGCGCCGTTGCCGCCCGGGTTTTCGTTGATACAAAAACCTGTACCGTTCAGGTTCGGAAAATGTGGTCGGTGATCGACGCCGGTGAAGTGATCAACCCCGACGGCCTGAAAAACCAGACCGAAGGCGGCATGATTCAGTCGGCCAGTTGGACGCTGAAAGAGCAGGTTACCTTTGGACGTGAGCACGTCAGCAGCCGCGACTGGCGTTCGTATCCGATCTTCCGGTTTAGTGACATCCCGGAAGTCGAAGTCGTAATCATTGATCGACCAACCGAAAAACCGCTGGGTGCGGGCGAAGCCGCCCAGGGCCCCACGGCGGCCGCCCTGACCAACGCCATTTATCGCGCCTGCGGCAAGCGGATTCGGGATTTGCCGATTAACTTAGAAGTAAGAGGTGAGACAAGAGAGTAAAGACGCAACAAACGCGCGTTTTGCCCTGCTGTCTCACTTCTCTTTACTCTTTCATCTATATTCCAACATAACTCCAAACTCCCATGACCTTACTGAAAAATTGCTCGTTTGCGCTGCTCCTGTTTCTGGGAACCGCCTTTGCGCCCCTCCACCACGGCTGGGGTGATTATGACCAGACCAAAGTGCTGGATTATACCGGCACCATCGAGGAATCGAAGTATGAAAATCCACATGCCACGGCCAAAGTGAAAGACAAGGACAAAACGTGGCTGGTCTATCTGGCCCCTACGAGCCGGATGAATGAACGGGGCGTTAGTGCGGCCATGCTGAAAAAAGGCGGTTCGCTGCGGGTGGTGGGTTATCCGCACAAAACCGTCAAAAACGAAATGCGGGCGGAGCGGATCTTCATCGACGGGCAGAAATACGAACTGCGTAAATGAGGCTGGGCATTCCCGTCGAGTGGCTGCAAGGCATTGAAAACAGTGTGCTGGCCGTTGCTATCCGTCAGTCACTTTGGCTATATCCGGCGCTGGAAATTGTGCACATCATTGGGATTGTCCTGGTGGTCGGCGGAGCCTTTCTGTTTGATTTCCGGCTGTTGGGCTTTTCAAAAAAAATACCGGTTGCCGATCTGGCCACGCACGTACTGCCCTGGTCGCGGAGGGGGCTGATTCTGGTGATTCCGTCTGGTTTACTGCTGTTCAGCACCAATGCCGAAGCGCTGGGAAAAGACCCGACCTTCTGGTTGAAAATGGCGCTGTTACTGGTCGCTGGTATCAACGTGGCGGTTTTCCACCGAATGACCTTTCGATCCCCAACGGGCTGGCAGGCTGGTCAAACGCCGGTAGCGGCCAAAGCGGCCGCCTTGGGTTCCATCCTGTTATGGTTGGGTACCATTGCCTGTGGCCGTTTACTGGCCTATTGAATAAAATAAGGCTAAAAATGCGAATAGCCAACGATTAGAGTCGTTGGCTATTCATTTGTGTGGTGTGTGACTTACCGGATCGGACAGAGATGCCAGTCCTGATCGGGGTCACAACGATGCTTCGTTGGTTGATTTTTCATGATGGTTGTTAATTTATAGTTCCTAATTTTTTTAGGCAGGTTAGCACTGATTCCACGGATCGTTCGGAAAGTTGCTAAGGGTTCATCGAGCCTGTCTCTCCCCCTTTCTGTATAAATCTCGAACCGGCGCACCGGCAACTACTAGTTACCAGAAGTAGTCATTGAGATAACGATACAAAAGTAAAACACGGTTTTTTGTATTCCAAACTAAATCTATATTTTTTATAGGGTATTGATGGGTTAAATAATTATACATTGTGGATCGTCTCGTAGAGACAGAATGTTTATAGCTATTAATAGCCAGATTAGGGGCCGCCTGCCGTAGGTAGGCAACCGTTGCCTACCTACGGCAGGCGGCTGGAAGCAATTGTAGCGGTTCCTACAAACATCAGATGCCTAACGGCATCGGAACAACGCTCAATGTGTCAGGCTTAATCTTCAACCGGCAGTGGTTGCGGCAGAACCGAAACCCCCTGATCGACCCGGATGATGTACGCCTTGCCGCCCGCCCGCTCGATGGCTTCGGCCACGGCTTCCGGTTTTTCGGGTGCATAGGCAAACATGCAGCCACCGCCCCCCGAACCGTTGATTTTTCCGCCGTAGGCACCCGCTTTGAGGGCTTCGTCGATCATCCGGTCGATTTTCTGGGTCGAAACGCGCTTGGCATCCCGCAGACTGTTCTGGTGAATGGTGAGCAAAGCACCCAGCCGCTGGTGATCGACGGTTCCGCTTTGGAGCATCGCCAGGGCTTCCCGCAAGACGTCGCGGTCGGAGAGATTTCCTTTCAGCAACGCCATTTCGTCGGGCGTCAGGATCGACCGGTATTCATCGGCAGTTTCCAGCGGGTAAGTCGTGAGCAAAAAGGCCGGGTCATACTGTTTTATTTTTTCCATCGCCCGAAGCATCCCGAATTTGACGTGTTTCAGCACGCCTATGGTGTCTTTCGGCTGGCGCGAATCGCCCAGCACAAACGCACAGAGTTGGGGCTGAAACGATTCCAGATGGATTTTCGGAACGGATTCCAGGTAAATCACCCCGCCAACCGCCGTGGCGTAGTGGTCCATCATGCCACCGGGTTCGCCAAATTCCAGCACTTCGGCGGCATAAGCGAGTTCCGCCAGCTTTTCGGGCGACAGCGTTTTCGGGTTGTCGGCAAATTGGGTGAGAATCGCTAACCAGGTGATCAGCAGGGCCGAAGAACTGGATGTGCCCGCATTGATGGGAATCTCCCCCCGGATTTCTCCCTGAATTCCGGTCGAAAACCGGAAACCTTCCCGCAACAGAATGTTGACCGCGCTACGAAAATAATCCCGGTCTTGCCGGTACGTCAGCGGAAGGGTTGCCAACGAAAACCGTTCTTCGGCGTCGATGTCGGGCAGAAACAGCCGAACCTCCGACTTGGTGATGGGTTCGGCGGTAATCCGGATGCGTTGGGAAATGGCAGCGGCAATAACGGGCAGACCCAGATAATCCTGGTGTTCTCCGAATAAACAGATGCGGCCCGGCGTGGATATAGACAGCGGAAAGGACATAATCAAACAATCACAAATTAGGGTAATCGGGAAAAATCAATGGGTGGTGCTTTTTTGAGCGGTTTCCGCATAAAGTCGGTATTAAGCGGGACATTTTCGTCGAAAAAACCGCAATTCCTGAGAAAGAATTGATTTTTTTGCGATAAACCGCCCGCATAATCCTGCCGAAAACCGGCCCGGGCGGTGGCGTCGCCGGTAAATTTGGCGCTTACCAATTCCTGCCAGACGCCTTCTTTGCTCCGAACCCACTGGTTTCCAAAAGCCACCTGCCGCGACGTATTACCCGTATTCGGCATGAAATTCTCCAGAAAAGAGTGGGGCGATTTGAGGTACGTCGTCGTCTTCGGGCGTTTGAAACTGGCGATCAACTGCCAGTCTTTGTCCTCAGCATCGGAGAAATAGGCCGTATAGGTGGTGTACCCGTTTTCCGTTGGTCGGCCCCGGAGCAAAAACCGGTAGGTCCGGCCCGCTTTCCAGTTGTAGCGCAGGTAACTCTGGCCACCGGACCCTTCGTTGCCGAAATCATTGGTCGTTACACCCTCACCTTTTTTCTCCAGCAGGATTTTCTGATCGTCCGGAATGTCTTTCGGATTGTCGGTTTTGAACGGACTCCAGACCGAGAACAGCACCCGCCGTTCGGTCGGCGAATTGACCTGCATCCCAAAATAGCCCTCCGCAAAACCGTTCGCCATGAAGTAGGAACCCAGCACGTCGCTGCCTTCAGGAACCGTAATTTCGTTGTAAAACCACTCCGAATCAGAATGCTCCGGTGCGGCATATTTCAGGTGAACCGACGGCCCGCGCCGACCCCAATGGAAATAATTGCCCTGGTTGTTGCGGACAAAAACCGTCTTGTCATCGACTAAATCTCCACTGATACCGAGTTCACGAAGCAGCCCGAACGCCGGGCCGGATTTGGTCACTCCCTGTAGGTCAATCTTGACGTAGCCCGGTTTTTGAACGGCCCATTCGCCGACGTAATAGTCCTTGTCCGCGTTGCCGCTGGCCGAAAATTCGACGGATTTCCCCAATACACTCACCCGGATCCTGCTTTGGCCTTCCGGAACGTTCATCATGGCCGACAGTTTCAGCGTTCCGGCGCGGTCGAACCGGATGTAGGTGGAAACGACACTTTCCGGATGGCTCCAGCCGGTCAGGCCGTCGTTGGTGATTTTTTCGGGAGAATGAGACGGTTTCGTTACCCAGGCGTTGCCGCCGAGGGGCACCGACAAGCGATTCGCATCGTGCGAATCGCCGGTCAGCGCGAATAACCAGGTACTCACTAAAAAAAGGATCGGATTCAGGATAGTCATTCGAAAGTCACTACAAGGGGTTCTGTTTCAGGTTGGAATTTAAGATAATTTCTGCTTCCGGAATCAGGTGAACCACTTGTTTGTCGGTCGCCGGAACGGTTTGCTGGCCGGTTGTAGTGTTGTGATAACCGGGATAATTCCGAACCAGGCTGCGGCCATTGCGGTAGAGGTCATACGCCCGGTGGCCCTCAAACGCCAGTTCGAGCCGACGTTCCTGCAACACGACGTCCAAAACCGTCGGCAATCCTTTCAGATCGGTTGCTGAATACAGTTCGGTGCCGGTCAGCCCCGCCCGTTGCCGAATCAAATTGACATCCGCGATGGCTTTGTCCGTGGCCCCGGTTTTGGCGTAGGCTTCGGCCCGGTTCAGGTATACTTCCGAAAGCCGCAGCAAAATCGGTGAGCTGAGCGTCGCAATACCGCCCTGGTTGGAAAACTTCGTGACGTATACTTTGTCGATGCCGTTCCGCTTTTCCTGCGCTCCCTGCGCGGTCAGTTTCCGAACCAGAAACGTCCGCCGTTTGTCGTTCGCATTTTTATTCACCAGATCCTGATAGTCCTGCGACGCGTAAACCTCGCCCCAGCCGACGCCACCCGGTGAGGTGTAGAGCATCGAACCCAGTGAACTCCAGGCACGGTCGTCTTTCAGCGTGTGTTTGATCGCCAGAATAACTTCCTTGTTCTGCTCGTTTTCCACCGTGTAAAAATCGGGAACCTGCGTCGGTGTCGCCAGCGTAAAGCGGTTTTCTGCAATCACCAGATCGGCGTATTGGATGGCGTTGGCGTTGTCGTTCATGTACAGATACACCCGCGAAAGCAGCGCGTTGGCGGCCGCAGCCGTGGCATAACTGCTGGTGCGCGTCACCGTCATCAGTTTGGCGGCTTTCTGCAACTCGCTGACGACAAACGCATAGACCTCTTTCACCGTCGCCCGGGCGGCATTGTCGTCTGCTTTCGTGTCGGTTTTGATGATCACGCCCAGATTCGTTTCCGGACTTTGGGCATACGGCCGTCCGAAAAGCCGGACCAGCTCGAAATGGACCATGGCGCGCAGAAAGATGTTCTCGCCCAGAATCTGATCCATTTCTTTCGATGTTCCTTCCTGAACGGCCGCAATCACTTTGTTGGCGCCGACAATAACCTGATAGGCTTTGCGGTAAATCTGGAGCGCGTTGGCCTGATCGGAGGTGTGCCGGTAGGTATACGTCAGAAAAAGCGCATCGGTAGTGGTGCCGCTGAGGGTCAGGTTATCACCCGGATATTCGTTCATAATGAACAGGTTACGGGTGTAGTCGGATTCTTTCAGGAAGGTGTAATTTCCGTCGGTAGCCGCCCGCAGGCCCTGCGCCCCTTGCAGAATGGCCGACTCAGATAAACCGTTGTACGGGGTTGTATCAATTTCACAGGAGGTGGTTACCACCACACAGCCCAGCAACAAAAAGCGCGAAAGAGAGAAGTTCATGGGTGTTGATGATTAAAAGTTAAACTGGAGACCAAAAACCAATTTCCGGCTGAACGGGTATTTCGTACCCACTTCGCCCGTCTCGGTTACGTCCGGGTCAATACCCGAAAACTTCGTGATCGTGAACACATTATCCGCCGAAACCGACAACCGAACGCCGTCCAGTTTGGCTTTGCTGACCAACGCCGTTGGCAAATCGTAGGTCAGGCTGATGTTCCGCAGACGGAGGTAATTGCCGTTTTCCAGAAACCGTGACGACGGGCGTTGGGCGTTGTTGTTGCCACCGATAACGTACTTCGGATGCGTGGCAATGTCGCCGGGTTGTTCCCAGCGGCTCCAGCCATCCTGCAAGGCCATGAGGTTGTAGCGGTCGTAGGCACCGTCGTTGTCGAACAGGTTCCGGTCGCCGTTGTAGAGGATAGAACCGGTGCTGTAGGTAAAGAAAGCGTTCAGTTCCAACCCTTTCCAGCTCAGCACCTGCCGAAAACCGCCGAACAGTTTGGGGTTCGCGTTGTTGCCGATAAACTGGATGGTCGCGTCGTTGTAGTTATTGGTCGTGGTGCTGGTACCGTCGGTACCTACTTTTTCCCAGAGTGGCCCACCGGTTTGCGGATCGACGCCCATCCACCGGCGCATATACCAGCTATTAAGCGGCTGATTGAGCGCATAAGGACGCTGGCCGTTGGCGACTAGCACGCGGTCGCCATAAAGAGCCGTCACCTCGTTTCGGTTCATCCCGGCATTGATGTCCATCCGCCATTTCAGGGCGGTTTTCTGCAAAATGTCGGCCGATAGCACCACTTCAAGACCTTTGTTGCGAACAGCGCCCACGTTTTCCGTAATGAACGTGTAACCGCTGGTGGCCTGGAGCGGGCGGTTGAACAAAAGGTTGTTGGTCAGGCGGTTGTAGAGATCAACGGTGAGCGAAAGGCGGTTCCACAAACTGGCGTCAATCCCGAAGTTGGTATTGTTCGACACTTCCCACGACAGGTTCGGGTTTTCGATGCGGGTCGGATAGGCCGACGGAATTCCGGCGTACTGGCCCGTCAGGTTGTATAAACCCTGCGACGCATAATCGTTGATGCCGTCGGCGTTGCCGGTGGTTCCGTAGCTGAGCCGGAATTTGAGGTTGGTCAGCAACGGATTGCTGCGCAGAAAGGCTTCGTTGGAGGCATTCCAGGTCAGGCCAACCGCGTAGAAGTTGCCGTATTTTTTATCCCGACCGAACTTGGACGAACCGTCCCGGCGGAACGAGGTTGTAACGAGGTATTTATCCTGGTAGCCGTAGTTGGCCTGAAACAGATACGAGGAGAACGCATTGTCGGTTTTGGTTCCGCCGATGGTTTCGGGTTGCGAGGTTGCATCCAGAATGCTCAGGCCGGAGAAAATGCCTTTTCCGGTTGCCGCCAGCGACTCGTAGTAGTAGGTCTGGTATTCGTAACCCGCCAAACCGTCCAGTGTATGCCCGCCGTTGAAACTATGCCGGAAGCGCAACAGGTTCGAAGTCAGCAAAGTATAGTCACGGGTGTTGGTTCTGGACAGCCGTCCCTGCACATCCAGCGCGCTGGGGCCGCGCATGTCCTGACTGCTCTGGCTGCCGTAATAGCTGGTTTGGGCGCGGTTGGTGGTCGTCAGCGTCAGCCAGGGCAATACGTCGTATTCGGCTTTGAACAACAAGTCGCCCGACAGCGTGTTTTCCTTGAACGTATTAAACTGGCGATTGTAAATGAAGTTGGCGTTATCGCGGCCATACCATTTTTTCGCGCCCGTTACGGGGTTGTAGGGTTGGCCGTTGTAGTACGGATCGTCGTACGGCAAATAGGTATAAGCCGCGTAAAGACCGCCGTTGCTGTTGTCGTACCCACGCGTCGATAACCCGGCTCCGTTGACGTTCACCCGGAATTTGTCGCTGATGTTGTGGCTGAAGTTCAGCCGTGCGCCAAACCGGTCGAGGCCGGTTCCCTGCAAAATGCCCTGTTCCTTGTAGTAGTTTCCACTCATGAAGAACTTGGTTTTGTCACTGCCGCCCGACGCACTCAGTTCCGCGAGCGTGTTGCTGGCCGTCCGGAAAGCCTGATCGAACCAGTTGGTATTGGCGTTGGCTTCGGGTGTGGGCAAATAATCATTGAGAACACCCGTTGGCCGGTCGCGCTGAAACACCCGTTTCTGCAAATCATACAGTTGCGGACCGTCCAGCAATCCGAAATTACCCAGGCTCAGCGTGCCGACGCCCTGGTTCAACCGGGCGGTCAGGCGGGTTTTGCCGGAAGCACCCCGTCGGGTGGTGATCACGATAACGCCGTTGGAAGCCCGTGCGCCGTACAAGGCCGTTGCCGAGGCATCTTTCAACACGGTGATCGATTCAATGTCGCTGGGGTTGGGAATACCGCCAATCACACCATCAACCACATAAAGCGGATTGGAACTGGCCGTGAGCGTTCCAACACCCCGAACGAGCACTTTGGGTGTGCTGCGGGGGTCGCCGGAACTGTTGCCGACAAAAACCCCGGCGGCTTTGCCCTGTAACATCTGACCGACGCTGTTGGCCGTTACATCTTTCAACTCTTTGGCGGTCACCACCTGCGCCGAACCCGTCAGGTTGCGCTGGTTGGTGGTGGTATAGCCCATCACGACCACCTCGTCGAGCATGGTGTCGGCTTTTTTGAGAGTAATCTCGACTGTCGTGCGGTTTCCGACCGTTACGGCGGTTCCCTGATAGCCAATCGAACTGATTTCCAGCACGTCGGCTGGCGTCGTGCGGACGGTAAAGGCGCCTTTGTCGTCGGTGGTGGTGCCCTGCGTGGTGCCGCGAACGATGATGGTCGCGCCGGGCAGCGGTTGCCCGGCATCGTCGCGGATGGTGCCCCGCAGGCTTGACTGCGCATAACCGCAAACGGTTATGGATAGCCACAGGAGTAAACTTACGGAAAGCTGTTTCATGGGTTGGAAGATTGATAAAGTGGAGTATTAAGAAGCAGAAGGCAAAGGGCTTAGGGCATTCGGTAAAGGCAAGGGGAGGGTAGCCTGGTCATGCTTACCGGGTCAAAACCAGACGGTTCTGACCCGGTAAGCATGACCAGGTAGGGTAGTTGAGCAAATCAGATCAATAAATTTCGTTCAGACCGAAAATGGGGCGGTTCGTCTTCCATTTTCCCCGCGTGAAATCCGGGATTTCGATGGGTTTGCTGCCCTGCGCAATGGATTGTTCGGATAAAGGACTGATGGCACTCCAGACGGCGGCATCATAGACGTCGATCGGTGGGGCGGTTTGGGCTTTGATGGATTCGATGAAGGCGCGCATCACGAAAAAGTCGATACCGCCGTGGCCGCCACTCTGGGCCGTTTTGCCGTGTTGTTTCCAGAGCGGGTGGTCGTATTTATCCTGATAGGCCGCGAACGGTTCCCACTGGTGCGGTTTCGGGCTGGTTCCTTCCAGGTAAATCGTTTTGCCGTCGTCCATCCAGATGCCCTGCGTTCCCTGCGCCCGGAAGCCGAGCGAATAAGGCCGGGGTGAGTTCGTGTCGTGCATGATGATGATGTTTTCACCATTCGCGCAATTGACCACGGTGGTAACTACATCGCCCAGCTTGAAATTGACTTTGGCGTTGGGATGATCGGGGCCACCTTTATCGACCACATATTTGTGCAGGCTGCGGGCTTTGGTGGCGGTTGAGGTCAGGGACAAAAACCGGTTGCCCCGGTTGATGTCCAGCCAGTGGGCAACCGGCCCCAAACCGTGTGTTGGGTACAAGTCGCCGTTGCGATCAACAGAGTGCTGGGTCCGCCAGCGGGCTTCGGAATAGCCTTTGTCTCCAAATTCGACCCCTTCTTTGCCCATGCCGCCATTAAACTTGACGTTTCGCAGGTCGTGCTGGTACCCGCAGTGGGCGTACAGCATTTCGCCGAACATGCCCTGACGGATCATGTTCAAAACCGCCAGCACATCGCGCCGGTAGCAGACGTTTTCCAGAATCATGCAATGCGACCCGGTTTTTTCGAACGTATTGACCAGATCCCAGGATTCCTTGAGCGTTACCGTTGCCGATACTTCAACCCCGGCATATTTTCCGGCTTTCATGGTGGCAACGGCCATCGGAACGTGCCATTCCCAGGGAGTGGCAATTACGACACCGTCGATGTCGTCGCGCTTGAGCATGTTCACAAAATCCTCACCGCCTTTCGTGAAAGCAACCGGCACTTTCTTGCCGCTTTTTTCGATCATGGCGTTGGTGCGGCTGATGGCTTCCGGGTCCGGATCGCAGATGGCCGTAATCACCACATCATCGCGAAACAGGGCCTGGTGGACGTGGCTGCGACCCCGCGAACCGACCCCGATAAAAGCGAGACGAACCTTTGACAAAGCCGACGGTTTCGAAGCGGCCGCGGCCGGTTCAAACAGCGAAGGAATAAAGGGCGCAGCAGCGGTGCTGAGGGCGGCCGTACGCAGAAAATTTCGGCGGGAAGAAACAGGCATAGGGGGGAGTTAGCTGAGTTGGAATATGCTTTATGTTGACGGTTTGGGTTCAATTCCATGCTGAAATTGGAGAAAAACCGACAACCGATCAATCGAAACCGGTGCTTCAGGGCGTTGATTCTGACGGTTTTGGCCTGCGCAAACGTTTGTTCAGACCTGTGCAAACGTTTGTGCAAAACCGAAGGAAATTTTGCGTTTTTTAGGAATAAGAGTAAATTGTAAGGCTGAACAGGACGCGCGATGAAGGATGTTATTACGATTAAGGAAATTGCCCGGCAATTGCATGTGTCGCCATCCACTGTGTCCAGGGCTTTGCAAAACCACCCCCGCATCAGCGCGCACACCCGCGACGCCGTTCATGCCCTCGCCGATCAGTTGAAATACCTGCCCAGCACGACGGCCCGCAATCTCCAACGGGGCCGAACGGGCGTGATCGGGATGGTGTTGCCGGAAATTCGGGAGAATTTTTTCTCGGAAGTGATCAATGGCGTGGAAGAACTGGCGTTTGAACACCAGGTGACGGTGGCGCTTTACCAATCGCACGACCGGTTCGACCGCGAGAAGCAGATTCTAACGGTGTTAGCTTCTAATCGGGTCGATGGCGTGTTGCTGTCGGTTGCCAAAGAAACGCAGCAGACCCACCACATTCAGGAATTACTGGATCGCCAGATTCCGCTGGTGTTGTTCGACCGCATTCCGCCCCACATTGCGGCCCATCGGGTCGAGTGTAATATGGAGAAAGGCGCGTATGAAGCCACCAAATGGCTGGCCCGGCGCGGTCATCGACGCATTGCGCTGCTGAACGGCCCCCACACCCTGGTAGCCAGTGAGGAGCGCTATCGGGGGTACATCACCGCGTTGGTGGAGGAAGGGCTGCCTGTCGAAAATGCCCTGATCAAGCGCAGTGACCTGACGACGCCGGAAACCGTCCTGAAAATGAATCAGCTTTTGTCATCGCCCACCCGGCCGGATGCGGTCTTGACGTTCAACGATTACGTGGCGCTGGACGCCATGCAGGTGTGCCGGAGCTACGGCCTGGTCGTCAATCAGGATATTTCATTTGTCAGTTTTGCCAATCTGCCGCTTAATATGTACCTGGAACATCCGCCCCTGGCGTCGGTCGAACAACATCCTTACCAGATTGGGTTTATGGCGGCTGAAATTCTGCTGAAGGTGATCAACGGGAAGATTGCCCCGACGGATTTGCAGAACATAATCCTGGAGCCCGAGCTGGTGGTTCGGGAGCCGAATGTGGTTTTCTGAGCGTAGATTCAAATTATGATCAGCCCACCAGCACGTTCCGCCATTTTTCGTAAGCATCGCGGTAGGCTTCCTGCGCCCGCATGTCGGGCTCGATGGTTCGGACTATTTTCAAACCGGTGAAGGCTTCCTGGCGGTTTTTGTAAATACCGAGTCCCAATCCGGCCCCTCGGGCGGCTCCCTGTGCGCCGTCGGTATTGAAAAGCTGAATTTCGGCACCGGTCAGATTGGCGAGCGTATCGCGGAAAAGCGGACTGAGGAACATATTGGCTTCTCCGGCGCGAATGGTTTTCAGACCAACACCCACTTGCTCCATGACCTGAATGCCGTAATAAAACGAAAAAACGATGCCTTCCTGCGCAGCCCGAATCCAGTGGGGAAGGCTGTGGCGCGTCAGTTGCAAACCGTGGAATGAAGCGCCTAAATCGCGGTTTTCCAGCACGCGTTCGGCCCCGTTGCCAAAAGGCAGACACAGCAAACCGTCGGAACCGACGGGTGCGTGGGCGGCCAAATCGTTCATTTCGGCGTAACCGACCGTGCCGCGCAGCAAATGATTTCGCAGCCAGCTATTCAGAATACCGGTTCCGTTGATGCAGAGCAGAACGCCGTAGCGCGGGGCTTCTGGTGTGTGGCTAACGTGCAGGAAGGTGTTGACGCGGGATTGTGGGTCGTATTTGGCCTGATCGCTGACGCCGTAGACAACGCCCGAGGTTCCGGCGGTGGCGGCAATTTCGTTGGGTTCCAGTACGTTGAGCGAAAACGCATTGTTGGGCTGGTCGCCCGCGCGGTAGGTTACGGGCGTTCCGATGGCCAGGCCCAGATCGCTGGCGGCTTTCGACGTCAGTTCGCCCTGGACGGAAAACGTCGGCTTGATGTTGGCAATGAGCGAGGGGTCGAATCCGAAATAATCCAGCAGAAAATCTGCCGGTTGTTCGTTCTGAAAATCCCAGAGAATGCCTTCCGACAAGCCGGAGGGCGTGGTAACGATTTCGCCGGTCATGCGGGCGGCTAAGTAATCGCCGGGCAGCATGAATTTATGAATTTTGTTATAAATCGCCGGTTCATTTTCCTTCACCCACGCCAGTTTAGCGGCCGTAAAGTTGCCCGGTGAATTGAGCAGGTGTTGCAGACTTTTCGTGCGACCCACGGTTTCGAAGGCTTTTTCACCGTAGGAAACCGCCCGGCTGTCGCACCAGATGATCGACGGACGCAGCACGTTCAGGTCCTTGTCGACGATCACCAGACCGTGCATCTGGTACGAAATGCCGATGGCTTTGACGTCTTCCGGTTTCACGCCGGTTTTCGACAACACGGTTTTGGAAGCCAGACAGGCATTTTTCCACCACGCATCGGGATTTTGTTCGGCATAGCCCGGCAGGGGTGCGTCAATGGGCATTTCCGATTCGGGGAAAAAAGCGGAGGCCACCACCGCACCGGTTTCAACTTCGAGCAAACAGGCTTTTACGGACGAACTGCCGACATCAAATCCAAGGAGATACATGGGGTACGCAAGGTTCAGATACAAAACGAGGTGCAAAGTACGCAGAGCGGAGAAGTTAGGCAAGCGATCAGGGTGCCGGGGCGTCATTCCGGCGGGTTGTTTTTGTGGCCGAAAACCATGAAATTAGACGAGGTGGCGTTATAAAGAACCGCTTATGGTGCCATGATACCCCGTAGAGACTCGTGTGCATGAAAAAGAATCTCTTTTTTTGTCTTTTGCTGCTGTCTTCTACCCGTTTTGGGCAACTCCTGATCGAAGGAAAAATTATAAACAGAAGCACAAAAGCACCGATCCCCTACGCCAATATTGGGATTGCCAACTCAAATGAAGGCGATTCGTTCAGCAGCAGTTCGCACTTACTGATTTATCCGGACGATAACCTGGTTATCGCCTTTTTGGCGAATTCACAGGATGGTGCTGCGTTTGATCTTCAGCGTATTGGCGAGTTATTTTATAAAAAATGATAATCAGCGTCAGGGTGATGAGTCAGAACCGTGGGACTAAATCGTATTGGTAGATCGAACTCATTTGAGGTCGAAAGGTCGATTTTAATAGAAAGAGGTTAGCTTTGCCGTGAACTTTTCTTAATCAATCAGTCAATAAACGGGCGATGCCTGTAAACAACACTTCCCCGTAAACGAAGTGGACTGAGCACCTCATTCTGGTATGAATACGTACATACCGTCTATCATACGCGTTCTGGTCTGTTTGATGAGCCTGCTGGCCTCAACTGGCTGCCTAAGGGCGCAGCCGGTTCATTTTCCTCAACCTGAACTCATTACCGACCGGCAGGGACTACCGCAGGCCTTTGTACCCGCTATCCTTCAGGATAAACAAGGCTTCATCTGGGCGGCTACCCGTGACGGTCTCTGTCGATACGATGGATACCGATTCAAAGTCTTCCAGCCCGACCCCGATGGGCGCCCTTCTCTTTCCTTTGCCGGACTGAACCAAATTGAACTGGACAAGCACGGACGTATCTGGATCGCTTCCGAGCGGGGAGAAATTGATGTGTTCGATCCACGGACCGAAACGTTCACCAACTTTTCCCGGCTGGATGCTTTTCGCCGACTGGTAAAACCCGGCACTACGTATTATGGTTTGTACATCGACCGACAGGATCGACTGTGGCTGACGGTTATTGGTTACGGTGTTGTTTGTTGGGATATCAATAAAAAACAGGGCACCTGGTTTCGTCACCAACCTCAGCAAGTCGCGTCCATCAGCGCCGATAGCGTGTACAATGTAGCGGAAGGGGCAGATGGGAGAATCTGGCTGGCCACGACGAAGGGACTTGATCAATTTGAGGAAGCCACCCTCCGGTTTAAGCACCTGCGACACCAGCCGGGCAATCCGCAGTCGCTGCCGGAAGACTTTTTAACCCGCGTATGCCTCCGGCCGACCGGAGAACTCATCCTGTTCTCTCAGCACTACCTAACCCTGTTAAAACCCGGAACGGGACAGTTGCGCTCCTATCGGCTGCCAGCCCAGGGTGACGAATGGTTAGGTCATAAAGTGGCTATCGACCGAACGGGTACCGTCTATTTCGACCAGAATAATATTCTGTTTCGGTTCACCGAACAGGAGGGCGTCCAGATTGCTACCCGCTGGAATCAGCATAACGAAGGGTGCAGTAGTTTACTCATCGATCGAACCAATGTCTTATGGGTCGGCACCGCCGGGGCTGGTATCCGCACCTACGACTTGCAACCCAACCCCTTCCGGAAGCGCCGGTATCATCGGGGCTTTTATCAGGATCTGCTCGCCAACGATTCACTGTCACTGGATTTGCCGCCGGTTTCCCGGTCAGCCCAAGCCACCCTGAGTGGCTTAAGCAGCTACAATTTTCGCTCGACTTTCGATGCCACGGGCCGATTCTGGTTTAACGTGGGTACGTTGACGATGTACCGGCTGGACGGTAAAACCAACAAGACGGCGTATTTTCCGCTGCCAACCCGAACCGTCAGAAACAAATCCGGTGATGTTCCCTGTCCAATGGCTACGGATTCCCAGGGCCGCATTTGGGCGGTCTACGGCTCTGATGCCTTTTGGTTCGATGAGCAGACAGGACTCTGGACCCGTTTCCCGTTCCCGATTCCGTACCAACCCGGAAATGCCATTATGGAATTTGTGGCAGATAATCAGGCTCTCTGGCTGGCTAGTCAGGCGGGAGGATTATGGCGTATCGATCGTAGAACCGGCCAGAGACAGCAGTTTGTCAACCACCCCAAAGATCAGGGCTCGCTGAGCAGCAACATCTTATACTGTCTATCGGCCGATCCCGCCGACTCCAACCGGCTGTGGATTGGTACCTTTGGGAATGGTCTGTGTCTGTTCGATAAACGAACGGGTCGATTCCGCCGGTTTGCCCAGGCTGATGGCTTGCCCAATAATGTGATTTACTCCGCAATCCCTGACCCATACGGGTATGTATGGATCGGCACCAACAAAGGGTTATGCCGGATGAATCGCCGGACATTTACCACGCAGACTTTTACGCACGATGACGGCATCATGGCCGACGAATTTAACCGGTATCACTACGTTCTGTTCCCCAAGCGTGGGACCGCTGACGGGAAAATTCTGCTGGGCGGTCTGGAAGGGTTCACCTTTTTTTCTCCCCAACGGATCGGTCAGGATGCGTTTGAACCCGCTGTTGAACTGACCGAACTACAAGTCGATAAGCAAATCATTCAGCCGGAGATTCCGTATGCTGACGGCACGGACTCCGCTACGTCCGCCAACCGATCCGTATTGGGCATACTGCCCATTCAGGCTACCGATCAACTTACCTTACACTACAATCAGAACTATCTGACCGTGAGGTTTGCTGCCCTGCAATTCAATCGGCCGGCCAAAAACCGGTATCGCTACCGATTGGAAGGGCTGGAAGAGACCTGGACGGAAACGGTCCGGCCTGAAGCCATTTATACCAACCTGCCACCGGGGGATTATACGCTGGTGGTGAATGCGTCTAACACATCGGGTCGATGGAGCCGTCATGTGCGCAAACTGGCCCTAACCATCCAGCCACCTTTCTGGGCTAGCTGGTGGGCCATTATTCTCTATAGCTTACTGGGTTTGGGCATTGCCTGGGGTTTGCTTCAGATTTATCTAAATCGGATCCGGCTAAACCAGACGATTCGGCTCCGCCAGCAGGAAGCCGATCAGCTCCGGGCCGTCGATACGATCAAGACAAACTTCTTTACCAATATCACCCACGAGTTTCGTACACCCCTAACGCTGATTCTGGCCCCGACCGAACAGATGGCGAGTGAGAATCCGGACCCTAAAAACCAGAGACGTCTGCAAACGATTGAACAGAATGCCCATCAACTGCTGGGCTTAATCAATCAACTGCTGGATTTATCCAAACTGGAAGCCAGCGTCATGCCCATTCACGAGTCCAGAGGGAATCTTACCGAATTTATCAGTCACTGGCTGAACCCCTTAACTGACCAGGCACTAACTCAAGGGATCCGTCTACTGTTTACCTCCGAGGTAACCGGTGACTACTGGTTCGATGCCGAAAAGCTGGAACGTATTGTCTATAATCTGACGGCCAACGCACTGAAATTTACGAAAGCTGGCACGATTACCGTGTCGTTGACGGATGTTTCGGGACGTATCCGGCTAACCGTTGCCGACACCGGCGTTGGCATTTCGGCTCAACACCTTCCCCATATTTTCGACCGATTCTATCAGGTCGGTGATACCAATGCGACACCAGGTACGGGTATCGGTTTGGCGCTGGTTCAGGAACTGGTCCAACTGCAGGGCGGCCAAATTTCCGTTGAGAGCGAGCCAGGCCAGGGTACTACGTTTGTGGTTGAGTTGCCGTACCGACCTGTTGATGCGTCGGAAGCGGCACCGGACGGAATTTTTCGCTGGAACCGGGAAGCCGGCACGGATGCCTGGACGGATACGGATGAATCCGATGAACCCCGCTTGCTGGTTGTGGAAGATAATGATGAACTGGCCCGGTTTATTGCCGAAAGCCTGCCCCAAAACTATCGCATTCGGCGGGCTGTCAACGGACGCGATGGGCTGGAACAGGCGCTGGAACACGTACCTGATCTGATCATCTCGGATGTGATGATGCCCCTGATGGACGGTTTTACGCTTTGCAGTCAGTTAAAAACCGACCTGCGCACCAGTCATATTCCCATCATTCTGCTGACGGCCAAATCGTCGGTCGAGAATCGGCTGGCAGGGCTATCATTAGGAGCTGATGATTACCTGACCAAGCCTTTTCAGTTAACGGAACTTCAACTCAGGGTACGGAATCAACTGGTCAGCAAACAGCGCCAGCGGGAGTGGGTACAAGCCAGCCTGAACAATCCAGGTCCCGCTTCCACCGCAACACCCGCCGAACCTGCCGATCCCTTTCTGACGCGCTTGTATGCCTTGTTTGAAGCAAACCTGGGTGATTCCGGGTTTGGCCTCGAACAGATCATGAATGAACTGGGCATGAGCCGCACCAACCTGTTCCGTAAGGTGAAAGCCCTGGCGGGTCTGACAGCCCATGAACTGCTGCGCAATTACCGGCTCAAACAGGCGGCTCATCTGCTGCGCACAGGCGTTTCTGTCAGTGAAACGGCCTATCAGGTAGGTTTTGAGAGCCCTGCCTACTTCAGTAAATGTTTCCGGGAGCTCTATCAGATGAGTCCCAGTGAATTTGTCAATCAAGGCTGATTAATCAGCCTCTCCGCTCATCATCCCGGTTTATCGGCCTCCATTGGACCAATCCTTATGGGAAATGGATCATTTCTTATCGTTTCCTGGTGGCCTGGCGGCTTAGTTTTGCCGTGGTATAGATTGATGTCTATTCCTATGAACTAATTGACCATGAAATTACTCAACACACCCAACAAACTAAGTAGAAGAAACTGGCTACGGGATGCTGCCATGACGGCTACCAGTGCCGCTGTGCTGCCTGCGTTTCTTGCCAGTTGTAGTGATCATAAGATACCTCCGGGGGTGGGAGCGGGGGACCCGGAAGAGGCACCGTTGACAAATTTTGAGCTGTATAGCGCGGCACAAAATTTACTTCATATGAATGCATGGGTAGAGGATGTCTACCTCTACACGGGTAATTATGAACAATATGTATTAGCGATTTTAAAATCAGGCGAAAAGCCCACGGAATGGAAAGACTTTATCATCGACATCCTAACTGAAATAGCTACCGGCATCTTAGAAGTAGCGGCAGGTGAAATCCCTGGGGCGGGGCCCGCAATTGCCATTGTGAGTGATATTATTAAGAAATGGACCACTGGCGATAAACCAGCAAATTTAGATGCCGAATTTGCAGAATTTAAGCTTGGACACCTCCAAATGCAAATCGCAATCTCGAATACGCTGCTTAAACTGGCAGACGAAACGGACGATTACAAGAACTTGCGGGAAGGGTTTGGGAAGGATGTTGAATTGAATGGCAAAACCTACAGCCTGCGCGATTTGGCTACCTCACAATTCCCAACCGTTAAGCAGGGTGACGAATACACAGCTCTACGGACCGCTGCATACGACAGATTCAGAAAATATATCTGGAATGTGATGATCATGAAAGCGGGTAAGATGACCTATAGTGCTTTATGGTCCAGGAGTAATGAATCCTATGATTCGCCTACTCAATACGCACGCGATGTACATTACAGCGACGGCAGGTATAAATCAACTTATTTACGGGGCTGGTATGATTGGTTCGGAAACCTTTTCTATTACCGGTATTTTTATTTTGAGTTCGATGGTCGCGAATTATCGTCTGAGGCTGCAAAAGAACTATTTAAGGACGACACACCGGAGCACATTATAAATCCGGATGGTTTGTTCACGCGCGATTACGTATTTAAACAATTTCACAAGGAACAACCTGATTGGTTTGGCTACCACGAACTGAGAAAAGATCTACTTAAGACAAAAGGATTTACATCAGGCGATAAAAGCTTTGGTTTTGATCCTGCAGCAGATCATGCTGATCTCACCGGAGGAGATTTTCCCCTGTTAATAAAACGTTGACGCCTAGAATGAGTGCTGATCCGCACTACATTCCGGGAATCTGTTTGTCAGTTGTTTCAACTCTAGGACTTTCGCTTTTGCCCCTAAATCCCCTAAAGGGCAGGGCTGTTACGTTCTTCCGCTTTTCGCCCCCAACCCCCTAAAGGGGGCGAAAACATCCGGATTTCGAAGCCCCCTTTAGGGGGTTGGGGGCGAAAAGCGGCTCGAAATTGCCAACTTTAACGCTCCTGATTTCCAGAACTTAACAGCCCTGCCCTAAAGGGGACTTGGACACAGCTTAATCTGGATGCTATAAGTCCGGCTCCGGCCGCCTGGCCTTTAGGGGATTTAGGGGCAAAAGCGAAAGTGTAAATAATTATCAGATGTAAGCCTAAACTCATTCAACGAATATCTTCCTTTTATCACAACAAATATGTTAAATAATTCATATATCTCAAGAGGTATAGTACGCCTGAGTCTGATTTCAATTAGCTGCGTACTTTTGGTGAACTGTTCGTCGCTAATTCAGGACCATCGCCCGCTTGGTTCTGGTAGCCAGAGCCGGGTGCAGAAAGCGGTTGATAGTGTTCGCGTCGCTCTGCAAAAATCGCTGGGCGATTCGGTCCCCTCACTGAACCTGTATATCCAGACGCCTACCGAAAAAATCTTTGCCTCTTCAGTGCCAGCGGGTTATTTTCCGATCACCGAAGATGCCAACTTCCGCTTTGCCAGCAATACAAAAACCTTTACGTCTACCGCTATTCTGAAGATGTACCAGGATGGATGGCTGGACTTTAAGGCGAAGATCACGGACAATATTCCCGGCACCGCCATTCCCTATGTACCCAATACGCCAGCGTGGGATTTTCCGTATAAAAATGAAATTACAATTGAGCAACTGCTGCAACACGCTGCCGGGGTTTATGATGTTGATAATGATTCGGTTCCCGGCTTCAATGGATTATCCTATACGGCGTTTGTTCAAAATGCCGATCCGAATCATCAATTCTCTACCGAAGAAATGGTGCTTCAACTCTCCAAACACCAGTTATCCTATTTTGCTCCAACGACTGGTTATCATTATAGCAATACCGGCTATTCCATTCTCGGCTCCATCATTGCCCAGGTCTATTCGGTGAAAAGTGGCAGCGCCAAAACCTACCAGGATTACCTACTGGATCATATTGTAGGGCCAGGCACGAAGGTCCCTTTGGCTATTCGGTTTCCGGTTCTGGCCACGGATACCAAGATGCCGGTTCCCTTTCTGGGGGGCAATGAGCGGACACCCGGAGGACAAACAATTATATTCGGTGACTATAACATGAGTGCCCAGGTAGCGGAGGGTAATGGCTACAGCACGCCAGTCTCACTCAATGCGTTCGTGCGGTCGCTGATGAAAGGCGAGAACGTATTGACCCCCGAAACCGTGCAGCTCATGCAAACCGATAGTAACCCGAAAAGCGGGAACCAGTATGCTCTGGGATGCTTCTTCACGCAGAATCTGGGGTATGGTCATAACGGGGAGCGTTGTGGGACACTGTCGCTTGCCATGTATGACCCCGCTACGGATGTATCGGTCGTGGCCTTTATCAATCTGGTTGACAATAGAAACCTTACAAATGGCCCGGAAAACACATTTATCAAGTGTTTCTACGCGATATACGATGCGGCATATGGAGGTCGAAAGGCCTTAGGCTATCCGGGCAGGCCCTAGGAATTGCGTGTAGCTCCCGCTTATTGAAGAACGGTTTTTAGTCATTTTCCTCAACGCACGTTACCATGAAACGCACGTCACTGTTTACCCTGGTTACCATCCTTGTTCTGGGCGTTACAACGCTTCAGTCCTGTTTTAAAGATCATCTGCAACCTGATCCGGCCCGTGCCCAACTTCAGCAACTGACCGATAGTCTCTACCAGCATTTTAACGAAAAATGGGACCTGGAGAAAAACAAAGGCGGTTTTTTTCTCCAGGTCAACAATCCGTCCGGATCGACGCTGGTTTCCACGAACATTGAGCCGGGTGTTCAGGGAAATACCCATTACCGAATTGCCAGCTTATCCAAAATATTTACCTCGGCAGCCATTCTGCTCCTTCAGCAGGAAGGGAAGCTGACCATTACCGATTATATCCCGGATTACCTGCCTGTTACCCCCGCCTACGACATACCGAATAAGAACCAGATCACGATTAAGCAATTGCTCCAGCACCGGGCGGGCGTATTCGACATAACCAATCAGGACATTCCCACTACGGTCAGTCAACCCTACGCAGGCAAACGGTACATTGATTATATTCGGGACGACCTCAACCAGGAAACCCATACCTTCACCTTCGACGAATTGGTTGGGGTGGTCGCTCAGAACCAGTTGTCCAACTTCGCTCCGGGCACCACGTTCCAATACTCCAATACAGGCTATAATCTGCTGGGCAAAATTATTGAAAAGGCCTCGGGGGTGTCGTACAGTGATTTTATTCGGACGCGATTTCTGGAACCCTTGCAGTTGACCAATACCTATAATGTGTGGCAAGGAACCGACACACGGATGAAAGATCCATTTGTTAATTCCTACCTCCTTGTGCCCGGCCAAAGTCCGATCGATACGCCGGAAGATAACATGTCGATGAATGTAACGGAGGGCGATATGGTGTCATCGCCGGATGACATCACCAGATGGATCGAATTACTGCTAACGGGCAAAGCGGGTCTAACGCCCCAAAGCATAGCCCTGATGGAAGAAATGGAAATCGCCGACGCATCACATGGAGTGTATGGCCTGGGGCTGACCTTCAACGACGGCATGGGTTTTGGCCATGATGGTGCCCACCTAAGTTACATATCGACGCTGCGTTACAACCCGGTTACGAAGACGACGGTGCTGATGGTCGCTAATTTCATCAAAACCAACACCACACCGGAGACCAATTTCAACGATTTTCTGGAACTGGCTTTGGGCGTACGGAATACGGCTTTACGAGCGGCTCAAGTCGCGAATAAATAAGGTATTGGTGAGGATAAATAATTTCTCCCACAACAGTCAAATACCCTTCTTTTTCATAAATCTCGCCATAAGTCAGGATGAACTCTTTTTCTTTTACGCGCCTGAGTAAGCGGTTCAGTTTCTCGCTTGCAACGAGTTTTACCGGTATCGTTCGATGCCTGGTGACGGGAGGGCTGACCGGTTTGTTGTCCGGCTGTAGCTTCACCAATCTGGACGATCACCGGGATTTGGCCACCCTTAAAATGCAGGAAGCCGTCGACAAAGTACGGACCGATCTGGAAAAAGAGCTTCAGAAAGAGGTTCCTTCACTCAATGTGCTGATTCAGACTCCTACCCAAACCTACTTCGCATCGTCGGCCGCTGCGGGGCAACAACCCGTCACGCCCAACACCATTTACCGGTTCGCCAGCGTTACCAAAAACTTTACGGCCACGGCGGTTATGAAGATGTTTCAGGACGGTTGGCTCGACTACAAAGCCTACATCAACGATTTGATTCCGGGTACGGATCAACCCTACGTACCAGCCACGCCCGACTGGAATATTCCCAACAAGAGTGTGATCACGATTGAGCAGTTGCTCCAGCACAGCGCCGGGGTGTTCGATGTCGATAATGATCCAGTGCCGGGTTTCAATGGGGAGAGCTACGTTAATTACGTCCTGTCTCGTGATTCGACCCACCAGTTTACTACGGAGGAAATGCTCAAGCCAATCATCGATAACCAGCTTTACTACTTCACGCCCGGCACCGGTCATCATTATAGCAACACGGGCTACGTCATCCTGAGCCGGATCATCGAACGGGTTTACTCGGCCCGGAGCGGTAGCGCGAAGACTTTCGCCGATTACCTCTACGACCATATTACCGGGCCGTCTAGCCGGGTGCCCCTTGCCATTTCGTTTCCCTACCGGGCCGACGATGTTCAGCTACCACAACCCAACGTAGCCAGTCTGCTCTGGCGGCCATCGGGTCTACTGGAGCGTTTCGGCCAGGTCAATATGAGTGCCCATGTGGGTGAAGGGAATGGGTATAGCAGCATGGCGAGCCTGAACACTTTTGTCCGTACGTTGATGCGTGGTGAGAACATTTTGCAGCCTCAGACGGTGACGCTATTGCAAACCGACGGGTCGGTAGCCAGACCCACTTATGCATTGGGTACCTCCCTGTATGCCAACCTGGGCTACGGCCACAACGGGGCCATTGCAGGTTATTTGACATTGATGGTTTATGACCCGACCACAGAAGTGTCACTCGTGGCGATGCTGCCGTTTTGGGATCTTACCCAGGGGCCGAATGGCGATATTTCTTTTGGGAAATGCTTCAACGCCATGTATGACGCAGCCTATGCCGCCCGAACGGCTTTAGGCTACCCAGGTAAGCCCTGAAATACAGGTAAAATCGCCGGGGACATACCCTTTGGAAGTATAAATCCCCCGATTGTCACAGCAACCGGGGGATTTATTTATGAAATTACTTCAGTTATTGCCGGATTCCCACCAGATTCAGCATGAACGCGTATTCCAGAGCAATCTCTTTCAAGGCTTCAAACCGCCCCGACGCCCCGCCGTGTCCGGCTTCCAGGTTGGTGTGCAGCAGCAATTGATTGGTGTCGGTTTTCATGGTACGGAGTTTAGCAACCCACTTGGCGGGTTCCCAGTATTGTACCTGCGAGTCGTGTAAACCGGTCATCACCAGCATGTTCGGATAGGCCTGCTCTTTCACGTTGTCGTAGGGTGAATACGAAAGCATGTAGTCGTAGTATTTTTTGATCTTCGGATTGCCCCATTCTTCAAACTCGCCGGTCGTCAGCGGAATGCTTTCGTCGAGCATGGTCGTGACCACATCGACAAACGGCACCGACGCCACGACGCCCCGGTACAGTTGCGGTTTTTGGTTTACAACGGCACCCATGAGTAAACCGCCCGCGCTGCCGCCCATCGCAAACAGCTTGTCGGCGCTGGTATAGTTGTGCTGTATCAAATAATCCGAAACGTCCACGAAGTCGTTGAACGTGTTTTTCTTCTTGAGCATTTTGCCGTTGTCGTACCACTTCCGGCCCATTTCCTGCCCACCCCGAATGTGGGCAATGGCGAACAGAAAACCACGGTCGAGGAGGCTCAGGCGCGTAGAGCTAAAACCGGGGTCGGTCGAATAACCGTAGGAACCGTAGGAATATTGCAGCAGCGGAGCCGAACCGTCTTTGGGGGTGTCTTTTCGGCGCACAACCGAAACCGGAATTCGGGCACCATCGCGGGATTTGACGAAAAACCGCTCTGACGTGTAGTTTGCCGGATCAAAACCGCCCAGCACTTCCTGCTGTTTTATCAGCGTTTTTTCCTTCGTTTCCATGTTGTAATCGAAGGTCGAACTGGGCGTCGTCAGCGACGAATAACCAAAACGCAGGGTGGTGGTGTTGAAATCCGGGTTGTAGCCAATCCCGGCGACATAAGCCGGTTCGCCAAAATCCAGGTAATGTTCTTCTTTGTTCCGGCGATCAATCACCCGCAAATGAATCAGTCCTTCTTTCCGTTCGCCCAGAACCAGGTGGTTTTTGAAGACATCCAGTTGCTGTAGATAGACATGATGGCGGTGCGGAATGACTTCTTTCCAGGCCGACCGGTCGTTGGTTTTGGTTTCCTTCGCTTCCATCAGCCTGAAGTTTTCGGCTTTCCAGTTTGTCCGAACATAGAAAGTCGTTTCCAGGTGCTGAATGTCGTATTCGTGGCCTTTTTCGCGGGGCAGAAAAACGACAAACTCGCCCGTCGGATTGCTCGCTTCCAGAAGCCGGTATTCCGTCGCCACGCCGTTGTGGTCAGACACCACGGCGATGTATTTTTTCGACTTCATGCGACCCAGGCCCATGTAAAACTGGTTGTCCGTTTCTTCATAGAGCAGCACATCCTGCGCCGGATCAGTACCCAGCACGTGACGGTATACCTGATAACCCAGCAGCGTTTGCGGGTCTTTCCGGATGTAGAAAAGGGTCTGGTTATCAGCCGCCCAGGCGTAGCTGCCGCCTTCGGTGTCCGGAATGGCATCGGGATAAATCTCCCCGGTTTTCAGGTTTTTGATCCGCAGCGTGTACATCCGACGGCTGACGGTATCTTCGCCGTAGGCCACCAGTTCGTCGTTGTCCGATACTTCCAGACCGCCGATGTTGTAATACGAATACGGTTTTGCCATTTCGTTGACATCCAGCATCACTTCCTCTTCGGCATCCAGCGAACCGGGTTTCCGGCAATACACCGGGTATTCGCCCCCTTCGATGAATTTAGTATAATAGTAATAATTGCCTTCTTTGTACGGAACCGATTCGTCTTGCTGTTTCATACGGCCTTTCATCTCCTCAAACAGCTTTTGCCGAAAGTCTTTGACAGGTGCCAATACGTCCTCCAGATGCGCATTTTCGGCTTTCAGATAGTCGATCACCTCGGGATTTTCCCGTTCGTTGAGCCAGTAATAATTGTCGATCCGGGTGTGGCCGTGAGTGGTCAGTTCGGTCGGTTTGATGGCCGCCTGGGGCAAAACCGATGTCGTCTGCGCGTTTGTCATAGAATTCGATGGGACTGAATACGAAACCCAATAACACCTTTTTTTCAGGATTCGTTGAGGTGTTTCGATTTGGGGAAGAAACTTAAAGTTTTTTCCCCACTTACGCGGCATTCCCTCGCTTTTTTGTTATTTTGAGGAGTTATACGGTTATCCTCACTATGCGAAAAAAAGTCTACGTTTATCTGCTGCTTTCTGGCGGTATTTGTTTGCTGAGTGCCTACACACTGAAGAAAAAGGGTGATCGGATCGACGAAGGACAATCCCGCCCAACGCTGGAAAAAGTTTTTGCCAAAATCAATCAGGAAGTACTGCAAAACAGCCGGGTTTTTGAAACCCTCACCGATGCCACGCAGAAAATTGGTCACCGGCTAACGGGCAGCGCCAACGGAAGCCGCGCGGAGGAATATACCTATAACCTGCTGAAACAATACGGCTATTCGGATACGAAATACGCCCCTTTCGAAGTAGAATCGTGGATGCGCGACACCGTAACGCTGGCGGTGGTGCCCCGAAAAAGCGATAATTTCCGGGATGTCGAAGTGGTTGCCCTGGCGCATTCGCCCGTCGAAGCCCATGTTCAGGGTGAAATCATTGACATCGGCAACGGTCTGGAAGGCGATTTTGCGGCACTGAAAGACCGGATCAAAGGGAAAGTTGCACTGGTGAACATCGGTCTGGCGGCTCCTACGAAGGGCGCCCGGAACCTCCACCGCTCCGAAAAAACCGCCCTCGCCATTCAGCACGGTGCCATCGGCGTGATTATGGTCAATCTGGTGCCGGGCAATGTGCTGCTGACCGGAACGGCCTCCGTAACCGGCAAGCTCATTCCGGTTCCATCAGTGTGCATTTCTCTGGAAAGTGGTCAGGAAATCCGCCAGTGGATGCAGGATCAGAAAAACCTGCAGGCGGTGATCGACATGACCAACGTGAGCCGAAAAATCCGGGCGCGCAACGTCGTCGCAACGCTGAAAGGGTCACAGTTTCCCGACGAAAAAATCATCATCGGTGGTCACCTCGACTCCTGGGATCTGGCCACGGGCGCCATCGACAACGGCATTGGCTCGTTCTCCATTCTCGACATTGCCCGCACGTTCAAAGCCCTGAAAATAAAGCCGAAACGCACCATCGAGTTTGTGATGTTCATGGGCGAGGAACAAGGTTTGCTGGGTTCCCGCAGTCTGGTGGACGATTTGAAAAAAAGCGGCCAACTGGACAACGTCCGCTACATCCTGAATCTGGACATGACCAACGACCCGAGCGGTTTTAATGCGTTTGGCCGGAGCGAAATGGTGCCTTTCCTAACCGAAATCGGCGAAACCGTCAAGCTGATCGAACCGGCTTTCCAGAATACGGTATCGAATCAGGCCGGGTTGCACAGTGATCACCAGCCGTTTATGATGGAGGGTGTGCCGGTGGTCGGCATGAGCGGTCATCTGGACCGGAACGTGCTGGATTGTTACCACGCCAATTGTGACAACATGAATCTGGTCAACAAAGACCAGTTGAAAAATACCGTCCGTTATTCGGCGATGTTGCTCTACGCGCTCGCCAACGCCGATGCGATTCCGACGCAACGCATGGATGACACCAAAACCCGCGATTTCCTGATTGCCCAGGGCCTCAGGACGCCCCTGCAAATCGCGAACGAATGGCGCTGGAAGGAGTAATTTCCCTTTCCAATAAAACGCATCAGATTGAGACGCCCCCGTTAAACCGAAACCGGTTTAACGGGGGCGTTTTTTTGGTTATGCGATCAAAATTTTGACCACTATTTTGGGGTTGCACTAGCCCAATTGCGCCCTTTTGTCGTATTGATTTCAGCCTTAGCGCATTGACGTGCGTACAAGCCTGAATTTTCTTCTTTCTAAACCCTCTTTTTATGGAAGACAACCACTCTACTGCGGAAGATTTCGGTCGCCGGAGTTTTCTGAAAACGTCGTCACTGGCGGCTACTTCTTTTCTGATCGTTCCCCGGCATGTCTTGGGAAAAGGCTTCATTGCCCCCAGCGATAAACTGAACATTGCCGGGATTGGTGTAGGCGGAAAGGGGAAAAGCGACCTGGCATCTTTTGCCAAAAGTCCTAATGTGAACATTGTCGCGCTCTGCGATGTCGATGACCGTCAGGCGGTTGACTCCCGCTCCAAATATCCGAAAGCGACGTATTACAAGGATTTCCGGGAAATGCTGTCGAAAGAGCGCAAGAACATCGATGCCTGCTCCATTTCGACCCCCGACAACACCCACGCCGTGGCCACGCTGGCAGCGATGCAACTGGGCAAGCACGTTTATACGCAAAAACCGCTGACGCACGATATCTACGAATCCCGGATTCTAGGGCAGGCGGCTAAAAAATACAAGGTAATCACCCAGATGGGCAACCAGGGCGGTTCGGGCAACGGCGTTCGGCGGATGAAGGAAATCTACGATGCCGGCACGATTGGCGAGGTGCATAAAGTCCTGGCCTGGACCAACCGCCCGGTTTGGCCACAGGCCGTTCCAACCGATCAATCCTACGAGATACCAAAAGAACTGGACTTTGATCTGTGGCTGGGTCCTGCCAAGAAAGTGCCTTACAATCAGTCGTATCTGCCGTGGAACTGGCGGGGCTGGTGGCCGTATGGAACGGGTGCGCTGGGCGACATGGCCTGTCACATTCTGGACCCGGTTTTCCGGATTTTGCCGCTCGATTATCCCAATTCGGTAGAATGCAGTGTGGCCGGAACCTGGACCTTTACGCTCCGGGAGCAGGATCACAACCCCGACTGGACCCCCTTCTCATCGTCGATTCACCTGAATTATCCCCGGAAAGACAACAAGGGCGACATTAAGCTAAGCTGGTATGATGGCGGCATTTTGCCCGAACTCCCGGAAGAACTCCAGCCGGGAGAAGCCTTCGGGAATTCTGACGGGGGCGTGTTGTTCATTGGCTCGAAAGGGAAACTAATGGCCGACTGTTACGGTGCCAATCCGCGGTTATTGCCGCTGAAAGCCAACGAAACCATCAATATTCCGGAAACCATTGCCCGCGTTCCGAACGAAGACCATTATTTACAGTGGGTCGATGCCTGTATTGCCGGGTATGGCAAAGGAACCACCAGCTCGCCGTTCGAATATGCCGCGCCGTTTGCCGAAAGCATTCTGATCGGGAATCTGGCTCTGCGAAGCTGGATGCTGCGCGACAACCCGACGGCGAAACGCTCGGCGGATCGGTACAATGGCCGGAAAAAACTGCTTTGGGATGCCGCCAACATGAAAATCACGAATTACGACCTGGCCAATCAGTACGTGAAGCGGGAGTATCGGGAGGGCTGGAGTTTGGTGGTGTAGATATTTTGTCAATGCCAGTCTGAGAAAGAGCGCAATCCGTTTTCTTTCTCAGGCTGGTTTAACATTTTCTAGAATGAAACGGTACCGGTTTTCTTTCCACCATTTCGTGTCTACTTCCCGCGCCAACTCTGCGGCTTGTTCTTTCGTTCCCTGATTGGTGGCATTAGATTCCAGGAATCTAAAATAATTGACAAACTTCTGCACTTCCTCCATATCGATCAGGGAGCTGTTGAGCCGGATGCCGATTTCATTATTTTGCCGCTCAATGACCATAACGTTCTCTTTTTTTACAAAGATAATATTTTGAACGGAGTCCTATTTTAACGTGAGTGATGCCTAGTGTCGTCTCGTAGAGACGGAATGTTTATAGATTAATAGCCTGATTACCACCCGCCTGCCGTAGGTAGGCAACCGTTGCCTACCTACGGCAGGCGGGTGGTAGCATACGACAAACATCAGATGCCTAACGGCATTGGAACAGCGCTCAATTTATCAATAACTCACGTTATTTTATGAATTTCACAACGCCAGCACCGAAGTCCCATCCGTGATCCGCACCGGATAACATTTCAACGCAATGTTGAAGGCTTCCTGATAAACCGTACTCATGCGGCTAATAAACGCATCGACCGCTTCGCGTTCGACAATGTTGATGGTGCAGCCGCCAAAACCGCCCCCCATCATCCGTGCGCCCAAAACCGCAGCGTCCTGGCGGGTTTGATCGACCAGAAAATCCAGTTCCGGGCAACTGACTTCGTAGTCGTGCTGCAAACCGTCGTGGGTTTCGTACATCTTCTTTCCAAAAGCAGCCAGATCGTTTTGCAGTAAAAATTCGCAGGCTTCCCGGACGCGCTGAATTTCTTCGGTAACGTACCGACAACGTTGGTAAACCTTGCCCGGCATTTCGTCGCGGTGGGCGTCCACCAGTTCTGTGGTGGCGTCGCGCAGCAGGCGGATGTCGGGTTGGTATTTTTGCAAAATACTGACACCGGTTTCGCATTCTTCCCGCCGGGTGTTGTATTCGCTGTCGCCGAGGGAATGTTTTACGCCCGTATCGCACAAAATCAGGGCGTAATCGGTGGTCTGGAACGGGAAATATTCGTGGTGCAGCGATTGGCAATCCAGTTGAATTACCGACTGTTCGCGCCCGAACATGGAGGCAAACTGATCCATAATGCCGCAATTGACACCAACAAACTGATTTTCGGCGCGTTGGCTGAATTTCACCATGTCGATGGTCGAAAGGCCCAGACCGAACAGTTCATTCAGGCCGAACGCCAGCCCGCATTCCAGCGCGGCCGACGACGACAAACCCGCCCCGGAGGGAATGTTTCCGCCAAAAACCAGGTCAAAACCGCCCGGCTGATACCCGGCTTTCTGCAACTGATCGACCACGCCCATCAGGTAATTGGGCCAACCCAGCGGAGACTGCGTAAAATCGTCGAGCGGGAAGGAAAACGATTGACTGACATTTTCGGCGAAAATGCGCCCGGTTCGGTCATCCCGCCGGGAAATGGCGAAAATAATTTCTTTGTCGATACTGGCCGGTAAGACCAGTCCCCCGTTGTAATCCGTGTGTTCGCCCAGCAGGTTGATCCGCCCCGGCCCGCGCACCAGCAACTCGGGTTGCCGGTTAAATTCCTTCCGAAAAACAGCCTCAATCTGGTGAATATAAGGACGCTGAGCAATCATAGTATGAGCGTTAAGGGATCTTTTTACTGACAGCGATGTCAATTTTGTTCCAAATTTTGCTGCCTTTTTACAGTTTACAAACAAGCCCGTGGGAAATCTGTCGATTCAGACAAAAAAACTTTGCTACGTCTTCGAACGGCTATGGCAAAGAAAGTCCCGGTTTTCCTGTGTCCTTTCGGTTGGTTATGCGTCTAAGCAGAGTAACAATCATCATCCAAAACCTGCTTTTATGCTGGCAAAGACCTTTGGAAGCGCCGTTCACGGTGTTGGTGCCACCATCATTACCATTGAAATCACGGTGGCTCAGGGATTACACTTTTTCATGGTCGGTTTGCCCGATAGTGCCGTCAAAGAAAGTGAGCAACGGGTCGAATCGTCCCTGAAATATTTCGGCTACCGGATGCCCCGGCAAAAGGTCGTTGTCAACCTGGCTCCGGCCGACATCCGCAAGGAAGGCTCGTCCTACGATTTGCCGATCGGCCTATGCGTGCTGCAGGCATCGGAACAAATTACCCTGGTGCGCAACCTGGAAGACTACGTCATCATGGGCGAACTGTCGCTCGACGGCAAGTTGCGGCCCATCAAAGGCGTGTTGCCCATTGCGATCGAGGCCCGGAAACGCGGTTTTAAAGGGTTTGTGTTGCCCGCCGAGAATGCACCGGAAGCCGCCATCGTCAACAATCTGGATGTGATTGGGGTCGAAACGATAATGGATGCGGTGGAATACTTTGAGGGGAAGAAAGAAATAACACCGCTGGTAACCGACACACGAGAACTGTTTACGAATACTCAAAATGCCTACGATGCCGATTTTGCCCACGTTCAGGGGCAGGAAAACATCAAACGGGCGATGGAAATTGCGGCTGCCGGTGGTCATAATGTGATCATGATTGGTCCGCCTGGGGCTGGAAAAACCATGCTGGCAAAGCGGTTGCCCAGTATTTTGCCGCCCCTGACGTTACATGAAGCACTCGAGACCACCAAGATTCACTCCGTGGCCGGCAAGTTGGGCAGCCGGGCCACGCTGATTGCCACGCGTCCGTTTCGATCACCGCACCACACCATCAGCGATGCGGCTTTGGTTGGTGGCGGCAGTTTTCCGCAGCCCGGCGAGATCTCGTTGTCGCACAACGGCGTTTTGTTTCTGGACGAATTGCCGGAGTTCAAGCGAACGGCGCTGGAGGTGATGCGTCAGCCGCTCGAAGAACGGAAAGTGAGCATTTCGCGCGCCAAATGGGCAGTGGAATTTCCGGCCAATTTTATGCTGATCGCCAGCATGAATCCGTGTCCGTGCGGCTATTACAACCATCCCGAAAAAGAGTGCGTTTGCGGCCCGGGCGTCGTGCAGCGGTATTTGAACAAGATCAGCGGGCCGTTGCTGGATCGCATCGACCTGCACGTGGAAGTGACGCCGGTTTCGTTCGATCAGATGACCGCCAACCGCCCGTCGGAAGGCAGTGAAACTATTCGGGAGCGGGTGATCCGGGCGCGGGAAATTCAGACTAAACGGTTTGGTGAGCAATCCGGTATTTATTCCAACGCCATGATGCCGTCGCAGATGGTGAAGGAAGTTTGCGTCATCAGCCCGGCGGGTTTGGCGTTGCTAAAAACCGCCATGGAACGGCTGGGCTTGTCGGCCCGCGCCTACGACCGGATTCTGAAAGTGTCGCGCACGATTGCGGATCTAGCGGGTACTGAACACATCGAGATTGAGCATTTGGCGGAGGCCATTCAATACCGGAGTCTGGATCGGGAGAACTGGGCGGGGTGATTGTCTACGCAGGCGGGTTCAATAAGAATTCCTCAACATTCTCGGGAGAAATAACCGATGTTCCTGACCCCGCATAGTTTTCGGTAAAGGTCTGAGGAAACCGCACTTTATCCCGTTTATTCCATTTGAATTCATAAGCTTCCAGACGTTCACCGTAGTCCTCGATCAGATCGATTTCCTGCTGCTGCGTTGTACGCCAGAAATACTGAGTTGCATCCAAATCCTGATAATGCAGGAACTTCATACGTTCAGAAATGACGTAATTTTCCCATAAAGCGCCCACATCCGTTCGGGACTGAAGTGGTTTAAAATTATTCAAAATGGCATTTCGTATACCGCAATCATAGAAATAGACCTTCTTGCCTTTTTTAATTTCGTTCCGTACATTCCGGTTGAGCGCCGGCAATCGAAAAACGACGTAAGTCTTTTCCAATAAATCAATGTATTTGTCAACGGTTTTGTAGTCACTACCAATGGTTTGTCCGATCTCCTGGTAACTGATTTCACTACCAACCTGCAAGGCAAGTGCTTTGAGCAGTTTTTCAAGAAGCAGCGGTTTTTTGACCTGTTCCAGCATTAATAAATCTTTATAGAGATAGCTGCTTGCCAGGAGTTTCAGCAATTCTGCTTCTTCTCCAACTTTGGTAACGATTTCGGGATAACAACCATAAATCAATCGGTTTTCGATCAGTCTTTTTTCATGAACCAGTCCATTGTGTTGAACCATTTCAGCAAAACTCAGCGGGTAAAGCATGAATTCATACTTGCGCCCGGTCAACGGCTCATTCACTTGGCTCGATAGCTCAAATGCGGAAGAACCGGTCGCAATCACCTGAACGGTTTTTATCTGATCGGTGAATAATTTAAGCGTAAGCCCAATGTTGGGAATCCGTTGCGCTTCATCAATGAATAAGATGGTTTTGTTACCAACTACGGTTTTTAACTTTGTAGCCGTTGTATTCGTTAGTATTTCGCGAACATCGTAGTCATCTCCATTGAGGTACACATGATCCTTTTTGGCCAGCATCGATTCAACCAGTGTAGACTTGCCTGATTGACGGGGTCCAAAAAGTAGAATGGCTTTACCTTTAAAAAGTCGCTGCTCTATCTTTTTCTGTATTATTCGCTCAATCATACTATTTCTGGATTTGAATCCTAAAAATATCATAATATCACAGGATTTCAATCCCAAAATATCATAACATTTTGGGATTTGGCAATAATTTACCCTTCCGTCCGAAAATACGCCACATCGGCTTTTACCGACGTCAGCAGTTCGCGCGTGCGGTCGGGCCGGGCGTCGGTGATAAAAATCTGGCCGAAGGTGTGGTGTTCCATCAAGGTGATGAGCTTGCCGATCCGGCGGTCGTCGAGTTTATCGAAAATGTCGTCGAGCAGCAACATCGGTTTTACGCCTTTCTCGGCTTGTAATTGCTCGAACTGCGCGAGTTTTAAAGCAATGACAAATGTTTTCTGTTGCCCCTGAGAACCGAATTTCTTCAACGCCACGCCGTTGGCTTCGAACACGTAATCGTCCTTGTGAACGCCCTTGTTGGTGCGCTGCAACTGAATGTCGCGCTGGCGGTTTCGGCGGAAATCCTTCGGAAACTCCTCATTGCCCACCTCCGATTCGTAAATGATGTCGACGGCTTCGCGGGCGTCGCTCAGGTAGGCATAATGTTTTTGAACGATGGGCAGAAAGTCGCCGATGAACTGCTTTCGGCGCTGGTAAATCCGATCGGCCAGTTGCAGCAGCGGTTCGTTGTAGGTTTCCAGCAGTTCTTCATCCAGGTAGTTTCGTTCGGCAAAAAGCTTTAAGGTTCCGTTTCGCTGTTTCAGAATCTGTTGGTAGAACAGGTAATCGCGGAGGTAGTCGGCATCCAGTTGTGACAGAACGCCATCGAAAAAATGCCGCCGTTCTTCGCTGTGTTCCCGCACGAGATCCGTATCGTTGGGCGCCAGCATCACCACCGGAAACCGCCCGATGTGTTCGCTAATGCGCTCATACGGTTTTTTGTCCGACAACAACACTTTCCGCTGCCCGCGTTGCAGGCTACACGTAATCTGCGTCGGTTTATCGTCGTGGCGGAAAATGCCGTCGATGATGAAGAAATCGCTCTGGTGGTGAATGCTCAACGCATCCTGGTTGTGAAACGCACTCTTACTCAGCGACAAAAAATAAACGGCGTCGAGCAGGTTGGTTTTCCCGCTTCCATTCGGTCCAACGATGCAATTAATCTGTTCGCTCAATGTAAAACTCCCTTCCTCGTAGTTTTTGAAGTTGGTCAGGTTGAGTTTTTCCAAATACATCGGTATGGTTGTTAGCAGGAATTGCGTATTTTCGCGGCATCGTGGTGGTAACAGCCGCGTGTTTAAGCAACAAAGATACAGGTCGTTTGTTACGTAATGACCGGTTACCTGTATCGCACAACGATTTCCGTTTTATTCGGTTATCCTTTTTTTACGCCCAACGAACTCTATGGCAAGTGTAAAGGAAAAATCTAAGCCGGGCGACGCTTCGCCGGGCGACGCATCGCCAGCCGCTGCAAAAACCAAGCATCCGAAAGAACGCTACCTGTATTGGTATGAGTCGATGATGCTGCAACGTAAATTTGAAGAAAAAGCCGGTCAGCTCTACGGACAGCAGAAAATCCGGGGTTTCTGTCACCTTTATATTGGGCAGGAAGCCTGCTCTTCAGGGTCGTATTCAGCCCTGACCAAAGATGATAAATGGATTACGGCCTACCGCGACCACGGTATTCCGTTGGCGTTGGGCTCTGATCCCAAAGCCATTATGGCCGAGTTATTTGGCAAACAAACCGGCTCGTCGAAAGGCAAAGGCGGTTCGATGCACATTTTCGATAAATCGGTGAATTTTATGGGCGGCCACGGCATTGTGGGCGGCCAGATTCCGATGGGAGCCGGTATTGCTTTTGCCGAGAAATACAACAAAACCACCAACCTGTGCATGTGTTTCATGGGCGACGGTGCCGTTCGGCAAGGTTCGTTCCACGAAACGTTGAACATGGCCATGACGTGGAAACTGCCGGTTATTTTTGTGGTAGAAAACAACGGTTACGCGATGGGAACGTCCGTGGCCCGTACGTCCAATGTAACGGATCTGTATACGCTGGGTGAAGCCTACGACATGCCGTCGGAACCCGTCGATGCGATGGATGTGGAAGCCGTTCACGAAGCCGTGAGCCGCGCTGCCGAGCGCGCCCGCAAAGGCGACGGTCCGACGTTCCTGGAATTCCGGACCTACCGCTACCGGGGTCACTCGATGTCCGATCCGCAGAAATACCGCACAAAGGACGAGCTGGAGCAATACAAGCAACGCGACCCGATCGAGAACGTCCGGGCGACGATTTTGAAAGAGAAGCTGGCGACCGAAGAAGATCTGGCGGCCATCGATCAGAAAATCAAAGGCATCGTGGATGAGTCGGTGAAGTTTGCCGAAGAGTCGCCCTATCCGGGACCGGAAGAGGCTTTCCGGGACGTCTACATGCAGAAAGATTATCCATTTATCATGGAATAATCAGGAGCCGCATAAAGGTGAAAGGGAAGGAGGAAGGAAAGAAAGGGCTGTCAGCTTATTTCTTTCTACGCTTTCTTCCCTTTTTCATGTCGATTGTTCGGGCTTTGGTAGCAAAACTTTGTCTTTGTTCTTTCTATTATCCAGAGATTTACTAAATTTGCAGTCCGAAATTTTGGATAATTATAAATGAGTAAGACACAAACAAACTCCAAACTGGAGTTTCTGGAAGATCCCGCTGCTCTGGCGGGTTCGTTAGGGAAGGCGGAGTTGTTTTTTGAAAAAAATCAGAAGCTGATTCTGGGTCTGCTGGGCGGTATTGTCCTGGTGGTGGCCGGTTTTATCGGTTATCGCTACTGGGTGAGCAGCCAGGACCAGGAAGCGCAAACGGCCGTGTTCCCGTCGGTTTACGAATGGGAGGCCGATTCACTGAAAAAAGCATTGAATGGTAACGGCGCCAATGAAGGTTTGGTCGCCATTTCCGAAGAATATAGTGCCACCCCTACCGGTAACGTCACCAGTTTCCGCGCTGGAGTCGCTTTTCTGAAGTTAGGCCAGTACGACCAAGCCATTGAAAAACTGAAAAATTTCAAATCGTCGGATTTGCTGGTGCAAGCCCGTGCCTACGCCCTGATTGGTGATGCCAACATGGAAAAGAAAGCCTACGGCGACGCCATCGAGTATTACAAAAAAGCGGCTGATTACAAGCCCAACCCCTATTTTACACCTGCTTACCTGATGAAGCTGGCACTGGCCTACGAGCAAAACAAGCAAAATCAGGATGCGATTGATACATACAGTTCGATTATCGACAAATACCCTACCTCTTCGGAAGCCGCTAACGCCAAGAAGTATAAATCGGTGTTGGAAAGCACGGTCGGTGAGTCGTAAGCAGCGTTAATTCAACCATTGCGAAAGGACAAAGCCGACCGGGTTTTGTCCTTTTTTTTGACCAGGATTTAACTGATTGGAATGATGAACTCTGATTTATCCTGTCAATCGTTTCGCTAGTCCCGGCAACTGTACTCACTTATTGTAATCATAATTAATCCCTTTAATCAGTTAAATCCTGGTTCAGAATGGCATCCGAATTAAAGAACTTAAGTGTTTTTTCAACCGATCACCTGCCCGACATCAGTCATCGCCAGTTTGCCATCGTGGTGGCCGAGTGGAATGCAGAAGTAACCGAAGCCCTGTTTTCGGGTGCCTACCAGACGTTGATCAACTACGGCGCGAAAGCCGAGAACATCGTCCGGGGTAACGTTCCGGGGAGTTTCGAACTCAGTTTGGGTGCGCAATGGTTTGCCCAACGCACGGAAATCGATGCGGTTATTGCGCTGGGCTGCGTGATTCAGGGTGAAACCAAACACAACGATTACATCAACCACGCCGTGGCGCAGGGATTGACGAACGTTGGCCTGCAAACCGGAAAACCAGTTATTTTCGGGGTTCTGACGCCGAACAACCAGCAACAGGCTCTCGACCGGGCGGGCGGTGTTCACGGCAACAAAGGCGACGAAGCCGCCATGACCGCCATCAAAATGTTAGGATTACAGCAACAAGTGTATAGTTTATAATCATCTAATTTTGAATGAGTGAATGATAGAATGAGTGAATAGCGTTCCCAAATTTTGGTCTTCGCGGAGCTATTCACTCATTCTATCATTCACTCATTCACTCATTAATTATGCAAGTCTGGAAATTTGGCGGAACATCCGTTGGCAAGCCCGAACGGATGCACTCGATTCGCAACCTGATTACCTCCGATGATCAGCAAAAAATCATCGTCCTGTCGGCCCTGTCCGGCACCACCAACGCCCTGTTGTCCATCGGCGAATCCCTGAAATCGGATCAGCCGGGCGAAGCGGCCGAGAAAATCGAGCACCTGAAGGCGCATTACGATTCGTTCGTTCGCGACTTGTACAAAACCAGCGAGGGATTGACGAAGGGACAGAAGATCATCGAAAACGAATTTTCGTTCATTCGGTCGCTGACGCGCATCAAGCCGTTTACGCTGAAACAGGAGAAAGAACTGGTGGCCGAAGGTGAGTTGCTGAGCACGCAAATCTTTCAGGCGTATCTGGAAGAACTGGAGCACGACTCCATTCTGCTGCCCGCGCTGGAGTTTATGCGAATCGACGCCGATGGCGAACCGGAACTGGATTATACGGAACGCAAATTACGGGAATTGCTGCGGGCGCACGGTGATAAAAAAATCATTGTGACGCAGGGATTCATCTGCCGGAATCCGCGCGGTGAAGTCGACAACCTGAAACGGGGTGGTTCGGACTACACGGCTTCGCTGATTGGCGGGGCCATTCGCGCTGACGAAATCCAGATCTGGACCGACATTGACGGCATGCACAACAACGACCCCCGGATTGTCAAGAAAACCTTCCCGATCCGGGCATTGACGTTTGAAGAAGCCGCTGAATTGGCCTATTTTGGCGCAAAAATCCTGCACCCGTCCACCATTACGCCGGCCAAAATGTTTGGCGTTCCGGTTCGGTTGAAAAATACGATGGACCCGACGGCGGAAGGAACGCTGATTGCCAACAAAACGTCCGATCAGGTGTTCAAAGCGATCGCGGCCAAAGACAGCATTACAGCGCTGTACATTCATTCGCTGCGGATGCTGAATGCCTACGGTTTTCTGCGCCGGATTTTTGAAGTGTTTGAAAAATACAAAACGCCGGTCGATCTGATCGCAACCTCGGAAGTATCGGTTTCGGTAACGATTGACAAAACAGACAACCTGACGGAACTGATGGCGGAGTTGCGGACGTTCTGCGAACTGGAAGAACCGGATTACGACCAGGCCATTATCTGTATTGTCGGTAATTTCAGTGCCGATCAGGCCGGAATTGCCCTGCAGGTTCTGAAAGCGATGGAAGGCATCCCGATCCGGATGATTTCGTACGGCGGTACCGAGCACAATATTTCGCTGCTCGTTCATGGTAGCTACAAAGCCGAAGCCCTGAATGCGCTGAACGAAGGACTTTTTGAACTGAAAGAAGCCTGAAAAGAGCAAAAGACCTGTAAGCCGGGCCGCCGGAGCGGTTTTAAAAACCTTACAGGTCTGGCTAATTTTGTCCCCAAACCGTTACGGCATGAACCGCCTTACCAATAAAGCATTTCTGCAAAAGGTCAAAGAATCGGTGCATTCGATTGATCCACAGGCTGATGTCTATCTGTTCGGTTCACGGGCGCGGGGTAATCATCGCAAGGATTCGGATTGGGACTTTTTGGTATTAACATCTGGAAAAGTGACAAGAGACTTAAAAAGTACGATCCGGGATCAGCTTTTTGAGCTAGAATTGGACGCTGAAAAAGTCATTAGCACAATTATTCGTTCCAAAGAGGAGTGGGATGATTATGAGGTGACTGATTTGTACCAAAACATAAAGGACGACGGCAGACAGTTATGAAGCAGACCAAGGAGGACATCGTTAAATACAGAGCCACAAAGTCTGCTGCAACATTAAAAGAGGCAGAAATTTTAATTACTGCTGAAAGTTGGAATGGAGTTGCGAACCGTCTGTAATATGCGGCATTTCAGATTGTAACCGCCTTAATGACTCAAGAAGGGATTCGAATAAAATCACATTCCGGAGCTAAGCATATGCTTGATCTTCATTTTGTTAAAACGGGCAAGTTATCAGTGGAGTTGGGTAAATTCTACGGCGACTTATTTAATGCTCGCCAAGGAAGCGATTATGAAGACTTTATCTACTTTACATCGGAAGCGATTATGCCACTTCTCGACAAAACAAACCAATTCATTATAGCTGTTAGAGCTTTATTGATCTAATTATCATGCTTTTACTTCCATTTATCCGCGATAATAAAGAAGCCACGCTGGCGGGGCTGAAAAAGAAACGGTTTGCCAATGCGGAAACCGCCGTCGAGCAGGTGCTGGCGTTCGATCAGCAACGGCGCGATGCCCAAAAAGAACTGGAAGACGTCCTGGCCCGCTCCAACGCCAAAGCCAAAGAAATCGGGGCTTTGATGAAAGGCGGTCAGAAAGCCGAAGCGGAGGCCGCCAAAGCCGAAACCGCCGAACTCAAAACGCGCTCTAAAGAACTGGAAGAAAGCCTGAAAACCGCCGAGCAGCAGTTGCAGGAGGTTTTGGTAACGTTGCCGAACCTGCCCCATAGCAGTGTTCCGGAAGGTCGTACGCCCGAGGACAATGAGGTGGTTTTACAGCACGGCGACATTCCGGTTTTGCATGAAGGCGCGTTGCCGCACTGGGAACTGATCAAAAAGTACGAGATCATCGATTTTGAACTGGGTAATAAAATCACCGGCGCCGGTTTTCCGGTCTACCGGGGAAAAGGCGCGCGGATTCAGCGGGCGATGATCAATTTCTTTCTGGACGAAGCCCTGAAAGCCGGTTACTTCGAGATCCAACCGCCGATTTTGATCAACGAAGATTCGGGGTTTGGTACGGGTCAGTTGCCCGACAAAGAAGGCCAGATGTATTTCGCCACGGAGGACAAACTGTACCTGATTCCAACGGCGGAAGTACCCATTACGAACCTCTACCGTGACGTCATTTTATCGGACGATCAATTACCGGTCAAAAACGTCGGCCACACGCCCTGTTTCCGGCGCGAAGCCGGTTCCTGGGGCGCACACGTCCGGGGTCTGAACCGATTGCACCAGTTTGATAAAGTGGAGATTGTGCAAATCCGCAAACCGGAAGAATCCTATCAGGCGCTGGAAGAGATGAGTCTGCACGTCCAGATGTTGTTGCAGAAACTGGAACTGCCCTACCGCGTTCTGCGGCTTTGCGGGGGCGATATGGGCTTTACGTCCGCGCTAACCTACGACATGGAAGTGTGGTCGGCGGCTCAGCAACGCTGGCTGGAAGTGAGTTCAGTATCCAATTTTGAAACCTATCAGTCCAACCGCCTGAAACTCCGCTCACGTGTTGAGGGGAAAACGCAATTACTGCATACCCTGAACGGTTCGGCCCTGGCATTGCCCCGGATTCTGGCGGCCATTCTGGAAAATAACCAGACGCCGGAAGGGGTTCGGATTCCGAAGGTGCTGGTGCCGTATTGCGGGTTTGAAGTCATTAACTAAGTGCATAGCTTCCGGCCAGCCGGAAGCTATGCACGCTTTTTCTAGACAATAGCGGGTTGCTCCAGTGCTTTCTGGAGCACTTTTTCGTCGGTTAGATCAAGCCGTAAGGGCGTGATGGACACGTATCCCTGATCCATTGCCCATCGATCGGTTCCTTCTTCGGCTGGTTCCAGCGGACTTACTGTAAACCAGTAATGTTTGCGGCCCATCGGGTCGATACCGGGTACAATCGTGCCATCGTATAGCCGAACCGACTGCCGGGTCCACCGGATTTCGGTCGGTTGCTGGGGGAAATTGACGTTGTAGAGCGACAACTCCGTATCTTTCAGTAACAACTCCAGCGTTTTAGCCACAAACGGTTCCAGTGCCTTGAAATCTGGTTCGGTTTTGCCAACCGGCGTACTGAAGGCAATTCCCTTGATGCCGAGCAAAACCGCCTGCTTGGCAGCCGCCAGCGTTCCCGAATGCCACATGGAGTTGCCCAGATTCGGCCCCATGTTGATCCCCGACAGCACCACATCGGTATGTCCCCACAAGTGCATTCCCAAAGCAACACAATCCGCAGGGGTGCCGTTGACGCGGTAGGCGTCGATGCCTTCAAACTTGATGGGTGACGTTTTATAGGAAAGCGGTCGGGAATGCGTGACCGCATGGCCCATTGACGATTGTTCTACATCGGGAGCGACAACCCGCACTTCTCCGAATCGGGAGGCTATTTGGGCCAGGGCCGCAATGCCCGGGCTGTAAATGCCGTCATCGTTGGTGATTAATATTCTCATGGCAGTACCATTTTGTCTTCTTATTCCAACAGAAAAACCGTTCGGGATGTTTACTGGAATATTCGAACGGACTTTATGAAAATTGCTCAGCTCTTACATAACCCCGGTGCCGGTGATGAGGAACATTCCCGAAAAGACCTCATGGCACTCATTGAATCGGAAGGATTTACGTGCCGGTATGCTTCAACGAAAAAAGACGATTGGAAAGAATTGAAATCCGATGTCGATTTCCTGGTCGTTGCGGGGGGAGACGGCACCGTGCGGAAGGTGGCCAAACGGCTTTTGACCCGAAAGCTGATTGAAAAACCGCTGCCGGTTGCGCTGCTGCCCAGCGGAACGGCCAACAACATTGCCGGAACCCTGAACATTCCGACCACCGATCCACGGCCCGTGGTTCAAAGCTGGCATACGGACCGGCGGAAAAAGTTCGATGTCGGGCTGGTGGAGGGGTTGCCCAAAAAGCAGTTTTTCCTGGAGGGAATCGGGTACGGCGTTTTTCCCCAACTGATGAAAGAAATGAAAGATCATCCGGTCAATTCGTCTGATTCACCGGAAGACAAGCTCCGTACAGCGCTGGAAATTCTCTCGAATATCGTTCAGACATACGAGGTCCAATCGTGTCGGATTGAAGTGGATGGCGTCGATTATTCGGGTGAATACTTGCTGGTCGAGGTAATGAACATTCGTTCCATCGGCCCCAATCTGGTGCTGGCTCCGGCCGCCGATCCCGGCGATGGATTATTCGAGGTGGTGCTGGTTTCGGAAAGCCAACGCGACGGGCTGGTGACCTACGTGCAGAATCGACTTCAGGGCGTTGAAGGCGACTATTGGGGAACGGCTCTGAAAGGAAAATCCATCCACATGCAGTGGGAAGATGTCGAAATGCACCTGGACGACCAATTGATCAAATCCAAAAAGCCCCGGTCGCTGCAAATGACGCTAAGCGAAGGACTTCTTTCTTTTTTAGGGGCTGGCTGATGGGATCAGCTAGCCCCTAACGTCTTATTCAAGAGCAAAATTGATCGGCAAGTTGTATTTGACCCGTACCCGCCGACCCCGGATGGAACCCGGTTTCCATTTGCCGTTGGAAGCTTTCACAACCCGCAACGCTTCTTTGTCGACGGTCGAATGGACGCTTTTGATGACATCGTAATTGCAAAGGCTACCGTCTTCGCAAACCACAAAACTGATAAAAACCTTACCCTGGATGTTGGATCGGGCAGCATATTCCGGGTAATGCAGGTTGGTGGATAAAAACCGCCCTAAACCGGATAGTCCGCCGTCAAATTCGGGGTGTTTTATGGGATTCTGATAGGCTACTGAATCCTGACCGTAATAAGCCACGCCGGAAACACACTTTCCGTTCTGATAGGACTCCCGATAAGCAAGCTTTCCATCGGCATAGTGCCCCTGCCAGGTGCCTTCTTTCCGCGTCTCTTTGACAGATCCGGTTTCGGTAATCCACCCATCATTTTGTCTGGATAAAAAACTGGCCTTCCCGTTGCCGTTCTGCACCACCTGGTTTCCGGCTACATCCCACTGACTCAACAACTGGTTATCTTCGCCCGTCATCGCAATTATTCTTCGCTCAGATACCTGCCGGAGCATCCCGTTCGGATACCATACCCATGTGCGGGTTTGATCTTTCTCCGGATATTCCGTAACCCGTTTCACCATCCCGTTTGGATAATAATGAGCCGATTCTCCCACGCGCTGGCCTGTTGCGTATTGTTCGCGCGACAGGAGGGTTCCATCCGGGTAAAATGAATAAATCGTGCCGTCGAGTTGGAGGAGTATATCTTTGATAACCAAGCGATACCCATTGATGGAGTCCGGTAAAGCCGGGTCGTCTTCATTCGTGAAGGTATGCGGTTTTCTTTCGAACGTATTTTCGAGTGCCTTTTGCCATTTAGCACCTTCCCGTTTAGAAAAAACCGGATTGCCATTGGGAATACCCATTGTATCGACGGGTGTCACAAGCCGAAAGAGAGCCTGGGTTTCATCACCGGTTTGTTCGCCGTCGTTTGTATAGTAAGCGGTTCTGGCTCCGGGCTCGCTTTTTGCCAGACTGGGCGCAAACCGAACCGGATACGTAAACTGCTGGCGGACCGGCTGGCCACCTTTCAGGGCCGGTTTCCAGGCTTTGAACAGACTCAGAACCCGCATGGCTTCCCGGTCGCAATCGGGGCGGAGGCTGCGGAGTGTTTTCACTTCCGAAACCGTGCCATTGGGTTCAACCACACCCGACAAAATGACGATACCTTTGATCCGGCTCACTTCGGCCGAATACGGCATTCGCCGGTTGACATCGATAAACTTTTCCAGCAGTGCGATACCGCCAATAGGCCGGGCGGCCGAATCGACTTCAAACTCTTTGTAAGCGGTCTGGGCGCTAACTGCCAGCGATGATACCAGCAAAACCAGAACGTAAAAACAACGTTTCATAGGTGGATGTGGGAATTTTGGCACTCAATTTATAAAAATCATCACCAATTTCAGTTTGCGAGAAAAAGTATTTTTTGTCCCGTAAAATAGATTGCCAGGGCATAGTTTACTTTCACTGTACGACCTTGCTGAACACCGGGTGTCCACTTTCCACTGGTAGCCTTCACAACCCGTACCGCTTCTTCATGGGTGCCGTGTCCAATGCCTCTCAAAACCGTAACATCGTCCACATTGCCTTCGGTATCGACCACGAAGCTCACCGTTACTCTACCCTGAATACCGGCGCGGGAAGCCTCCGCCGGATACTGAATGTTCGTAATCAGAAACTTGGCGAGTGCTGTCAAACCGCCCTGAAATTCGGGTGGGTGACTCAGTTCATTATACGTTATGATCTCACCATTTTCTTTGTAAAATTTGCCGGACATAAACTTGCCATTTTTATAGATTTCCCGATAAAATAACGGTCCATCCTGAAACCGGCCAGTCCACTCGCCCTCTTTATAGCTGTTTTTCAAGGCACCCCGTTCCCGAAACATTCTACCGTCTCTTTGGGAGATCTCGCTAGCGATTCCAGTTCCATCGACAACCGTGGGCGTGCCGGTCGAATCCCACTGGTTGATCAGCCGGTAATAACCATACGCCTGGACGTCAAATTCGTGCAAAGCAATTTGATAAAGCTGCCCGTTCGGATACCAAAGCCACTGCATGAAGGTATGATTTTGAGTGCGTTCTTCCAGGCGTTTAACTATCCCATCCCGGCCATAATAGTATGATGATCTGATGCGTCTTCCATCGCTGTACGGCTCCGTCTCAAGTAATCTCCCGTCGGTTAGGAATGCGTAATGAATATCTTGATTAGCCCCCGTTTTATCCACAATTTTCAACCGGTAGGCATCTGCTGAATCGGTCTGAGCCGGATTATCATAATTGAAGTGAGTGAAAGGTTCTTTTCTGAACTGAAGCCGTTCAAATTCTTTCCAGTTTTTGCCGGACTTCTGATAAACAACCGGACTTCCGCTGGGATAACCAAGCGAGTCGACCGGTATTCTCAGTTGATATTTTGCTTTTGCTCTATTTATAGTTAAATCCCCTTTGTGATTGAAATACCGGATTGTCTGATCGGGTTTACACTCCCACTCGCCTGGGGTAAACCGAATCGTATACGTAAGCTCCTGCCGAACCGGTTTCCCGTCTTTCAAGGCCGGTTTCCAGGCTTTGAATAGACTCAGAACCCGAATAGCTTCCCGGTCGCAATCGGGGTGGAGGCTGCGGAGTGCCCTGGCTGCCGAAACCGTGCCGTTGGGTTCCACAATCGCCGATAAAATAACAACTCCTTTTGTCTGGCTCACCTCAGCCGCGTACGGCATACGCCGATTGACGTTGATGAATTTTTCGAGCAACGGCAATCCGCCAATGGGTCGCGCGATGGAGTCAACTTCGTACTCTTTGTAAATCGTCTGGGCGCGAACCGCCAACGACATTAACAGCCCAAACAGGACGTAGAAGCAACGTTTCATGGGTGGATATGGAAATTCAGCACCCAATTTATGAAGAGAAATGTCAATAACTTCCTTTTGTCATCTATTTGCCCGTCATGGGCGGTTTTCCGGTGCCGAAATCATCGGGCAGTCGTTGAAACCACAGATTGCGAACCCGCCCGTTCGACATCCGGATGCCCACAATCTGCTCCGCCGGGTTGCGAATCACATCGATGGTCTGCACATACCACCAGGGAACCTGCAAACGATCCTTTGTCACGGCGTTTATAGTGACTTCGCCGTGGTGGACATGCCTTAGTTTCAGCGTATCGTCCTTCTGAATGATGGTATAAATGGTTTCCAGTTCCGGGCTGTAGTATTTGCCGGTCAGTTGCTTTTTCTGCTCCGCGGTAGCCTCAAACGGTTTGACCCGTTTTCCCGGATGATTGCCATTCTGGATAAGCGTTATTTGGCTCACTTTTCCGGTTTGCTGGCGATGAAAGACTACTTTGGCGTCCACGACTTTTAAAAAGAACGTGGTGTCGGACGACGGAAATAGCTCGGCCTGAGGCTGCCCCGTGGCCTGCGTGAAATACCGGTTGCCCTCCCGCTTGAACGATAGAATAAAACCGGGTGCTTCGGAAAGCTCATACTCACCGGCATAGGTATCGAAGAGCGCGGGGTCGATGGCATGCACGTTGGCGGGAGTCGAAGCCGTCGGGGCTTTCACCACTTGATCCGTTTTCAACTGCGAAGCCAGATAAATATCGGCCAGCTCGAAGGTTTTTTTGGCCGGATCAAACTCGGCCTGGTTGCTCAACACGATAAAACCGTAGTCTTCTTTCGGAAAATAGCACAGAAAGGACCGAAAACCGGCGTCGCTGCCACCGTGATTGATGTGCGACAATCCTTTGTACTTGCCATGCAGGAGCGCAAAAGCATAGGGCAGGGTGTCGCCTTTGGTAAGCCGCCCCCGTTCCAGCATCTGTGTCATGGTGGCCTGATTGCCGACGACGGGCGAGCGGAAATTGTCAATCCAGCGCGCCAGATCGTTTACCGTCGTGAATAAACTGGTGGCTCCGGCGTTGGCGTAACTCAGCACACTTTTTTTGTAGGCATTCGGCCCGTCGCCTTTGGAAAACGAATACGCCCGGCCTTTGACAATGCGTTCATGATCGTCGTAGAACAGGGAGTTCTTCATGCCCAGCGGCTTGAAAACGCGCGCTTGCATCCACTCCCGAAACGGTTGTTTCGTTACGCGGGCGATGATTTCACCCAGTAATGTATACCCCGTATTGCAATAGGCGTAGGCCGAACCAGGCTCAAAATTCAGTTCCTGCTGCCGTTTGACGAGGTTGAAGACCTGTTCTTTGGTGATGACGTCGTCCAGTTGCCAACCCGCCATCGCCAGCAGATTCCACTGGTCGCGCAATCCGCTGGTGTGGTGGATGAGGTGCCGGATGGTTATTTTTTTGCCAAAGTCGGGCACTTCCGGCAGGTAGTTGTGAATGTCATCGTCCAGCGATAGTTTGCCTTCCTGCGCCAGCAGCACAATCCCGAAGGCCGTAAACTGTTTCGACAAAGAAGCCACGTGGATAATGGTTTCCGGGCCAATCGGCGCCCCGGTTTCCACGTCGGCTTCACCAAATCCTTTCGCATAAATCAGCTTCCCCTGATGCACGACCCCGACAGCGGCTCCGGGGCTACCGGCTTTTTTCCATTCCCGGAAAAGCGAATCGGCCCGGGCCGCCAGTTTGGGCGATTGGGCCAGGGTGAATGAACTAGAAAGAACGAGCAGGATCAAGGAGGAGAGGAGTTGGAGGTGCGGCTTCATAGGCTGGCTATTTTTGGCAAATTAAGCATTTGTTTGGCAAAAAACAGAAGGAGCGCACTGTTTTAAACGCCGTTCGCCGGGCCTTTTTTTGGTCGCTGTTAAAGTTTGTTAAGGCATTCCGACAGGTCGTAGAATTCCGCTATTTTGCCCAAAATCAGCTTCGTATGCGCCTTTTAAAATTACAGGCCATTTTCCTCTTTTACCGAACGTTTTGGGTATTCAGCAACGCCGTAACCGTGGGTTTGATCGGCGTGAGTCTGATGCGAATAAGGGATTACTTCCCGCTTTTTCTGGTTTATTTTCTTTGGTTCAAGCTGCTTTCCGAGGTGGCGGTCTGGTATCTGGTACGGAAAAATTACCAACCACGGTTCTGGTTTTACCACAATCTGGGTTTGTCAGAAACCGCGTTGTTCGCTGGGGCTTTTGCAATCGATCTGCTGATCGCCTTTCTGCTGATCGGCCTGGCGTATCAACTCATGCGCTTTCTATGAACCGCCAACCCTCTGTGTTGGAAGCAGACGGAATCTGGCTGCAATTCGGCGGTCGGAAAATTCTCCAGAGTGTTTACATCAAACTGCAAACCGGGCACCTGACGGGTTTGCTGGGTCGCAACGGGAGCGGCAAATCCTGTCTCCTGAAAAGCATGATGGGCCTGATGCCGACCGAAACCCGGTCCGTAAGAGTCGATGGTCACTATCTTGACAAACCGTATCAGCGGCCTGATGTGATCCGCTATCTGCCCCAGCATTCGTTCGTTCCGCCCTCGTTGACCATCCGGGCCGCTTTCGAGTGGTACGGCGTAAACCTGGACGAAATCGCCGGAGACTATCCAACCATAGCTGCCCTGAAAAACCAGCGGATGGGCCGTTTGTCGGGGGGCGAAAAGCGGCTGGCGGAGATTTTGCTGGTCCTGAAATCCGACACGGTTTTTGTCTTGCTGGATGAACCTTTCTCACACCTGATGCCGGTTCAGATTGAGCAGCTACACGCGACGATCCGGCAGGAATCCCAACGCAAAGGCATTCTTTTGTCCGATCATCTCTATCGCTCCGTGCTGGAGCTCAGCGATTCCGTCTACTTTCTCAATACCGGAGGACGGACCATCCGGCTGGCGTCGCCGGAACAGGATTTGAAAGACCGGGGCTATCTGGGGTCGTGATGAAAAGTTTTTGCCGGAAAAATGTGCCTTTGGCGATTCCGCGCGTCTAAAGAAAAAGCCTTCCGCAAACTGACCGATGAGAAAAAAAAACCTGGCCGTCTTCCTGACGGGCCTGATTCTGCTAACCGCTGCCGGAATAATCGTTTCCTGCCAGAATGATCCTGATCCCGAGTCCGAAATTATTTTGACGGACGTGCCGGAGGTGTATCAAAAAATCTACGGTGCCACCAGCGTCACGCGTTCCGGCGAATACGTAACGATCAAAACAACGGGCATTCCCGACCATAAAAGCCCGTATTTTCAGAATACCCGCTGGGCCACGACGCAATACGAAGCCTATACCGGGACCAATACCGCCTGGAAGCAGAATCCGAACAAAATCGTGTCCTTTAGCTATACCTTCCGGTTGCCGGTTTCGCCGAAAGAAGCGACCACCAAGTCGGCGACAGCGGGCGGCCCCATTGGTGTTTCGCTCAACGGTGTTCCGTTCTTCAACCAATATGCCGCCATGCAGGCTCCGCTTACGGATGAAATCAACGGCTTCGATCAATACAACGGCCACCCCGCCCAGGCTGGGGATTACCACTACCACGCCGAACCAACCTTTCTGACAGCCAACAAAGGCAAAGAAGCCCTGCTGGGTTTCCTGCTCGACGGTTTTCCGGTCTACGGTCCCGTTGAAAATGGCAAAACCGTCACAAACAGTGATCTGGATAAATACCACGGCCATTCACACGCGACAGCGGATTATCCCAAAGGCATTTACCATTACCACATCACGGCCACCGATCCCTACATCAACGGCAACGACTATTATGGGACGCCGGGGACGTATACCAAATAACCGGGTTGCGCTGTTGGCTGTTGCCCTTCTGGGACTGGCTTCGTGCGCGGATTTGACCACCCAAAACCGGTTGGTTATGAACCGCGATACGGCCACTGTGTCCGTGAAAAATGGACGGTATTACCTGAATGAAAAACCGTTTACCGGCCAGTTCTACCAACTGAACGAGTGGGCAGATACGGTTTTTCTTGGCACCTACCGGAACGGACTGGAACACGGCATTCAGAAGACCTGGTATGCGAAAGGGCGGTTGCGGGAGGTTCGGCTTTTTGACCAGGGAGAAAAAGAAGGCCGGCATATCGGCTATTGGGAAAATGGGAACAAGCGGTTTGATTACCTGTTTGAGCAGGATTTATGGAGCGGTGTTCAGCACGAATGGCACGCCAACGGGCGGCTGTTCAAACAATCACAGTATCAGGCGGGCTACGAACGGGGGCTGCAACGGGTTTGGGACACCGACGGTACCCTCCTTGCGAATTATGACGCCCGAAACGGCCGGAATTACGGGAATATTGGCCGGAAAAACTGCCAGTCGAGTTGGCAGAACGATTCGGTTCGGGGGGCTACTGAGTAGCCTGTGGCTGGCGGGTTGTTCAAAACCGGATGGCGTTCCGTATTACCACACGGCCGATTTTACGCCCATCTGGACAACGAACCAAAACCAGATCGACACCCTGCATACGGTTTTTCCTTTTCGGCTGACCGACCAGTTTGGCGATACGATCACGGAACAAACCGTTGCGAACACGGTTTACCTCACCAACTTTTTCTTTACGGCCTGCCCGTCCATTTGTCCGAAAATGATGGAAACCGTGCGCGTCGTCTATGATCATTACCAGGGCAATCCGGCGGTGAAATTCCTGTCGCATAGCGTGACGCCCGAGCGGGATAGCGTCGCCGTTTTGAAGCAATACGCCGACCGGAAAGGCATCGGGGGGCATCAGTGGCATTTAGTAACCGGTAAACGAAAATCGATCAATACCGTAGCGCGTCTGAGTTATTTTGTGGAGAAAGAGCAGGGGTTTCTCGCCGATTCCGCCCGGTTTTTACACTCCGAGAATCTGATTCTGGTCGATCAACGGGGTCACATTCGTGGACTCTACAACGGCACGCTGGCTGTGGAAGCCGACCGCATCATTCAGGACATTGACTGGTTGCTGAAAGAAAACCGGAACCGTTAGAATTTCAGCCCCAGATCCAGCGAAACGACGTGGTTTTTTGAAACCAGATCGCGCGCCCGGGCCACATCCGTCAATCCGCGCTGGTAGCTGACGCCCATGATCAAAGCCTGACTCTGGTTCAGGCGGTACTGAATGCCTGTTCCGAGCAACAGGCTAAGACTGCCCCGGCTATACTGACGGCTGTAGTTACCACCATCTTCGGCATTCTGAAACAGGGCGTTATGCACAGAATCGAGCGGTTTTTCGGCCAGTTTGATGTTGATCAAACCACCGGTCTGAATGTAGAAACGGGCGTTGGGAAACAGGTTGTTGGCGTACATTTTAACCGCCAAAGGCAATTGGATATACTGCAAATTATAGGAAGAATGCTGAAGTTTGGCACCGGGGTCCCACACCGTCTGCCCGAATTGCCCCGGAATCCGATACCCCGACCGCTGAATCGTATACCAGATGCCGGAACTGAGTGAATACCGGTCTTTAAAAAAGAAATAATCGATGCTGGGACCGATGCTCATGCGCAGGGCGGCCCCGTTGTCACGGAACCCTGCATACGAATTGAAGCCTTCGGCGGTATTGAGTGTCACCGAAGGGGCTACGCGAAAACTCATTTCGATCAGCTTTTGCGGGGGCGCATAGTCGATTTCTTCCTCCTGAATCCGGCGAAATACCTTCTCTGTTTCGCGACTGGGGCGGTTTTGGGTGTTGGTCCGGCGGTTATTTTTTCGGGGTGCCGGTTGTCCCCAACCGTCGTCATCGGCCGTTTTGTTCGATTTATTGGGCTCCTGCACCGTTACCCGGCCCTGACTATGGGCGTTCCCCACCAAGCCCAAAAGCAGAACGACTACCGCAATCATCTGCCCGGAACACCGGTTTGAACCCAACTTTTTCATAAATTTGTATGTTTCCAAGAGAACGCCCATTAGGAAGGATGAAGATTTCACCCATTGTTTTTTGCTTAGTAAGTATACTCATTTTCAATGCGTGTTCCAAAACCGAGGAACTGGTAACGATTGAACGGCCGGAACAGACGCTTTTTGGCTCCCGAAAGCCGGAAGCCATCCGCGCGTGGCTGGACGATCACAAAGATATTGCTCAAGTCTATTTCGGAACCACCACCTTCGGCAAGGATACGGCTCTGGTGAACGAATTGCTCAAACGAGTTAACGATAAGGAGCTTGACGTATTGTATAAGCAGGTTAATGCGGAGTTTGGAACGCTCGGCGACGTGCAGGATCAACTGTCGGAAGCCTTCAACCGAATGCACGAAAACTTCCCGGATTTCAGGCCGCCGAGGGTCGTTACGATGGTCTCCGGTTTCATGGGGCCGGATCTGATCATCAGCGACTCGCTGGTGGTGATTGGATTGGATTATTTTGCGGGACCCGAGGCCAAATACCGCCCCAAAGGATTACCGGCCTATATTTTACGGCGGTATCAGAAAGCATTCATTGTGCCAACCGTCCTCTTTGCGCTGTCTGAACGGTTTAACAAGACCAATCAGCAGGACCAGACCTTGCTGGCCGACATGGTTTATTACGGGAAAAGCTACGTGTTCACGAAAACCATGCTGCCCTCTACACCCGACAGCCTCATCATCGGCTACACCGACCAGCAACTGACGCAGACCAACAACGTTCAGGAGGATATCTGGGCCTATTTCATCGACGCCCAGTTGCTGTATGAAGTGAGTCCGGCCATTAAAAACCGGTACCTGAGCGAACGGCCTTTTACGGCCGAAATCAGCTCAAAAAGCCCCGGAGCGATTGGCCGCTGGCTGGGCTGGCGGATTGTCAGGAAATATTATGACGAAAAAGAACCCGGTATTAAAGCGCTGATGGACAACGCGAACGCCCGGCAGATTTTTGAGCAATCCGGCTACAAAGGATTCAAAGACGACAAGGAGTAAAATAAAATGATCGGTTCGCCGACTTTACAGGAAAATACTTTCGCTTTTTGCCCCTAAATCCCCTAAAGGGGACTTTTAGCATCCGGGTTAAGCCGCGTCCAAGTCCCCTTTAGGGGATTTAGGGGCAAAAAGCGAAAGTGTAACAGAATTATCAGACGTAAGTCCTAAGGAAAAAAAGAATGGCAAAGAGAGGAAGGGGTTCTGACGAGAACGAAGAAGATAAAAAAGTGAAGGTGAACCGGGATGCGCTGAAAAAATCGTTGCGGCTGTTCCGGTTTATCAAACCCTATAAGGGCTATTTCATCACGGGGTTGGTATTCCTGTTGCTGTCGTCGGCCACCACGCTGGTGTTCCCGAAACTGCTGGGCGATATTCTGAAAGTGGTCGAAAATAAGCTGTCGGCGGGTTCACTGAACGAGTTGACGCTGCTTTTGTTCGGGTTGCTGGTGATTCAATCGGCGTTTTCGTTTGCGCGGGTCTACCTGTTCGCGCAGGTGAGCGAGCGGTCGATGGCCGATGTTCGGCGGGCGGTTTACAAGAAAATTGTGACCCTGCCGATTTTCTTCTTCGAACAACGGCGCGTCGGCGAACTGACCAGCCGCATTTCATCGGACGTCACCCAGTTGCAGGACGTGTTATCGACCACGCTGGCCGAGTTTCTCCGCCAGATCATTACGTTACTGGCTGGGGTAGCCCTCATTTCCTTCACGTCGCTAAAACTGACCGGATTCATGCTGGCCACGGTGCCGGTGGTGATCGTGGCGGCTATTTTCTTCGGTAGATTTATTCGTAAACTGTCGCGGAAAGCGCAGGACGAACTGGCCCAGGCCAACGTCGTGGTAGAAGAAACGCTGCAATCGGTCAGTGTGGTGAAAGCCTTCACGAACGAACCGTATGAAGTCCGGCGGTATTCGACGGCGCTCGATAAAGTGGTGCAGAACTCACTTCGGGTGGCGAATTACCGGGGCGGTTTTGTGTCGTTCATCGTTTTTGCGCTGTTTGGCGGCATTGTCGGCGTGGTTTGGTACGGTGCCCAACTCATGCTGGCGGGCGAACTGACGTTTGCACAACTGGTAACATTTGTCATTTATACCATGTACATCGGCGGGGCCGTCGGCGGTTTGGGCGACCTATACGCCCAGATTCAGCGGACAATTGGGGCCTCGGAACGGATTCTGGACATTCTGGAAGAACAATCGGAAGTGGAGCTGCCCGAGACGGAGCCGATTCAACTGGGCATTCCGTTGCAGGGCGACATCCGGTTCCGCAACATTCATTTCTCATACCCATCGCGCCCCGACGTCGAAGTGCTGAAAGGCGTTTCGCTGGAGGTTCCGGCGGGTCATAAAATTGCGCTGGTGGGCCAGAGTGGGGCCGGTAAATCGACCATTGTGCAGTTGCTGTTGCGGTATTATGCCACGACGGGTGGCTCGATCACCATTGATGGGCGACCCATTCAGGACATCGACATCCGGTATTTGCGCCAGAATATTGCCGTCGTGCCGCAGGAAGTGATTCTGTTTGGCGGGACGATTCTCGAAAATATCTCGTACGGAAAACCGGGTGCGACCGACGCCGAGGTGATGGAAGCCGCCCGAAAAGCTAATGCGCTGGACTTTATCGAATCGTTTCCCGAAAAATTCCAGACGATTGTGGGCGAGCGGGGCGTTAAACTCTCAGGAGGTCAGCGGCAACGGATCGCCATTGCCCGGGCCATTCTGAAAGACCCGGCCATTCTGATTCTGGACGAAGCCACCAGTTCGCTCGATGCCGAGTCGGAACGGCTGGTACAGGAAGCTTTGGATGTGCTGATGCAAAACCGCACGACCGTCATCATCGCGCACCGGCTGGCAACCATTCGGAAGGTGGACACCATCTACGTGATCCGCGAAGGGCAGATCACCGAAACCGGTACGCACGACGAACTGAGCACGCTGGAAGACGGTTTGTACGCGAATTTGGTTAAATTACAGTTTGAAACGACGGATAGTTAATGAGCCACACCGGCTTTTTAAGCGTATGAACACTGCCATTAAACAGACTTTGAATGACTTTCACCTGCGGCATACCAGTTGTCGGGAGGAGGTTCTGGATACGTTCTTTACCGCCAATTATGCCCTGGCGCACCACGATATTGAAGAAAGCCTGAAAGACGACTTCGACCGGGTGACGATTTACCGGACGCTCAAAACGTTTGTCGACAAAGGCATTCTGCACAAAGTGCTGGACGACGAAGGCGGGTTGAAATACGCCCTCTGCCGCGAAGCCTGCGCCCACGATCACCACCACCACGACCACGTTCACTTCAAGTGTGAACAGTGTGGACAAACGACCTGTCTGGAAAATACCCTGATTCCGGCGGTCAGCTTACCCTCCGGATATAGTCGCAAAGAAACCAATCTATTGATTCAGGGCGTGTGTTCGCTTTGTAATAAAAATATCGCGTTGTAATGCCCCATTCGATTTTTGCGGAACGTGAAACCCGGTTTTTACAGGAAGAACTGAAAGCCCGTGCGGGCTACAACCGCCTTTCCATCATCCGGGTAATCTGGTTTGTTGGCGTGGCTTTTCTGGCCTGGTTTTTAATGGATCGCGGGCATGACGGTCTGGCCATCGGCGTTGGGTTGGTGGGCATTATCGGTTTTCTGGTGTTGTTGAAACGTCATCAGGCCGTTCAGCGCCGACGCGATCGCGTCCGCTGGCTGGCCTTCATCAACCGCGACGAAACCGCCCGGCTGGAGCGCAAATTCCTGCGCCCGGAAACCGGCCTTGAGTTTGCCGACGCCAACCATCCCTATGCCGGTGATCTCGATATTTTCGGCAATCATTCCATTTTCCGATTGCTAAACCGGACGTATACCTACGAAGGGAGCCGTAAACTGGCGGCTTATCTGCGGTCGCCCGTTCCCGTCGACGAGGTATTGCTTCGTCAGGATGCCGTGGCCGAATTGCGGCCCCTGCTCGACTGGCGACAGGAACTGGCGGCTTTGGCGTACCTCAATCCGTCCGTTGGCGAATCTCCGCAGGCCCTGAAAAACTGGGCGACCAAACCGACCGAACCGCTGCCGGTGTATTTAACCATCGCCCGCTGGCTTTTTCCTGCCATCACGCTGACCTTGCTGGTGCTTTGGATGACCGGTTATTTGCCGGGCTGGGCCGTCACCGCTTCGCTGCTGGTGCATGGGGTGTTGCTGGGGCAGGCGGCTGAACTGGCGAAAAATGTGAGCGAACAGACCTTTGCGATGTCGCAGGCCCTGAAAACGTACCACGATTTGTTGAAGCACCTCGAAAATCCGCGCTTTGAATCGGCTATTTTGCACCGGTTGCAGGCCGTGACGAATCTTGAAAACCGGTCGGCAGCGGCTGCCATTGGCAAGCTGAGCCAATTGGTGGAGAACCTCAATTTTCGCCGGAATCCGTATTTCTTTCTGCTCGTCGGTATTTTTACCCTTTGGGATATTCACTATTTGCAGGCCCTCGACCGCTGGCAGCGCACCTACGGCCCACACCTGAACGATTGGCTCGATGCACTGGCCGAAGCCGAAGCCTTGAACAGCCTGGCGGGTCTGGCCTACGCCCATCCTGAATACGCCGTTCCGGAGTTTAGAGAGGAATCGCTGCAACTCGATGCGCAGCAGGCCCGGCATCCGATGTTGATGGCCAACAAAGGCGTTGCCAACTCGCTGAAAATCGACGGGAACGGGCAAACGATTCTGATTACCGGTTCGAACATGTCGGGGAAAAGCACGTTTCTCCGGACGATTGGCACCAACGTCGTGCTGGCCCTGGCGGGTTCGGTGGTGGCGGCAGAAAAGCTGATTTGTTCACCGGTGCAGGTGTTTACGAGCATGCGGACGCAGGATTCGCTGGAAGAAAATACCTCGTCGTTCTACGCCGAACTGAAACGCCTGAAAACGCTCATCGACCGAACGCGCCAAACGTCCAACTGGCCGGTTTTATATTTTCTGGACGAAATTCTGAAAGGCACCAACTCCGCCGACCGCCACCGGGGGGCGCGGGCGTTGATTCTCCAACTGCACGAAACCTCGGCCTCCGGTTTTGTGTCCACCCACGATGTCGAGCTGGGCGAACTGGCGGCCGCGCACCCGTTTGTCCACAATTACAGTTTTCGGTCCGACGTGATCGATGGAAAACTGCACTTCGATTACCAGTTGCAAACCGGCGTTTGCCGGAGCTTCAACGCCAGCCAATTAATGGAATCCATTGGCATTGAAATGCACAAGTTTCAGGAGGATTAATTCGTCGGTTTGTCGGGAACGGGCGCCGACGCGTGGTATTCCTGATAAATCCTTGCCATGTAGTTGTCGAGGAGTTGCAAAACCCGCTCGCGGTTGGGCGATTGGACGATGAAACCGACGTGGTGTTCCTTGTTCATGCGCCACTGGATTTCGCTGTCCGTAAAACCGTCGGTGTTGGGCCACGGCTGGCGGGCGAGCGAAATAATCAGCCCGGCATAGTGGTGTTGAACGTCCGGTAATTCATACGGTTTATCCCGCGCCATGGCAGATTCGAGTTTAGCCCATTCGGCCCAAAGGTTGACGCCCGACGAGATTTCGACCAGTTCGGCAATGTTGGCCCCACCCACGCGCGACGACGTTTCCAGAAAATAATATTCCCCATCGTGATCACCCCGGATGTATTCAGAATGCGAGGCACTCGACTGCATCCGAAATGCTTTCAAAACCGCATCATTCAGTTCATACAGACTCTGGGCTTCGTCGGAGTCAAAGGGTAAAATAGCCGTTCGGAAAACGCCCCCGCCGTGGGCCACGTCCATCGGCGTAGCCAGATATTGACTGGCGCGGGTGAAAATCGTTTTCCCATTTTGCGACAGCGAATCGACGTGAAAAACGCGACCCGGTTTGAACTGCTCGATCAAAAACGTGTGCCGCAGGTCGCCCAGCGAGTGAATCACCTGCCAGGCTTCGTCCAGCGAATGCACTTTTCTGATCCCGGTCGCCGATGCTTCGGCCCGCGGTTTGATGAGCCAGGGCGCTTCCGTATTTCGCAGAAAGTCGGTGATGGTTTCGTCGTGAAACAGACTGCTGAACGCCGGAACCCGGATGCCATCGGCAGCCGCCCGCATCCGCATGGCCAGTTTATCCCGAAAAAACCGGGCTGTGGTTTGCCCCATACCGGGAATACGGAACGTTTCGCGCACCAGGGCGGCTTTTTCAACGTCAAAATCATCCATCGCCACCACCCGATCGATTTGATGCGATCGCATCGTATGCGCCAGTCCGTTAATCATCACATCCAGATTCTGCGACGAATTATCCTGCGACGGCAAATAAAAGAATTCGTCGACAGCCTCCCGCGGCCACGGATGATCGGCCAGTTTCTCGTAAGTCAGCAGATACACGGTGTTGCCCGCTTCCTTGCAGGCTTTCAGGAAAGCTTCGCCTTTGAAATACGTTGAGATGCAGAGAAAGGACAGTTTCTGGCTCATGAAGATGGGATGGTTGTTGATGATTGAATGGTTATAATGATTGTTTGGTGGTTGAATGGTTGATAATTAGCCCACGGTTTTAACCGTGGGGCGCGTGATGGAAGTGCCCGGTTTATCAACCGTTTTAACGGTTTTGGAGCGCTTAAACCGTTGAAACGGTTCATCGTCAATTTCGCGATTTCTTTTCCCCGGATTTTAATCCGGGGCTATTTTTTCACGATGCCCCTTACCAATCTAACCATTTTTAACAATTTAGCCATCAAAACCATTTTAACCATCAAACCATCTATTATTAACCATTTCTTAAAAAATCAATCAACAGCCGAATCCCAAAACCGGTTGCGTTCTTCTGCGTTCCAAATTCTGTATCGGTGAACGCCATGCCCGCGATGTCCAGGTGCGCCCAGGCGGGATGGGCTTCCGTGAAGACTTCCAGAAATTTGGCGGCACTGATGGCACCGGCCAGCGGTTTTCCACTGAAGTTTTTCAGGTCGGCCACATCCGATAGAATGTCTTCTTTGTAGACATCCCAGAGCGGCAGCGGCCACAACCGTTCGCCGGTTTGGGTAGCGGATTTGAGGAGTTGGCTGGTCAAATCGTCGTTGTTGCTGAACAAACCGGCGGCATGATACCCCAGCGTGCCGATGACACTGCCCGTTAACGTTGCGAGGTCGATCAGGACGTCGGGTTGGAAATTACGGACCATGTAACCCAGGCCGTCGGCCAGAATGATGCGGCCTTCTGCGTCGGTGTCGATCACTTCGATGGTTTTTCCGAGGTAGGAGCCAATGACGTCGCCGGGTTTGGTCGCGTGGCCGTCGACCATGTTTTCCGTTGCCGGAATAATACCGATGAGGTGAACCGGCAATCGGAGTTTGGCGGCTATTTCCATCGTTCCCAAAACCGCTGCCGCCCCGCCCATGTCGCTCTTCATCAGGTGCATCCCGGTCGACGGTTTGATAGAAATACCGCCCGTATCGAACGTAACACCTTTGCCCACCAGTCCCACTTTTTTAGCGTCCGGTAGATTGTCGGGTTTGTATTCCGCGATGATGAAAACCGGTGGATGTTCGCTGCCTTTGTTGACGCTCAACAGAGCCAAAAGTCCTTGTCGCTCGATTTCGGCCTTGTCGAAAACCGTCACCGAATAACCGTGTTGTCGGCCCGAAGCAATGGCCCAGTCGGCCAGGACTTGCGGAATTTTGTAGTTGGACGGCGAATTCATCAGATCCAGCATCTGGCGATGCGTGGCCGCAATGGCTTCTGCGCGATGGAGAACTTCTTCGGCGATACCCTGCTGTTGATCAGCGATATAGATTTCCAGAACTCCTTCTTCCGAATAAAACTCAGTGGTTTTGGGTTTATCCGTACTGTGCAGTTTCAGGTCATAACCACCCCAGCGAATGCCCAGCACCACGCTTTCGATGACATCGGCATCAAAACCGCTCAGATCGACGCCGACGGTTGGGGTCAGTCGGTCTTTCTGGCGGAAAAACAACTCCCGAAACGCCCGCAGCCAGATCATGGCCGTGAGTTCTTTTCCCAAACCCAGCAGATACGTTTTTCGGCCTTCGGATTGATAGAGCAGAAGGACTTCCCGGAAGTCGGCTTTGAAATCGTGCTGCAAAGCCGCCGGTGTCAGGTTAAACCGGTTGGCCAGGGCGTTCAGCACTTCCGGTAAATCATCGGTTTGCTGAATCGGTAGAATGAGCGTGTCGGCAGACAGCGGCTGGGTGGTCGTGAGTTGGATTTGCATAGTAAGGAATAATGCCCCTAATCCCCTAAAGGGGACTAAAACACGGTTAATCTGGATGTTAAAGTCCCCTTTAGGGGATTAGGTGTATTTGAACAATAACAAAGGTAACGATCAAAAAAACAACCACTCTACGGCCTGTGGAAATTCCCGGCCCCAGCGGCTTTCGGTGTGTTTTCCTTTTGGATCGACGGATCGATGGATTTTCAGGTTTGAGCTGCTTTTTTGCCGCAACAAGGATTCCTGCAAACGCTGCATGGCCGGAACCATGTAAGCCGACTCCTGTTTCCCGCCGTACAGATACACTTTCGTTGGTTCGGGATGATAAAACCGCAGCGCGTCGGCGTACACTTTGGGAGCCGCCCAAAGCGAAGGCGAGAAAACCAGTAGCTTTCCGAAGGTCGACGGATGCAGCAAACCGGCGTAAACGGTAATTAAACCGCCCATCGAACTGCCGCCCATACCGGTGTGAGTTCGGTCGGGCAAGGTACGATACCGGGCGTCGATGTGCGGTTTTAGCGTGTGAACGATAAAGTCGAGGTAATGATGTCCTTTTCCATCGGCCAGCCGGGTGTTGTAGGGCAGAAATTCCGCAACACGTTCGCTGTCACCGTGGTCGATGGCGACGATGATGATTTTTTGATGATGCCGGTGCGCCAGAATCGCCAGTTTCTGGTCGATGGTCCAGTTGCCAAACGACGAGCCTTCGCCAAACAGATTTTGCCCGTCGTTCAAATACAAAACCGGGTAATGGGTGTTGGAGGTGTTGTAATCGTGGGGCAGCAACACCCGAATCCGGCGCGTCGTATCGAGTTGCGGAGCGTCAAATGCGTCGCTGACCAGGCTGATTTTGGGCAGAAAAGCCGGATTGAACGGCAGGCCAAACCATCGCCAGTGAGGAACCATATCCCGGCGGGTGCCGATCTGGCGACGGGAAACCCGGTTCGGCACGCCTTCGCCAGCCGCGCTTAGTTCCACCGAATCCCAGCTTCCGCGCGTGTATTTGTATTCCAGCGGAGCAAGTCCGGCGGGAAGTTCGATGCAGTACTTCCCCGGCCCGGTTTTCGTCAGTTGAAACCGCTCCACATCCGGATACCACTGGCAAAACGGCCCGGAGATAAATACCGGTCGGTCGTCGTCGGGGGTGGTGAGTTCAAAGCGGATGGAAGCCATGCAGGGTTGATCTAATCAAGGTCTTTGCGCCCTGCCGTTGTAAAGGTTGGCGTAAATCTCTATTATTGTTCACAAAATGAGACAATAAAAGATTCGCTTATTCCTAAGTCGTGTGCTTTGGATGGATGCTTTGCAAGTTCTCATTTTTATACGAAACGAAACACTATGAAAACCTTTTTAATCCTGACGGTATTGACGATTCAGGTAGCCGAGATGGCAAATGCGCAATTGAACAAGACGCCCCCGCAAGCCAAAACCGCCAACGGCGTGGTCGAGGGTATTACTGAACCCAGTGGAATCCGGGCTTTTAAAGGCATTCCGTTTGCCCAGCCGCCGGTTGGTGAGTTACGCTGGAAAGAACCGCAGCCGGTCAAAAACTGGCAGGGCGTCCGGAAAACCACTCAGTTTGGACCCCGGGCCATGCAACGCGCGGTTTTCGGCGATATGGGATTCCGGTCGAATGGCATGAGTGAGGATTGCCTGTACCTGAACGTGTGGACGCCCGCGAAGTCGGACAAGGAGAAACTGCCGGTTCTGGTGTATTTCTACGGGGGCGGTTTTATTGCGGGTGACGGTTCGGAAGGTCGTTACGACGGCGAGAGCATGGCAACCAAGGGCATGGTGGCCCTGACGGTCAACTACCGGCTCGACGTGTTTGGTTTTATGGCGCATCCCGAGTTGACGAAAGAGTCAGCCCATCAGTCGTCGGGGAATTATGCGTATCTGGACATGGCTGCGGCTTTGCGATGGGTGCAGCAAAACATTGCGGCTTTTGGCGGTGACCCCAAACGGGTGACCATTGCCGGGGAGTCGGCGGGGTCGATTGCGGTGAGCGGCCTGATGGCGTCGCCTTTGTCGAAAGGCCTGATTGCCGGAGCCATTGGCGAAAGCGGTTCGTTGCTGGGCGGGTTGCCACCGGTTCCACTGGCGAAAGGCGAAGAAGCCGGAGCGGCTTTTGCGAAGGGCGTAGGCGCCAGTTCCCTGGCGGATCTACGGGCCATGCCGGCAGAAAAACTGCTCGAAGCCACGGGCAAACCCGGCACGCCCCGGTTCAGCGCGACGGTGGACGGGTATTTCTTCCCGAAACCGCCGATGGAAATTTTTGCCGCTGGCGAACAGGCGCAGGTGCCGCTGCTGGCGGGCTGGAATTCGGAGGAGATGAACGCCCGGGCGGTGTTGGGACAGGAAAAACCGACGCCCGAAGGCTATGCCAATGCCGTGAAACGACTCTACAACGACCGCGCCGAGGAGGTGTTGAAACTGTATCCCGGCTCGACGGAAGAAGAAGTGCTGGAATCGGCGACGGCGCTGGCCGGCGACCGTTTTCTGGCCTACAGCACCTGGAAATGGGCGGATTTGCAGAGCAAAACGGGCGGTGGTAAACCGGTGTACCGGTATTATTATTCACGTCCGCGTCCGGCGATGGTACCCGAAATGGGCAATGCCGCTCCCGGTCTGGCGGGTGGCGTCGTGAAGTCGACGGATGCCAATGCGGTGAAAGTGCCGCCCGCGCGGGGGGCGGTCCATTCGGCCGAGATCGAATATGCGATGGGGAACCTGCCGAAAAACAAGGTTTACGCCTGGACACCCGATGATTACAAAGTGTCCGACGTGATGCAGAAGTATTTCGCTAATTTCGTCAAAACCGGGAATCCGAACGGTTCCGGGTTACCCAACTGGCCCGCCATCAACAGCGGCAACAGCGTGCAGTTTATGCAAATTGACGTGAACACCCGCCTGGAGACGGAGAAAAACCGGGCGCGGTATCTGTTTTTAGATCCGTATTATACGAAGCAGTAGGTTTCGGAATTGTTATTGGGTGAAAGCGGGGGCGGTTCTTTGGGAACTGGCCCCTGTTTTTTTGGAAAGGGTTAGGGTAGTGATAAACCCCTGAAAAACCGTAGACTACTAACAGACCAATGTTGAATCGCCTATTCTAAGAAGACATTTGTACTAGGAACTAAATTCCACAGTGGTAAACCAACTAGCAGGCGAGGAAACTATGAATCAGTATTTTTCATATTAGGGGTCGATCCGTGGCGTTATTGTCAAGGTAAATTATAGCAGGATAAATCTATCGAAAAGCCGGGACTGTTGTGCCGCTTTTTTGCGCCGTCAGGCGCTGAACAGCGTAGCGTCGGTAGCCGATTCGGTTATTCCCCGTCCTCCCCGTGTGCCGTCAGGCACACAACCGGCTGATTGATGGGAATTTGTTGCGTGCCTCACGGCACGCGGGAGCGTTGGGAGAATCGGCGTTGCTACCGACGCTGCGCTGTTACGTCCCTTCGGGACAAATGGTTGGGCTCGTTCCTGGTTATTACTTTGGGGTGAATTCTCATTCTAACGGCTTGAACAAATACCGTTCGTCATAGTCGACGTCGAACGCATCCAAAAATCGGCGGTATTCGTCTAAAAACGTTCGGGTTCGGTGGTGTTCTTCCTGGTTTTCAATGTAGTGAATGACGGCGGGTAGCTGGCTTTTGCCGTACGAAAATGCGCCGTAACCTTCCTGCCAGGCAAATCGGTTGGCCGTCAGGCGGTTTTCATTGATCCATTTTGACGAGTCCTGTTTGAGTTGCTGCATCAAATTGGATAATGATTGAGTCGGGCGCATCCCCATTAACAGGTGAACGTGATCGGGCATGCCGTTGATGGCGAGGAGTTTGTGCGTATGGTTGTGGATGATGCCCGTCATATAATGGTATAGTTTGTATTTCCACGATGGCGAAATGACGGCGGTTCGGTGTTTCACCGCAAAGACCAAATGCAGGTGAATTTGGGTGTAGGTGTTTGGCATGGTGGTGTAAAAGTTTTGTCCCTACGGGACACCGGGCGGAGCGGGGACAATTGTTTCTACCGACGCCTTCGGCTGTTGTATCCCTACGGGATGATAAATGATGGGAATGTTTTTGTTTCTACCGACGCCTTCGGCTGTTGTATCCCTACGGGATGATAAATGATGGGAATGTTTTTGTTTCTACCGACGCCTTCGTCTGTTGCATCCCTACGGGAGGATCTACTGATTGCGGGGGTGGTTGTTTCTACCGACGCCTTCGTCTGTTGTATCCCTACGGGATGATAAATGATGGGAATGTTTTTTTTCTACAGACGCCTTTGGCTGTTGTATCCCTACGGGATGATTTACTGATTGCGGTGGTTTTTTATCGATGTCTTTAGTTATGTGTCTCTATAGGATATTTAAATGCTTGTTCAAACATTTAAAATTCTAAAAAAAAGGTGGTAGACTAACTGTTCCCTACCACCCATTTCCCTACAAATTCCCCTTCTTCAACTCACTCACCGCATGATTGGCTGCCCGAGCCGTGATGGCCATGAAGGTCAACGACGGGTTTTGGGTGGAGGTAGAGGTCATGCAGGCGCCGTCGGTGACGAAGACGTTCTTGCAGGTGTGAAACTGGTTCCACTTGTTGAGCAGCGACGTTTTTGGGTCTTTGCCCATCCGCACACCGCCCATTTCGTGAATGTCGAGGCCGGGGGCTTTGTCGGGTTTGTCGTGGGTCTGGATGTTGGTGAAACCGGCCAGCGTCAGCATTTCGGACATTTGCTCGTGGAAATCCCGGATCATCTTTTCGTCGTTGTCGTCGTAACCTACCGACACCCGCAGTTGCGGAATGCCCCAGGCGTCTTTCAACTCCGAATCGAGTGCCACAAAACTTTCTTCTTTGGGAATGGTCTCGCCCATCATGTGCGAGCCGACGCGCCAGTTGCCGTATTTCCGGTTGAACAAACCTGCCTTCAGTTCTTCACCGATGCCAGCGGTGTCGTTGCTGGTAATCCGGCTGCCGCTGAAACCGGCGGCATAGCCCCGCAGAAAGTCGGTTTCCTGCTTGAAGACGTTGCGGAAACGCGGAATGTAGCTGCCATTGGGCCGGATACCGTCGGTGGTTTTGTCGAGCAAGCCTTCGTATTCTGCCGAGATGGTTGTTCGGAAATTGTGGAAAGCCATGTATTTGCCCAGCAAACCGTTGTCATTCCCCAAACCGTTCGGAAACCGGCTGGATTTGGAATTCAGCAGAATCAGGTTGGAGTTCAGACAAGCTGCGTTGACGAAGATGATTTTGGCAAAATACTCCGTCTCCTGTTTGGTGTTGGCATCGATCACGCGCACGCCCGTCGCCTTGTTCTTCTTGCCGTCAACCAGAATCGAATGGACCACTGAATCGGGTCGGAGCGTCATTTTGCCGGTTTTGGCGGCCCAGGGCAGCGTCGACGAGTTGCTGCTGAAATACCCGCCGAAAGGACAGCCCCGCTGGCAAAGATTCCGGTTCTGACACTGTCCGCGTCCCTGCTTCAGGTGAATTTCCTTGGGCTGGGTCAGGTGCGCACACCGGCCGATGATGATGGGTCGCGCGCCTTTGTAATGCGTTGCCATCTGATCGGTGAAGTGTTTTTCCACGCACGACTGCTCGTGGGGAGGGAGGAATTCGCCGTCCGGCAATTGCGCCAGACCGTCTTTGTTGCCGGCCACCCCAATAAACCGCTCTACGTGGCTGTACCAGGGCGCAATGTCGGCATAGCTGATGGGCCATTCCACCGCAAAACCGTCGCGGGCGGGACCTTCGAAATCATATTGCGACCAGCGTTGGGTACCGCGCGCCCACATCAGCGACTTCCCGCCGACCTGATAGCCCCGAATCCAGTCGAACGGTTTTTCCTGAACATAAGGGTGTTCGGCGTCTTTGACAAAAAAATGGGCCGCGTCTTCGTTGAAGGCATAGCAGCGGCTGGCAATCGGATTGGCATCTTTCAGCGCCTTCGGAATCTGTCCTGCGTGTTCAAATTCCCACGGATTCATCATCGTGGTGGGGTAGTCGGTCACGTGTTTGACGTCGCGGCCGCGTTCCAGCACCAGCGTGCGCAGGCCTTTGTCGCACAGTTCTTTAGCCGCCCAGCCGCCACTGATGCCGGAGCCGATGACAATGGCATCGTAGGTGCGGTCTTTTACCGAATCGATATTGAAGTATGACATAGGAGAGGAAGGGTCAGTTGTTGATAAGGTCTACGCAGCCGTGATAAAAACCGGGTGCCATGACGTATTTCCGGACGTTGACGAGGTAATATTCCGAGTTGGTATACCCCCGGATGGTCAGGCCTTTGATCAGATTGGTGAATTGTTGCGTTTCCGGTTCGACTGCCGCGCTGAGTTGCCGCAGGAGGTCGGTGCGTTGGGTGGCGTCGCAGGCCGTAAACGGTTTGCTGTAGGTCTGCTGGGCAAACTGGTCGGTTTTGGCCAGTCCGGTTTTCAAGAGTTCCTGCGCCGGTTGATCGTAACAATCATTGATCATGCGCATGACGAACTGATGCACTTTCAGGGATTTGGCGCCGGGCGTGGTGGTTTCGGGAATGAACGTCTCGACCAGTTCGGCCAGCATCGTTTCTTCGGCGCGGGAGGCAAACGTGGTCTGACCAACGGTTTCGGGCGTCCAGCCGGTAGCCCAGGCGGGTAGCGTCACCAGACTCCCCGTTGCCATCATCAGGCTTTTTAAGGCGGTACGTCGTTTCATGAAGTATGGGTTTATGCAACAAAAGTATTAAACCTTTTCGGGAATCAGAACTGCGCCGGATTTTCTGATACCGGCTTTGTCTTTGGGGCCGAATACCGGTGCTCTATTTAATAAAAAGAACGTTTGGCCCGGCAAAGCGAGTGTCTTGTACAAATTTTACCCTGTAATTTTTTTTACCAAAACAATGTTATAATTTGTAAGTTGTTGATTATGTGGGTATTAATGTGGTTTGCTTATCCGGATTTGCGGGTTAAAGTGTAGGTAGAAAAACATTGTTGATGCGAACACGGTTTAATTAGGCGCAATGAATATTGCACCTACTATTAATCAACGTTATCCAAACCGTTATGAAAGCACAATTCACATTAATGGCAAGCTGCCTTTTGGGGGCGCAACTGGCGATTGGTCAGAACACTACCAACACGACGTCTACAACGAGCACATCGACCTATAGCGCACCGGCAACCGACACGACCCGGGCAACCGGTACGACCTATTCTACGACGCCAAGCACCGTGTCGACGGATAATAATGCAACGCAGACAACCGGTACGACCTACTCAACGACTCCCGCTGCGAACAGTGCCAATACCGTGACCACGACCACGACGACCACTTCATCGACGGACGACCAGATGAGTCGCAACAACCGGAATAAGGCGGACAGACCGGCGGGGAAAGATGGTAAATTCGGAATCTATGCGGGGGTGAACTTTTCCCGTTTTATGAACGAACCCATTCCCTCTGACGCCTACCGGGTTGGTTGGCAGGCCGGCCTTTACGGTCGTACGGGCGGAACGGTTTTTGGACAAATTGGCCTTGAATACCGGAATTCAACCACCGATTTGATCCGGACGGGTCAAGGCACCACGCCGGGATCGGTTTCCGGTGAAATTCGTGGCAAAATTGACCAGCATTTTCTGGCAATTCCGGCCTATGTCGGTCTGCGAATTGGCAGCGCACTGGGCTTGCGGGTTCAGGCAGGGGCTGAACTGTCTTCGCTGGTGGCCATTGGCGACAACAATTTTCAATTGGAGAAAGACGATCTGAATCGCACGATTCTGAACGGTCTGCTGGGAGCGGGTATCAATCTGGGCCCTTTGACACTGGATGCGGTGTATAACCACGGTTTTCAGAATGTGTTCGATGATGCCGATGCCAAGCGCCGGACGTTTGCTGTTAACCTCGGTTTCCGCTTTTAAGTAACCGAGCAACTTTTTTCTGTAACCTAAAGTGTGCCGAAAGGGACGCTTTAGGTTATTTTTTTGTAGGGGAGGATCGTGGGTTTTCTTTTATTCACTCCTCAGAACTTTCGCCGGATTACGCCTTGCCGCCGTCATCGTCTGTGATCCGATCATGATGAAGGCAATCAGTAAAACCGCCAGCAAGCCAACGAATAGCTCGACGATTTGCACGGGGGTGTGATACGGGAAATTGGTGAGTACGACGTTTTCGAAGAAAAAGTACGTTACGGGCAGCGCAATGAGAGCCGATATGGACAGCAATAGGAGAAAACCACGGCTCAATAAGTAGATCAGGTTGCCGGAAGTGGCGCCCATCACTTTGCGGATGCTGATCTCTTTCAGCCTGGTTTCGGTTGTATAGGCCACCATCCCGAACAATCCCATTGATGCGATCGAAATGGCGAGGAATGAAAGGAAACCGATGATTTTGATCAGGATGGAAAATTCGCTGTAGGCATCTTCTATGGCTTCGTCATAGAATTCAGCCTGAAAAGGATGAACCCGATCGAACTTCTTCCAGGCGGCTTCGATTCTGGCCCTGGTCGCCAGCAGGTCCGTGCTTTGTATTTTAACATTAATGACCGCCCGGTCTTCAGGTGTCCAGGGCATGAAGGCCACCGGTCCGACGAGGTTGTCGACCTTGCCGTAGTGAAAATCTTTCATCACGCCAACAATGTTCATCCTGCGTCCATGCAATTTGAAACGGGTAAATGTGATCTCCTTCCCGATTGCTTTCTCGGGGTCGTTGTTACCAATGTTAAATCTTTTTAGCAGTTGCTGGTTCACGATCACCTCCGTGACGGCTTCGGCTGTAGTGGGTCGGGCTTTAAAATTTCCCCCGGCAATGAGCTTGTATTCATGCAGCGACAAGTAGTTTTCGTCGACGTGGTTGGTCATGATCAAGGCGGAGTCACGCGAATCGTTGTATTTCATAAAACCGCCCCAGGCATTCCCAACGCTGGTAATGATTAACGACCGGGACACTGCGGTTACTTCCGGCATCTCGCTCAGTTCCTTCAGAAACCCATCGGGTTTGTTCCCCTGCATCGTAATGTTCAGGATGTTTTCCGTGTTGAATCCCAGGTCGAATGCCAGTATATTTTTATACTGCACATAGCCAACGGCGGTTGTTGTGATAAAGATCAGGGTGAGTGTGTATTGAATCACCACCAAAGCGCGTCGACCGAGCGCGGCCCCCAGTGTGACGTGTTTCAATAGTTTCACCGAGGCTACATTCCTGAGCGCATTGATCGCGCTGACTTTTGAAAAGAATAGGGCGGGCATGAAACCGGCAATCACACCAACGGTAACCGAAAAGACAATAAAAGCCACGATCATCGAAGGAGTAAGCTCAAGTTTTACCGTGGCCTGCATCTCCGGAGCCAGATTGATCAGCAGCGGCCGCAATACGAGAAAAATAAAGAACGAAAGAAGAAGGGCTGCCAGGGAGATCAGGATCGCTTCTACCAGAAACTGTTGCCATACCTGGCTCTTTCCGGCACCGATCGCTTTGCGAATACCTACTTCTTTAAAGCGTCGCATGGCTCGTGCCATCGAGAGGTTGGTGTAGTTGAAACACGCCGACAGGATCACCACGAGAGCCAGCCCGCCGAGTATCCAAAGCACAACCGGAGGCATGTGAGGGCCTAGGGAGCCAGGCCCTCCTTCGGAGCGACTGAGCGACTCTCCGACCACAATCTGGTATAAAGGAAGCAACTCGAGTTGAATCGTTGTCTTTTTTTCGGCGCGGTTTTCCTCCTTTGCGAGGGCGTCGAGCTGCGACTGGATGGAAGCGGGGTCGGCCGTTGGAGCCAGCCGGAGGTATACGTAGTTCGACGACATGTTTGTCCAGTTGTAGAAGCTGTCGTTGTGCCTGTTGAGCTGCTCGGCCGTCGACAGCGATACCAAGGCTTCGAAGTTGATGTGCGAAAAAAAGGGAACGTCCTTCATGACACCGGTCACCTGGTAATCGAGTGTATCGAATCGGATGGCTTTGCCAAGCGCCGATTGGTTGCCGAATAACTTTTTGGCTGCCGTCTCCGTCAGAACGATCGAGTAAGGATTTTTCAGCGCCGTTTCGGGATTGCCTTCCAGCATCGGAAATGTAAAGACTTTGAACAGTGACGGATCTGCCCAGAAGCCCTTGATGGGAACAATCGCGGAGCCAATCTTCGCGTCCTGCGAAAAGTCGTTGCGCACAATCGCCACTTCGTCGATGCCGGTCACTTTCTGCCGGATCAGCTTTCCGGTTTTTATGGATGTGGTTGCAAACTTGTCGCCCGGCCGCGAACGGTCGGGCCGCGATCGGCTTTGTTCACGGTTTTCAGTGAGTACGCTGGTGATGCGATAGATTCTTTCCCCGTTTTTATGGAACCGGTCGTACGAATGCAGGTCGAGCACGAACGCAATCAGCAATAATCCGACGGACATACTGATGGCCAGGCCAACCATATTGATGAACGAGAAGAGCTTGTTGCGCATTAGGCCGCGTCCCGATGTTTTGAGGTAGCTTCCGATCATGATCCGGTTGATAAAAAGGTTAATAGATTGGGGTCTTTGTGTTGTTTAGGCATTGAATTCAATGCCCGGTTTTCATCTTTTCAGGCGTTATTCCGCGATGCAATCATTTCCTGTGGCAAGCATACGAAAGTAGTTGAAGCCGAATGGAAAAATGATGTAAACCAAGCCAAAAATGGGATGAACGCTTGGATGGAAATCCCGACTTTGTCTAACGGGGAAAGCCTTGAAAAGAAGAAGAACGTTGCTGAAAACGGAACCGCCAATAGACAATCCTGGCAGGTTTTTTCGGTCGTATTTCAGCGGGAAATCTTTCAGTAACAGCATCTTCCGTCCAGGTCCTTCCAACTTGGCTGGCCATGTTTCGGCAAGTGAGCCTGATCGTTGAACGTTTTGATAGCCGTCATTCTCTGGATGATGACCGGCTAATCTGTCTGGAGGATTTTTGCTCCTGCGATCGAGGACATTAACTGACGGTTAGATAGGTCATGTCAACTGCTTTTAGAGGTACAACTTTGTTTAATCGATAAAAAATTATAACCTGAAAAATGAAATCAATTCTGATTTATTCAATCCTTTTATTCTCGGCATTGCACGCATCAGCACAGGCAAAGCGAGAGATTTTTTTTGCCGATGTAACCATGTATGTTGAGGGAGACAAATATTACCTTACCGGGTCTAAAGGTGGGAGCGGTGGGCCGCAGGGATTTGCCTTTTTAGAGTCAAAGGATCTCAAAACATGGGCAGTACCTGCCAGGTCAAACGATTCGCTGGGTATGATCCTGACCAAAGGCGACCACACCTTCGGCACCAGGGGCTTCTGGGCACCACAAATCCTCAAAGAGAAGGGCACGTATTATCTTACCTATACGGCCGATGAGCAAACCGCAGTGGCAGAGTCAAAATCGTTATTGGGCCCCTACAGACAGAAAGAAGTTGGGCCGATTGATGGGTCTGAGAAAAATATCGATTCCTATATTTTCAAGGATACCGATGGTAAACATTACCTCTACTGTGTCCGTTTCGATAAAGGCAATTACCTGTATGTCGCCGAGTTTGATATGAAAACCGGCAAGATAAATCCCCAAACCCTGAAACGATGTTTTGACCAAACGGAGCCCTGGGAGGCAACGCCCAATTATAAATCAGCACCCATTATGGAGGGTCCAACCGTTCTAAAATTGAAAAATAAATATTACCTGTTTTATTCGGCCAACCATTTCCAGAACATCGATTATGCCATTGGCTATGCCGTGGCCGATTCTCCCTACGGGCCCTGGGTAAAATATAAGAACAACCCCATCGTGCATCGCTCTATCGTTGGCGAGAATGGATCTGGCCATGGTGACCTGTTTGAAGGGATAGACAAGCAATTGTATTATGTATACCACATTCACAACTCATCCGACAAAGTAAGCCCGCGCAGAACCCGCATCGTGCCGGTCGTAAAACAATGGGCCAAAAAAGCCGGAGTTTATACGTTTAGTGTAAAAGGGAACGAGGTAATTGTACCTGTACTGGCCGAAAAATAAGGGGCTTTTCTGTCGCTTCGACCAGCCATCGCAAGAAAGAAATGGGATTTATCACGGATTAACTCGCGGATCTATAATGCTCTAAAATTCTCTTTTTGATTCTTTTAATCTCGGAGATTAATTTTTCTTTATTTGAGTAATTGTATTCCGGAAATAACAAATGATAAATAGTTTTTAAACTGTCAGATGGATAATGTCCTGATTGTATTTTTTTACTTTTTGTTGTTTCGGCTAGAACGTCTTGGAATATCCATTCCTGTCTTAAATCAAGAAATGTATTTTGGATAATAGCACCATCCTCATTGCCAATCGCTTCCTTAGTTAAATTTAATAACAGCGCATCAATTTTCTTTAAATTCTCGTAATATTTTTTTTCCTGCACACCATCTGTTTTAATAAATTCTTTTTTAGGGCTCTCCGTTTGGTGTTTAAATACTGTATACAAGTATACAATCATCAATGTAGACAGTAAAGCAATATATTGCTTTGGGAATTTCATAGATTTATACGTCTGCTACACGTTATACTTACGCACACAGCAAGAACAAAGTGTCGGAAATAAAAAAGGCTGGACTGATAAAACAGAATACCAAAGGGTAGGATAATTAATTAAAGGAATCTCTGAATTCCAACGGAGAGCGTTTGGTTTTTGCCTTGAACAGTTTACTAAATGATTGCAAATGCTCGAAGCCTAGTTCGTAGGCAATATCGCTAACGGATTGGTCGGTTAATGATAATTTTTCTTTTGCTTTATCAATTAACTTTTCATGAATGTGTTGCTGGGTTGTCAGGCCTGTAAGCTGTTTCAACATACTGCCTAAGTATTTGCTGGAAATATTCAGATTATCGGAGATGTACTGAACGGTCGGTAAGCCTTTTTGCGCTAAATCATCGCTATTGAAGTAGTCATTAAGCAGCTTCTCCAATCGGTCCAATAGTTGATGATTTGTTATTCTTCTTGTCAGAAATTGACGTTGGTAAAAGCGTTCTGCATAATTCAGAAACGTTTCAAGATGCGAGATAATAATATCATGACTAAATTTGTCAATATTTGAATTACACTCTAGCTTGATGTTTTCTCCTATTGCATGAATGATCGATTCTTCCTTTTCTGAAAGAAACAAAGCTTCATTTACAGCGTACCCAAAATAGTCATACTTCTTTATTTTTTTTGCAAGCGGGGTGCCCCAAAAAAAGTCGGGGTGTACCAACAAAATCCAACCTGTGGGCTTATTATCGGGTTCGTGCTCCTGGCCACTTATGATCTGGTTGGGTGCAACGAAAGACATCACCCCGCCATCAAAATCGTATTTCTGTTGCCCATAGGCTAACGTATCGCAGTTTCTCTTTACGGAGATCATATAGAAATCGAGAACCGCACTAATATTCGGCGTACTTTTGAGTTCGCTGGTTTCTACAATGCTGATGAGCGGATGTAGGGGTGGCGGCAATTCCCGCATTTTATGAGCCTGGGATATTGAACTGACTCTTATCAGGGGTTTATTCATCTTTTTAAAGATTAAAATTAAAAGGGATATTTCAGCCGGATCAATGCCAACTATGATATACTGCTAACCGCCTGCTTACTACGAAACAGGCAGCAGCCGTAAACAGAATGAAAACAGGTGCTACCAGCAGGCCTGCTTGTAAACCATTCTCAACCCCTGTTGCTGTTGCTGCGTCACTGATCATGCCAACTAAAAGCGGGGATAAGGTTGCTGAAAACAGCCCTGAACCCAACATCAATAACCCTGAAGCCAGGGCTTGTTTTCCGGGCCCCGCAACCAGATGCCCGGCTCCAAAACCGTATGGCAACAGGAATGCGAATGAAAACATGCCGGGCACAAACAGGGCAATAGACATCCAGCTTACCGGTGCGAACAGTCCCGCCAGGGTCGTTATGGCTGACAGGCCGAAAACAATGGCAGGCGGGTTCAGCAACGTAAGGCTCCCACGGTTTACAGCCCTATCAAACAGCCTGCCTCCGAGGAGTGTCCCGGCAATACCCATTAATCCCTGCAGGAGCCCGAACGAAATACCGACTTCGCTCGCCGTCAGCCCATGCGTTCGGATCAAAAAGGGAGCGGCAAATGTGTAAAAAGGAGCGGATGCGAATCCCAGGAGATTCGTGGCGATGAAGAGCCAAAAGAATGCCGGTTTTGACAACAAAGTGCGGGCCGATCTAAAAAAGTCTTCACCTGCATCGCGCTTTATCACGTTATTCTTTTCGGTAAAAAGTAGAACCAGAATCACCACCAACCCACCGAAAGTGCCTGCCCCAAAAAGCGCATTGCGCCAGCCAACGTTGTCGCTTGCCCATCCGCCCAGGGCGAATCCCAACATCGTCCCCAAAGGAATCCCCATAGCGTATAATCCGATGGCACGCCCATGGAGTTGTTCCGGAATTTTGTGGACGATCAGGGCGTGGCTGGCAGGAGTTCCTCCGGCTTCCCCAAGGGCTACCCCAATCCGAGAAAGCGCCAGAGCCGCAAATCCGGTTGCTAAACCGCCTAAACCGGTCATGGCACTCCAAATAAGGATACAGCCTACCAAAACCTGCTTGGCCCAGCCGTGATCAGAAAAACGCGCAAGAGGCAACGACGCGAGTGAATAACAAATCGAAAATGCCATGCCCGTAATGAGTCCAAGCTGGGTATCACTCAGCCCCAAATCCGCTTTGATGGACTCGGCCAGGATAAAGGGTAGAATCCGGTCGATCTGACTGAAAATGCTTACCAGCAACAGCGTTATTAGCAGTAGTGTTCTGCGCCAGCCATAGACCCATTGGCTTTCCGCTGTTGTCAGTGATGTGACTTCATGGCTCATTTTTTTCTGGAATTCCCGGTGTCCAAATTTAAGTAGGGTATCTGGCGCAATTTGGCTCATTTTAGGGCTTATAACAAAACCTGTTTAACGAGCTGTTATAACTCGACCCTTACGCCAAAAGTGGGAAATACACCGAGTCCGACATTCGAAATTCGGCCCGTTTCGGGAACGAATTGCTCGGAGTTGACATTAAACCGGTTGCTGACGTTTACCAAATCGACAAAGGCTGAAAACGTACCCCATGTCCGTTGCACATTGTAATCCGCTCGTAAATCCAAACTGATAAAGTCCGGTAGGCTTGCACCATTTACTGCGGTTATTTCCTGAGAATACCGCATCATATTGGGATCATTCAACACGTTGGAATGAACGATGAATTGGTCCGTTGGGCGACCAGTGCTGTATCGAAACTTTCCGGAAAAAACCCATTTATTACTGGGCTTATAGCTTCCCAACAAACTGATTGTGTGCGGAATATTGAAAATGTAATTGTATTCGCCTAAGCCATTCTGGTCATCTCTTTTACTTTCCATGTAGGAATAGCTTATTTGCCCGTAATAATTTTTGGACAGCCTTTTGGTCAGACTTATATCCGCTCCGTAGGCATAGCCGGTTCCATCGTTGGTTAAATAGCTTTGTGCCCGGTTGGGCTGCACGACCACGTCGTCAAATTGCTTGTGCCAACCTTCGGCCACCAATTTCAAATCGCTTGAAAACTGGATTTTATAGCCAAGAATCGTTTGAATGGAGCGTTCATTTTTAAGTTTGTTAGCCGCACGCTGTCCCGCAACATCCGAGTAAGCCGCATCCTGGTAGTAGATACCGCTGGCAAAATTCAGGCTGTGCCTGTCGTTCAATGCGACGCTGCCGCTCAGTCGTGGCGATAACGTGTGTTGTTGGGTAAAACCGGTATAATCGTAACGCAGACCGGGATTCAGTGTAATTCGTTCCGTAATTCGCCATGACAGCGTGGCATAACCTGATCCGTTAAAGGCCCTGTCATCAAAAGCAGAATTAAAAAGGGAGGGGTCTACGAGTTGATAATAGCGCGCCGGGTTGGTGCTGATGTCTCTGCTGCGGAACGTATACATTGTGTCCGTACGGCTTAAACTTCTTGCATAATCCAAACCGATCACCATCGCATCGATCCCGGCCGTAAGCGTTAGCTTATCGAAACGCCTGGTGTAGATGGAACGGTACCCAAATTCCTGTTGGTTATTTTTGATACGCCTTAAATTCGTTTCGTAGGTGCCATAACCAGGGTCAATGATAACGCCCTCAGGGTCAAGCGATGGATTAAACCGGCCAAAGTTGTTGTCGACAGTCGATGCCCGGTAATAAAGCACATTTTTTAAATAGCTGCTGGTATCGATGAGGGTTCGCAAGTTAAGGCCTACGACCGTTTTGCTATCCCGGTGATTCCAGAGGATGGTACGGCCGCTATTGTCGTCGTTGATATTGATTCCGGCTTCTATATCATCCCTGGTTTTGCTGGTTCTTTCGGGATTATACATGGCAATAACCGAAAGCTTGTTTTTCGCATTGAGTTGTGTGGTGGTTTTCAGGATGTAATCGCCGAAGGAAATGGTTGACGGCGTTTCACCCAAAAGATTGAGCAGCATGGCAAAGTTGTGATATCGGCCAGAAGCAAACACACTTGTTTTTTTGGACACCGGCCCATCAGCAATCAAGGTCGCACCCAGCAAATCAAATTGCCCGCTAAATGACCAGGTTTCCTGATTGCCTTCCTTGACGCCGAGATTCAGGTAGGAGGAGGAGCGCCGTCCGTTTACCGCGTCAAACCCGCCGTTCTGGAACTGCACATTATCAATGATTCGTGGGGCGAAAATGCTGTATCGCCCTCCGTTTGGATCGTTGAACCCCGAGTTGAACCCCTCGGCTTCTAAATGCGAGAGATTAAACATCGGTATGTCGTCAACCAGGTAGATGTTGTCCTGCGTGCCTTGTCCCCGTGCGGCAATGGCCGAAAATTGTGAACCACTGCTGACCACACCCGGCAAGCTGGAAAGCGCCCGCATGATATCACCTTGCGCACCCGGATTCCTGAAAATTTCTTCTCTCGAATAGGAAAAGGCAGAAACCGGGGTGAGCGGGTTGACTTCCCCTTTGAACGCGCTAATGGTGACTTCGTTCAGCGAGGATGCATCTTCCAGCAGCTCGATTTCTGAATAATAGGTTTTATTGGCTATAATGGTTATTTCAGCAATACTTTTTGTTTGAAAACTGATACTTGATATCGTTACAGCGTGTGTACCCGTGGGTATGTTCCGGATTACGAATACGCCGTTTGTATCGGTAGACGCTCCGAGTTGGGTGTTGTCTATGCGTACACTAGCACCTATAATGGGCTGCTTGGTCGACTGCTCTATGATTTTCCCTTTGAATTCGCCGGTTGTCTGGGCAGCGGAAAGCACACTACTCAAACACAGGGCTAGCAAGATAATAAAGCGGTTCGAACTTTTTTTTAATTCCATTTTTCTGCTTTTTGTTGGTAGTGCAAAGTTGCAATAGCTTCAGAAGATGGATTTAGCCGAAAGTCGGAATGTTTTAGCCAAAAGGGAGGATGTTTGAGGGGGGCGGGTTTTGCAAGCCGCCGAAGTTGCTTCATTCACAAGGCTATACGGCCCCGAACGAACAAAGAATCACGGCGAAAATAGGATCTCGCCTTGAAAGTCGAACCGGACTACCGGCCGGAGCAGTGCAGAAAATTCTTGCCAGTAGACTCTACCTATATCGCACGGAGGTTGGGCTTGGAATCTTTACCTGGAGCCGCCATCCGTTTATTTGCTTCAGCAGCTTTTCAGGAAAGATAACTTCCATCGGTCTTTTTATCGCAAAAAAAACTATAAACTTGTCCTGAAAACGTTTAACCCACAGATTGTCATCATAATGACGGAATCTATGTAACTGGCAGAAAGATTGTCCGAAAGAAAAGGTCTTGTAAGGTCATTTTCTTTTATAACTTTTTTTCAAATTGCCGCCATCTAACCTCAAAGAGAAAAAGCTTCAATGGGCACTTCACAATATTGTTTACGAAAAGAAAAAGGCAGTTACAACTTTCGTCATAACTGCCTGATTTTGAAGTGGTGATGGACGGAATCGAACCGCCGACACAAGGATTTTCAGTCCTTTGCTCTACCGACTGAGCTACATCACCAGGTACTGTCGGTAGTAATTTTTGTGGGTGCAAATGTAAGGCTTTTTTCTTTTATACCAAATAGTATGGCAATTCTTCAGCAGATTTTATTTGTAGCCGCCCTGGCAACGGCGGCCTGGTTTCTCATCCGACGCGCTGGACTGATCCGGCGCGCCATCCAACTCGGGCAACTGGAAAACCGCACCGACCGGCCGAATGAGCGGTTTTCCATCATGTTGCGCGTGGCCTTCGGACAGAAAAAAATGATGACTAATCTCACCGTCGGGCTCATGCACTTCGTCATTTATGTCGGCTTCGTCATTGTTAACATCGAGGTACTGGAAATTGTGCTCGACGGCATTCTGGGCACCCATCGGCTTTTTGCGCCCTACACCGGAGCCCTTTATCCGTTTCTGATCAACACCTTCGAAATCCTGGCGCTGGGCGTCTGGATCGTCTGCGTGGTTTTTCTGATCCGGCGGTTTGTGACGAAAGTGCCGCGTTTCCAACCGGAACAACACCGCGAAATGACCCGATGGCCCCGCACCGATGCGGCTCTGATTCTGATTCTTGAAATTCTGCTCATGACGGCTTTCCTGACCTGGAATGCGTCGGATAGTGTTCTGCGCGAACGCGAAGTGGGGCATTATGGCGAGTTGAGTAACGTCGGCACGTTTGTCGTCAGCCAGTTTCTGATGCCGTTGTTTGCCAACTGGAGCGATGCGGCTCTGGTAGCTTTCGAGCGATTTACGTGGTGGTTCCACATTCTGGGCATTCTCTTCTTTGCGGTGTATCTGACCTACTCCAAACACCTGCACATTGTGCTGGCTTTTCCGAACACGTACTTCTCCGACCTGAAACCCAAAGGCGAAATGAAGAACATGGCCGACATCACGAAGGAGGTGCAACTGGCGCTCGGCATTACACAGGCCGATCCGAACGAAACTCCGGCCGAACCGGGGCGGTTTGGTGCCAGAGACGTACGGGATCTGACGTGGAAAAACCTGATGGACGCTTACAGTTGTACGGAATGCGGACGCTGTACAGCCGCCTGTCCGGCCAACATTACCGGCAAAAAACTGTCTCCGCGCAAAATCATGATGGATACCCGCGACCGGCTGGAAGATATTCAGCGCGGCTGGCAGCAAAACGGTCCTGAGCATGACGACGGCAAAACGTTGCTGGGCGATTACATCACCGCCGAAGAAATCAACGCCTGTACGACCTGCCAGGCGTGTGTGCAGGAATGCCCCGTCAACATCAATCCCCTGGACATTATTCTGCAACTCCGGCGGTACAAAATCATGGAAGAGGCTCAGGCTCCGGCTTCGTGGAACGCCATGTTCAGCAACGTCGAAAACAACATGGCGCCGTGGAAATTTTCGCCCGGCGACCGGTTCAACTGGGCCGATCAGGTTAATCAGTAGACCAGGGACACTGCCCGTCGGCTGGATTTTTAGGGAGCCTCTGCGCCATCCTGAAAAAACTGGCTACTTTTACTCCCTAACTAAAATTAGGGAGTAAATAACAACTCCCGGGGTCGTTGCCACTTTTGTATGTCCGTACTTTTTTTGAAGATCGCTATTGCGTTGGCTGGTTCGTTGGTGACGATCGGGGTCGTGCGTTTCCGGAAAACGATTGATCAGGTGAGCATGCGCCAGCAGGGACCGATTCTGCTGACGGTTTTTGTGCTGCTGCGAATCCTCCCGTTTATCGTCGTCTACATGCTGATGGGGCAGAAATCGGGTTCCGACATCCCGGTTTTCTACGATGCCGCCCTCCAGGCCATGCAGGGAAAAGTGGTGTATCGGGATTTCTGGACGCCCTATAGCCCGCTATTTCCGTATGTTACCACGCTTTTGCTGCCTTTCTGGAATAGCCCGAACGCGATTGTGCTGCTGATGATTCTCATGGAAGGCGTGGCCCTCTGGCTGACCTGGCGCGCATACCGAACTGAGATTCGGGGCCTTTTTCTGCGAATGCTGACGTATCTTACGTTGGTCGGCCCGATGGTACTTTGTGTGTTAGGGGGTCAGGAAGACATCTGGATGTGGCTCTTTGGGGCGCTGTCCGTGCTGGTCTGGCAACGCACCAATGACAGTTTATGGATTGGCGTGGTGCTGGCCCTGGCCCTGATATTCACCAAAGCCCTGCCGGTTTTACTGGTTATTCCGCTGCTGTTTCTGGTCGAAAAACCGGTGCGATACATCATCGGATTAGCCATCACCGGTTTGCCCGCGCTGGGAATTCTGGTGGCGCTCGTGGGAACCAAATTCACGACGCCCATGTCGATTGCCGAGCTGCCTTTTGCGCCCAATCTCTGGACGGTGTTGAGTCCGATCACCGGCGATTTCCGGAGCTATTCCAGTCTGTTGCTGTGGGGGGGCGTTGGCTTGACCGTAATAGTCACCACCCTGGGTGCCATGATATTGAAGCAGCGAATGTCGTATGCCAAAGCCTTACCGGTTTTGTGGACCCTGTGTTTTTGCTTTATGATGTTTATCCACAAAAACTCGTTCAGTAATTACGCGTTTATCTTTCTGATGCCCATGCTGCTCAATACCGTCGATCTCAGAAGCCGCCGACAGGTGGCGGTGCTGATCCTGTTCAATGCGCTCGTGGTGATCCAGCCTTCGTACTGGTGGCGGATGGGAAATCCGATTTTCACCCAATGGAGCGATCTAACGTCGATGGCGAACCTGATCGAATACGCCATGGAGTTGACCATTATGGGCTGTCTGGTGTATTTTCTGCACCACCTTTACCAAATGATCAGTCACAATCAATTCCAGCACGCCAATACACCGGCAGAGTTTCCAACAACCCGATAACCAACGATGAACACCGAAACCAACTACCAGGTGCCGACGATGGCCGACCTGGCCGCCAAAGGCGAAACCCCGGAAGTGCTTTTCTGGGTGGGCTGTGCCGGTTCGTTCGACGACCGGTATAAAAAAGTGACCATCGCTTTCGTCAAAATCCTGAACCACGTCGGCATCAAATTCGCCGTTTTGGGAACGGAAGAAACCTGTACGGGCGACCCGGCACGTCGGGCGGGCAACGAGTTTCTGTTTCAGATGCAGGCCGTGGCCAACATTCAGGTGCTGGATGGCTACGGGATCAAAAAAATCGTGACGGCCTGTCCGCATTGCTTCAATACGCTCAAAAATGAATACCCGGAACTGGGCGGTACCTACGAAGTGATCCACCATTCGCAGTTTTTGCAACAACTCATCAACGAAGGCAAAGTGACACTGAAAGGAGGAGGGGCGTTTAAAGGTCGCCGGATTACCTACCACGATTCGTGTTACCTGGGCCGCGCCAATAAAGTCTACGAAGCGCCCCGCGAGGTGTTGCAGGCGCTGGATGCCGATCTGGTGGAAATGAAACGCTCCAGAACGAAAGGGCTGTGTTGCGGAGCCGGAGGTGCGCAGTATTTTAAGGAACCGGAACCCGGCCGGAAAGACATCAACGTGGAACGCACCGAAGAAGCGCTTTCGACCGGTGCCGACACCATTGCCGTGGCCTGCCCGTTCTGTATGACGATGATGACCGACGGCATCAAGAACAAAGACCGGGAGGATTCGGTCAAAGTCTACGACCTCGCGGAACTCGTTGCACAGGCGCAGAGTTTGTAAAGTAAGATTTGAAAACGCTATGTGGATTCCATTCAACCAACTTCCTGATACGGCCCGCGTCTGGGTTTATCAGTCTGCCCGCCCGCTGACCGACGCCGAAGTGGCGGCCATTGAAACCGATCTGCAACCCGCCGTCGATGGCTGGGCCGCTCACGGAACACCGCTGCTGGGTTCGGCCCAATTGCTGAACAACCGGTTTTTGATCGTTGCCGTCGATGAAGGCCATCACCTGCCGAGCGGTTGCTCCATCGATTCGTCCGTTCGCTGGGTGCGGGAAATCGGGCAGACGCTCAATACCGATTTTTTTGATCGCTCGGCGGCTTTTGTAACGGCTGATGGGTCGATTGAAACCGTTGCCCTGCCACAGATCAAAACCGCAGTGGCCGAAGGACGCCTGACGCCCGACACCACGGTTTTCAACAACCTCGTGGCTACCAAAGCGGAATTGCTCAGCAACTGGCAGATCAAAGCCGCCGATTCGTGGCTGAAACGGTATTTCAAAATCATGAAGGAGGAAAGGATAGCAGGATGAAAGGAGAAGGCACTAAGCCATTTCTTTTTCCTTTCTCCGCTCATCCATCTTCCTTTTCCCATCGAATTATGGCCGAAACGCTGGTACTTCCGAAAACCGCCCAGCGGCAGGAAATCTACGAAAGTTTGCTGCCGCAACTCCGTGCCCTGACCGACGGTGAACCGGATCTGATCGCCAATCTGGCGAATATTTCGGCGGCATTAAAAGAAGCCTTCGGTTTTTTCTGGGTCGGTTTTTACCTCAAAAAAGGCAACCAACTCGTGTTGGGACCATTTCAGGGACCGATTGCCTGCACCCGGATTCAGTTTGACAAAGGCGTTTGCGGGGCCAGTTATTCGCGGAAAGAAACGATTCTGGTGCCGGATGTGGAGCAGTTTCCGGGTCATATTGCGTGCAGTTCCGCTTCAAAATCGGAAGTGGTCGTGCCGGTTTTCGACAAAACCGGTGCTGTCGCGATGGTGCTGGACGTTGACAGCGACCAACTGAACGACTTCAGCGAGGTGGACGTACGGGAGCTGGAGAAAATAGCCGCACTCATCACCTCGCTTTTATAAAAAACAGCCGCGTTTAAAACCGTCCGTTCAGGCGAGTTTAACCGCCCGCAACACATCCCGCTTGTGGGCTGGCCCCCGGTGTTTCTCAACCAGAAAACCGGCTGCTCTCAGATTCCGCTTCACCGAACTTTTTGAACAGTAGGTCGTCAATAACCCGCCCGGATGCAGCATGGCGGCCAGTTGTTCAAAAACCGCCTGCGTCCAGAGTTCAGGTTGTGCTTCCGGGGCAAAAGCATCAAAATAGATCAGATTGAACCGGTTTTCGGTTCGAAAATCCTCCAAACGGCCTTCGTGTTTCAGGACTTGAAAAAAAGGCGTGATCGCAACCGGGCGATTCCACGGCGCTTCGTGTACCAAATTCAGGTGGTGACTTCCCAATAAAGCATCAAAATTAAGCTGGCTGGCTTCCTCCAGCGACAGTGGTTGGGTTTCCACGGCTGTATACGTAACGGCCCGTTGTGACTTTTCGGCCTCCAACAGCGTCAAAAGAGCATTCAAACCCGTGCCAAAACCCATTTCAAATACGCTAATGTGCTCAAACCGTTTAAAAGCTTCATATAAACCCAGTTCGATATAAACCCGCTGAGATTCCTGCAAGGCACCAAAAACGGAGTGATAATGCTGGTTAAATTCCGAATTGTAGGCCGAACTAGAACCGTCGTGGGTCAGAACGATACGAGTTTCTGTTTTCTTTTCAGGATTCCTCATGTATCTTCGCAAGCTCAAAAATTCAATACTATGCTTCAACGCATCCAAACCATATTTCTGTTCCTCATTGTTGTTTCAATGGCGTTGCTACTGGGCTTCCCGATCTGGGAAAAAACCGGTGCGGCTCCCACCGAAACCGCCAGCCTGACGGCCTGGCAACTGGTCTATACCCAAGGCATTAGCTCACAAATTACGCCGGTTTATTACCTCGCTCTCATGGCGCTGGTGGTGGCCGGGGTATCGTTATTCACCATTTTCAAATACCGGAACCGGTTGCTGCAAATGGGTCTTTGCGCCATCAATGCCATTGTGCTGACCGCCCTGATGGGCTTTGTCCTGTACCTGACGCTCTACAAAGGCAAGGATTTTTTCAACCCGGATGACCAGGGCCATTTCCGTTACGGTTTTTTCGCCATCGTAGCCGCCCTGATTTTCAACATGTTGGCCAACCGGTTTATCCGCCGGGACGAAAAACTTGTCCAGGAGTCGAACCGCCTGCGCTAGAGGAGTTAAAAATTAAGAGTTAAAAATTAAAAGTAATGTAGAGTGTGATGTGTCACCCTATTTTTAACTTTTAACTCTTAATTTTTAATTTAAACCAAGCCTTCTTTCAGCAGATCGTGGAGGTGGATGAAGCCTTTGATCTGGTTATCGACGGCGACAATCAACTGCGTAATGCTGCGATCCTGCATGATTTTAAGGGCGTGCGTAGCATATTCGTCGGGGGCGATGGAGAGGGGCGAAGGGGTCATGATGTCACAGGCCCGCAGATGCCCGAGATCCAGCGTATTGAAGCGGTTTAGCATCCGTCGCAAATCACCGTCGGTGACAATACCCGCCAGTTGACCGTTTTCGTCGGCCACGGCGGTGGCTCCCAGCCGTTTCGAGGTCATCTCGATAATCACTTCGTGAACCGTCGCGTTGAGAGGAACGGTCGGAATTTCGTGATGTGGATAAATATCACTAACTTTTAGGTACAGCTTTTTGCCCAATGACCCGCCGGGGTGGAAACGGGCAAAGTCCTGACTGGTAAATCCCCGGGCGTTGAGGAGGCTAACCGCCAGCGCATCGCCGAGTGCGAGGGCCACGGTGGTGCTGGTGGTCGGAACCAGATTGAGCGGGTCGGCTTCGTGTTCGACGTAGGCTTTCAGAACAAAATCGGCCTGTACACAGAGATACGAGCTGGTTTGGGAAGCCAAGGCGATCAATTTGGCACCGGTTCGCTTCAAAAGTGGAACCAGAACTTTGATTTCGGGGGTGTTCCCGCTTTTGGAGATGCAAAGCACCACGTCGTTGGCCTGGATCATTCCCAGGTCGCCGTGAATCGCGTCGGCTGCGTGCATAAAAAGCGAGGGAGTTCCGGTGGAGTTGAGGGTGGCGACAATTTTTTGTCCGATTATTGCACTCTTTCCAATACCGGTGACCACCACCCGGCCGGAAGTTTGCAGAATCGTTTCAACGATTTGTTCAAATTGGTCGTCGATGCAGTCCATTGCCTGCCGAATGGCTTCCGACTCAGCCAGCAGCACATTTCGGGCGGTAGACTGAATATTTTTTTTAACTAATTTCAATGTTGCTTTTGTCAATCGGTTTTTGACTAATTTTATAAAGGCAAAGATACAACCAAATAAAGTGTAGTAACCTTCCGCAATTTTGAGATGACGACGACGCAGTTAGATCCATCGGTGCAGGTATCTCTAAAAGAGAAGCTAAAAGATATATTCGGATTCAGCCAATTCCGGGGCGACCAGGAAGCGATTATCCACAATATTCTGGCAGGGATCAATTCATTTGTAATTATGCCTACTGGAGCCGGCAAATCCCTGTGCTACCAGCTTCCGGCCATTTCCTCAGAGGGAACGGCCATTGTCATTTCTCCCCTGATTGCCCTGATGAAAAACCAGGTCGATCAAATGAATGCCTTTGGTATCAACGCCCAGTTTCTGAATTCGACGCTGAGCAAGGCGGAGATGAACAAAGTCAAGAAAGATACCCTGAACGGTACGCTGAAACTGCTTTACATCGCCCCCGAATCGCTGACGAAAGAAGAAAACCTGGACTTTCTGAAAAAAGCCAATATTTCGTTCGTGGCCATCGACGAAGCGCACTGTATTTCGGAATGGGGCCACGACTTTCGGCCTGAATACCGCAAAATCCGGGGCATCATCGACAACATTGGGAATCTGCCGGTGATTGCTTTGACAGCCACAGCAACGCCGAAAGTACAGTTGGACATCCAGAAAAACCTGCAAATGGAGGATGCCCACATCTACAAAACGTCCTTCAATCGCAAGAATCTTTACTACGAAATTCGCCCGAAAGCCGACGCAAAAAAGCAACTCATCCGCTACATCAAAAACAACAAAGGCAAGTCAGGCATTGTCTACTGCCTGAGCCGGAAGATGGTGGAAGAGATTGCCGAACTGCTGAATGTCAACGACATTAAGGCACTGCCGTATCATGCCGGGCTGGATTCGCAGACGCGGATGCACAACCAGGATGCCTTTCTGAACGAAGACGTGGATGTGGTGGTGGCTACGATTGCGTTTGGTATGGGTATCGACAAACCAGACGTCCGGTTTGTGATTCACTACGATGCGCCCAAGTCGCTGGAAGGCTATTACCAGGAAACCGGTCGGGCGGGCCGCGACGGGCTGGAAGGCAACTGCCTGATGTTCTACAGCATCGATGACATCGTCAAACTGGAGAAATTTAACAAAGACAAGTCGGTCACGGAACGCGACAACGCCAAACACCTGCTCATGGAAATGGTGTCGTATGCGAATCTGGGCGTCTGCCGTCGCCGGCAACTGTTGAGCTATTTCGGGGAATACCAGGACAAAGACTGCGGTTTCTGCGATAATTGCATGAAACCGACCGAAAAGTTTAAAGCACAGGACGAAATCGTACTGGCACTTCAGGCGGTTTTGCAAACCGATCATCGTTTTGATGCTGCCCACCTCGCCGACGTGTTGACGGGTACTGAAAACCAGTATATTACGAGTTATGAGCACCATAAGCTCGACGTTTACGGCAAAGGCAAAGAGTTCAACGAAAGCGTTGAGTTCTGGTGTTCGCTCATTCGGCAGATTACGATTTATGGGTATCTGGATAAAGATGTCGATAACTACGGCGTTCTGAAACTGTCGGCCAAAGGGCAACACTACATCGAAGACCCGTATTCCATCACCCTGTCGAAAGATCACAACTACGAAATCGACGAGGAAAAGGCCGAGGACGAAGACAAGGACAACGGCATGTCGTCGGGCAGTGCCTACGACGAAGCCCTGTTGGGTCTGCTCAAAGCCCTGCGGAAGAAAATCGCCAAAGAAAAGAATCTGCCCCCGTACGTCATTTTCCAGGACCCGTCGATGGAGGAAATGGCAACGACCTACCCGACCACACGGGAAGAAATGGCCCAGATCAACGGGGTCGGCATGGGGAAAGTGGTGAAATTTGGCAAACCGTTCATCGACCTGATTGCCAAATACGTTGAAGAAAACGACATCGAAACGGCGAAGGATGTCGTGGTGAAGTCGATGGTCAATAAGTCGAAGGTCAAGATTTTCATCATTCAGCAGATCGACCGGAAGGTGGATCTGGAAGAAATCTCGGAGTCGAAGGGCCTGACGATGGAAGATTTGATTGAAGAAATCGAACACATCTGTTATTCGGGAACGCGCCTGAACCTGGATTATTACATCAACCAGATCATGGACAGCGACCGGCAGGATGATATTTATGACTACTTCATGCGGGCCGAAACCGACAACATCGGGGTGGCCATGCGGGAGTTTGCCAACGACGATTATTCAGAAGAAGAATTGCGGTTAATGCGTATTAAGTTTTTATCGGAAGTAGCTAATTAAGTTAAGAGTGAAGAGTTAGGAGTGAAGAGTTGGCTGACGCATTCAACCGCAGCAGCGCTTTTTAACTCTTAACTCTTAACTCTTAACTCTTAACTCAGAGAATGAATATACTAATACTTGGATCGGGCGGAAGGGAACACGCATTTGCCTGGAAAATAGCGCAAAGTCCACTGTGTAGCACGTTGTTTGTCGCACCCGGTAATGCCGGAACAGCCTTAGTCGCCACCAATTTGCCGATTGCCTTCAACGATGCCGATGCCATCGCGGAGGCCATTCAACAACACGAAATCGATTTGCTGATTATTGGCCCGGAAGAACCGCTCGTGAAAGGGCTGGTTGATAACCTGCGGACTCGAAAAAATCTGGAAAAACTGCGAATTGTCGGACCGGATCAGCGCGGTGCCCAACTCGAAGGCAGCAAGGATTTTTCAAAGCAATTCATGCAGCGGCACGGTATTCCGACGGCGGCATCGCGGACGTTTACCGCCGAAACGCTGGAAGAAGGGCTGGCTTATCTGGACACGCATCAACTGCCGGTGGTGTTGAAAGCCGACGGTCTGGCGGCCGGAAAAGGCGTTATTATTGCCGAATCCATTGCCGAAGCCCGTGCGGTGTTGACCGATATGCTGACCGGCGGACGCTTTGGCGAAGCTGGCAATAAAGTCGTTATCGAGCAATTTCTGAAGGGCATTGAACTGTCGGTTTTTGTGTTGACCGATGGTGTCAACTACAAAATCCTGCCCGAAGCCAAAGATTACAAGCGCATCGGCGAGGGCGATACTGGCCCGAACACCGGCGGCATGGGTGCCGTTTCGCCCGTAAAATTTGCCACGGCCAAGTTTTTAAACAAGGTTGAAGAGAAGATTGTCAAGCCGACGCTGGCGGGTTTGCAAAAGGAAGAGATTCGCTATCAGGGTTTTATCTTTGTCGGTTTGATCAATGTTAAAGAAGAACCCTACGTCATTGAATACAACGCCCGGATGGGCGACCCGGAAACAGAAGTCGTGTTGCCGCGGATTCAGAATGATTTTGTGGAATTGATGGTGGCAACGGCCGATGGCGAACTGGATAAAATTCAGCTCCAGATTTCCCCGCAAACCGCCGTGACCACTGTCGTTGTGTCGGGGGGCTACCCGGATGCGTACGAGAAAGGCAAGTCGATCACCGAACTCACGATGCTGGACGACGTAACGGCTTTTCATGCCGGCACCAAACCGGGTTTCAACGGACACGTGCTGACCGACGGGGGGCGCGTGCTGGCGTTGACGGCCGTCGCCAACTCACTCGAAAATGCGGTGATGAAGTCGCAGAAAGCAGCCCGTGCGGTGCAGTTCGAGGGGAAATACTACCGGAAAGATATTGGGCTGGACCTGATTAGATATCAGGATTAATCAGACTCGTTTATACAAAAAAACCGCCTTAAAGTGGGGCGGTTTTTTTGTTGGCTTTCAGCTAGCTTCAGGCCTTTCTTCTGATCAGATAAATGTCCTGAAGCTAGCTACTATGAATTGAAGTCAGTTGATGGGTTGAATAAAACCGCTTCAACCTCAATACTTCGCAGGCTGATTGGGCTTCGGTGTTGATTTTTTGATGAAATTCCGGATGTCCTCGTTGGACGTCACCAGATCTTCCTGACGCAGATACATCATGTGCCCGCTCCGGTAGCCTTTCCAGTCCATCCGGGTTTTGAGTTTTCCGCTGGGGTCCATCTGCCACATGTTATACTGGGCATTGAAGTAATCGCAGGCGCCGTCGTAATAGCCGGATTGGACCAGCAGATGCAGGTACGGATTCTGGGCCATTGCCTGCCGCAGGTTTTCGCCCGACCTGTCGGCATTCTGACCCGCCCGATCCCAGGGATGCACCGGCCCGAACATGTAGTATTTCAGGTCGGTTTTGTAGTTCAGGAATTCCCGGAAATAGTAGTTGATGGGAGCCGCAAACGAGTGCAGCCAGGACGTCAGCTCCGGGGAATAATCCGGACGCTCGCCCGCATCTTCCCGGTCGATTCCCAGATAGCGCGAATCCAGCCGACCAACGGTGTGGCCTTTGTCACGCAGCAACTCCTTCCAGAAGAAAGACGCCGGAATGTCCATGTTGTGCTCCAGCACCACCTTTTCCGACAAACCGGAATACCGGGCGACTTTGGCGGCAATCTGCTTTTTCTTCTGCGGATCCAGAAAACCGCCCATCGTGAGTGCCGGAATAAACTCGTTAATAGTGAATTGCTCCACTTCCGGCAGCATGGCCGTCAGGTCTTTCTTTTGCAGATCGTCGGGCAACACTTTGTGATACCAGGCCGTGGCCGCATAAAAAGGCAGCATGTTGGCAGCCGCCACCGGGCCGGACCGTTCAATCCCCAGATCGGTCGGTGACACCAGAATTACGCCATTCAGATACATCCAGTTGGCGTTTTGCAATTCCAGCGCCAGACCCGAAACCCGCGTGGTTCCGTAGCTTTCGCCGATGAGGTATTTGGGCGACGGCCAGCGGTTTTTGCGGCTTACAAAGGTGTTCAGCCATTCGGCCAAATATTTGATATCGGAATTCACGCCGAAAAACTTCGAACGGGGTACGTCCTTGCTGGCCGGGCGGGAATAGCCCGTGTTGACCGGATCAATGTACACGATGTCGGCCACGTCCAGAATGGAATTCGGATTGTCTTTGAGCGTGTAAGGCTGCAACGGATAGCCTTCGCTGTCGATGTTCAGCAATTTAGGCCCCGTATAGGCCAGGTGCATCCACACCGATGCGGTTCCGGGCCCCCCGTTGAACGAAATGACCAGTGGGCGGGTGGTGCGGTCTTTGACGTCCGTCCGTTCGTAATAGGTATAAAACACCCCGGCAATGGGCTTGCCCTCTTCGTCCCAAACCGGCTGTGTTCCCACCATCGCCGTATAAGGCACTTTGACGCCTTTGATCGTAACGGTGTGCGATGTCGTGATGGTGGAGTCCATCGGGAGCCTCAAATCATTGGGGCCGGGTTTGGCCGAAGGCGCACCCGCTGGTCGGGGAGCGGCTTCCGCAGCCGCCGGTGGCGGACCGCCCTGTCGGCGTTGTGCAAAAGACAAGGAACCCGTGGTAATAGCCAGCAGGAGTAAAACTACAATTCGTTTCATGTGTTGTTGGGGTTATAAATCAAGTAGTTAGGTTTAGTATTTGGCGGGTTGATCCGGTTTTGGCAAGGTTTTTTTGACGAATTCGCGGATGTCTTCGGTCGAGGTGGCGAGGTCTTCGTCGCGCAGGTACATCATGTGGCCGCCCCGGTAGCCTTTCCATTGCAGGCGGTTTTTCAGTTTGCCGCTCGGGTCCATGTTCCAGAGGTTGTATTTGGCGTTGAAATAATCAGTCGCGCCGTCGTAATAGCCCGATTGAATCATCACGTGGAGATACGGATTCTGGGCCACGGCTTGCCGGAGGTTTTCGCCCGTCCGGTCGGTGTTCTGCCCGGCGCGATCCCACTGCCCGGTTTGGCCGGAAATGAAATACTTGAGGTCGGTTTTGTAATTCAGTTTTTCGCGCAGGTAATAATTGATGGCGGGCGTGAACGAATGCTTCCAGGAATCATACTCAGCCGCATAGTCGGGCCGCTCACCCGCTCCCTGCCGATCGATCCCCAGATACCGGGAGTCCAGCCGACCCACCGTGAAGCCTTTATCCCGCAACAGCTCTTTCCAGTAAAAAGACGAAGGAACCGCGAGGTTGTGTTCCAGCACCACCTTCTCCGACAAACCGGAATACCGGGCGATTTTAGCTGCCATCTGCTTTCTTTTTTCCGGCTCCAGAAAACCGCCTTTGACGATAGCCGGTGTCAGTTCATTGATGGTGAACTGCTCTACTTCCGGCAGAATGGCATCAAGGTCTTTCTGTTGCAAATCGGTGGGCAATACCTTGTGGTACCAGGCCGTGGCGGCATAATACGGCAGCATGTTGGCAGCCGCCACCGGCCCTTTCCGGTCGATGCCCAGATCCGTCGGTGACACCAGAATCACGCCGTTGAGGTACATCCAGTTGGCATTTTGCAACTCCAGCGCCAGGCCCGATACCCGCGTCGTTCCGTAGCTTTCGCCGATGAGGTATTTGGGCGACGGCCAGCGGTTTTTACGGCTCACAAACATGTTCAGCCACTCGGCCAGGTATTTGATGTCGGCATTGACGCCAAAAAACTTCGATCTTGGAATCGAATCATTGACGGGCCGCGAAAAACCCGTGTTGACGGGTTCTACGTACACAATGTCGGCCACGTCCAGAATGGAATGCGGATTGTCCGTAACGCCGTACGGCTGAACGGGGTAGCCTTCGCTATCGACTTTGACGCGTTTGGGACCCGTGTAGCCAATGTGCATCCAGCAGGAAGCTGCGCCCGGCCCGCCATTGAAGGAAATGAACAAGGGCCGCGTCGTCCGGTCGGTCACATCGGAACGCTCGTAATAGACGTAAAACAAACTGGCGATGGGTTTTCCGTTTTCGTCATAAACCGGTTGCGTACCGGCGGTAGCTTTGTAGGGAACTACTTTGCCTTTAATGGTAACCTGATCGGTGGTCGTTACGGCCGCATCCAGTTTCAGCGTGCGGTTTTGGGCAAAGGAAGAAAAAGTAGTCAGAAAATACACCCACAGGATGGGAGCAAGGTGTTTCATGGTATAGTGGGTTAAAAGGACTGATTATTTGTTGTTACGGTTCCAGGACTTACGTCTGATAATTCTATCACCCTTTCGCTTTTGCCCCTAAATCCCCTAAAGGGGACTTGGACGCAGCTTAATCCGGATGCAAAAAGTCCGGCAGCGGCCGACCGCCCTTTAGGGGATTTAGGGGCAAAAACGAAAGTCCTATGTTTATAAGCCCGTCAGTTTTCCGGGTTTGATGTCCAGTTGATTGACCGTTGCGTTCAGGACGTCGAACTCGGTTTGCTGGCCCGTTTGCTTATACAGTTTTGCCAGTGCTACATAACTTTCAGTATTATACGGATTTTGCGCCAGCGACTTTTTAAAGGCAGCCACAGCCTCTTCGGTTTTTTTATTCAGAAGTTGTAACACGCCATCCGATTGCAAAGCCGCCGATCGATAAACCGCATCGCCCTCCGTCGAAAGGGTTTTATACAGCGTTTCGGCTTCCGGCAACCGGTTGGATTCGGCCAGTAGCCGCACCAGGCGTTGTTTATACAGCCCCGTCAGGGTTTGCTTGTCCGCCAGTATTTTTGTCAGGAAGTACGATACTGAATCCGGTTTTTGCAGTTTGGCATAGCCCTCCGCAATCCGCAGATCAAAATCCGGGCGCGCGTTTTTCCCCGCATCCAGAATCCGCTGCACCTGCTTCATGGTTTCAATGGCTTCCTGGTAGCGGCCATTCGCCAGCAAGGCGTCGGCATACAAACCCCGTAATTCATAATTCTGGGGCCGTTGCAACACCAGTTTTCTCAGCCCATCGAGCTGGTCGGCATGGCCCAGCATGGCGCGTCGGGCCGCAGCAAAGGCCCGAGCATCGTCGCGCCGGTCGCGCAGGTAAGTCGAAACGTCCGGCCCGTTGGCTGCGTAGTCCTCAGCCGCTTTGATGGCCGGTCCCAGCAGGGCATTTTGCACATACATTTCCCGCAACTGAATGGACAGCATGGCCCGGGTCTGGTAATCTTTTTCCAGATCCAGCGCCTTTTGCAGCCAACGCGCCTGGGTTTTGATCAACTCGTCGTGGTTTTTGTCCGGCGTATGGCTCGCTTCTTCCCACTGCGCATAGGCGGCATACACCGGCGCGTAGTTCGGGTCGATTTCTTCGGCGGTTTTGATGTATGTATAGGCCTGATCAAACGCTTTCTGCTGCTGTTTCAGACGGGCATACGCCAGATAGGCGGGCTGGTATTTTTTATCATAAACCAACGCCGTATCCAGAAACGCAGCGGCTTTGGCCGGATCGGTTCTGACAACTTTGTTGCTCATGTTCAGGTAAACCTGCGCCCAGTTGGAAGCCATCACCGCCTTGTCGCCGTTGAGATACGCCCGTTCCTTTTTCACCAGCGCATCCAGAAAAGCATACATTTTCGGGTCCCGGCTTTTCAACTCCGCCGTCGTGTTCATCGACTTGAAGTCGAGCGGATGCACTTTCATGGGTTCGAAATACGCCGGGTAGGTCTGGGCAAAATACTCCGATTCGTTGTTCTGAGAGTAATAATCCAGCGTCAATCCGTTTTTCATGGCGTTGTAATACAAGGCCCGGATCTGCCGGTTTTCGGCGTCGGTCAACACGCGGCCGTGGAACAGGTGGACGTATTCGTGCAAAACGACATTCCGTTCCTGATACGCGCCCCGCTCGACGTATTCAATGGCCGCAGCCCCGCTTCCCACGCCCCGAATGTCCATCCACTGGCGGTTGTCAAAGGTGGTGTTGTACCGAAAATGGGGGGCGCGCATGGCCAGCGCCAGGTCGATGTGCAGGGGCGGCACCACAAAGGCGTTATCCTGTTTGGACAGAAAGGGGAAATACACCACGCTGGTGTACATCTGATTCCAGACCATCGCTTTGGCCCGGTCGCCGGGATAATAGCTCAGGTCGGGAAACACATTGACAAAGTTCTCCGGGTCGCTGATGCGGGTGGTTTTCAATACATTCGTGGTCGAATCATACGTCATCAGATACGGAATTCGCTTGGATTTGATCACCGCCGACAAGCCGTTGTGGGCCGGGCCGTAATGGGTTTTGGCCGCCAGAATGGAGCGGAAAATGGTTTCGGCCGAATCCAGGTTGCTCTTTCGGTTTGGGTTGTCAAAATCACTGTAATAAAGCGATGCGCGGTGCATGGCGGGCAAAACCGACTGCGGATATTCCTTGCCGACCCGGTGCGTCACGGCCAGGGCGTTGGCCAGTTGGTTCGTCCGAAACAGTCGGTCGGCTTCCTTCAGTTTTTCCCGGATTTCTTTCTCATCCTTGTCGGCATAGTCGGCATAGGTCAGGTTGGTGTGGCCGTTGCCCCAATGCCAGTGCGTCTGGAAATGCAGGGGATTGATGTTCAGGGCGAGTTGCCATTGAGCCGCCATGTCGTTGAGCTGTGTGGCATCGATCCGGCGCCAGATGGCGTAGCCGTAACTGAAACGGGCATCGGCATTGAACGGATCGAGCGTGAGCGATTTCACCAGGGGCGCTTCGGCTTTTTCGGAGTGCTGATCCCAGAAATATACGTTCGCTTCCAGTTGGTAGGCGGCTGCCAGCGACGGATTCTGCTTCTGAAGCTTTTTGGCGACGGCCATAGCCTCGGTATAGTTCTTCTGCAACAGCAACGCGCGGCCCAGCACGATCGACGTTTCCGCATCCGTCGGATGGCTGGCCAGAATAGACCGGCACTGCTCGACCGCGTTTTGCAAATCCCAGGCTTCAATGGCCAAAACCGCTTTCAATTGCCGACCCCAGCGGTTATTTTTATCCAGCGACAGGGCTTTTGTGACGGAGCTTTCGGCCTTTTTGAAGTCATTGTTCAACCAGTCGTATTCGGCTTGCAGCAACAGCTTTTCAACCACCGTCAGCCCTTTTCCGGTTTTCATCTCGGCCAGGGCTTGCGGCCACAGCCCGAGGTCCAGCATTTTTTTGACGGTTTTGGCCTTGCCCGTCGTGTGGTTCACCTGACTGAGCAACTCCGCGCGTGTTTTTTCGAGATCGGCCTGCACCCGGCGTGTATCACCAACCTGCTGCGCCATTACCGCAGTGGTAATGGCGAGCAGGAAAAGAAGCGAAATAGACTTTTTCAGCATGTAAAAAAAGGTTTAGGTCCAATCGGAACAAGCTTACTTGCGGGTATCCCAGAAAACACGATCCAGCATGGATGCCTTTTGCTTCGCATTCGGATTGTTGTTGATCTCCGATTGCGCGTAAAACAGCGACCGGGGCACTTCGTCGTAAATGGCCATTGGTGTTTTGTGGGGAGTCAGGGCCGGATAGCCCGTCCGGCGGTAATCTGTCCAGGGTTCCATCAAAACCGCGTGGTTCGCTACATATTTCTCCGTAATGATCTGCTCCAGTTTTTGCTGGTTGGTTCCGGTCAGGGTTCCCTGAGTCGCCAGGTAGGTCGTCACATTCGCTGCGGCCACGCCTGCGTCGGTCATGGACGCCCGGATACCGGCTTCGAAAAACGACTGCGCATTGCCGGGTGCGCCGTAGAGCAAAGCCGCTTCGGCCCGGATAAAGTTGTATTCGGCGAAGGTCAGTAACCGCGCCGGACCTGCCCCGGAGAATGTAATGGCACCGTCCCGCAGGCTTCCGTCCGGATTGATCATGGCCGTATTGGGTGCCGAAGCCGTTCCATAAAGATACTGATAGTTCCGGGAATAGGCCGATGATGGATCGGTATCAAGCACACTGGCCCCCTTGAACGTAGCCGGGCTGGAGTTGAACGGAAACGGAATGAAATACGAAGACCGGCGGGGGTCGCTCTTGCCATTCATCAGGTTAACGATAAACCGGTTCGGAAAAAACTGGTTCTTGAACTGGCCGTTTTCCATGCTGTACAGTGGATTCTGCCGTTGCGATTCGGCCAGAAACGCCATCTGAAAATTATCCGCCGGGCTTTCCATGAATTTGGCTCCGCTGTTCACCAGCGCCGTAATCTGCTGGGAAGCATAAGCCTGGTCTTTGGCCGAATAGTGCAGGAAGATCCGCAGTTTCAGCGTATTGGCAAACTTGATCCATTTGTCTTTGGAAACCGCCCAGGTCGTTCCGCTGTAAATCGTGCTGAACTGGTTGGGCGACAGCGCCGAGGTGGCGGCATTGACATCCGTCAGTCCTTCGTCGATCAGGCGGGTCAGGTCCTTGTAAATCACCTCGTCGTCGTCAAAAGCCGGGTAGAAATTCTCGCTGTGTTTGCCGGCCTGCGTATAAGGAACATCGCCCCAGGCATCGACAATGATCTGATAGACATACGCTTTCAGGATTTTGCCGACTCCGGCATAATGTGGGCTGCCTTCGCGGGTGGCCTGCGCAATCATCAACTCCAGGTCACTCACCGTTGTGCCGAAAATCCGAACCCACTGGCTATTGACATCGGAGTCGTTGATGTTATACCGCTCGTATTCTTTAAAGGTCCCGAAACCGGTGTTGGGACCCTGACCACTGAACTGCTGCGAGAGCAGACTGGCGTAGCGGAAAAGGTCACTGGCGCCCATGTAGCCGATGTTGACCGTGACGGAAGGAAGCAACTGCGACACCTGAACACGCTGAATGTTGTTCGGGTCGTCGTTGACATCCAGGTAAGAACTGCAGGAGCTGAAAAAGAGCCCCGTGGCAAGAATGGAAGTATAGAGTACTTTCTTCATGATCTCAATGTTTTTTCGATTCGTAATCACCCTTTAAAACGTCGCTCTCAAACTTCCGCCGATGGTCCGGGCGGTGGGTTGGATGCCAAACTCCAGACCGCGGGCGTTGCTGACACCCAGCAGGTTTTGTTCCGGATCGAGGTGGGGGTAATTCGGGGCATGAATAAAGAGATTCCGACCGTATACCGACAATTGAAGCCCTTTGATGAATTTTACATGATCCAGAACGGATGCCGGAATTTTGTAGGTCAGGTTCGCTTCCCGCAGTTTCAGGTACGTAGCGTCCAGCACGTAACCTTCCCAGGCCACATATTTGCCCTGCAAACTGTAGTACTGCTGCGCCGTTACGCCAATGGTGTTTGGCGTGCCATCTTCCCGAACGCCATCGAAAATGTAGGGCCGGTTGGGCGTACCGTCGGCGTTAAACCGGGGAAACTCGGCCGTTTCGGCCGCTACCCCGTTGATTTGCAAATCGCCGATGGTGCGGGAAAGCTGATCGCCTTTGTGTTTGTAGTCGAGCAGAAACGACAGGCTGAAGTTCTTGTAGTTGAACGTGTTGGTAAAACCGGCCGTAAACCGTGGATTCGGATTTCCGACCCGCTGCACTGCTGTCGTTACTTTCGGCAAGCCGTTGGCGCCGATGATCATGCGGCCCTGCGCATCCCGCTGATAGGCATTCGACCAGATCTGACCGTATTCTTCGCCCGACACCAGCCGGATGTTGGGTGACGTAAATCCGCCGATCGAGATGTTGGCGACGCCCGGTGCCAGTTCTTTCACGATGGACCGGAAACTGGTGAAGTTGAGCGACGATTCCCAGGTGAAGTTCTCTTTCTGGACCGGATTGCCCGAAATCAGCAACTCGATCCCTTTGGTCGAAAGCTTACCCGCGTTCGTTACCAGGCTGGTGAAACCGGAGGTCGAAGGCACCGGAACCGAGAAGATCAGGTTGCGGCTGTCGCGTTTGTAAACCGATCCGTCGATGAAAAGACGACCGTTAAACAGTGTTACTTCTGCGCCCAGTTCGATTTCACGCGTAAATTCCGGCGTTAACTGCGGATTCCCCGTGCTGTTGTCGTAGGTATAGCCCGCCAGCCCGCCAAACGGAAAGTTGACCGCCGTCGAGCCTAAACCGTCACCAGCACTTGCTTTGCCGTAGTAGGTGTTGATGGCGTACGGACTGGCTCCCTTGCCCACTTCGCCCATGTTGGCCCGGATTTTGGCCGAGGACAGGATTTTCGATTTCAGGGATGGAAACGCTTCCGTTGGCACAAAACTGAGGGCAACGGCCGGGTAGAAGATGGACCGATAGCCCGGCGCCAGCGTAGAAGAGAAGTCATTCCGCGCTTTGGCGTTCACCGAAAGCCAGCTTTTGTAGTCGAAAACAAGGTCAGCAAACACCCCGACGGCCCGTTGTTCGGTAACGGAAGAGGTAGGGTTGAACGTCAGGAAGTTTTTGATGTTGTCGAAACCCGGCACAACGATCCCCAGACCGATGTTCTGCATTTCGCTGTTGTAGTTGGAAATGATTTCATTCCCGACCGTTGCAATCAAGTTGATGTCGGGTGTAATTTTCCGGTTTCCGGTCAGTGTGAAATACGAGTTCAGGTTGCGGATCAGTTGCGAGCGGTCCAGCACCCCACCGGCTCCCGCCGAGTTGGTGTTGGCGTTGCTGCGTACACCTTTATCGTCGAACCCTTTGGTGGTGAAGTTGAAAATATCCGTACCAATTTTCAGATCGGCCTGCAACCAGTCCAGAATGTCATACTTCAGGTTAACATTTCCGAAAAACCGGTTCACTTCCTGGTGGTTCTTGATGTGCTCCAGCGACCAGTAGGGGTGATCTTCAGCGGCAAACCACAATTGGTTTCCGGCGGCATCCTGGAACGGTTTGTTGGTCAGATCGTAGCTGCGGGGCGTATAAATCCCCCGCCAGAGTGAGTTGGCTCCCTGGTTCCCGGATTGCGTCCGGTCCGAAACGTTGTTGGCGTAGGAGAACGAGGTCGAGATTCTGAATTTGTCGGTCAATTGCGTACCGGCATTCACCGAGAGGTTGTTCCGGTTCAGTTTGTTGTTCGGAACCAGACCGGTTTCGGCCGAAAAACCGTAGGAAACCCGGTAATCGTACTTATCCGTTCCGCCCGAAAAACTGAGGTTATTCTGCGACGAAATGGAGCTTTGGAGAATATCCCGAATGTTGTCCGGATAGGCCTGCAGGGTTTCCGACTCGCCAAACCAGTTCGTTACGGTTTGTCCCGCAATCCGGGGTCCCCAGGAACCGGCCACGTTGTTGATGTAATTTCCGTTGCTGCCCTGCGCGTATTCATTCTGGAATTTCGGGAATCGGCTCACTGTTCCGACGGCGACATTGGTTGAGAACGAAATCTGTTTCTTAACGCCTTTCTTGCCTTTTTTGGTAGTGATCAGGATGGCACCCGAAGCCGCCCGCGAACCGTACAAAACCGTAGCAGCCGCCCCTTTCAGGACGTTGACGCTCTCGATGTCCTGCGGGTTAATGTCCGAAATCCGGCTGGAGTTCACCACGCCGGTATTGACGGAGTTGCCTCCCCCGGAATTGTCCAGTGGAATCCCGTCGACCACGTACAGCGGCTGATTGCTGCCTGTAAAGGTGGAAAAACCGCGAATGGTTACGTTGGAACCGGCAAAACCTCCGCCCGCACCGGTGACCTGCACCCCGGCCACTTTTCCGGCCAGCGAGTTGGTTACATCCGTGGTCGGGGCCTGGCTGAGTTGTTCGGCTTTCACTTCACTTACGCCGTAACCCAGCGTTTTCCGGTCGCGGGCAATCCCGAAGGACGTGACGACCACCTCACTCAGTTGCTTTGCATCTGATTCCAGCGCAATGGAAATCGTACTCCGTCCGTTGACAGGAATTTCCAGCGGCAGAAAACCGATGTAGCTCACCACCAGCGTGGCGTTTTCGGGGACGGAAAGCCGGAATTTACCGTTCGCATCCGTGATGGTTCCGGTATTAGTGGTGCCTTTCACTAAAATAGACGCCCCCGGCAGCGGGTTGCCATCTTCTTTGAAGGTGACGACACCATTGACTTCAATGTCAGCCAATTTTGCGGGAAGCCCACCTGCGATGGCCCTACTTCCTGCCAGCAGGCAGAAAAAAACGATAAGAATGGGCAGGAAGCCACGAGTTGATAGGATAGATTGCTTCATAGTCACTACGGTTTAGTGGTCTCAAACAAAGAAAAGCAACATTTTCCTTCCCAAAATAGGGGTAGTGGGATTCGGCTAAAATCTATTTATCAATAGATAATTTTTGTTAAGCCCCCAAAGAATTGCTCACCAACTACTTTTATTGTAGAATAATATTCGGCTATTTTAGAAAAGTGAATCGCTTAAAATTTATCAACTCCCGCTTTTTCCAAATACCCGACTAATTGGAAAAATATAAAAGCAAATCCCTATTTTATCTAAAAAAAATACCGGTATGACGATCCTGTCATACCGGTAGATTGTAACGCAGTCCGGAATAAACCGCTGGTGCGATCAATCGGGATTTAAAAAAGGATAGCGGTAGTTTTTGGGAGCATCAAAGGTTTCCTTGATGGTCCGGGCCGATACCCACCGCAGCAGATTCAGCTCCGAACCGGCTTTGTCGTTCGTCCCCGATCCGCGCGCGCCCCCAAAAGGTTGTTGCCCCACCACCGCACCGGTCGGCTTGTCGTTGATGTAGAAATTGCCTGCGGCATTCCGCAAACGAGTGGTTGCCAGTTCGATGGCATACCGGTCGCGGGACAGGATCGACCCGGTGAGCGCGTAGATGGACGTTTTATCAATGATATCAAGCATGGCTTCATATTCGTCATCGTCGTAGACGTACACTGTCAAAACCGGGCCAAACAGCTCTTCGCACATCGTTACGTACTGCGGATCGTCGACCCGCAAAACCGTCGGTTGAATAAAATACCCAACGGTTTTGTCATACGATCCACCGGCTACGATCTCAACTCCCTCGTCGTTTCTAGCCTGATCGATGTAGCGGGCCAGCTTGTCGAACGAGCGTTCAGAGATCACGGCATTCACAAAATTGCCAAAGTCTTCGACCGGTCCCATTTGGATGGTACTCAGATCCTGAACCACTTTTTCCCGGATTGCCGCCCACAATGATGCCGGTAAATAGGCCCGGGAAGCCGCCGAGCATTTTTGTCCCTGGTATTCGAACGCCCCGCGTACCAGAGCGGTTGACACGGCTTCTACATCGGCGCTGGGGTGCGCCAGAATAAAATCTTTCCCGCCGGTTTCGCCCACAATGCGCGGGTAGCTTTTATAGGTAGCGATGGAATTGCCAATGGTTTTCCAGATCGTTTGAAAAACCGCCGTCGAGCCCGTGAAGTGAATACCGGCAAAGTCAGGATGGCTAAAAACAACGTCTCCCGCAACAGGACCATCCACGTTGATCAGGTTGATGACGCCACCGGGCAAACCAGCCTCTTTCAACACATCCATGATCACCTGAGCGGCATACACCTGGTTTTCAGACGGTTTCCAGACCACCACATTGCCCATCATGGCTGCCGAGGTTGGCAGATTGCCGGCAATGGCCGTGAAGTTGAAGGGCGTTAGCGCAAACACGAACCCTTCCAGGGGGCGTTGTTCCAGCCGGTTCCAGACGCCCGGTGACGAATTGGGCTGGATGTCGTAAATTTTCGCCATATACGAAACGTTAAACCGCAGAAAGTCAATGAGTTCGCAGGCGGAGTCGATTTCGGCCTGGTAGGCGTTTTTTGACTGGCCGAGCATGGTGGCGGCATTGATTTTATAGCGATACGGTCCGGCGATCAGTTCGGCGGCTTTCAGAAAAATGGCCGCGCGTTCTTCCCAGGGCAAGGCTTCCCAGCGGGGTTTGGCGGTCAGGGCGGCTTCGATGGCTTCCTGAACGTGGCTGGCATCGCCTTCGTGGTAGTAACCCAGAATATGGTGATGGTCGTGGGGGGGGCGAATGGCTCGTTTGGTACCCGTTCGGACTTCACGATCCCCGATGTAGAGAGGAATGTCCACTTCCTGCGCTCGGGCGTTTGCCAGGGCTTCCTTCAATTTAGCGCGTTCGGGCGTCCCGGGTGCATACGAATAAACCGGTTCGTTTTGTGGTTCCGGAACACGGAAAAATCCTTTTGACATAAACAATAGGTGATAAAATCAGTCCTTCAAAGGTATTATGCCCCGGTTCTTCCTTTGCATCCAAAATTGTCCAAATGTCATCCAAAATTGCCAAAACCGCCATACCCGAAATTCCCGTTATACATTAGGGGACAAAATACCGACGATGAAAAACGGAACGAAAATAGACCTGGATAATACTGCCGATGCCTTCGCTTATAAAACCGATCAGCAGTTGCGGAAAGCGCAGGTGATGTTCACCCTGATGAATCAAAACTGGCTGGTGAGCCTGGGAGCGGGGCTTACCTCCCTGGCTGTGAAATGGAATCTGCCGGTCAAAGGCCTGATCCGGTCCACCATTTTTGAGCAATTTGTTGGTGGGGAAAGCCTTGATCAAACGATAGATACCATCAAAACGCTCGATCGGTTCAACGTGCAGGCCATTTTGGATTATGGCGCGGAAGGCAAGGAAACCGAAGCCGACTTCGACCGGACGAAGGAAGAGTTCATTCGGGTCGTTCGGTTTGCCGCTACCCGCCCCAATGTGCCGTTGATGGGCATCAAGATTACGGGCCTGGCGCGGTTTGCCTTACTGGAAAAGCTGAACCCGTTGGTTCGGCTAACCGATCAGACCGTCGATATCGATACCAGTTCGCTGACCCCTTCCGAAAAGCAGGAATGGGAGCGGGTGGTCAGCCGAACGGTTGAAGTCTGCGAAACGGGAGCTAATCTCAACATTGGAATAGTAATAGATGCTGAAGAATCGTGGATTCAGGATACGATCGATGCGTTGACAATGCAGGTGATGACGGTTTTCAACCAAAAGGACGCTGTCGTTTTCAATACCGTCCAGCTATACCGGCACGACCGGCTTTCATTTCTGGAACGGAGCTTTGCGCTGGCCCAAAACCGCAACGCCATTCTGGGTGTCAAAATCGTTCGGGGGGCCTACATGGAGAAAGAACGAAAACGGGCGTTAGAGCGCAACGAAACCGTTTTGATCCAGCCCGATAAAGCGGCCAGTGACCGGGACTTCGACGCTGCGATTGATTTTTGCCTGGACCATCTCGACCGGATTTCGCTGATTGTAGCCTCGCACAATGAATACAGCGTGCAGCACACCGTCCAGAAACTACTCGACGCCGACCTACCGCTCAACCACCCGCACATTCATTTCTCCCAGCTTTTTGGCATGAGCGACCACATCACGTTCAATCTTGCCAAAATGGGTTGCAACGTGAGCAAGTATCTTCCGTATGGACCCATCGCCGACGTTATTCCGTATTTGATGAGACGGGCGCAGGAAAACAGTTCGGTGGCCGGGCAAACCAGCCGGGAGTTGTTTTTGATCCGGAAAGAAGTGGCCAGAAGGAAGTTATAACTGGCTCGGTTTTCGTATTATCATACTGAGAGGGCTACGATACCCCGACAGCGGTCAAAGACCCTGTCAGCGGTATCGTAGCCCTCTCAGTATGATAATACCGCCTTTACAAAGCGATTTACTCCCGTTTTCAGGACGCCTGGTGAACTTTGAAAATTGTAATCATTTCAAGAGTAAAAAATGAACATCATCGATACTGTGACACTATTCCGATATACGGTTTCTGAACGAACTTTTGTAACAGTATTAACCAATAATCAACAAATATTATCCGCTAGTTTGTAAAATATATAGAATAATGATAATATTGGTATATACTTCACAAAACAACCGTTAAATGAAGTAAAGTTGTAAAACCGTTCCTTTTGCCGGTCATTGTAAAGCCCTTGCCATCTCTAATTGTACTATTTTGATGTTTAATGGTTAAACAATTACCTGATTTGACTGTATGAAAGTACTACAATTTACTCCGCCTGCCCCCAAAGAGGATTCCGTAATTGTAGACGAGGATTTTCTGACCCATTTCTACAACCATTTTCACCGGCATAAACAACTCCAGATCACGCTCATCCTCAAAGGGAAAGGTACCTTGATGGTGGGTAACTACAGCCAGGCTTTCCGGCCCAATGAAGTCTACATTCTGGGGCCGAACCAGCCCCACATGTTTAAATCGGAGCCGGGGCATTTTACGAATCCACGGCTTGGGAATGCCCACGCGATTCACATTTTTTTCGATCTGGAACGGATTCCGAAAGCCTTTCTGGCTTTGCCAGAAATGGAGTCGATCAGCCGGTTTCTCGACCTCATCCAGAATGGCCTGCAACTTCCGGCCGAACACACCGAATACGTTGCCAAAATCCTGAAATCTTTGGAAGACAAGACCAATCTGGATCGGCTGCTGGCGGTTATTCAATTGTTTCAATATTTTTCGAAGGAAGTAAAAGGCTGGAAGTCGTTGCAAACGGGGTTCGCCGATTATTCGTTTTCGGATTCGGACGGCATGAGGATGAATGACGTCTTCCAGTATACGCTCGATCATTATGCCGAGCCCATCACGCTCGACAAAATTGCCGACATCGCCCACATTACTCCGCACGCGTTCTGCAAATACTTCAAGAAGCACACCCGCAAAACGTACAACACGTTTTTGAACGAAATCCGGATCAACGAAGCCTGTAAACGAATCATCAACAGCAGCAACGACGGCATTTCCAGCATTGCCTATTCGACGGGGTTCAACAGCGCCACCAATTTTAACCGGGTTTTCAGGAAAACCACCGGCATGTCGCCCAGCGACTACATTCGGGAATACAAGAGCAAGTAAGGCAACGGTTTAGATCTGTTTTTCGAACGTTTCCGGGAGCTTCTCACCGGTATTCCGGTTTTTTCTGATCAGGAAATAAATCGGAATGCCGGTGAGGGTAATGATAAGTCCGGGCCAGGTATAGGTGGGTTTGTAGATAATCAGCAGGAGGCAAAACGCGAGGCCCATCAGAATGTATAGAACCGGCAAAACCGGGTAGCCAACGGCTTTGTAGGGTCTCGGCGCGTCGGGGCGTTTTGTTCGCAGGATGAAGATCCCGGCAATCGTCAGCATGTAAAAAACCACGACCACGAACGAAATCATATCCAGTAAATCGCCGTAGCGGCCGCTCAGGCTCCAGATGCAGGCCACGATGCACTGAATCCAGAGGGCAAAACCGGGTACGGAATTTTTGTTCAGTTGCCCCACTTGCCGGAAAAACAAACCGTCTTTGGCCATGGAATAATACACCCGCGCTCCGGCCAGAATCAGGCCGTTGTTGCAGCCAAAGGTGGAAACCATGATCATAATGGCAATGATGGTGGTTCCGGCGTTACCGAAAATAACGTGAGAAGCCGTTACGGCCACCCGGTCTTTGTCGGCCGAAGCAATCTCCTGCAACGACAGCACCCCGGTATACATGACGTTGGTGAGCAGGTAAATAACCGTTACGATGATGGTGCCCAGGGCCAGACTGAGCCCGATGTTTTTCTGCGGATTTTTGATTTCGCCGGCAATGAAGGTGACGGTATGCCACGAATCACTGCTGAAAATCGATCCGACCATCGCGGCCGCAATGGCACCGAAAGCCGCCAGCGTTGTGTAGGATTCAACGCTTCCGTCGGGGCTGAGTTTTTGTAAATTCCAGATGTCGACGTTCGTCCAGTTGGTTTGCCAGACATCGGATTTGATGGCATAAAACCCGAATACGATGAGACCCAGCAGGCTCAGCAGTTTGGCCAGGGTGAAGGTCGTTTGAATGAGTTTCCCGCTGTTGACCCCGCGGGTGTTGATGAAGGTGAGCAATATGATAATCAGAATCGAAAGGAGCTGTGCCGCCGAGATTTGCAGGAAATTCAGATCTAAGATAATGTGGTCTTCACTGAACTGTGGCCATAAGTACGCGGTGAATTTGGCAAACGCTACGCCTACGGCGGCAATGGTGGCGGTATGAATGACGGTGAAAAAACTCCAGCCGTATAGGAAACTGATGAGGGGATTGTAGGCTTCTTTCAGGTATACATATTGCCCGCCCGCTTTCGGATACATGGCGCTCAATTCCCCGTAACTTAAAGCGGCCGTTAGGGTCATGAAACCGGTGATCAGCCAGACGGCCATCAGCCAGCCCGCACTGCCGGTGTTGCGGGTTATGTCGGCACTGACAATAAAAATACCGGAACCGATCATGCTGCCGGCCACCAGCATCGTGGCATCGATTAATCGCAGGGAAGGCTTAAAGGCCGAATGTTCTTGCATAAAAGAGAAGCGGGGAAACGGTGTCGACGCCGGATAAAGTGGATGTCTTAACTATTTATCCAAAGGTAAGTGACCTGCAACCGCCAAATATCTCCGGTTTTAGTCAATCCTAAACATATTTTAACCGTTTTCATGTGATCATGGATGGGGTTTCTGCCCAACCTGCCCGGAGTCGTTGGGTTCATGCAGCCGTTTATGCCTTTTTTTATTAATTTAGGGTATAATTTTGAGGTTGACCGGTTCATGAACGGCGTGAACCGGTTGAGTATAGTGTTCACCGCCCAATTTGGATCTATATAAAATGTGATCTGAATGAAGGCACAAAAAGAAGCGGGGCCGCCCGCACGATCACGAGTTATGAATTAAAAGTTATGAGTTGAAAATTAAAAGTAAACGGGTCGCTATCCTGCTTTTCACTTTTAACTCTTAATTTTTAACTCTTAACTCTTAACTATAGATAGAGTTATGGGATGCAAATCATGTACGACCGGCGGTTGTGGGACCAAAACCGCGACCGGAGCCGTGGGCGGATGCAAGAATAATGGGGCCTGTGGCACCGGTGGTTGCAATAAAATGAATGTGTTCGACTGGTTGAGCAACATGGAGACGCCCTCCACACGCCGGTACGATGCAGCCGTAGAAGTAAAGTTTAAGGGTGGCCGGAAGGAATACTACCGAAACCCGCACCAGATCGATCTGACGACGGGTGACTACGTTGTCTGTGAAATGCAAACGGGCTATCACATTGGCTGCGTGTCGCTCCAGGGGGAACTGGTTCGCTTGCAGATGTTGAAGAAAAACATCCCGTTTTCCGACGACCTGAAAGTGATTCACCGCGTGGCGTCGCAGAAAGACCTCGAAAAACACGAGCAGGCCATCGCCCGCGATCTGACGACGATGTACCGCACCCGCGAAGTGGTGAAGGAACTCAAGCTGAATATGAAACTGTCCGACGTTGAATACCAGTCGGATAACACGAAGGCGACATTTTACTACTCGTCCGACGAGCGTGTCGATTTCCGGGAACTGATCAAGATTCTGGCCGCCGAATTCAAAATTCGGGTCGAAATGCGGCAGATCAGCCTGCGGCAGGAAGCCGGGCGGTTGGGCGGGATTGGCTCCTGCGGCCGCGAATTGTGCTGCTCGACCTGGCTGACCGATTTCAAAAACATTACGACCTCGGCGGCTCGCTATCAGAATTTGTCGCTGAATCCCAGTAAGTTATCGGGTCAGTGCGGCCGTTTGAAGTGCTGCCTGAATTACGAACTCGAAACGTATGTGGATGCGTTGCGCGATATTCCGCAGGTGGAAAAACCGCTGGAAACCCAGAAAGGCCGGGCGTCGCTCCAGAAAACCGACATTTTCCGGCGGATCATGTGGTTTGGTTACAGCACCGAAAGCACCTGGTATCCGCTGCCCATCGCGCGCGTCATGGAGATTCAGGAGTTGAACAAAAAGGGCATTATTCCCGAATCGTTCGACCTGCTGGAACCGATGGCCGAGCGGAAAGAAACCGCCAAAGGGCTGAGTTCACTCAACAGTGATCTGGAAAAACTGGACAAAAAATTCAGCGACCGCAGCGATCGGAAGAAGAAACGGAAGAAGAAAAAACCGTCAGCCGGTGGTGGTGAGCCGACGGCTTCGAACGGCCGCCCGGAGAACGGAAAAGCTTAATAAAGAAAAAACCGGTCGGAAGGCCGGTTTTTTCTTTTTATCGAATGTGGTTTTTATTCCACGGCATCATACACCAGAACCTTGCTCCAGTACCGCGCGCAGGTTTCCACAAATTTCAGGTGGATCGGGTCTTCCTGATACGCGTCGTGGGATGCCTGATCACTGAAAATATAGGTCAGTGACCAGTCGTAGGAATGATCGATGACGGGCCGACGGGTGTCGGCGGGCTTGCCAATGTACAACGCTTCAAAATGCGTGATGCCTTTGAGCGTTTCAAGGCCGGCGCGGAGCGCCTGGCGGTCGTCGTCGCTTTCGGGGTTCGTGAGCCAGAAATATACGGTATGAACAAACATGCTTGTTTTTCGACCGGTTCGCCGGTACGGTTTTAGGAGTTAACGCCAAATTGAGCCTGAAAACTAACTATTTTTCTCTAACTGCTTCACCAATACTTCGAAATCTTTCGGATAGGGCGCTTCAAAAATCGTTCGTTCGCCATCCAGCAGCGTAAACGTGAGTGAGCGGGCGTGCAGGGCCACACGCTGAATGAGCGACTGTTCTTCGGTGTCTTTTTTCAGGTTGAATTTCCGCTTCAGATCCGACAGAAAAACCGGTTTTCCGCCGTAGGTCGGATCATTGGCAATGGGGGCTTTCAAACACATCAGGTGAACCCGAATCTGGTGCATCCGGCCCGTAATTGGCAGACACTCCATCAAGGTATGCATCCGGTATACTTTCAGCGTATTGAAAATGGTTTCGGCCTCTTTCCCTTTCTGCCGGTCGATTTTCACCGCCGTTCCGTCTTTGATGGGCGAAATGGGCAGATACACCGAAATACCTTCGAAATCATGAATGCCATCTACAACGGCGTGGTAGCGTTTGGTCACCTCCCGGTGTTCGAACTGCATGGCCAGGTGGCGGTAGGCCGCCGGGTTTTTGGCAATCGCCAGAATGCCCGACGTGCCTTTGTCCAGGCGGTGGCCGAGTTGCGCATCCGGATGGTAGGCTTTGGCTAAGCGTAAGATACTCTGTGACTTATCGGCATTCCGTTCGTCGAGCGAAGCGATATTCGCCGGTTTATTGATTAAAATATAGTCGTCGTTCTCGAAAACAATCAGATCTTCAAAATTCAGTTTCATAGTACAAATGTCCTGAACAACAGAATGCTATCCAAGGCAAAAAGATTCCCTGTCGAAAAACCGGGTGAATAGTGTCGCCATTTTGGAGGGAAGAACCGTGGGAAAAGAACTTAACCTAACGCCCAAAGGTTGAAATTAGTGGGAAACCCATCCGTATTTTCCTTTTCAACCACCGACCCAACATGTCCTACTGCACCGCTATCGATTTCATGCCCGCCGAACGAAAGGCTCTCCACAAAGCCTACCACGACCATCTTTACGGTTTTCCAATCCACGACGACGACGAGCTGTTTTGCCGGCTGGTGCTGGAAATCAATCAGGCTGGGTTGAGCTGGGAAACGATTCTGAAAAAGGAAGCCGGTTTTCGAAAAGCATACGATAATTTCTCCATTGCCAAAGTAGCGGCTTATACCGACGCCGACCGAGAGCGGCTGCTGGCCGATGCGGGTATCATCCGCAACCGGCTGAAAATCAATGCCGCCATCGAAAACGCCAAAACCATCCTGCAACTGCAAAAAGAACACGGTTCGTTTGAAAGCTGGCTGGAACTCCACCATCCCAAAATCAGGGAAGAATGGGTGAAGCTGTTCAAAAAAACGTTTCGCTTCACCGGTGGGGAAATCGTGAACGAGTTCCTGATGAGCATCGGCTATCTGCCCGGCGCCCACGCGCCCGACTGTCCGGTGTTTGAAAAAGTGTTGGAGAAAAAACCGTTGTGGAGTTTACCCCCAACCGTGCGACGGTCCGACCCCTGAAGGGGGCTTTTGAAATCTGGATATTTAAGCCCCCTTTAGGGCAGGGCTGTTACGTTTTTTTTTACACCAAATTAGCTTTGGTATAGCAATGGAGAACTTCGGTGACATTTGATCTGAAGTACTCTCGTTAAAATCATGCCATTAGGCAATATAGTTTAGTTTACGCCAATTGATTACGTGCCAGCGGCACGAGATGTTTGTAGAACAGGTTCCCCGCGTGCTCCATCGTGCCGTTCATACCTTTGCTCACTACCCTATCTGATTACCATTAACCGAATTATCTTTGGTAGTCACTCGGCTGAGCGGTAGGGGATGGATAAAAACAGCAGTGCCTTAGGTGCCTGACACCGTTACCTATGTG
>NZ_QOWE01000024.1 GCF_003334855.1 Larkinella punicea
CAGTGGGTGCCCAGAACGGGAAATCGGCACCGAACTGCTTCAGTGCCGATTTACAGATTACGCTTAGCCATCACCAACGCGCTTATGGTCGATTTTGCCTTAACTCAAAATTCGGGATGACTCATGTTTCGTTTAAGAGGATGGGTTAGTAATGGCTGTTGCCGGTGATCGGATTAAAGCGATACGGTTAGATTTGACACCACATATTCGTACGGCGATACCTGAAGCAGGGCTCCGTTCGATAGGCTGTATTTTTTGCTGGTCGTTACGTACCCGTCGGCATTGAGGATATAAGTAAACCGGTAATCGGTCGTCGTACCACCATACACGGTTTGAATCGTTTTCAGACGTTGCATCAGGTGTTTACTGGTTTTGCCAAAAATACGCAGGTAGGGATCCAGGTTGAACACGCCAACCGCATTGAGACGGTTATTGTCGGTCAGGATGGATGAACCCGCAAACTGGTATTCATAGATATTCTTCTGGATCACATCATTGGGGTTGTTGAATCGCTTTACCTCAGTCAGATCACCGTCAGCGTTGTAGGCAAATTCTACGCGCATGTTGGGATAAATGGAATGGTAGCGGTTGATCAATCGGCCCTTGGCGTCGTAATCGTATTTAAACGAGTTCATGGTAATGTGTGGGATGCCATCCACGACGGAATAATCCGGCACTTCGGAATGCGTACAGCGGCCGTTTGCATCTAGAAAATAGGTACCATCCTGTGTTTTCTTACCCGCTACCAGCGTTAGCGTCGTAACTTTTCCGGGGCTGTAGGCATACGTGGTCGTGCGGTTGCCTTCCATGACTTTCACCAATTTCCCGTTTGCATCATACGACAAGGTAGCGTTGCCTTGTTTCACGAGGGTGTGTTTTTTTGCTACCGATACGATGATGTCGTCCATCCCCAGTGTGTTGGATTCAGCCGACTGGCCCGTGTTCGACTGGCGGGGCGCCGAAGGTTCAAGCTGCTGGTTTTCGCACGATGACAAACTGATCAGGATACTACAGAGCGCCAGAGCGCTGATTTTGGTGAGATTCATTGGTTCTTTGTTGTTTTGGTAGGTAAGTGCAACAAAGGTAGATTGCCGCTGTTCGGTCGGCTAGCCGGAGTCGGTAACAAGTGGGTTGGGGTAAATAACGAGCGGGAAAGAGCGGGCAGTTGGTTAGGCTGGTCAGGATTGCAAATCTTGATCAGCGGTCAGCGGAGTAAAACAAAACTGGAAAAGCCTTTAGGAAATGACCGGTTTCAACGGTATTGAACGCCATGCAGACTTCGTTTGTCAGATTCCTCCTGCTTTCAGGACTTCTATGCCATCAGGTCACCCTGTATGCGCAGGCGCCTGAACCCAACTACGACGAAACCAAAATACCGCCTTACACCTTGCCCGATCCCCTCGTCACACAGTCCGGGAAGCGCATCACAACCGCTCGCCAGTGGGAAAGTCAACGACCGGTCTTGTTGAAACAATTTGCTACGCAGGTCTACGGCGTAACGCCCGAACGCCGACTGGCAGCCCGGTATGAAGTAAAATCGGTGGATTCCTCCGCGCTCGGCGGAACGGCGATTCGCAAACAGATTTCCATCATCTGGACGGAATACCCCAATCTGCCGTCGCTGGATATTCTGCTGTTTGTGCCCAAAAGTGTGAAAAAACCGCCGGTTTTTGTCGGGTTCAATTACATGGGAAATCACAGCATCAGCACCGAACCCGGTATTGCCCTCTCTACGCGCTGGTTACCCAACCGGCCCGATGGGAAAGTCATCAACAACCGGGCGACGGAAGCCGCGCGGGGTGTTCAGCAATCCCGCTGGCCATTGGAACTCATCATTTCGAAGGGCTACAGTGTGGCAACGGCCTATTACGGCGATCTGGAACCGGATCATCCGGAGGGCTGGAAAACCGGTATTCGTTCCGTATTGGGACCACCGACGGCACAGAAAAGCGACGACTGGCAGGCGATTGGGGTCTGGGCGTGGGGCATGAGCCGGATGCTCGATTACCTGGAAACCGACGGCCTGGTGGATGCCAGACGGGCGATTGCGCTGGGGCATTCGCGCCAGGGAAAAGCCGCTTTGTGGGCGGGCGCGCAGGATACGCGGTTTGCAGCCGTTATTGCCAACGAATCCGGCGAAGGCGGAGCGGCTTTATCGAAGCGCGTTTTTGGAGAAACCATTCTGCGGCTTAACACGAGTTTTCCGCACTGGTTTTGTCCGCAATACCAGACTTACAACAACCGGCCCGAAGCCCTGCCGTTCGATCAGCACCAGCTCCTGGCCCTGATCGCGCCCCGTCCGCTTTACGTTGCCAGTGCGCAAGGCGATCAGTGGGCCGATCCGAAAGGCGAATTTATGAGCGCCCGCCAAACCGATCCGGTTTACAAACTATACGGCAAAAAAGGCATTGGTACCAATGATTGGCCGCCCGTTCACACCCCCGTCGGCGAGACGGTTCGCTACCACATCCGCGCGGGCGAGCATGACGTCAAGCGATATGATTGGGAGCAATTTCTGGACTTCGCCGATCGGCAGGTGAAAAAATAGACAAGAGAGGATAGACAAGAGAAGTGAGACTCTTTACTCTCTTGTCTATCCTCTCTTGTCTATATCACACCTGCGCTTCGACCAGCGCGGGGTAGTCGATAAACCCTTTTTCGCCACCGGCATAAAACGTTGCGGGGTCGGCCTGGGCCAGTTCGGCACCGGTGCTCAACCGTTCGACCAGATCCGGGTTCGCAATGAACGGATACCCAAACGCAACCAGGTCGCCCAGGCCGTTTTGCAAGTCTTCTTCGGCGCGTTCAGCGGTATATTTGCTGTTCAGAATCAGCGTATTGCTGAATTTTTCCCGAATGGTTTTGAGCAGCGGAACGGTGGTTTCGGCTCCTTCCGGGGCTGCGGTATTGATGACGTGGAGGTAAACGATACCCAGGTCGTTCAGTTTTTCGGCCAGGTAGGTGTAGGTTTCGTCGATTTCCGGGTAGTTCGGCATGTCGTTGAACACTCCGTAGGGCGAAAACCGGATGCCAACGCGATCTTTTCCAATGGCCTGCGCCGATTGTTCGGCAATTTCCAGGGCAAAACGGGCGCGGTTTTCGACGCTGCCGCCGTATTCATCGGTGCGCTGGTTGCTGTTCGGATTTAAGAACTGCTCGATCAGATAGCCATTGGCACCGTGTAACTCGATACCGTCGAAACCGGCTTCCACGGCGTTTTTAGCCGCCTGAACAAATTCCTGAATCGTTTGCTTCACTTCGTCGGTGGTCAGCTCGCGGGGCTGGGCGTTGGTCTGCATCCCTTCCTGATCGGTCCACATCGGGCCGTCGGCCGCAATTGCCGACGGGGCAATCACCTCGGCTCCGGCTGGCAAGTTGAGTGGATGGCCGATGCGGCCGGTGTGCATCAATTGCACAAAAATATGGCCGCCTTTCTCGTGAACAGCTTGTGTCGTGAGTTTCCAGCCCGCCACTTGTTCGGCACTGAAAATACCCGGAATCCGGGCGTAACCCAGACCGTTGGGGGAAGGCGAAACACCTTCGGAAATGATTAAACCCGCCGAAGCCCGTTGGCCGTAATAGTTGGCAATCAGTTCGTTGGGGATGTTGTTATAAGCCCGGCTGCGGGTCATCGGAGCCATGGCGATTCGGTTGGTGAGCGTTAGCGTACCGAGTTGAACGGGGGAAAAAAGTAAATTATGCATAGCAATGGATGTCTTGGTTCGGGAGAATAACGCATCCATACATTTAAAAGTTTGAATGTATTAGGGGAAATTTTTTAAGTCAGCTTCGTCAGGAAGCCCGACAAGTCCTTCAATCCTTCTTTATTTAAACTCAGGTTCTGGTTGCGTCCTTCTTTGTGGGAGTTGACGAGTCCGCTGTCGATGAGCGTTTTAACGTGGTGTGAAACGCAGGGTTGCGACAGTCCGGTCATTTCCTGAATATCCGAATTGTTCAAACTTCCTTTTTCGGAAAGGGCCAGCAAAATTTGCAACCGGTATTTATCGGCAATGGCACCAGACGCTTTTTCAATAAACTTATTATCCATTAGCTTGCCCGGATGTTGGGTCCGGTTTAAACGAAACAGGGCATTTAGAAATACTACAAAGTGCTGAACGTCACCGTTCACGGTGTTGTAAAATTGATGAAGTTTCTTCAAATATTCTACTCTATTCCCACAAACTTGTCAAAATTATCCCGATGCAGAACTTCCAGCACCTCGGGTTGGTCGGTCTCTAAATTGAGTAAAATTTATCGAATACAATCCCCAAATTCGTTAAATGTAAAGTTGTCGTTGAAAGTGTTTTGGTTAATCGGTGGTAAAGTAAAGGCTGAAAAACAGGATCGGTTGAAAGCAACCTGGCTTCCAACCGATTCGATTGATCCCTACTGGTGGGTGGTTTGCTACAACAGTGTGCGCTAAAATTGAATCCCGACATTGAGCCCCGGCCACATCCGAACCCGGACTTCTTCGTCCGACCACCGGCGGCTGAACGTCTTGTCATATACTTCCCATTTGACCCATTCCGTTCCGGTTCCTTCACCGGTTTCAAATTTCGTTACCTGCACATTGAAGGTGGGCGTTACGGTGACGGCAATGCGGTTATGAATCGGTAAAATGAAGCTCACCCGGGCCTGATTCAGTAAGTTGAGATCTTCCCAGTGGTTGCCTTCTTCCTGAATCTGGTAGCTCAGGGCTTCGATGCTGATCTGGTTGCGTTTGCCGATAAACTGGTTGGTGCCAATCCCGTAGCCATAACCCCAACGGAGGGTGTTCCAGCGGACGTTGTCGTTTTCGGGCCAGGCGGCTCCGAGGGCGAAGATGTTGTAAAACTTGCGGTTTCCGCCCATTTTGAAGCCGATGTTGGCGTGCAGGGCGTCACCCGCCCAGATTTCGAAGCGGTGGTAGCCGTTTTTGGAAAGATTCAGCAAACCGATCTGCGCGCCATCGACGTTTTCGGCCACGTTGATCAGCCCGATCTGGGTGCCTTTCACGCGTTTCGCCACATTGGCAATGCCCGCGATCTGCAAGCCTTCGACCGATTCCGCGACGTTCGCGATACCGGCCACCTGTGCGCCTTTGACATTTCCCTTCGTGATATTGGCGATGCCGCCAAACTGCGCGCCGGTCAGTTGCGCCCCGGAGAGGTTGGCAATCCCGGCAAACTGCGCGCCTTTCACGCTTTTTCCGACGACGTTGACAATGCCGCCGAATTGAACCCCGTAGAGCGGGCCGCCCACGGCGTTGACAATTCCCCCGAATTGCGCACCATCGACTTCATTACGAACGCCATTCAGAATACCCGAAAACTGCGCGCCTTTCACATAATCTTTCTCCAGACTGAACAAACCGCTGAATTCGATGCCGTCTAAGGCCGCGGCATAACCGCCGAGCAAATTCAACGAAAACCGGTTGCTGAACAGGGCGTTGTCGAGTCCGTTGGTGCTCAGGGGCGGCACAAAGCCGATCTGGGCGGGGCGGATGGGATACCGGTTTTGCCGGGCTTCCTTCAATCCGGTCCGCAGTGAATCCGCATCCTGCGAATAGGCCTGTAAGGCAAAACAAAATAAGGAGGTGGCTAGTACGAGTAATTTTTTCATGGTAATCGTTCCTTTTTATGTGTGTTTACTGTTGTGCGATATGAATTTGATAAAACCGGGTTCTGTTCTCCCGAATCTGCTCCTATGACCGCCATCCCGCGCCCTACCCCCACGCGGCTTTCAAAAAAATGTTTACCGGAAACAAACCGATCGGATTGCCCCTGAAACCGCAGGCTGGTTACCTTTGCAGAAAACCACGCCCCGAAATGAACCGCATCGACCGCCTGACCGCCATTCTGATTCACCTCCAGACCAAACGCGTTGTCAAAGCGCAGGAACTGGCCAAACGCTTCGGCACCAGCTTGCGGACGATTTACCGGGACATTCGTTCGCTGGAGGAAGCGGGCGTGCCGATTGGCGCCGAAGCCGGAATTGGCTATTTTCTGGAAGATTACCACCTGCCGCCAGTGATGCTCACCCGCGAAGAAGCCAGTGCGCTGCTGTTTGGGGCCAAAGTGATTGAAAAATTTGCGGATGAATCGATCCGGGCGGAGTTTGAATCGGCTTTGTACAAGATCAAATCGGTGCTGAAACGCAAGGACCAGGAACACCTGGAAGACCTGGAACCGCGCGTTCAGGTGGCCAAACGCCCCACGACGCCCCCGTTTTCGGATGCCCTGCTGGTTGATATTCAGCGGGCCATTGGGCAGCAGCAGGTTTTGCAACTGGATTACCGGTCGGCTTACAAGGACGAAACGACGGACCGGGAAGTGGAACCCGTGGGCTTGTATCACTACGGAGCGGGCTGGCACCTCATTGCGTTTTGCCGTCTTCGACAGGACTACCGCGATTTTCGGGTCGACCGAATCCGGCAACTGAACCATACCGGCCATACCTATTCGAGTCAAAACCGACTTACGCTGACGGCCTACCTCGAAAAAATCCAGCAAACGCAGCATCTGGAGGAGGTGGTGGTGCGGTTTGACAAAAAAGTGGTGCGGCATATTCAGGAAATGAAGTACCACTACGGCTACGTCTCGGAAGAGGAGGACGCCGGGAGATGGGTTCGGATGAAGTTCATGACCCAGTGTGTGCGGGAAGTGGGTCGCTGGCTGCTGATGTTCGGCCAGTGGGTGGCGGTAGAATCGCCCGATGCGCTGCACGAAACCATGAAAGAACTGGCGCAGGAAGTGCAGGCGCATTATTTGTCGGAACGCGTCAATTCCTGAAAATACCGCAAGCCTGCTGACATACGGCTGTCACAACCGGGTTTTTACTTTGTTGCATCTTCTATCAAACACCACTCCGATGCAACTCAAAGAAGCGAAACCGCTCACCACCCTGGCTTTTTCAACCCGAACCACCCTGGCGGGTTTAACCCCCTTCGTCCGGACCGTGGCCCGGCAACTGTACCGCGAAGCCGTCCGACTCGATCTCGAAATCACCGGGCCGATTTGCTGGCAATATACCGGCGTAGATGGCAAACCGGACACGGTTTTCGGCCTGGATATTGTGCTGCCCGTTCAGTCGGCTGAGGGTGAACCGGCTGATGGTATGGCGTTTAAAAAGCTGGATTCGTTCAACAGCGGTTTTGCCGAACACCCTGGCAGTTGGGACAGCCTGGCTGCCACCTACGGACCATTAGTGGGCGGTTTGTTGCAGGAAGGACACCGGCTGAGTGCCGTCAACCGGGAGGTGTATGTCCACATGGATTTTGAAAATCCGGCCAATAATGTGACGCAAATCTATCTGGGAATCCATTAAAGCCGCACCGTTATGAAACTGAACGCAGGCATTATTACCGCCAAACTGGCCGAAACCAAAGCGTTTTACCAGACCGTCCTGAACTTCGGCATCACGTTTGAAAATGATTTTTATCTGCTGCTGCACACGCCCAATCAGCAGGCCGAACTTAGTTTTCTGCAACCGAACCACCCGTCGCAGCGACCGGTTTTCCAGAAACCCTTTACCGGTGAAGGCGTCTATCTGACGATTGAAGTGGATGATGTCGATGCGGAATACGAACACATCCAATCGTTGAACGTGCCGATTGAAATCGAACTCCGCGACGAACCCTGGGGCGACCGCCATTTCGCCATCGTCGACCCCAACGGGATTGGAATCGATATCGTGAAATATGCGCCCCCCGAACCCTGACAGCGGTTGAAAACCCTGTCAGCGGTTCAGCCTAAATCTATACTTCAACGAATCGACCCGGTCTTGCCCCATCGGGGCTCAACAGCGCAGCGTCGGTAGCAACGACGATTCTCCCAGCGCTCCCGCGTGCCGTGAGGCACGCAACGATTCCCATCAAACAGCCAGTCGCGAACCTATCGGCACGCGGGAAAAATAACCATTACGTTGGGCTACCGACGCTGCGCTGTTGAGCCCCGATGGGGCAAGACCGGGTTGATTCGTACTACTGTTGTTTCTTTGCGTTTGCCGTTTCCAACTTCCGGATGCTTTTCAGGGTCTTGCAAAGGAACAAGCCCTTCATGTGCTGATGAAAAAATATACCTATTATCTGTCCCTGCTGCTATTTGTCATCCTGACGGCCTGTGATAAAGATGCTGAGCTAGAAGGAGTCGCCAATAGGCAGTTGGAGGTGTGTGGCGTCAAGGATCCGATCAACAATTTGAAATGGCTGAATGACCAGTTTAAACTATTTCTGGGAGGCCCATTGATCAATGGAATTGTGTTGTACCGCTACAAAGACAAAGAGGTAATTGAAGTGCAAAACGGCCTAGCCAGTTCCACCAATCAGCATCAATATTATTGTGATGGGGAAAAATTGAACCTGGATGGTCCGGGCAGCTTTGCGCAGTTCAAAAAAGATCGGGAGGAGATCGCGGTACTGTATGGGACGAATCTTTGGGGCAAATGGTAGCAACCTTATCAATCCATTTTTAAGCTGCGGAATCCCGGTTCAAGACGGTTCCTTTCGTTTTTCCAGCCAGTCCTTCACCGCCGGGCCGGTTCCGAAAGGCCACGGTTTTAGTTCCGAAATGGGTACCAGTTTATAATCCTGAAGTTCTTCTTCGTCAATTTGAATCGTGCCCCACGCCCGGACGTGGTAGGTGATGATGATTTCGTTGCGCTGGTAAAAGGTGTAGACACCCAGTCGCTCCACAATTTCGGCATCCAGACCGATTTCCTCTTTAATTTCCCGCAAAACCGCCTGATCCGGTTCCTCACCCGGTTCCAGAAAACCCGTTACCAAACCAAACCATTCGGCCGGCCAGCCCCGGTTTTGAATCAGGATGACGGTATCGTTGTCGTACTCGACAATGGCACCCACGACCGGCAGCGGATTGTTCCAGAAAATGTAACCACAGGCGGCTGAACACACGAGCCGTTCGCGTCCTCCGGCAAAACCGGGCGTAAGCGAACTACCGCATTGGGGACAAAAATTCATCTTTGGCATCGGTTCAACGAAGGATTTGCGGTCAATATAAACACCCCCGTTCGGATTTCCGTATATTTGCAATTCATTTAACAAAAGTTACTTTGCCCCGATTACTGGCTATTGATTACGGAACGAAGCGTACCGGTTTGTCGGTTACCGACCCGTTGCAGATTATCGCAACGGCGCTGGAAACCGTTCCGACGCATCAGTTGCTGGACTACCTGAAACGGTATGTTACCACCGAACCGGTCGAAGCGTTTGTGGTGGGAATGCCCACGCGCCTGGACGGATCGGATACGGACAATACGCCCCGGGTGAAGGGCTTCGTCGGCAGACTCAAAGCGGCTTTTCCGGACATTCCGGTGCATTGGCACGACGAGCGGTTTACGTCGGCGATGGCCTTACAATCCATGATTGCCAGTGGCGTCAGCAAAAAAGACCGGCGCGTCAAAGGCAATATCGACAAAGTGAGTGCAGTAATTATTTTACAATCCTTTATGGAATCCAAAAGGTGATGATTTACCCAATAATAGCTTACGGTGATTCCGTTTTGCGGAAACGGGCGCAGAACATCGACAAAGGGACTACCGATGTCAAAAAACTCAGTGAAGACCTGTTCGAGACGATGTATAACGCATCCGGCATCGGGCTGGCGGCTCCGCAGGTCGGCAAAAGCATCCGCATTTTTGTGGTCGATGGAACGGCCCTGAACGAAGACGAACCGGAAGAAGACAAGGACCCCAGCCTGATGGGTTTCAAGAAGGTTTTTATTAATCCGCAGATTCTGGAAGAAGACGGCGACGAATGGGGTTTTGAGGAAGGCTGTCTGAGCATTCCGCAAATCCGGGGGGAGGTTTTTCGGCCCGAATTCGTCAAAATTCAGTATTTCGATACCGACTGGAACGAACACATCGAAGAATATGACGGCATGGCCGCCCGCATCATCCAGCACGAATACGACCACCTCGAAGGCAAACTGTTTACGGATTACCTGCCGCCGTTGAAACGCCAGTTGATGAAGAAAAAACTGGCCGACATCACGCGCGGCAACGTGAAAGCGGATTATAAAATGAAGTTTCCGAAGTAAAGAGGGAGAGAGGAGGAAGGGGAGTAAAGGAAGAGAGGAGGAAGGAAAAGCCGCATTCCGCTGTCAAATTCCTTCTCTCTTCCTTCCCCCCTTCCTCCTCTCTCCCCTTTATTCCCTTCCTCCCTTTATGCACCTCACCCTGCTGCAAACCAGCCTCCACTGGGAAAATCCGACGGCCAACCGGGCGATGCTCGAAGAGAAAATCTTCGCGCTGCCCGAAAAAACCGACCTCATTGTGTTGCCGGAAATGTTTACGACCGGTTTTTCGATGAACGCCAAAGCCCTGGCTGAACCGATGAACCTGACGACGTTCCGCTGGCTCAAACAGATGGCGGCCCAGACCGACGCCGTGGTGACGGGAAGTTACATTGTGCAGGAAAAGGGCCAGTTCTACAACCGCCTGATCTGGATGGAACCCGACGGTTCGTTCGATGTCTACGACAAACGGCATTTGTTCCGAATGGCGGGGGAGGAGCAGACCTATGCCGGTGGCACGAAGCGACTGGTGAAATCCTGGCGCGGCTGGAACATTTGCCCGCTGATTTGCTACGACCTCCGGTTTCCGGTCTGGAGCCGGAATGCCGGGTTGGAATACGACCTGTTACTGTATGTGGCCAACTGGCCTGCCGCCCGCAGCACCGCCTGGAATGCCCTGCTGCAAGCCCGCGCCATCGAAAATCTGGCGTATGTGGCGGGTGTGAACCGCGTTGGTGAAGATGGAAACGGACATGCCTACGCGGGTGATTCAAGCCTGATCGATCCGAAAGGCGAGGTGCTTTTCCGGCAAAACCAGACCGAAACGGTGTTCCAAACCACCCTCTCACTCGACGAATTAAGCGTCTACCGCGAGCGGTTTCCGGCCAACCGCGATGCGGATGATTTTCGGATAATTGGATAAAAACCGGAAATGCAGTGACTCCAATTTTCTGCCCGATAACTATAAAAATTCAAATTTTACGCACTTATCGTTAGATAGTTAGTAATTTTGTGCCCGGGATACGCAGTCCGGGACGCAAAGTCAGGTTGAATAGGCCCGTTTATTGAATCAATCACCTCATATCTCATGTCTGCATCGGTAGAAACTGTCAGTTTATTGGCAGACCGCATCATCGCGCTGGAGGAGTCGTCAACATTGGCGATGACCAAAAAAGCCCGCGAACTGGCCGCTCAGGGCCACAAAGTAATCAGTCTCAGCGTTGGAGAACCTGATTTCAAGACGCCGAAACACATTTGCGAAGCCGCCAAACAAGCCATCGACGAAGGCTACCACGGTTATTCGCCCGTAGCGGGTTATGCCGATCTGCGGAAAGCCATTGCAGATAAGTTTAAACGGGAAAATAATATTGACTGGAAACCGGAAAATATCGTGGTTTCGACGGGTGCCAAACACTCGCTGGCGAACGTCATTCAGGTGCTGGTGAACCCCGGCGACGAGGTGATCATTCTGGCTCCCTATTGGGTAAGCTATTCCGAAATGGTGAAACTCGCTGAAGGAAAGTCGATTATCCTCGAAGGGGCTTTTGATAATGACTTCAAAGTAACGGCGGATCAACTGGAAGCAGCCATTACGGATCGCACCAAAATCGTGATGTATGCATCGCCCAACAACCCGACCGGTTCGGTGTATAGCGAAGACGAACTGCGCGCCATCGCCGACGTGGTGGCCCGGCACGAAAACGTGATTGTGCTGGCCGACGAAATCTACGAACACATCAATTTTACGGATAAAGGCCATTTCAGCATCGGTTCCATTCCCGAAATCAAAGACCGCGTCGTTACCGTTAACGGCGTCGCGAAAGGTTTTGCGATGACAGGCTGGCGGATTGGTTACATCGGAGCGGCCAAATGGATCGCCGACGGCGTGGAAAAATTGCAGGGACAGGTCACTTCCGGAACCGGTTCGATCTCGCAGCGGGCTACCCTGGCCGCCCTGAACGGCCCGATGGAACCGACGCGTGAAATGTCGAAAGCCTACGAACGTCGCCGGGATCTGGTGGTCAAACTGCTGAAAGAAATTCCCGGTTTTAAAGTGAACGTGCCGGAAGGCGCTTTCTACGCGTTCCCCGACATCAGCTACTATTACGGCAAATCGGACGGAACAACGACCATCAACGACTCGGACGATTTTGCCGCCTGGTTGCTCAATACGGCTTATGTGGCAACCGTGGCCGGCTCAGGTTTTGGTGCTCCCTACGGTCTGCGGATTTCAACGGCAGCCTCCGACGAAGCCCTGACCGAAGCCGTACAACGCATTAAAGACGCGGTTGCTACCTTAAAATAAATAGAGACGATAGAAGTGAGACAAGAGAATAAAGACAGACTTCACCGATTGACATTTTGTCTCTATTCTCTTGTCTTACTTCTTTTTTCTTAAAAATCATCAAGCATTAATTACTCCCTTTTTATGTCTACAGAAACATCCACGTACGTTCCGTACAAAGTTAAAGACATCGCGCTGGCCGAATGGGGCCGCAAGGAAATCCGGTTGGCCGAAGCCGAAATGCCGGGTTTGATGTCCCTCCGCAAAGAGTTCGGACCGTCGAAACCCCTCGCTGGTGCCTACATTGCCGGTTGTCTGCACATGACGATCCAGACCGCCGTTCTGATCGAAACCCTGGTTGAGCTGGGTGCCGAAGTGACCTGGTCATCGTGTAATATCTTCTCGACGCAGGACCATGCTGCAGCCGCGATTGCCGCTGCCGGTATTTCGGTGTATGCCTGGAAAGGTATGAACGAAGAAGAATTTAACTGGTGTATCGAGCAGACGTTGTTTTTTGGCGAAGAGCGGAAACCGCTGAACATGATTCTGGACGATGGTGGTGACCTGACCAACATGGTTTTCGACCTCTATCCGGAACTGATTGCCAACATCAAAGGCTTGTCGGAAGAAACGACGACGGGCGTTCACCGCTTGTATGAGCGCATGAAAAACGGGACGCTGCATTTGCCCGCCATCAACGTCAACGACTCGGTTACCAAATCGAAATTCGATAACAAATACGGCTGCCGCGAGTCGCTGGTGGATGCCATCCGTCGGGGAACCGATTTGATGCTGGCTGGTAAAGTAGCGGTTGTCGCCGGCTATGGTGACGTAGGAAAAGGTTCTGCCGAATCACTCCGTGGTGCCGGTTGCCGCGTGCTGGTGACGGAAATCGACCCGATTTGTGCGCTGCAAGCCGCGATGGACGGTTATGAAGTGGTCACGATGGACGAGGCTGCGACCCGCGCCAATATTTTCGTAACCGCAACGGGTAACATCAACATCGTGAAAGACCGTCACTTCAAGACGATGCGCGACAAGGCGGTGGTTTGTAACATCGGTCACTTCGACAACGAAATCGATATGGCGTGGTTGAATGCAAACTACGGTCATTCGAAGAGCCAGATCAAACCGCAGGTCGATCTGTATGAAATTGATGGCAAAGAAATCATCGTGCTGGCCGAAGGCCGTCTGGTGAATCTGGGCGTTGCGATGGGTCACCCGTCGTTTGTGATGTCCTGCTCGTTCTCGAACCAGACGCTGGCGCAATTGGAACTGTGGGCCAATTCGGACAAATATGAAAACAAGGTCTACATTCTGCCGAAACACCTCGACGAAAAAGTAGCGGCTTTGCACCTCGATCACGTAGGCGCAAAACTGGAAAAACTGGATCAGGAGCAGGCGGAATACATCGGTGTAACGACCGAAGGCCCCTACAAATCGGATCTGTACCGGTATTAAACAGTTAAGAGTGAAGAGTTAAAAATTAAGAGTTAGAATGGGACTGCGCCGTTGAAGGCGTCAGCCTACTTTTAACTCTTAATTTTTAACTCTTCACTTTTAATTCTTAACTCCCTTCCCGTGGCAAATCGGAACTTCGTGGCCCGTCTGGTCAATGACAGTGGAAGGATAGAAACCCCGAACCAGTAAGAGAAAGGCCAGGGCAATCGTGATGACCGGCATCAAGACCGTAAACCGGCGTCGCAGGTTTACGGGAAAAAACGTCGGGACAAACCGGACCAGCAGCAAAGCCGGCACCGTTCCCAGGCCGAACAACGCCATGTAGAATGCGCCGGTTGCCGCGCTTCCGGTTGTGATGGCTCCGGTCAGGGCGACGTACAAAAAACCGCAGGGCAATAAACCGTTCAGAAAGCCCAATCCAGTAAATGTCTTTAAATTAGGGCTTTGCAAAAACCGAGACATCGGTTTGGTCACCCAGCTTCGTCCCCCATTCAGAGACAAACCGGTCAGTTTTCCGTGCTGGAACAGAACCCAGATCAGCAGAAACAGACCGCCAGCGATTGACACCGATCGCTGCAAACCGGCCAGCAACAGCCCCTGACCGATGGTGCCGACCAGCAACCCCAGTCCGGAATAGGCGGTAATTCTCCCCACATGATACAGTCCCATCGCCAGCACCCGTTGTGAACGGGGCAATCGTCCGACGGGCAAGGCCATCGCCAGCGGTCCGCACATGCCGACGCAGTGCAGGCTGCCGACTAAACCCGTGGTCAGGGCTGCGATGATCCAGACATTCTGCACGTTACGGAATGGTTACGGTTTGTTCGCTGTAATATTCCTGCCCGTTTTCCAGCCAGTTCAGTTGCACACGCCAGAAACCGGACGCCAGTTTGGCGGTCGAAACCGTGGTTTGGCCGGGCTGCAAGGCAACACTCCGATCCTGTCGGCGATCCGAAGGGCGGTAAAAGGTCAGTTTGCCACTGGTTGAACCCGCTTCCGATCGCGTCAGTTCGACCACCTGCCGGGAGGCATCGAAGTGAATGGTCGGCGATTCTGCCAGTTTGGCGGTTCGGGCTACCCGGTCAATCTGTTGTTGAAAGGCGATTTCGGTTTGGTAATAATCATCGCGCACCAGATCGACCCGTTGGCGGCACATGAGATACACCAGGGTGCCGATAAATCCGGCAAATAGGATGTAAACGAGTACGATGGCTTTTCCCCAGTTCATGGATTCAATGATAGAATGAGTGAATGATAGAATGAGTGAATAAAAAAGAGCTGACGATTGAAGGAAGTTCGGGCAATACCCATTCATTCATTCATTCATTCTATCATTCACTCATTCTATCATTATTTTACAGGTCCCAAAAACGTCGTTTCGATCTGGTCGACAACTTCGTTACCGGCCAGCACGTCGATGTGAAGTGGCGTGCTGTTTTGCCGGATGGTTTTCTCCGGTAGATCGATGAAGAACATTCCCTTGGTTAGCTCCCCGGCCGGCACCGACGACAGCGGCTGTACGAAGCGCAGTTTGGCATCCGTTCGGCTTAGGCGGAATTGAACCGGCAAGGTCCGGTAGGTCTTGTTGATCACTTCCACCAGATACAGGTTCGATACCTTACCGCCTGTTTCGCGCTGGTACAACTGCCCCGGTGCCCGCAAAACCGTCACGTCCATCACCGGCCGGCTGACGAGCAGAAAACCGATGATTCCCAACAGAACGAGCAACACGCCACTGTAGGCCAGAATCCGGGCGGTAAACCGGAACGGTTTTCCCTGTTCAATATTGGCCTGCGAATCCATGCGGATCAGCCCCTGGGGCAGTTCGATTTTGTCCATGACACTGTCACAGACGTCGATGCAGAGCGTGCAGTTGATGCATTCCAGTTGCGTCCCGTTCCGAATGTCGATTCCCATCGGACAGACCTGCACACAAAGCTTACAGTCAATGCAATCGCCCTTCGGAGCTTTAGGAGTTAAGAGTGAAGAGTTAAGAGTTATGAGTGAAGGCTGGGCCTCGGGATGATCCGATTTTAAATTCTTAACTCTTAACTCATCATTCTTAACTCTTAACTCATCATTCTTAACTCTTAACTCTTCACCGCCCGGCGGCTCGGTCTTAACTCTTTTCCCGCGCGGTTCTCCCCGGATGTAGTCGTAGGCGACGATCAGGGAGTTTTTGTCCAGCAAAACGCCTTGCAGCCTTCCGTACGGGCAGATGGTCGTGCAGACGATTTCGCGCAGCCAGGCAAAAACGAGGTAAAATACGCCCGTAAAGATGACAATGGCCGACAGACCGGCGAGGTGCTGTGCCGGGTTGTCGGTGATGAGGGTCAGCCACTGGTCACGGCCAATGATGTAGGCCAGAAAAGTGTTGCTGATGGCGAACGAAATCAGGAAGAAAACGCCGTGTTTCAGGCCTTTTTTGACCACTTTTTCGGTTGTCCAGGGGCTGGCATCCAGCCGTTTCCGGGCGTTAAAATCGCCCTCGATCCAGCCTTCGATTTTCCGGAAAACCATTTCCATAAAAATCGTCTGCGGACACGCCCAGCCGCACCACACCCGACCATAGACGACCGTGAACAGCGCCACAAACACGATGAAGGCAATCAACCCAAACGCAACCAGGTAAAAATCCTGCGGCCAGAACGGTACGCCGAAAAAGATAAACCGGCGTTCGAGCACGTTGAACAGGAACAACGGATGCCCGTCGATCCACACAAAAGGCCCGGCAAACAACACGATCAGCAGCACCACTGCCACCACCGTCCGCCAGCGGGTAAACCGGCCGGTGGTTTCACGCGGATACAACCACCGCCGACCGCCGGAGGCATCGGCTGTGGGCAGCGTATCGCGGAAATCGGAGGGGGGAAGTGCTACGTTGGATTTCATAGGAGTGTTGAGTTAGCGGGTTGCAACGGGTTCGCCGGTGGCCACTTTTTCGCCCTGCGGTTCTTTCGCTCCGGCGGGGTTCGTGCCTTGCAGCGACAGGATATAACTGGCCACTTGCTGCACCTGGAGCGGATTCAGTTGTTTTTTCCAGGACATCATCCCTTTTTCGGGAACACCTTCTGTAATGATGTGGAAAACCGCCTTGACGTCACCGCCATGCAGCCAGTAGGCATCGGTCAGGTTTGGCCCTACTTTCCCCTCTGCATTGGCACCGTGGCAGGCCACGCAGTTTTGGGTGAACAGCGCTTTGCCCGCGTCGATCCCTTTCGCATCTTTCAAGACCGTAACGGTATTTTCGTTGATGGAACCGGCCACTTTTTTGATGTAATCCTCCCGTTGTTTATCGGCGATGGCCATTTCCTGGGTATATTCCTGCACCATGATGTCGCCCGGGTTGAAGACGTGGTAGACGAGCAGGTAGATGACACCCGCCACAATGGTTCCATAAAACAACCCCATAAACCACGGGGGCGTTGGGTTATCGAGTTCGGCAATGCCGTCGTAGGCATGTTCCATCGTCAGGTTTTTTTCCTGATTCAGTTCGTGCAATCCCGCCATACGTTGCCACCAGGAGCGCGTATCGGCCGGTTTGGCAACGGGTTGGGCGTCGGGTTCTATTATTTTTTTGAGGAGGAACACCAGGTTCAGCGCTACCGCTCCGACGGCTACCATGCCCACCAGCAGAAAAAGGGCGACGGTAACCAGCAACAGATCCTGACCGGATGAAATGTCCCAGATGGATTTTGCCGGTTCCTGGCCCAGCAGGCCACCATTGAGTAAAATGAATGAATTCATGGAAAGAGGAATGGTTAATCGGTTGACGATTCATCGAGGGGCATCCGGCTCATCTGGCGGATGTACGTTTTATCCACCAAAACCAGATACAGGCCAACGAGAATGAAAAAGGCGAGGAAGGTGACAAACGAGCCGACCATATAGACGTCCGCGCCGGGAATTTTGGAGATGAATTGCTTGAACATGATCTTGGGAGGGAAGAGTTATGAGTTAAGAATTAAGAGTGATGAGTTAATGTGAGTCAGCCTATTTTTAACTTTTAACTCTTAATTTTTAACTCTTCACTCATTTGGTTGCGTTTTCCATTTTCTTGATGTCCGTGCCGAGCCGTTGGAGGTAGGCAATCAGGGCGATGATCTCGCGGTCGGCGTCGACTTTGATCCCGTCTTTCGCCAGGCGGTCGCTGACCTCCTGGGCCTGTTTTTGCAAATCTTCGTTGGCGTAGCTGATTGTGGCGTCGTCGTAGGGAACGCCCACTTTTTCCAGTATTCTCAGCTTATCCGACGTATTCGAAATGTCGAGTTTCTGGTCCAGCAGCCACGGATAAGCCGGCATGATTGACCCCGGCGACATCGACGTTGGGTCACGCATGTGGTGGTAATGCCAGGAGTCGGGGTATTTGCCGCCTTCGCGGTGCAGATCTGGCCCGGTTCGTTTGCTACCCCACAGGAACGGGTGGTCATACACAAATTCGCCCGCTTTGGAATACTCCCCGTAACGTTCGGTTTCGCTGCGGAAAGGCCGGACCATCTGGCTGTGGCAGTTGACGCAACCCTCGCGGATGTAGAGGTCGCGGCCCTGCACTTCGAGGGCGCTGTAGGGTTGTACGGCCGAAATGGTCGGCACATTGGACTCCACCATAAACGTCGGAATCAATTCCACCATCGATCCGATCAGAATCACCACCAGCGAGGCAACCAGCAGCGGAATGGGCTTGCGCTCCAGCCAGCGGTGCCAGTAGGTATCGGTTCCCGTCGGCACATAGGCTTGCTCCAGGGCAGGTGCTTCGGCGGTTTCGTTGACCACCAGTTGCCCGGCTGCCATCGTTTTGAACAGGTTATAGGCCATCAGAATTGCACCCAGCAGGTAGAACGTACCGCCCAGCGCCCGCATCTGGTGCATGGGCAGCAGTTGAATGGTGGTTTCCAGGAAGTTCGGGTAACGCAGGGTGCCTTCGGGTGTGAACTCCTTCCACATCATGCCCTGTGTGAAGCCTGAAATGTACATCGGAATGGCGTAGAACAGGATTCCGAGCGTGCCGATCCAGAAGTGGATGCTCAGCAGTTTTTTGGAATACAAGGGCGTTTTGTACATGCGCGGAATCAGCCAGTACAGGATCGCGAAGGTCAGAAAACCGTTCCAGCCCAGAGCCCCGACGTGTACGTGGGCCACGATCCAGTCGGTAAAGTGCGCAATGGCGTTGACATTCTTGAGCGATAGCAATGGCCCTTCGAAGGTGGCCATCCCGTAGGCGGTAATCCCGACGACCATGAATTTCAGGATGGTATCTTCCCGAACCTTGTCCCAGGCTCCGCGCAAAGTCAGCAACCCGTTGATCATCCCACCCCAGGACGGGGCAATGAGCATGATGGAGAAAACCACCCCCAGCGATTGCGCCCAGTCGGGCAGCGATGAATAGAGCAGGTGGTGGGGACCGGCCCAGATGTAGATGAAAATCAGCGCCCAGAAGTGCAGAATCGACAGCTTGTAGGAGTAAACCGGGCGGTTTGCCATCTTGGGCAGGAAGTAATACATCAGCCCCAAAAACGGCGTGGTCAGGAAAAATGCTACCGCATTGTGACCATACCACCACTGCACGAGCGCATCCTGCACCCCGGCGTAGACGTAATAACTTTTGAACAGACTCACCGGCATCTGGTATGAGTTGACGATGTGCAGGACGGCAACCGTTACAAACGTGGCGATGTAAAACCAGATGGCGACATACAGGTGGCGCTCCCGGCGTTTGATGATCGTGCCGAACATGTTGATCCCGAAAACCACCCAGATCAGCGTAATGGCAATGTCGATCGGCCATTCGAGTTCTGCGTATTCGTGGGAGGTGGTCAGACCCAGCGGCAGCGTAATGGCCGCGGCTACGATGATGGCCTGCCAGCCCCAGAAGTGGATTTTACTGAGCAAATCGCTGAACATCCGGGCTTTGCAAAGCCGTTGCAAAGAGTAATACACCCCCATAAAGATGGCATTGCCGACGAAGGCGAAAATAACCGCATTGGTGTGCAGCGGCCGAATCCGTCCGAAGGTCGTATACTGGTTGCCGAGGTTGGCCGCCGGAGCGAACAACTGGCTGGCAATCAGCACTCCGACCAACATGCCGACGACGCCCCAGATGATGGTGGCAACGGCGAAATCCCGGACAATGCGGTTGTCATACTCGAAGCGTTCCACGGCGGGAGCGGCTCCGTTCCCCGGTCGGGGGTGTTCAGGCGAAATCGTAACAGGCGGTTTTTGCGAGACATTCATAGTGGTAACGAGCTGTTATGCGGGGTATCTATGGAGGAGGTAGTAGTTGGTTCGTTGTCGTCGAGCAGCATCCGCATCGAGGGGGTGTACAGGTCATCCTGCTGGCCGGTTTTCATAGACCACAGGAAAGCCCCGAAAAACCCCAGTGCCAGTAGCAGACTAATGCCAATCATGAAGAAGATAATGTTCATATTCGTGAGCGTTTGCCGGGTCAAAAGTGCGGCTTATCCGGTGGGCAACGTATGAGGTTCGTCAGGCAGGGGGGTGATAGAATTCAGGTAAACCAGGCGGGCTGACAAAACTCATCCGGTCGGCTGACCCGTGTTAGGCCCGCGCTTAGTGGCAGGAACTACTTTTGGCGCATTACACCAGAATCTTGTTTCGAATGATCATTCTCGCTTTTTTTCTCGCGCATTGGTACCTGTCGGTCCTGATGCAGACCCTCTTTCTCCACCGCTATGCCGCCCACCAGATGTTCACGATGAGCAAGGGCTGGGAGAAGTTTTTTTACGTTGTGACGTTCATTAGCCAGGGATCGTCGTTTTTGAGTCCACGCGCATACGGTATTATGCACCGGCTTCACCACGCCTACGCCGATACGGAAGAAGACCCGCATTCGCCGAAATATTCCAAGAGCATGATGGATATGATGTGGAAGACCCGGCAGTTTTACAACGACATCCTGAATAACCGCGACACCGTTCCGGCGAAGTTCAAAAAGGGCGTGCCCAACTGGCCGTGGATGGAATGGTTCGGGGATCGCTGGCCGGTTCGGGTGGCCTGGGGAACGTTCTATGTGCTGTTCTACATCCAGTTTGCCACCTCACCCTGGCTGTTTCTGCTGCTGCCATTCCATTTTTTCATGGGCCCGGTGCATGGTGCCATCATCAACTGGTGCGCCCACCGCTACGGCTACATCAACTTCAAAGTGGACGATACGGCCAAAAACCTGCTGCCGTTCGACTTTCTGATGATGGGCGAATCCTACCACAACAACCACCACCGCTACGGCGGTCGGGCTAACTTCGGCGGTTTCCGCTGGCACGAATTCGACCCGGCTTATCCGCTGATTTTATTGATGAATAAACTGGGCATCGTGAAGCTCCGGCGTGGGCGCGACGAAGCGTATATGTAGGGTAATTCAATTGGCGACGGCGTTGTTTTTCAATGGGTTATCCTGTTGGAAAACAACGCCGTTTTTCTTTTTAGTACGTAAAGATGGCAACCAGCGTCTGGCACACCTGATGGCATACCGCGTCGTCTAAGCTACCGATGTGTTTTACCAATCGAACTTTATCAACCGTGCGGATCTGATCTAAAGCTACCTGACCAGCCTGACCGGAGAAATGGCAGTTGACTCGGGTAGGATAACGCTTTTGTGTGCTGGTTAGGGGCGCTACTATCACGGTATTGAGCCGTTGGTTAATCGCATCCGGGGATATAATCAAACAAGGACGTGTTTTGGCAATCTCGCTGCCCTGGGTCGGATCTAATGAAACCAGCCAAACGTCAAACCGCTCGATTACCATGTCCACTCAGTTTGGTCAAACTGGTTTGGTGTGCCATCAAACAGATCGCCTTCGGGCTGATCTCCGGCTTTGATTGCTTCGTCAAAAACCTGCTCCCAGCCATCCCTTGGGTGTTTTTTGACAGCACGCAGGATAAGCGCTCCTTCGGTTATTTCAATGTCAACAGCACCTTCAATGCCTGCCTGTTGCAGAACCGTTCGAGGCAGGAGAATACCCTGTGAATTACCGATTTTACGAATGACCTGTAACATAGACTTGTCTCTGGTTTGTTATAACAAAGGTATAACAAACCAGAGACAAGTCTATGGCAAACGCTGATTTACAATTTACTTATTTTAGTCAACCTTGTATGGGCTTAGTTTTTAATCTCTTTCCACCGCATTCCCAACGTCCCAATCAGCAACATCGTCGCGGAACTGACGGGCATCAGAATGGCGGCCACAACCGGCGACAGATTCCCCGTCAGCGCGTAGGAAAGGCCGATGAAATTATACAACAGCGAAACCGCAAAACTAAACCGGATCAGCCGCATACCGAAGCGGCTGTACGCCAGCAGTTCGGGCAGTTTTCTTAATGAGGATGCTTCCAGAATGGCGTCGCTGGCGGGTGTAAACTGAACGGTGTCTTCCGTGACGGCAATGCCGACATCGGCCTGTTTCAACGCCCCGGCATCGTTCAGGCCGTCACCCACCATCAACACGCGGTGGCCCCGGTTTTGCAGGTGCCGCACGATGTCGAGCTTTTGCTGCGGCTGGCAGTTGAACGTCATATGATCCGGGGTAAACCAGCGCGCCAGTTCGGGCCGGGCCGTGTCGGTATCGCCCGAAAGCAGATACAAGCGGTGCGTGGATTTCAGCGAATCGAGCATCGCATCGAGACCGGGACGGTATTGGTTCGGAAACCGGAAACAGCCCCGGTATTGCTGCTCGATGGCAATATGAACACGCGCTCCGGCTGAATCGGTTGGGGTTTCTTTCGCGGATGGTGCGGACACCGACTGCGGATTTACAAACGAAGCCGAGCCGATTTTAACTTCCCAGCCATCCACAAACCCGTGCAAGCCGCGGCCCGGTATTTCCGTAAAATCATCCACCACCAGCGGTTGAACGTCGGCCAGATGAGCGGCCAGTTTCCGGCTGAGCGGGTGAGCCGACTGCCGCACCAATGATACGACCAGCGCCTGTTCAAAGTCCGTCAAAGCTACCGAAAACTCCTCCACAACGCTCCCGTGTTTGTCTTCACTCAATCGCTCAATCGCTCTTTCACTCACCGTCTCCGTCAGCGTACCGGTTTTGTCGAAAACGATGGTGTCACAATCCGCCATGTGCTCGATGACGTTCGCGTTTTTGAGGTACAATTTCTGCTGGCTCAGCTTCCGAATTCCATTCCCCAGCGCGAACGGATACGAGAGTGACAGCGCACACGGACAGGCAATGATCAAAACCGCCGTAAAAGCATTGATGGCCCGCGCGGGGTCGTGCGTATACCAGTATAAGCCCACGATTGTGGCTAACGCAATGACGGTCAGGGTAAAATACTTCCCGACGGCATCGGCAAAGGTGCGCATTCGGGAGGTGTCACCCTTGCGGAACGCGTCGTTGTTCCAGAGTTGGGTCAGGTAACTTTGCGATACCTCCCGCACCACTTCCAGTTCAATGGCTTCGCCAATCTGCTTGCCACCGGCATACAGCAACGCCCCCGGTTTCTGGGCTTCCGGCTGCGATTCACCCGTCACGAAACTGTAATCGATCAGGGCTTCTCCTTTGTACAGCAAGCCGTCAGCGGGAATCAGTTCGTGGTTACGAACCCGGATTCGATCACCCTTGCGGAGTTCGGCTACGGGAATGGCGGTTTCGCCATCCGGTTTTAAAACCGTTACGGCCAGCGGAAAATACGATTTGTAATCCCGTTCGAACGACAGAAATTCGTGGGTGCGCTGCTGGAACCATTTGCCGCACAACAGAAAGAAAATCAGGCCCGTCAGCGAATCGAAATAACCGGCACCGTTGAGAAACAAAACCTCGTAGGTGCCCCGGAAAAACGCCACCAGAATCCCGAGCAGAATGGGAAAGTCGATGTTGATGATGCCTTTTTTCAGACTCGTCCAGACCGATTCGAAATAGCCCGATGCCGAGTAAAAGACGACCGGAATGGCCAGCACAATATTGAGTAGACCGAAGAGGTGTTTGAACGATGGATCGTCGAGGCCGAGGTATTCGGGAAAGCTGAACAGCATGATGTTGCCCGAACAAAAACCCGCCAGTGCCAGCCGGTAGAGCAAGGGGCGGTACGACGGTTTTTGCTGTTCTTTAACGACATCGTTCAGGCTGATCAGGGGCTCGTAGCCAATCGACGCGAGCAGTTCGACCACCTGCCGGAGCGTGAGCTGATCGGGCTGGTAGGTCAGGTGAACCTGCTTTTTGAGAAAATCCACCCGCGACTGCTGAATGCCCGGATGGATGCGGTAGAGGTGTTCGAGCAACCACAAACACGAACTGCAATGGATGGTCGGAATGTAAAATGTAACCCGGGCAACCGACGTACTGGAAAACTCCAGCAGTTGGGCAACGATGGCGGGATGGTCCAGAAATTCGAGCCGGTTTTTTGGGGCATTTTCCGTTTTAAGGGGGTTGCCGGGCCGAACGCCGTTGCCTTCCTGTTCAATCGAATAGTATTGACAAAGCTGGTTTTGATTCAGAATGCTATAAACCGTTTGACAGCCTTCGCAGCAGAACGGTTTTTCATCGTATTCAAGGTTGTGCTCTGCACAGTCGTTGCCGCAGTGGTAACAGGTAGTCGCTGAAATCGTTGCTGTACGCATACCATATTTTTCTTGGCAAATTGGGTCGGAACAGGTCGTTAAACCCTGACGAGCGTCAGCAAACCGAGTGATACCGGTCAGGGTACGGCGTGCGAATCTCCGCCAATTTTGGTGCTTCAATCTCCAAATCGTATGCAGTCTCTCATTCAGAAATACGACGTTCCCGGCCCGCGCTACACCAGCTACCCGACTGTGCCGTTTTGGGACGAAACCACGTTCAGCGAAACCGCCTGGGTGCAAAATCTCAAACAGGCGGTTTCGATCAGCAACAGCACGACCGGTTTGAGCCTGTATATTCACCTGCCGTATTGCGAAAGCCTGTGTACGTTTTGCGGTTGCAACAAGCGCATCACCCGCAACCACGGCGTCGAAGAACCCTACATCGATGCGGTTTTGGCGGAATGGAATCTCTACTGTGATTTGCTGCCCGAACAACCGCGCCTTGCCGAACTGCACCTGGGGGGAGGAACGCCCAGTTTTTTTGCTCCCGAACAGCTTGAACGGTTGCTGACGGGCATTTTCGAACGGGTAACACCCACCGAATCTCCGGATTACGGCTGGGAAGGCCATCCGAACAATACGACCTACCAACATCTTCGGGTACTCTATCATTTCGGTTTCCGGCGGGTCAGCTTTGGCGTTCAGGATTACGACCCGGTGGTGCAAAAGGCCATTCACCGGCTTCAGCCGTTCGAAAACGTGCAGCAGGTGACGACCTGGGCCAGACAGATGGGCTACCAATCGATTAGCCACGACATCGTGTTTGGACTGCCGTTTCAGACACCGGATTCCATTACCGATACGTTCTACAAAACCCTGATGCTGCGGCCTGACCGCATTGCGTTTTATTCCTACGCGCACGTTCCCTGGATCAAAGGCAACGGGCAACGCGGTTTTGGGGACGAAGACCTGCCGTCGGGTGAGCAGAAACGGATTCTTTACGAAACCGGGCGGGCGTTGCTGGAACAGGCGGGGTACGTCGAAATCGGCATCGACCATTTTGCCCTCCCGCACGATGCCTTGTTCAAAGCCCTGCAAACCGGGACGCTGCACCGGAATTTCATGGGCTACACGACCACCCAAACCCGCGTCCTGATTGGCCTCGGAACCTCGTCCATCGGCGATGTATGGTCGGCGTTTGCCCAGAATGAAAAAGACCTCGATGCGTACCTGAACCGGGTTCGGGCGGGCGAACTTCCGCTTCTGCGCGGCCATGTCCTGAGCCGGCAGGATCAGTTTCTGCGTCGGCAGATTCTGAACATCATGTGCCAGGGCGAAACCCGGTGGACCTGGGATGGCTGGACGGAGGACGAGTGGGCGGTTTTGTGCGACCGGCTGGAGTCGTTCCGGTTCGACGGGTTGATTGATTACAACGCGGAAGGCTTGCGGGTACTGCCCGAAGGTCGCCCGTTCCTGCGAAATATCTGCATGGCGTTCGACGCGCGGCTCAACCAGGCCCAACCCCGGACGCGGCTGTTTTCTCAGACGGTTTAGGTGTTTGAAGAAGAGTTAAGCCACCCTGACAGCGGTCGAAGACCCTGTCAGCGGTGGCGGTATCACGCGCTCAAGTCTCCCTTCAGGGGATTGGGTAGAACAAAATAGGGCAATTTATAAAAAAGAGTGAAGCCGCTGACAGGGTGTATAACCGCTGTCAGGGCTGCCGACACCCTCCCTGCGGTGGCGGAATCAGGAGGCCACATGCCGGGTTGAAAAGGATTTACTCGTCCTTCTCCCCGGTTTTTCGTTTTTGGTCTCCCACAAATACGTATTATCGTGGTTTTTTTGCAGCCGGTAAAAGGCAATGGCCATCAGAACCGTAGCCGGAAAAGCCGCATACAGTCCCAGTGGCGCAATGGCCAGCCCGAAAACCAGCCCATCCCAGCAACCCAGTTTGAAAAGCTCTCCTTTTAGAAGCATCGACACGGCAATCAGGGCCTGACCAGCGGCAATCACCAGGATCATGGGTCTGATGATCGTTACAAACGGACCCATGATAAACCAGCGATACAGCGGAATGGCGGTGTCGGCGTAATCCTGATACACCGAAGGGGAAATCAAGGCCATCGACGCATTGAACCAGGCGGCCCAGCCAAACAGGAGCAGGAAAAACAGCCGGGTGATCCGGGGCCATTCTTTACTTCCCCAGATGGCGACGAGGAACAATAGGTTGGCGACGGTGTAGGCCGTCCAGAAAAAAGTCAGGGAGAAAAACATGGCGGTTTTGGAGATCGGTTACAAAGCGTGAGGATAACGGAATCGGCCCCCGCCGATGGACAGGGTTACATACAGGCCGTTGAGGGCATAGGTCGGCTTGAACTGGTGTTGAACACCTTCCGGAATTTGTACCCAGTGGGCGGATTTCGAACTGACCAGATACCCAACGCGCAACCCCAGCCAGAGACCCCGGACTTCATCCGGATTGTCGGACGGATTGCGGGCGATCAAGCGGTTGAAATGAACCGCCAGATCGGTGGAATGGCTGGGTAGCATCCACACCACCGGCTCAGAACCCGACTGGTTGACGCTGATGACGGATGACGAAAGCCCCTGACTAAAAGACGAATAGAGCAGATACCGACGGTTGTCGAACAGCACGTAGCCCAGCTTGAGCTGCCCCAGACCGGCCACGCGTTCGACGCGGGTTTGCTGAACCGAAATGCTGCGGGCCGTCAGAGCCGACGCGCTGAAACCGGCCATCCACCGGTTTCGGCGCAGCCACCCTTCTCCTCCGCTGTAGATGAAATGGTTGTGGAGCGTGGGAAACCAGTCGGGAGCGAAGGCTTGGGCGACGGCACCGGATTGCGGGGCATTGAGGTAGCCCATCTGAAAAAAGCCGATACTTCCCCGGACAGTCTGCGCCGATGCCCCCGTGCAGCCGACCAGCAACAGGCCGAGCATGATCCCTACTGAAGTAATCCGTTTCATCGTCTTGGTAAATGAAGGAGCGTGTAAACCGGTATAAAACTCCTTCGGAATCGGGAAAAAGAGAATGACGGATGAGAGGTAACCGGCTGATCATCGTCAGGTTAGCGAGTGGGTATAACACCGGCCGGTTTTGCTCTGAATCTGAATTCGGTAGACCACCGGGTAGACGACGTTGTGGTCGACCGGTTCTTTTTCGCCGGGATACCCCATTTTTTCGCCGGCAAAAACCGGGATTTTCCGGTGTTCGAGCAGATACAGGGCATAATCCCGGTCATCACCCTGCAATTCTTCAAACAGACCTTCGATGACCACGCTGTGCCAAAGACCCGGACTGATCATTTCGTCGATTTCGAAAGCGACGTGCGGATTCTTGCGCAGCAACTGGGTTTTAGTGCCTTCGCGGGTGAGACCCAGGATGGCGTGTCCATCGTAATAATACATGACGGGTTCGATCAGAATCCGGTTGTCGGCGGCACAGCCGATGCGGCCAATATACTGGTTGACCAGCATGGAGTCCATTACTTCGTTGGTAAGTTCGGTTAACATCGGATTTAGCGTTTTACGGTTTGCCAGCCGTACACATCCGGGTAAAAAACCAGCGTGCCGGCCGAATTCACATCGACGGTTTGGTACTGAATAAGGACCGGAACCGGGCCGGGTAAGGGAACGGTTCGGGAGGGAAGATTGACCTGACGGCTTTCCAGAAAAGCCGGTTTGAAATACGGTGACTGCAGGAGCAGATTCGCCAGTTCGACCGGTTTGGCCACCCGGATGCAGCCGTGGCTCAAAAACCGCCGATTACTACTGAACAACTCCCGGTGGTTGGTGTCGTGCAGGTAAATATCAAACGGACTGTTCACGTCGAACTTCATTACGCCCAGCGCATTATCGCAACCGGTAGACTGGCGCAGACGATACGGAAAATTTTGGGCCGAAAGCGCCGTCCAGTTGACGGATTCGGGCGCAACGATCCGGCCCTTTGCATCGAGTACCTGTAGTCTCATCGCATCCAGAAACCCCGCCGGATTGCGTTTGATTTTCGGCAGAAATTCCTTGACCGCAATCGACCGGGGCACATTCCAGTACGGGTACGTAATGATTCGGGTGAGTTGCGCGCCGAAAAGGGGCGTTGGGGTGCGGGGATTGCCGACTATCACCCGCGACAGCAGCACTTCGTTCCCCTGGCGATTCAAAACCCGGAGCGTTGCGGAAGGAATGTTGACCACCACCACGAGGTCAGAAGTCACCCGATTCAGCCAGCGGTAATTGTTCAGGGCGGTTTTGATCTCGTGCCAGCGCGGAATCGAATCGCCACCGAAAAACATCAGCGAGTCCAACCCCGCCCGCAGCTTTTGGTAGGGCTCGAAAACCGGCTCCAGTGAGTGCCATTGGGCCACCCAATCGGGCGTTTTCTGTCGAATTTGCTCGACCACCTGATTGACGCGGGCCGAATCGATCTGTTCCGGCAGGTTCCAGTAACTCAGCCGGTTGGGGCGGTTTCCGTAGGCCAGTTCATACGCCAGCCGACTCAGGGTAGCGCTATCCAGCCGAACACCCGTTGTGTCAAGCCCCGACCGATACAGCAGATTTTGCCATTCGGGAAGGGTTTGACCCACCACGGTCGGAAACCGGGCGGTCAGGAGAATCAGGATAACCCAAAGCGTTTTTAGATTCATCGGTTGCGGTATCAAGAGACGGGATCGCTGCGGTAACCGGTATCAAAGGAAGGGGGTCGCAGCCTGGGAAGTCCTAATAATTATAGGCAGGCGAGGTGATTTATGTCAGCTTTTTGGCGGATGAATATCAGGGCGTTACCGGAGCGGGGCCTTTAGCTTTGCGACAGATTGAACGAAAGTCCTTATCCAGCCCTAAACCACCCAGACCGCCATGACTTTTGAACCCGCCCAAAATCAACTGGCCTTTGTGCTGCCCGTCTCCTTCCGGAAAGCGGAAGTGATTTTTCAGAAACGATTTGATCACAGCGAAGAAGTTCATCTGGTGGTTCAGCCGAATCAACGGCCCCGGCAGGTGGTTTCAACGCAGCAACTGAGCAGCGGACTCTGGCACGTCATTCTGGACTGGTGGGATGGAAAAAGGCATTACTGGGCCGAAAAAGATATTCTTATCCACTAAACGGGGCAAAGGCAGTTGTCGCATGTCCCCACTTTAACCCTACTTTTACCGATGAAAACCATTGTTCTAGCGACTGATTTTTCCAAAAGTGCCAAGCCCGCGTCGGACTTTGCCCTCCAGCTCGCCATGCTTCTCAAGGCCCGGCTGGTTCTGCTGAACGTCTATCACCATCCGCTCCGTATCCCGGCTCTACAGGCCGTGTTTACGCCCATGGAGGAAAAAAATAAAGTAAGTGCCCGGCGGAAACTCTACCGGCTGCGGGACAAACTGCAAACCGCTGCGGGCGGACGGCTGACGATCTCGGTCATGGCCCGGGAGGGCTCGACGCTGGAAACCATCAACGCGGTGGTGAAAGAACAAAAAGCGGATTTGCTGGTGATGGGCACCGCCGGAGCCAACTCGCCCGGTGCGCGGTATTTCGGGAGCCAGGCCACGGAAATGATTCTGCACACGCTGGTGCCTTTACTGTTGGTTCCGCCAGCGGCCCATTTTGTGCCGTTTAAAAACATTGTCGTAGCGATTGATTTCGGAAAACCGGTCGATGCCCTGGCACTGGATGGTGTTCTCCGGTTTGCCACCCGGTTCGATGCGTTTCTGAACATCCTCGGCGTCAGCGACAAACCCGCCGATCCCGCCATTCAGCAGGCTGCGGAAGCCGTTCGGGATCTGCTCCGGCATCGTCCGCACACGGTAACGGTTGTTGGCGGAGACGACCTGACGCGGACCATTCTGGAATTTACGCAGGCGAACCGCGCGGACCTGGTCATGATGTTGCCCAAATCCCACAACCGGTTTCTGTTTTCCATTCTGGAAAGTAACACCCAACAGATGGCGCGGCAATCCGACGTGCCGGTTTTGGCAATTGTATAAAATTGGTAGTTTTAAGGCCCTGCTGTGCCGAAAACTCACCAAGGCGGTTTTTAGCGGCATTGAAATTGCAGGAGAAAAGAAAACCCTTATTCCCTGGTTATGAAAAAGATACTGTTGCTTACCGACTTCTCGGAAGCATCGAAAAAGGCAATTCACTTTGCCCAGGCCCTGTTTGACGACACGGCGGCCGAATTCTGTCTGCTGCACGCGTATCCGCTCGAATCCGATACCATGTACGGAACAACGTTTCTGATGGAAGAGGCCGAACAAAATGCCTACCGCAGCCTGCAGGAAATGCTGTCGGAACTGATGGCCAACTACCACCCGCCGTTTCATTCCTACCAGATTCGAACCGCTCCCGGGAGCCCTATCGGGGCGGTGGAAGCCGCTCTGGAGCAGGAAACGTTCGACTATGTGGTGGTGGGTGCCAGTGGTTCCGGATTCATGGCGGTTTTGGGAAGCGTGGCAACCGGGCTGGTTCGACACGCCAAAACCAATGTGCTGGTGGTGCCCCACACAACCGCCATCCGACCCGTTCGGGAGGTGGTGCTGGCCACCGACTCCAGCACCCTCCAGCATGTGCCCTGTTTAGAGCCGCTCAATGAACTGGTGACGCGGAAAAGTGCGCGTTTGACGGCCTTGTCCATCGTGAACAGCCAGACGCCGAAGCTGGTCGGCGAAGAGTTTGATGACTACAACCAGCGGCTCGCGCAGGTGTTCGATTCGGTGGAAACCGGGCCGTATTTTATTCTGGACGATGAAGTGGAACACGGGATCAACACCTACCTGACGACCCATTCGGTCGATTTGCTGGTGACCGTTCCGCACCGGAAAACGCTGATGGACGCGGTCTGGAACCGCAGCCTGACGCGTCGGCTGGCGTTCCGCCCGCCCGTTCCGCTGCTGGCCCTGTATGACCCGGAACCGGTTAGCCGGGGAGAATCGGCGGAGAAACCTTTCTTTGACGAAGCGTAAGAAAAGTAAGCTAGGATGGATTGATGGAAAAGCAGGGGTCGATGACTCCTGCTTTTTTGGTGAAGAAAAGAAACCAGGACTTATGTCTGATAATTCATTGGGCTTCCTCTTTTTGCCCCTAAATCCCCCTAAAGGGGACTTATAGCATCCGGATTAGGCTGCGTCCAAGTCCCCTTTAGGGGGATTTAGGGGCAGAAAGAGGAAGTCCTAGAGACGTAAATGTGAATTTTTAAATGATGAAGGCTGAATGTAAGCGTGGGTTTTGAATTGACTTGATCGTTTTTTGTCAGTTTGCTAACCAGGGAATAAAAATTGGGCATCTATTCCGATCGCAAGGGTTCACTTTTTCTTAATACAAAGATGTTGATGCAGCGTCATTTCTTTCGTACTTTTCCTAATATTGAAACGATAAACAGCCACACGCTTTCCCGGGGAACCACTCCCTTCTGACCCCTTACCATCAGCTAAGCCCGAAACCATGTCCAATCTGCCTGAAACCAACAGATCGAGAGATTCCCAGCTCTGGAAAGATCTTGTGCTTGGCAACGAGCAGGCGTTGGGATCTCTCATGCGGATCTACTATCGGTCTTTGCTGAATTACGGGCAAAAATTTAACCGGGACGAAGAATTCCTCAAGGATTGCATCCAGGAATTGTTCATCGAAATCTGGAACCGGAGACAAACGCTGTCGAGCCCCGACAACGTCAAAGCCTATCTTTTTTCTTCACTCCGGCGCAAAATATACCGGGAGGTTCACAAACTCCCGCTTTTCTCCCACCCTGAAAGCGCGGATGCCGAAGACAGCGGTCTACACGTTGAATTTTCCCCGGAATGGTGGCTCATTGAAGAAGAAAGTCTGGCAGAACGTACCCGAAAAATGGGACACCTGCTCAACCTCCTCCCCAAGCGTCAACGCGAGGTGATCTATTTAAAATACTATCAGGAACTCAGCCGGGATGAAATCGCGCAGGTTATGTCCATTTCTCCCCAAACGGTATCGAACCTGATTCATCTGGCTTTCGTGAATCTGCGGGACCGTATCAAGACGGTTGCGATCAGCCTCTTCATCATATTGACCCTGTTTTTGGTCTAGGAAAAGCCTTCCCCATAATTTTTCAAAAAATAATACAAAAATCTGGTATGGGAGACGCATTCCCTGCATCTCATCATTGAAGCCTATTTCTATGACCGATTACCGCAAGTTTATCGTCGAAGATTTTCTGACCGACCCTCTGTTCAGGGCATGGGTCCTGAACGGTGACGCCCAGGCGACCGATTTCTGGCAACACTGGCTGGCTGGCAATCCGGACCGGTCGGCAATGGTTGAGGACGCGAGAGCGCTTTTGCTGGCGATGGCTGAAAAACGACAAATGCTTTCCGACGATGAACTCGACACGATCGTCGAAGGCACGCTTGGGAAGCTCAGCAGTAACACGGAAACGGGCCAGCCAACCGTCAGGCGGATGTATCTGGTGTGGGCGAGGGTGGCAGCCGCTGTTCTGGTGGTAGCCGGACTTGGCTGGCTGGTGCAAAAGTTTCCCTTGGGTGCTTCTTTCAAGGCAATCTCCACAACGTCATCACCGTCGGAAATCCGTGTGGAACGAACCAATGATACAGACCGGCCGATGACGGTGCTGCTGGGTGACAAGAGTACCGTCATCTTGCAGCCGGGCAGCCGGCTCTCGTTCAGTTCGGCTTTGGAAAAAGAGCCCAGACGCATCGTGTATCTCGACGGCGAGGCCTTCTTTGATGTCGTGAAAGATCCGGCTCACCCTTTTTTCGTTTATTCAAACCAGCTAATTACCAGAGTCTTGGGTACTTCTTTTCGCGTAGTGGCCTATGAGCGGGAAAAACAGGCTTCGGTAAGCGTGCTCACGGGCAAGGTTACCGTATTTACGAAAAAAGACCTGGAAAAAATGGACAGGATAGCGATCCGCCCGGGGGCGGGCGGACTGGTTCTATCGCCCAATGAGCAGGTTACGTTTAGTCAGAATAAGGCCAGGTTTACCAAATCAAGGATTCAAGGGCTGGCTAACCTGTATCATCCGCCCCGGTTTTCGTTCGACGAAACACCCGTTGCAGACGTTTTTAGCGCCCTTGAAAAAGCGTATGGGATCGACATTGAATACGAGCCTGAAAAGTTGGACGGCTATCGGCTGACAGCCACATTTTCGGAGATGAGCCTGCATGACGAGTTGCATCTCATCTGCCGCATTATCAAAGGCACCTATCATATTGAAGAAGGCAGGGTGATCATTGAAACCGATCGATAACTGCCTCAGAAGCCTCATTAATTCACAAAACCCTGCCTTAACCCTATGAATAAAACCTGATCTGCAAAAAACAAATGATGTCGCAACCATCATTCACTCCTAAACCTCTTTAACCTCTTCCGTTGACAAGGCCTTGATCCGGGTAAACAGCGGTCTTTTGCCCCATTAGCACGTGTTGTAAAAACAGTTAAAAATATGAACCAAACCCAGCGTTTCAAAACCCTATGGCGCACTACTATGAAACTATCGGTACTCCAGCTCTGTATCGCCCTTGTTTTTTCCAGCCTTTCTTTTGCCGGCGCCGACGCGCGTGGACAAGAAATCCTTGAGAAAAGAATAAGCCTTCAAATGGAGGGCATGACCTTGAAAAAGGTGCTTTTAGCGCTCGAAACCCGGTCGGACGCCCGTTTTGTGTACAACCCCGGCGAAATTCAGTCGTCTCTGGAAGTGAACATCTCTGCCCGTCACGAGCGGTTGAGTGATGTGCTGACCAAACTGCTTAGCCCTTTGCAGACCGGGTATGAGGTGAAAGGAAAACAAATCCTGCTTTTCAAAAAGATCAGCAACGCACCCCATGAATCAGGGGCAGTGACCATCCCGGTGTCCGAAGCGCGTACAGCACCGGCAAAAACGGTGACAGGCGTTGTTACTTCCAGTGGAGACAAGGCGGGAATACCGGGCGTGAACGTCATCCTGAAAGGGTCACAGTCCGGAACAACCACCGATGCTACGGGTAGGTTTTCCCTGGACGTCACCGGCGAGGCCGCCGTGTTGATCTTTTCCTATATCGGCTACCAGACACAGGAGGTTGCGGTCAGTAATCGCAGCGTGATTGACGTGGTGATGGTCGAAAGTGTCAACACCCTACAGGAAGCTGTCGTGACGGCCCTCGGTATCAAGCGCGATAAAAGGTCGCTCGGATACTCCGTGGGCACGATTGAAGGAACGTCCATTACGCAAACCCCTCAGAATAACGTGTTGAACGCCATGGCCGGCAAGATCGCCGGTGTCCAGATTTCGCAGATGGGCGGGGGCGTTGGGTCTTCGGTGAGCATGATCATCCGCGGTGCCAACTCGCTGAATGGCGACAACCAGCCGCTTTTTGTCATCGACGGGGTACCGGTGGCCAACAAGCTTTCCAACGGTTTTGCCGGCGCTGACATGGGTAATCCCATTTCCGATATCAACCCGAACGACATTGCCAATGTGTCGATCCTGAAAGGACCCAGTGCCGCAGCCCTATATGGTTCACGAGCCGGCAACGGAGTGGTTCTGATCACGACAAAATCCGGCACGGGTGGTAAAAAGGGGATTGGTGTGTCTCTGAACACCTCGGTGGTGGCGGATGTGCCTTTGCAGTATGTGGCGGTTCAAAACAAATTTGGATCGGGCAAAACGGGTGCGCACATTCTGGAGGAGCCGGAAAATGAAAGCTGGGGAGCCGCACTTGACAAAGGGGAACAGTGGGCGTTGTGGAACAGCAACGGACAAAAAGTGCCCCTGGTTTCTTATCCCAACCGTTTCAGGGATTTTTTCCAAACCGGCATCACCAACACGAACAACGTTTCGGTCAATGGTAACTACGAAAAAGGAAATTTCAGGCTGTCGCTCGGGAATATGAAGAATACCGGCATCATCCCGAACACGGATCTGTCCCGCCTGACGATCGCCCTGAATACCACCTATAACCTGACCGACAAGCTGCGGGCTTCGGTGAATGTGAACCTCACCGAGTCGGGTTCCGACAACCGGCCGATCATCGATCAAAGCCGCAATGACGTCGTACGGAGCGTATACGAGACCGGCTCCCAGGTAAACATCAATGACCTGCGCGACTACTGGCTTCCCGGCCAGGAAGGCATTGCGCAGCGGAAGTACAAAGACAAACAAAATAACCCTTTCTACCTGGTGTACGAAAATCCCACCGGCTTTAAACGTGACCGGGTTGTGAGCAAGATCCAACTCGACTACGACATCACGAAGGAGTTCTCGATCATCGGCCGGTACTCGCGTGACTCGTATACCGAGATTCTGGAAGCGAAAAAGGCCTACAACAACTTCGAGGCTGTGAATGGAGCCTACCAGGTTTCAAACAACTACAACAAGGAAACCAACCTGGATCTGATCCTGAGCTACAAGAAAAACATTGGCGAAGCCTGGAGCCTGAACGCACTGGCCGGGTTAAACCGGCTGGAGCAATATGGACGGAGCCTGGCGACCTCGGCAACCGCCCTGGTGGTGCCCGGGGTTTACAACATCTCCAATGGCGCGCCGGGAGCGGTTTCCTACAACAGCCTGCTGAACCGGAAGAAACTTTACGGCGTGTATGGATCGGCCTCCATTGGGTTCAAAGATAGGGTCTACCTCGATCTGACCGCGCGTAACGACTGGACCAGCACCCTGCCGAAAGGGAACAATTCCTATTTTTATCCATCCGCTTCGCTGAGCGTTATCGCTTCGGAAATGTTCACCATGCCGCGTTGGGTAAGTTTTGCCAAAGTACGGGCGGGCTACGCGCAGGTGGGTAACGATGTAGCCCCTTACGCTTACAGCCGTATCTACCAGACCGCCCTCGACTGGGGCGCTGCCAAGAGCATGTATATGGGTGGAACGCTTACCAACCCGGATCTGAAACCTGAGATCGCCACTTCCGGCGAAATCGGTGTAGACCTGAAGTTTCTGAACAACCGCCTGGGATTGGATGCAACCTTCTATCAGCGAGGGAATAAAAACCAGGTACTGTCGATCGTGACACCGATTGAATCCGGTGCGAACACCAAGCAGATCAATGCCGGACTGGTGGAAAGCAAAGGCTTTGAACTGGCCCTTTACACGACCCCGATCAAAACCGAGAACTTTACCTGGGACATGAATTTTACATTGACCCGCAACCGCACCTACATCACCAGACTGGCGGACGGGATCAAGTACTTCTCTTTTGCGTCTTACTCAGGGGCTGAAGTTCGGACCTACGAAGGAGACCAGTTGGGTGATATCTATGCCGCACCGATCCTGCGGGTGAAAGATACCAATTCCCCGTACTACGGCTACCCGATCGTGACCAATGGAGGACTTTACCAGACTGATAACGATGTGAACAACCTGAAAAAGATCGGAAACTTTAACCACAAGTTCCTGATGGGCGTTCAGCCGTCGATCACCTACAAAAATATAACGTTGTTCGCCAATGTCGACTGGCGCCTGGGCGGGTCATTCTACTCCAATACGATGATGTTCCTGGGCAACAATGGACAGTTGGAAAAGACCCTGACGGGTGAAAGCTACGATCCGAACCGCAGCCTGGCCGAGCAGATCAAGGAAAATCCGGATAAATACCTGGGAAGCTGGGTGGGTGGCCGCAATGCCGAATACCACGGGTTTGCCTGGCCGGAAGGCAGTGTGGAAGCAAGCCGAAGGGTGCAGGATGCCAGCCTTAATCCCGGCGTACTGGCCACCAAAGATGCCAACGGCAATACGGTTTATACCGAAAACCTGGGAGGCCCGGGTAGCAAATGGCTCGATCCTTTCAGTGCCTACCGCTACGCCAACCGTCCGTTTGCCGAAAAGAACATGTACAGTGCCACCTACGTGAAAGTGCGGGAAGTTTCGATTACCTACCGCCTGCCCAAAGCGTTTGTCAATCGGCTGCATTTGCAGAATGCATCGGTGGGGTTCGTCGCCAACAACATCTTCATGTGGACGGCAGCGGGCATTAAGGGACTTGATCCCGAACGGGCTTTCAGACCCAACGGTGTGGGCTGGACGCAGGGGGTGGAGTATTACAACGTATTGCCTTTCACGGGTTCGTTCGGGGCTAAATTGAACGTGGACTTTTAATTGGAAGTGAACATGAAAACGATAAAAGCATTGAGAATTCCCCTACTGGCGATAATGGGTCTATGGCTATCCGCCTGTGAGGATCTTACCGAGGTTAACAAAAACCCCAACAGTCCTGAAAATGTGTCGTCGAATTACGTCCTCACCTATTCACTGGTCAATAGTGGAAAGCTCGTCTTTGGTCTGGGTAAGAACAGTTCCAAAATCGCAGCTACCATGCAGTACATGCAGGCGGGAACAAACGAAGGGGCTGCCGAAACGAACCAGTATGCGTGGGGTCAGGAAGGCTGGGGCAGCTACTACGATATCCTGCGGAACGTGCAGATCATTTATGACAATGGCGTGCGGGATGACAACAAACTGTTCCAGGGTATCGGGCTGACCATGAAAGCCATGCTCTTCGGGTTGCTGACCGACCTCTATGGCGACATCCCGTACAGCGAGGCACTGAAGGCCAGCACCGGAGCGTTTTTTCCAAAATATGACAAACAAGCCGATGTCTACAAGGGCATTTTGACTGACCTGAAACAAGCCAACGAGCTGCTTCAAAACCTGACGCCCAAGGATGTGGTGAGCGCAACTTCCGATGTAATGTACAAGGGAGATGCCGCGAAGTGGAGAAAGTTTGCCAATTCGTTGCGTCTGCGTTACGCCCTTCGCCTGGCGGATAAAAAGGCGGAAATGGCGGCATTGGGTATCAATCTTGAAACCGAGTTTAAGGAGGCTGCCGCCGGAGCATTCACCAGCAAGGCTGACGATGCAACCCTTGCTTTTCTGGGTACCAACTCCGACAACACCCAACCCGGTGGCCCGCTGGCATCGGCTACCTTCAACTGGCTGACAAAACCGGCAAAACCACTCGTCGACAAGTTGCTTCAACTGAAAGATCCGAGGTTGCAGCGCTGGGCCAATCCGGTGCGGAGAAAATGGGATGCCAACGTGACCCAGGTAACCACCAGAACGGTCACGAACCTCTTCGGCGAAACATATTCCGTCGTCTATGTGCCGAGTGTGGCCTCCAGTGCCGATACCAACCTGTATGTGGGTTTGCCCGTCGGTCTTCCCATTACGCAGGGAATCGTCTACAACAAAGGAAATGACGTGTCGGTGTATCCCAACGAACAGAATCCCTACATTTCGTTCATCCATGACCGATACCGTAAAAACACCGACCCCTACGTGGCGATGAATTTTATGAATTACCCCGAGGTTGAGTTTATTCTGGCTGAAGCGGCCTTATTGGGCGGTTTTGGCGCCACTGACGCGGAAGGTCACTATAAAAAAGCCGTCCAGGCGTCGATGGACAAAGAAGGGGCGCTGGCGGCCACCTCATTCAACTTTGAAACGTATTATGCGCAACCCGGAGTAAGCTACGCCAGCGCCGGCAACAAGCAGGAACGGATTCTGGAGCAAAAATGGATCTCGTCCTGGTTCAGCGTCCAATCCTGGTTCGACTGGCGACGGACGGGCTACCCCGCACTGAAAACCGGTCCGGTAGCACAGTTCGGCCCGGCACTGCCGATCCGTTACATGTACCCTACGCCCAACCTGGATCCCAAATACATCGCAAATTACACGGATGCCGTAAGCCGGTTGGGCAATACCAACTTTATTCCGGCCGGCCAAAGTAAGGATCACCATTATGCCAAGATGTGGCTCATACAAGGTACAAACAAACCGTATTAAACAGATGAGCCCGGTCTGCGTCCAGACCGGGCTCATCTGTTTAATACGTAGCCTGCCTGGTTCGCCAGGAGAGCGCATGCCATGCAACCTCAAATTGCAGGCAATAGTGTAATTGATCGATTCAAAACCTTCTCTAAAAGTATCCCGCCAGCTTCCACTTTTACATTCAATGTTCATCATTTGAAATTTTACATCCGCCTTTTTTAAGCCTCTTTCCGTTACAACGCATCGAGTGCCAGCATGATTTCGGCTTCATGAATGGTGGTGAGTCCGCGCAGAAAAGCGTCGGGCGTGAGCGAAATGCTGTCGATGCCTTCTTCGGTCAGGAAACGCGCAAAAGCCGGATTGTCGCTGGGGCCTTGTCCACAGATGCCCACAGGGCGGGCGGCATGGTGGGCCTTCCGGATGAGCATGGCAATCAACGTCTGCACTGTGGGGTTGTTTTCGTCAAAAAGCCCCTGCACGGTCGAGGAATCCCGGTCGACACCCAGCGCCAGTTGGGTCAGGTCGTTGGAACCAATCGAAAAACCGTCGAAGAGTTCGGCGAATGCTTCCGCCTGGATGATGTTGCTGGGGATTTCGGCCATCACATACACCTCCAGCCCGTTTTCGTGCCGCGCCAAACCGTATTCATCCATCACCTGAAGCACCCGCTTGCCTTCTTCCACCGTCCGGCAGAATGGAATCATCAGTTTGACATTGGTGAACCCCATCTGGTTGCGCACCCGGCGCATGGCGTCACATTCGAGCCGGAACCCGTCGCGGTACCGCGGATCGTAGTAGCGACTCGCCCCGCGCCAGCCCAGCATCGGATTTTCTTCTTTGGGCTCGAAATCACGACCACCCAGCAGGTTGGCATATTCGTTGGTTTTGAAATCGCTCATGCGAACGATCACCGGCCGGGGGTAAAAACTGGCAGCTACCAGCGCGACGGACTGGGCCAGTTTATCCACAAAAAATTCTTTCTTATCGGTGTAATGGTGGGTGAGCTGCGTAATTTCCTGTCTCACGGTTTCATCCGTCAGTTGGTCGAAACGCGCCAGCGCCATCGGGTGAATGCCAATGGCATTGGTGATGATGAATTCCAGCCGCATGAGCCCCACGCCCTGACTGGGGAGTTGCGACAGCCGCAGGGCCTGAGAAGGGTCGCCCAAAATCAGGTTGCACTGGGTGCGGGGTTTGGGCAGTTCCGTCAGATCGATGGTTTCCTGCGTAAAGGGCAGCGCGCCTTCATACACAAAACCGTCCTGGGCGTCGACGCAGGAAACCGTGATGGTAGCTCCGTCCGCAATGACCTGCGTGCCGTTGTTGGTGCCGACCACCGCCAGCGCGCCCACTTCGCGGGCCACAATGGCCGCGTGGCTCGTCCGGCCACCCCGGTTGGTAATAATGGCTGACACTTTTTTGAGAATCGGGTCCCAGTCGGGCGTGGTGATGTCAGTAACCAGAATGTCTGACGCGCCGATGGTGGCCGGCACATCTTTGGGCGACGCCACCACCCGGGCGGTTCCCGTAACGATCCGGTGGCCGATGCCTTTTCCCTGCGTCAGAGTTTTGCCCGGCGCCTGCAGGCGGTATTCGGTCAGTTGCAGCGTCGATGATCCGAAGGCGGTAATGGGCCGGGCCTGCACAATGTATAGTTGCTGGTCGATGCCGTCCTTGGCCCACTCGATGTCCATCGGTTTGCGATAATGCTCCTCAATGATCAGCGACCAACTGGCGAGCTGGTTTACCTCGGTATCCGTCAGGACGAAGGCATCCCGGCGTTCCGGGGGCGTATCGGTATTGACAGTCGGCTGACTGGCTTCGGGCGAATCGGCATACACCATCGTGACCGATTTTTCGCCCACTTTCCGGCTGACGATGGCGTTGGGTCGTTTGGCAATGGACGGTTTGAAGACGTAAAATTCATCGGGGTTGACATTGCCCAGCACCACGTTTTCGCCCAATCCCCAGCTTCCTGTAATCAGCATCAGGTTTTCATGGCTGGTGTCAGGGTCTACCGTAAAACAGACGCCGGCCGATGCCTGATCGGAGCGCACCATTTTCTGAACGCCCACGGAAAGTGCCACTTTCAGGTGATCGAAACCATTGTCATGCCGGTATTTGATGGCCCGGTCCGTAAACAGGGACGCGTAGCAGGCCTGGCAGGCTTGCAGCAACTGCTCTTCGGTCTGAATATTAAGGAACGATTCGTGCTGGCCGGCAAAACTGGCCGTAACCAGATCTTCGGCGGTGGCGCTGCTGCGAACGGCTACCTGAATCGGGTTCGGAAAATGGTGCTTCAGGTCGATGAACGCTTTGCTGATGGCTTCGGCAAGAACCGGCGGAAAATCGGCTTTCCGGATCAGGCTCCGGATCTGGTGGCCGATGTCGTGAAGGTTGGAAAACGTCCGGGTGTCCAGTTCGCCGACCAACGCCTGAATGGGCATCCGCAATTCATTGTGATGCAGGAATTCGTAGTAGGCATCGGTGGTGAGGGCAAAACCGTCGGGAATCCGGACGCCGTAAAACCGCAGTCCGTTAAACATTTCGCCGAGCGAGGCATTTTTGCCGCCCACTTTGGCAATCATTCCGTTGTTGATCTGGCTGAAAGGAAGTACCCAGGTGTTCATGTCCGTTCAAGGGTTTAAGATGCGGATGCAAACTAGCGGACGAACCTCCTTGCCGCTATGACGTTACTCAGGCGGTTTACTGATGCTCATTACCGGCTTGTTGCAGGACGCTGAATGCGGAACTGGAAGCCAGGATAGTCTGGTTTTTCATCGGAGAAAAGAGGTGCTGTTTTATGATTTACGAAAGCTATGTTACTGATTTTTGTCATACTGTTACATAGATCAGGTCATGTAAACGGGACTTCATGCGACGTAGTTTTGTTCAATAAATCCACCCATATTCTTTATTAAGTTTCTGATTTTCAACTTTATTTAGCTTTCCAAATCGAACCGTTTATTCTCTGTCGTCCGTACAGGATGGTTCTCTGTTTTACCCTATTTTATGTCGACACAAATATTGATTATTGAGGACGAGGAACAAATTCGTGAAAATGTGGCCGAGTGGCTGCGGCTGAATGGGTTTGAGGTAGAAACCGCTCCAGACGGAAAACAGGGCGTTACCCAGGCCATTCTGGAACGACCGGATCTGATCCTCTGCGATGTTCTGATGCCGCACATGGATGGGTATCAGGTGCTGGAAACCATCCGCAGCAATCGTTCTCTGACCACGGTTCCCTTCATGTTTTTGACGGCCAAAACCGATCTGAAAGATGTGCGCCGGGGAATGTCGCTGGGAGCCGATGATTACCTGACCAAACCGTTTACGGGCGAAAGCCTGCTCCTGGCTGTCGAAAACCGCCTGCAACGGGAGGCCCTGCGAAAAGCCAGCCTGCAGGCTCAACTGGCCGAACAGCACCTCAAGATGGCCCAGACGGCCGGCCACGAATACAACACCACCCTCAACGGGATTATCGGGATGTCGACCCTGCTGGCGAATCACCTGGACGAGTTCGATGATGAGGACACGGTGTCGATGCTGGAGACGATCCGGGTGTGCGGACTGCGGCTCAAACGGTCGCTGGACAATGTTCACCGGATGGGCGTCCTGCTGCACCTCGATCCTTCGCAGAAGTCCTACGCCTTTTTCACGAGTGGCACCACCACCCTTCGGCCGGAACGGGTGAAAGAGCAAATTCGGCTGGTGGAAAACCGGCAGGAGCAACAAGTTAGCTGGCGGGTCGATGTGGAAGAAGCGACACTACAAATTTCGGAGGAAAACCTGACCCTTATTGTAGACGAACTGATCGATAATGCCATCAAGTTTTCGGATCAGACCGGCATCGTTGTCACAGGGTATTTGGAAGGTGAAGAATACCGGCTTACGGTGGGCAACAAAGGACGGACGTTTAAACCGGAGCACGTCGCCCAGATTGCACCCTATACGCAGTTTGACCGGCAGGAGTTTGAGCAGCAGGGCTTTGGGCTGGGGCTGGCGATTGTAAAAAAGCTGGTTGAACTGAACCACGGTTCCTTATCCATCGGCTGTTACCCCGATGGCTGGACGAAAGCGATGGTGTGGCTGCCCGGCCAATCCGTCAACTGAACCAGTGACTTTTCTCAACAAACCGGGTGCGTTCCGTCATGGGAAGAGCGTCTGTTTTCAACGTGCTTTGAGCTATCAAACTAACGGATGTTCACGATGAAAACAATACTGGTTCCCACGGATTTAAGCCCCATGACCTCTTATGCACTGGACGTAGCCGTGGGCCTGGCCCGAACCTACCGGGCCGAAATTATCCTCCTGCATACCGTTCTCTACCAACTGATTCCGCAGCCCGCCATAGACTACACCCCGGAACTGTCGCTGATGGTTACGGAGAACTACGGCGAAGCCCGGAAAGAAGCCGAAGAAGCCCTGGAGAAGCTGGCGGCCAATCCGAAATACGCGGATGTTACCATCAAAACGAAACTGGGCAGCAGCCTCGATGGCTTAATTCGGAACATTACCGAACAACCGGCCGATCTGATCGTTTTAGCTTCCAAAGGGGCCACCGGTTTGACGGAGTGGCTGGAGGGCTCGAACGCCGAGTTGATTGTCCGGCACGCCAACTGCCCGGTGTTGGTAGTCAAACACCCCATCGAACACTTTCAGCCTCAGAACATTGTCTGCGCCATCGATGTGGATGACAAGCTGAAGCAACGTCATCCGTATCCGTTTCAGCTAACGGATCAGGGCCTTCGTCAGTTTGTCTATGTGCTGACGCCCACCGACGGCCGGCAACCCGAGGGCATCCGGGAATGGATGGACGAATACGCATTGAGCAAAGGCATCGATCATTTTAAATTTCAGATATGGCCGTACCGGTCCATTCCGGAGGGCATTCTGGATTATGCCACGGACGTAAAAGCCGATCTGATCGTGCTCTACACCCACGGCTATACCGGCATTCGCCACTGGATTCAGGGCAGCGTGGCCGAAGATGTGCTGAATCATGCCGACATACCGGTTTTGATCATGCGCGCTTAAGGATACTTTTTAATTAAATTTAGCATGGAAAAGGACTTACAAGGTAAAGTGGCGCTGGTAACCGGGGCCGCTTCGGGCATTGGCCAGGCGATTGCGGTTTTGTATAGCCAGCACGGTGCCAGTGTGATGGTGTCGGACGTCAACGAAACACTGGGGCAGAAAGTGGTTGACCAGATTACCGCCGATGGGGGTGTTGCCCGGTTTTTCAAGGCCGATGTCGGCGATCCGGCGCAGTGTGAAGCACTCGTCTCGGAAACCGTCTCTGCGTTTGGCGGGCTGGATATGGCCTGCAACAATGCGGGCATCGGCGGAGAACTGAACCTGACGGCGGATTATTCGTTGGAAGGCTGGCAGAAAATCATCAACGTCAACCTCAACAGCGTTTTCTATTGTTTGAAATACGAACTGGAAGCGATGCTGAAACAGAACAAAACCGGGTCCATCGTCAACATGGCCTCCATTCTGGGGCAGGTCGGAACGGCGCAGTCGCCGGGCTACGTAGCGGCCAAACACGGGGTGGTGGGCCTGACCCAAACGGCCGCCATTGAGTATGCCGCCCGCGGAATCCGGATCAATTCGGTTGGCCCGGCCTACATCGATACGCCTTTGCTGGGTGTGTTGCCGCCGGAAGTCAAAACGATGCTGGTCGACCTGCACCCCATCGGACGGCTGGGCCGGTCGGAGGAAGTGGCCGAACTGGTGATCTGGCTGTCGTCAGACAAAGCCTCGTTCGTAACGGGATCGTATTATCCGATCGACGGCGGTTATCTGGCGCGGTAATTCAGCAATACATCGTACCTTACGCAACCCGTTTCGGAGATCGCCGGATAGTCCGGTAATCTTCGAAACGGGTTGCTTTTCCATTTAAAAGGATGATTCTCACACTTACTTTGAATCCCGCCGTGGATGCCAGCACCACCATCGACCGCCTGGTGCCCGAACACAAACTGCGCTGTGAAACCGCCCGCTACGATCCCGGCGGGGGCGGCATCAACGTCTCCAAAGCCCTGCTTCGGCTGGGTGCAAAATCCCGGGCGGTTTTTCCGGCGGGTGGTGCCACGGGTCAATGGCTGGAACAACTGGTGGCCGAACAGGGGATTGATTACCGGGCGATTCCGATGGCGGGCTGGACCCGGCAAAGTTTTGTCGTTCTGGAGACGTCGACCGGACAACAGTTCCGGTTTGGCTTACCGGGTCCCACCTGGTCGGCGGCTGAGGGCGAACAGATGCTGAACAGCTTGCGCGATTTTTCCGAACCGATCGACTATCTGGTGGTCAGTGGCAGTTTGCCGCCCGGTTTGCCACCGGACTATTACGCAGCCATTGCCCAACTGGCGAAGGAGCGGGACATCCGGCTGGTTCTCGACACCTCCGGCGAACCCTTAAAACGGGCGATTCGGGAAGGGGCCTTTTTGCTGAAACCCAATCTGGGCGAACTGGCCTCCCTAGTCGGCGTTGAGAAACTGGAACTGGAGGAAGTGGAAGAAGCCGCCCGGTCGGTGATTCAACAGGGTGGGTGCGAGATTATGGCCGTCTCACTGGGCCCGGCAGGGGCTTTGCTGGTGACGAAAGAAAACCACAAGGAACACCGGCGCAGGAGCTTCCGGGTTCCGGCGCCAACGGTTAAAAAGCAAACCACCGTCGGCGCGGGGGATAGCATGGTCGGCGGAATGGTTTTCGCGTTATCCCAAGGCCATTCCTACGAAGAAATGCTGCGGCTCGGCGTGGCCTGCGGAACGGCGGCTACGATGAACCCCGGCACCGAGTTGTTCCACAAAGACGATGTAGAGCGGCTGCTAAGATGGATTCGGCAGTGAGTGAACCCTGATCGTTTATTCTCATTTCCGGATGTGACATAAGTCATAGTAAATCAGGGGGTTCGGTTGTTGTTTTGGGAAAAGAAACCGGTGCTCCATTCGCCGGAGCATCGCACCTCCCGACCATGAACCGTTCCCTTCGCTTATTCATTTTCCTCTGCCTGATCGGGCAGGTAGTTATTTTTTCCTGCAAAGAACAGGTCGATCCGGCCCCGGTTTTCTCGGTACGGGTGGTGGCTCCGGGTACGACCGTGACCGTAGGGCAGCCCTTGTCCCTGACGGCTATCCTCAACGACGCGGCTGGCAATCTGCTGACGGGCCGGGTCATTACCTGGACCGTCGACAACCCGGCGCTGGCGACCGTCGATCAAACCGGGTTAGTCAAAACGATTGCCCCCGGAACCGTCCGGATTACGGCTACCAGCGAGGGGAAAAGCAACTTTTTGGTGCTCACCATCAGTAAAATTCCCGTCGCTTCGGTCAGTCTGCCATCGGATTCGTTGGCATTGAACGTGGGTTCGGAAACGCAACTGAAACCCGCGATAAAAGACGCAAATGGCGTAGTTGTAACGGATCGGGTTGTGACCTGGACCAGTTCGGATTCGACCAAAGTGCGGGTTTCGTCAACCGGACGATTGACGGCCCTGGCCGGTGTTTCCGCCTACGTGACCATCACGGCTTCCTGCGAAGGAAAAACCGCCACCGTCGTTGCCGTCGTCAATACCCCCGAAGCGATCGTCAGCACCTTACCCGCCAAACCGCTGGTGTTGCCGCAGGCCACCACCGCGACGATGCTGCTGGAATTGCGGTCCGTCTACGGATTCAGCGGTCCCACCACCCTGGTTTTTAAGAATGTACCGGCCGGCATCACCGTCGAGCCCTTTGCCAACCCGGTGGTAGTTCCGAAAGACGGCGTAGCGAAAGTCATGGTGTCGGTTAGCGCGTCTACCGCCAGCCTGGGCGAAACGTCCTTTTCCATCACGACCAAAACCGGCAGCCAGGAACGGGCTTTTACGCAGAACCTGAACATCGTAACCTACAAACACCGGGTCCGGCTGGTTTACCTGGTTCCTGCCGACCGGGTGGTGAACCCAACGGCGGTGAAAGGCATGGAACGCGCCATTCGACACCTGCAAATCTGGTATCAGCAGCAACTGAGCGGTTTTCAGACGTTTAGCATCAGCTATCCGGTGGTCGAAGTGATCAAAACCGCCCATCCCGCAAGCTGGTATGCAACCACCCCCATCGGCGACAGCCAGCAGTGGTGGTTCTGGTACAATGCTGCCAACGAGGGCATGGCGTTAACCGACGGGCGTTACGACGACCCGGAAACGGTTTGGGTCTATTACATCGACGCCGATCCGGCGGAGGGGCAGGGGGGAGGTGCCGCGGCCGGGAGTGTGGTGGTGCTGTCGGGATACGACGTTCGGGGCGTTTCGGGCGGGCGGGGCTATTACGAAAACGAAAGCATTGGCCGGTATGTCGGTGGGCTGGGGCATGAGATTGGTCATGCGTTTGGACTTCCACACCCCGCGGGCTGCGAATCACCGGGTGTTCCGTGTGATCATACGGCCCTGATGTGGACCGGATACATCACCTATCCCGATACGCATTTGACTTTCTGGGACATTCGAAACGTTTCGAGAAGTCCTTATTTTTATCTTTTAACCCGCACCGTATCGCCCGAAAACTTCGACTGTACGGATTTGAACGCATCCAGCCCCAAAGGCCGGGTGGCTGCAAAAGGCGCACCGAATCTTTCGGTTTCTCCGGCCTCTAAGGCAGGTTCTTTAACTCCCTGTCTACCAGCCCCTGTCAACTACCTGATTAAAAATTGAGCGGTTGCCGTTAGGCCTTGAAGACCTGGGCGCTTGCCGCAACCAGGCGTTCCGACAGCAACGCCGAGAGGTCTTCCTGCGGCATTCCCACCTGCCGCCAGAGTTCGACGCCCCGCTGCACCAGCACGAACGAGGGCGTCTGGGTAATATCGAAGCTTCGGAAAACATCCTGGTGGGCGAGTTCATCTATTTTCAAAACCTGCACCTGGCTGGACAATTGGTGTTGCAGCGAATCGGCCAGGGTTCGTAGCCACGCCTGCTGCATGCGGTCGGTCCGCTCCGAGGGCATGAAGAGGAGCAAAACCGCCAGGCGGGTGGGCGTCTGCACCGGGTATGGATCTTTAAAGTTCATTTGCTTGCGTTGCCACATTCGTTCGTCAACCGGGGTCATTGCCCTCATGGGTACAAATGTGGTAATTTGGTTGACCAAAAAGACTGATGTTGGTTAGGATCAGTCATGATTCTTGGCGGAGGAAGCCCAATTGAAATGCTCCTGCCAAATTGATGATCATTCTTTGAAAAAGTCAACGTATATAGACGATTGTAAGCAGAATGGAGTAACTTGGAAGGTCTATTTAGTAACTTTGTACGTGTATTCGTTCAGCCCGGCTGGTGCCGATGGAGACTTTACCGCAGTATAGCCGTATCCTATGTTAGTCAATCTATACTCTGAGGCCTTAACCAATTTACTTTTTGAAAAAAGTGACGACTTTTTCGGCATTTACGACCTGAGCGAAGAACACTTTGTCCATGTCAACCCGGCGGGTGTTCAGATGCTGGGCTTTGCTTCGGAGCAGGCCTTGCTGGCCGACCCGGTTCGTTCCCGTTCCATCCGGACGCAGCCTGTGCCGGACGAAGACCGCAATCGTCTGATCGAGCAGCTCCTGCGCGATGGGCACTATGAAGAACGAACACCCATTGAGCGGCAAAACGGGCAGATGTTCTGGGGGCATCTCATCATCAGCACTTTTAAGGTATATGACCGGCCCTACGCACTCGTTCAGCTCATCGACCAGGAGCCGTTACACCAGGCCGAGCGCGAGCTGGAAAACAGCGTCCGGCGGTATCAGGGCATCTTTTCCAATGCCACCATTGGCATCATCGTGTGCAACCAGCAGGGTCAGATCGTGTCGGCCAATCAACTGGCGGAACAGTTGTTTGGGTATGCCCCGAATGAACTGATGGCCCTGACCATCGAGCAGTTGGTTCCGCGGAAAGTGAGCAGTTACCACGAAAAACTCCGGCAATCTTTCAACGAAAACCCGCAGGTGCGGGCGATGGGTCACAACCGCGATCTGCACGCCCAGCGGAAAGACGGCTCGGTGTTTCCGGTTGAAATTAGTCTGAGTTACTTCCGGCTGGAAGACGAATTGCACGCCGTTGCCTATATTATTGACATTACGTTTAAGAAAGAAGCCGAGCGGCAATTGCTTTCCCACCGCGACCACATCGAGCGGCTCAATGCCGACCTGGAACACAAAGTGGCCGACCGCACCCAGGCGCTCATGACCACCCTGGAACAACTGGAACACTCAAAAGATGAACTGGCGAAGGCCCTGGCGGTGGAGCGGGAACTGGGTGAGTTGAAATCGCGCTTCGTGTCGATGGCTTCGCACGAGTTTCGGACCCCGCTGACGGTGGTTCTGACCTCGGCCGCGCTGATCGAACGCTACGCCGGTAGTGAACACCAAAGCAACCGGCAGAAACACCTCGACCGCATCCGGGCGTCGGTCAATCACCTGAACGACATCCTCGAAGAGTTTTTGTCCGTCGATAAACTCGAAGAGGGAAAAGTCGTTGCTCACCCTGTTGAAGTGGCGGTTGCCCAACTGGTTGGCGAAACTGTGGCCGATATGCAGAGTCTGTTGAAACCCGGACAAACGATCCAAACCGAGCTGTCGTGCCCAACATCGGTTTGGATTGATCCGTCTCTGTTGCGTAAAATTATGGTGAATCTCCTTTCCAATGCCGTCAAGTATTCGGGGCCGGGATCGACGGTGACCATCCGGGCCTCCTGCACCGACGGGCAGATGAAGCTGGTGGTGGAAGACCAGGGCGTGGGGATTTCCAAAGAAGACCAGGAACACCTTTTCGAGCGGTTTTTCCGGGCTCAAAATGTGACCGATATATCGGGCACCGGGCTCGGTCTGCACATTGTGGGGCGGTATGTGGAGTTGATGGGTGGTCAGGTATCGTTAAAAAGTGAGTTGGATCAGGGCACGTCCGTTACATTATTTATTCCGTATGAAAACCATTCTCTTGATTGAAGACAACGACGCCATTCGCGAAAATACCGCCGAGATTCTGGAATTGGTCGGTTATGCCGTTCAAACGGCCGAAAACGGGAAAGTGGGCGTTGAAAAAGCCCTGGCCGAAAAGCCGGATCTGGTCATCTGCGACATCATGATGCCCGTATTGGATGGGTATGGCGTCCTGCATATTTTCAATAAAAACCCCCAGTTGGCTGGTGTTCCGTTCATTTTCCTGACCGCCAAAACCGAGCGGACGGAGTTCCGCAAAGGCATGGAACTGGGCGCCGATGATTACCTGACCAAACCCTTCGAGGAGTCGGAACTGCTCAGCGCGATTGAAGGGCGGTTAAACCGCTTCCGCAACGTCGGGCCTACCTACAACCTGCAACAGGACGGTCTCGACCAGTTTCTGAACGATGCCCGGCACACGGGCAATCTGGAAAGCCTGTCGGTGGATCGAAAAGCCCATCCGCTGCGCAAAAAGCAGTTTGTCTACACGGAAGGCGATACGCCAACGCGCCTGTATTTTCTGAAATCCGGGAAGGTCAAAACCGTTCGCACCAACACCGACGGGAAAGAATTTATCACCGGACTCTACCAGTCGGGCGACTTTTTCGGGTATCTCGCCCTGCTCGAAAACCGGGATTACGGCGACTCCGCCGTAACGCTGGAGGATTCGGAATTGGTGTACATTCCGAAAGAAGATTTTCAGCAATTGCTCCTGGCGAATTCCACGGTGAGCGGGCAGTTCATTAAAATGCTGGCCGGACACGTCGGCGAGCGCGAAGAGCAGTTGCTGCACATGGCCTACAACTCCATCCGGCGCCGGGTGGCAGACGCGCTCCTGAACCTCTACCGGCAAGATCCGGAAGGCGTTATTCAGCTTTCGCGGGACAACCTGGCGGCCATTGTCGGCACCGCCACCGAAACCCTGATTCGCACCCTGAGCGAGTTCCGGCAGGACGGTTTGCTCGAAATCGCTTCAACGGGCACCATCCGGGTGTTGCAGCCCGAAAAACTGCGCCAGGCAAACTGGTGAAACAAACCACCATCTACCGCCCGGATGAAGAACCGGAAACCCGATCGTTTACCGAAACGCTTTCGGGCGAATCGGTTCTGCCGGGTCTGGAAGTGAACCTTTCGAAGTTACTGTAGGATCGGCGGTTCGTCGGTCTGTTCGTAAAAATACGATCTCCGCTCGTCCAGATCATCGTAGGTAAACATTGTTCGGTGGCGGTTTTTAATGGAGTATCGCACCAGCACGTAGTCGCCGATGCAGGCCAGCGTGTGCATCAGGAGGACAATTCCCCAGATCATGCCCCATGACGGCCAGACGATCCAGGCCAGCACCAAAGCCGTGGTAATGACCAGAAACGGCATGACGGCCACCAGCGCATTTTCCCGGAGCGTCATCACAAACCGCTGCGCGTAGGCATACACAATCAGACTTTTAATGGAATACCCAAAGCCCACCTCGGGCGCACCAAGGGCCTTGAAAACCAGGGCGTGAATGCCTTCGTGAATGGGCAGGAGCAGCAGCAGTCCGGCGAAGGCTGCGGGAATGTGCCACCACGGAACCGAAACAGCGGATTTCGCCAGCAGAAAGCCGAAAATACCGCCAAAGCCTGCCATGATCAGAACAGAAATGGCTGACTTGACGGTTAGCCGGGCCGGTTTCTTTTCTGCGGACGGATTCAGGCCCAGTTCGCGCAGCAGAAACACTTTCATGTCGTCGACGGAGAATGATTCAACGAGGTGAAACCGACTGGCGTCCTGAAAGTCGGCAATGCGGGGTTTGGTCATAACGCTGGAAATACGGAGGGCTTTTTGCTTTCTTAAAGATAAGACGGAATGGGTCGGAATTCATAGCGAACCTTGGGGTACAATACTGGTTGGCGGGCAATAATTTGTTATCATTGTATACAATTTGCAGCTTCTTTACATGAAACAATGGGTAGTGGGCCTGCTGGCCTTTTGGTGCGTATTTCCTCTTTTTGCTCAACAACCGAAGCAACCTTCTGAACCCGAACGGCTTACGCCTGACACCTTTACCCGGCAGGATTCGCTGCGGGGCTCGCTCCGTCCGGAACGTACCTGTTACAATGTCCTTTTTTATGACCTCAATTTATCCGTCGATCCGGCAACGAAAAGCATTGCGGGGAGCAACACCATCCGGTATCGGGTGCGAACGCCCTTCAAACGGATGCAAATTGACTTGTTTGAAAACCTGACCATCGATGCGATTACGCAGGGCGGCCAATCCCTGCGGTATACCCGCGAAGGCAACGCCATTTTTGTGACCATGAAGGCATCACAGGAAAAAGATAACGTCGAAGAAATAAAAATAGCCTACCACGGAAAGCCCCGCGAAGCCGTAAATCCGCCCTGGGATGGCGGTTTTTCCTGGAGCAAAGACAGCACCGGCAACGATTGGGTGGGCGTTTCCTGCGAGGGGCTGGGCGCCAGTTCGTGGTGGCCCTGCAAGGATCACCTGTCCGACGAACCCGAGTCGATGCAGATGACTTTCCGCGTACCCCGGGGCCTGAAAGCCGTCTCGAACGGCAGGCTTCAGGAAGAGCGGGAGGTGGGCGACAACCAGACGGAGTTCGTATGGGCGGTTTCCTATTCCATCAACACCTACAACGTCACCTTCAATCTGGGCGATTACGTCACGATTCAGGAGCAATACCGGAGCCGGGATTATCAGTATCTGGATCTGAACTACCACGTCCTGCGCTACAACGAAGAAAAAGCCAAAAAACACTTCGAGCAGGTGATCGGGATGCTCGATTGTTACGAATGGTATTTCGGGCATTATCCCTACTGGCGCGACGGTTATTCGGTGGTCGAAACGCCGTATTGGGGCATGGAACACCAGAGTGCCATTGGCTACGGAAATAAATACCAGAACAATCCTTTCGGCTTCGATTTCATCCTGATTCACGAAAGTGCGCACGAGTATTTTGGCAACAGCCTGAGTGTCTCGGACCCCGCTGAAATGTGGATTCACGAATCGTTTGCCACCTACATGGAATCGATTTATGTGGAAAACACCCACGGCCCCCCGCAGGCAATCAAGTATTTGATGACGCAAAAACCGCTGATTAAAAACAAATTCCCGCTCATGGGACCGCGGGGTGTCAATTTCCAGCACAAGGATACGGATATTTATTACAAAGGAGCGTGGATGCTGCATTCCATGCGGTGTGTGGTCGACGACGACAATGTCTGGTTTATGGCGCTGCGGAAAGTGGCACTGGAACGAAAACACTCGCTGGTGAACACCAAACAGATCATCGATATTTTGTGCCGCGAAACCGAAAAGGACCTACGCCCCATCTTCGATCAGTTTCTGAACTATGCCGCCCCGCCCGTTCTGGAATACAAGGTGACCGAAAAAGGGGACTTCATCGAAGTGCAGCACCGCTGGATTGCCGATGCCCCCGGTTTCAACATGCCGTTGAAATACCGGTTTGCCTACGGCCCCTGGCACACCCTGTTTACCACGCGGGAATGGCAGACGATGCTCATCCGCCGGTCGCAGGGGTGGTTGAATTTTGCGTATGAATTGCAATATTTCGGTGCCCGGCCCCTGGTCGAAACCGCTCAGAAAACTCAGGAATAATTTTATGACGCGCTTCTCAAAACTACGGTTTCTTCCGCTACTGGTCGTGCTGACCACGGCTTGCCAGACGGGCTACCACCTGACCGATCAGGGTTATAAACGCGTCGTGATCGACTCGCTGGCGGCACCGGCCGATAGCAGCATGGCCCGTTTTCTGCAACCCTACAAGCAGCAGATGGATCAAACCATGAACGAGGTGCTGGTGCAGTCGGCGGTGCCTCTGAATCGTTCCAAACCGGAATGCGCCCTCAACAACATGCTCACCGACGCCATGTTGCAGTATGCACAGCAGAAGCTGGGGCAACCCGCCGATTGCTCGCACCTGAATTATGGCGGGATTCGGACGGGATTGCCCAAAGGAACGATCCGGATTGGCAGCATTTACGAGGTGATGCCGTTCGACAACCAGTTGGTGATGCTGACGTTGAAAGGCTCCATGCTGCGGGAATTTTTCGAGTTTTTTGTAGGCAGTGAAATCGATGAAAAATCGCTGGTGGTGGGTGGCGTTCGGGTGGTGATCAAGAATAACATCCTGACCGACATCGCCTTTACAAACGGGAAGAAGTTCGATCCCAACCAGAACTATACGGTTTTGATGAGCGATTACGTGGCCGATCGGGGCGGAGGAACGGCGTTTTTGAAGGATGCCGTGGCCCGGAAGAATTTCAACGTTCCCATCCGGGACGTTTTCATTGATTATTTTCGACAGCTTGGCAAACCCGGTCAACCCATAAACCCGACAACCGATGGACGCATTTCAATCCAATAGACGCCAGTTTCTGAAGCTGTTCGGTACGGCTGCCGTGGTGGGCGGTTTTGCTCCGGAAGCCCTGGCCAAACCGAAGCTCACCCAACTGACGATTCTGCACACCAACGACGTACACAGCCGGCTGGAACCGTTTCCGATGGATGGCGGTCGCAATGCCGGGCGGGGCGGTGTTGTCCGCCGGGCCACGCTGATCAACCAGATTCGGAGCGAACAAGCCAATGTGCTGCTGTTCGACGCGGGGGATCTGTTTCAGGGAACGCCCTATTTCAATCTCTACAAGGGCGAACCCGAGGTGCAGGCCATGAACCAGATGCGCTACGACGCCAGCACCATCGGCAACCACGACTTCGACGGTGGCATGGACAACATGGTGACGCAGTTCGGAAAAGCGAAATTTCCATTCCTGATTGCCAATTATGATTTTAAAAACACGGCGATGGACGGCCGCACGGAACCGTACCGGGTTTTCAAAAAAGACGGTTTGCGGATTGGTGTCTTTGGCGTGGGTATTAAACCGGAAGGGTTGATTCCGAAGGAGTTATTCCGGGAAACCCGGTATCTGGACCCCATCGAAACCGGCAACGACATGGCCGCGAAGCTGCGGAATGACCTGAACTGCGATTACGTCATCTGTCTGTCGCACCTGGGCTACCAATACAACGACAAAGCCGTGTCGGACCGGGTTTTTGCCTCCAAAAGCAAGAATATCGATTTGATCATCGGCGGTCATACGCATACGTTTCTGGAAGCACCCGTCAACGTACTGAGCCAGGACGGACTCCCGGTTTTGATCAATCAGGTGGGGTTTGCCGGGATTTACCTGGGCCGGATCGACCTGACGTTTGAGCGCGGAAAAGCGAAACCGGTGATGGAAAGCAAAGCGGTGGAAGTGAAATCGTGAGGACGGAACCGTTCAGAAGCAGTTTCGGCGAAAATCGACCGATTCGCGTAAGCGGTTGAAACCTTACGGAAACGATTGCAGTTATTCTGTCAAAAGGCTTAATTCTCCGACGTATGAACCCAAATATTCCACGTACCGACCGCAAACGCGTAGTGATTGTGGGAGCAGGGTTCGGCGGCTTGCAACTGGCGCGCAAACTTTCCAGCCGCAAAGAATTTCAGGTCGTTCTGATCAACAAGCATAACTTCCACGAATTTCAGCCGCTGTATTACCAGGTGGCAACCTCAGGGCTGGAAGCCAGTTCCATCCTGTTTCCCTTGCGGGCGGTTTTTCAAAATTGTAAGAACGTTCACATCCGCGTGACCACCGTGACGGCGGTTCATCCCGACACCAAAACCGTCGATACCGATTTAGGCCCCATCGACTACGACTATCTGGTGGTGGCCACCGGAGCCGATACCAATTTTTTCGGCATGAAGAACATCATCGAGCGTGCTTTGCCGATGAAGTCTGTCTCTGAGGCTATTGCGCTCCGGAACCGGGTGCTGCAAAATTTTGAAGATGCCCTTTCCGTCGATACCTTAGATGAAAAAGAAGGTTTTTTGAATGTGGTCGTAGTGGGAGGAGGGCCTACGGGTGTCGAATTGTGCGGAACCTTTGCGGAGATGCGGAAAACCGTTCTGCCGAGCGACTACCCGGAACTGGATTTCAGGATGATGCAGATTTACCTGGTCGAGTCCGGGGCGGAATTGCTGGGGCCGATGTCGGTGGAGTCGCAGGTAAAATCGCAGCAATATCTCGAAAAGTTGGGTGTCGTCGTTAAACTCAATACCCGCGTTCAGGATTTCGATGGCCGGCTGGTTCACATGGCCGATGGGTCCACGATTCGGACGAACAACCTGGTTTGGGCGGCTGGCGTAAAAGCCAATCCGTTGAACGGACTGCCGACCGAAGCGACGGGCCGTGGGGGGCGTTTGCTCGTCAACCGGTTCAGTCAGGTGCAGGGATTCACGGATATTTTTGCGCTGGGCGACATTGCGTTGATGACGGAAGAGAAATATCCAAATGGTCATCCGCAAATTGCCCAACCGGCGATTCAGCAGGGCAAACACCTCGCAAAAAACCTGGTGCGGATGGGTAAGGATCAGCCGATGGAGCCGTTTACGTATAAGGATTTGGGAACGATGGCGACGATTGGTCGCGGAAAAGCGGTCGTTGATCTGCCTTTTTGGAGCTTTCAGGGCGTTTTTGCGTGGATGGTCTGGCTTTTTGTGCACCTTATGGCCATTGTTGGCGTTAAGAACCGGTTGCTCATTCTGGTCAACTGGGCGTGGAATTACCTCAGCGACGACCAATCGCTGCGGCTGATTATCAAACCCAAACTCCCGAAAGGCAACATGGAAGCCATTCAGCAGAAAGTAGAAGACCAGTTAATCACAAAATAATAAATGGTCAACTTGTTTGACCATCTATTGAAAAGTAGTTTAAATTTGCAGTTTACACACCCGCGCCCCGGCGTTCCCCACGTTTTGGCGGCATTTAATTCTTTATAGTATGGAACAAACGATAACCAAAACCAGACCTAAAAATAGTGGCACCAAGCCGTTGTTTGAGAACCCGATTCTCGAACGGTTGTCACGTACCCACATTGCGGTTCCGATCACCATTTACCTGGTAACATCGACGCTCTTTGGCTGGTACGCTTTTGCGTATACGGAGATGTCGGCTCTCTGGATTACTTTCCTCTTTTTTGCGGGCATCACCATTTTTACGCTGGTCGAATACGCCGTTCACCGGGGCGTATTCCACATGGAAACCGACACACCGACGAAGGCTAAGATTCAGTATACCTTCCACGGTATTCACCACGAGTATCCGAAAGACAAAACCCGGCTGGCAATGCCCCCGGCTGCGGCTGTATTCGTGGCGTCGGCCTTGTTTGGTGTCCTTTTTCTGTTGCTGGGCGAAGCTTCGTATGCCTTTTTCCCCGGTTTTCTGGTCGGCTATTCGGGCTATCTGTTCGTGCATTTCATCGTTCATGCCTACGCTCCGCCCAAGAATTTCTTCAAGTGGCTGTGGATCAATCACTCGGTACACCACTACAAGAGCCACGAAAAGAATTACGGCGTTTCATCGCCCCTCTGGGATCATGTTTTTGGAACGTACATGAAATAACACCGCATGCTCTCCGACTTCGGAATCATCTTATTGTTCATCATTACCGGCCTGGCGTTCGTTGGGCTGGTTTTGTTTGTTGGGAGTCTGTTGCGCCCCAACCGCCCCAACATCGAGAAGCAAACCACCTACGAATCCGGCGAAGAACCGGTTGGCAACGCCAATGTGCAGTTCAACGTGCGGTTTTATGTGGTCGCCCTTATTTTTGTTTTGTTCGACGTCGAACTGGTCTTCCTGTTTCCGTGGGCCACGGTTTTCGGGCAAAAGGCCTTGATCGAAGAAACGAACGGTTTGTGGGGCTGGATTTCGCTGGCGGAAATGTTCATCTTTGTGGCCCTTCTGGCCTTGGGGCTGGCGTATGTCTGGGCCAAGGGCTTCCTGGATTGGGTGAAACCGGAACCGAAAGTGCCGGAAATAAAAACCGCCGTGCCGGTTTCGCTGTACGAGAAAGTGAATCAGAAATATAAAAAAATGCCCCCAACCCCCTAAAGGGGGCTTCTGCACCCGGTTTTTGTGAAAGCCCCCTTTAGGGGGTTGGGGGCAAAAGCAGCTCGGAATTGTTAGCTATAATATAAGAATGTACAGCCCGGCCCTTTAGGGGGGTGGGGGCAAAATCAACCATGAGCGGCTTACTTGATCAACGATTCAAATCCGGCGAAGGTGGCGTGTTGCTGACCACGGCTGAAGACCTCCTGAACTGGGCGCGGCTTTCGTCGCTATGGCCGATGGGCTTCGGGCTGGCCTGCTGCGCCATTGAAATGATGCAAACCTTTGCGTCGGGCTACGACCTGGAGCGGTTCGGGATTTTTCCCCGGCCTTCGCCCCGGCAGTCGGACGTCATGATTGTGTCCGGTACCGTGACCTTCAAAATGGCCGACCGCATCCGGCGGCTCTACGAACAGATGCCCGAACCGCGTTATGTGATTTCGATGGGGTCGTGTTCCAACTGCGGAGGGCCCTACTGGCAGCACGGTTACCACGTCGTGAAAGGCGTGGATCGGATCATTCCCGTCGATGTGTATGTGCCGGGCTGTCCACCGCGCCCCGAAGCCCTGATTGGCGGTTTTCTGAAACTCCAGGAGAAAATCCGAAACAGCAGCCTGCGGGACGAACCGGCGCCGACAGCTTTGCTGGCGATGGAAGCCGACGCAGCGACGGACGAAAATTAATTTTGTTAGAAAAGAACCGCATACGCTCCAACCCCTTAAAGGATAAAAGGGTCATATCGTTTAACAAATGCTAACACGTATGAAAACGATCCTGATCACCCTAATGGTATTGTGCTTCGCAGCCTGCACCGAAGACGATTCCACTTCCGGCCCCGAACTCCGGTCGGAAGTCATGTTGTATCCCAACGGACTGGCGTATGACGGTTGTCAGGCGCATGTGGCCCTGAATTGGAACGACCCGCAGAAGATAATCCGGTATGCACCCGATGCCGAATCCGTTGCCCTGGTGGAGAACTTCGTGGGCAAGGAACAACAGAAACAGGGCACCATCGTCTATAAATTTACGGACCGGAAGAAAACCGTCGAGTGCGGCTGGAATTCGAAATTCGAAGCCGATGAGATAACGATCGTCTCAATTCGTTAACTTGCGGAATGAATTTTTCCGAACTGACCGAACTGCTGGTGGCTCAATTTGGCACCGACGGAATTCTGCAAACCAACACCGCCAATCCGCAGCCTTTCCTCGTGGTGGAGTCAACGCAGATCGCTGAAATTTGCCGGTTTTTGCGCGACGATGACCGGCTTTTTTTTGACTTTCTGGCCTGCATGACCGGGATCGATAACGGTCTGCAGGTCAACACGATGGAGGTTGTCTACAACCTTACCTCCATCCCCTACGAGCATAACCTGACGCTGAAAGTCGTGTTGCCGCGCAATGCCGAAGGCGAACCGATGCCGGTTGTTCCGACGGTCAGCAGCGTCTGGCGAACGGCCGACTGGCACGAGCGCGAAATCTACGATCTGGTCGGAATTCATTTCGACGGCCACCCCGATTTGCGCCGGATTCTGCTTCCCACCGACTGGGTGGGCCACCCGTTGCGGAAAGATTACCGGGAGATGGAAACGTACCACGGAATTAAAGTGAAATAGCCCGGCAAGCCCGGAACGTTTGGTAGTGTGCAATTGGCAGTTTAACTTGTATCTTTTCTGGATTTGAGCCATTGCCTTCATGCCAACGCGACTTTATAGACTATTCCCGGCGTTCTGCCTTCTTTTGACCTTCTTTTTCGGCCAGTTCCCGACCGTTTACGCCCAATTCAAATCCGATTCCGTGACGGTGAAGGGCCGGATCAAAAATCTGACGATTCAACTGTATCGCCAAAGTCCCAATGTAACGGTTTCGCGGAACAACATCCTGCAGGCCAACCGCGAAATGGCGCGCCCCGCCCCGCTGGAGCCCGACGGATCGTTTCAGGTGACGCTGCCGCTGGTGTATCCATACGAAGAACTGTATTTCAATTTTGGCCAGATTTCGACCGCGTTTCTGGGTTCGGCCGGCACCATCGAAATTGCGCTCGATGCCGACTCCCTGTTTTTGTCCGAAGCCCCTTTCCGGTTTAGCGGCACCAACGCCCAGGTGAACAACCAACTGACCCGGTATAAGGCGTTCGAGTTTAAAAACAAACCCAAAGTCGATAACCGCCAGTTGGCGAAACGGGTCGAAGGGCGGTCGGCGGACGACAGCCGGAAGATTCTGACGAATGAATTCATTACCACCTACGAAAAATACCGCCAGACCAACGAGGTGTTGCCGCTGCTGGATCAGTACATTCGGTCGGGCATCAAATACGAAGTGTCTACTTATCTGTATGATCGGGCGCTGGCCGAGCAGGACACGCGTCTGGAAACGGGTTTGCCCTCCGGCGTCAGTTTACGACCCGCCGACGACCTTTTCCTGACGGTTCAGCGGACGACGGCGATGGAACGGTTTGCAGCATACGCCAATTCGCGAATCGCCGACCAGGCCGGTCGTGGCGTTCCGGTGGGCACGTTTGCCACGCTCGTGGATCGTTACATCCGGGATTTGTCGGCCACGGAGCGGACGCGGGTAGACGAACTGAAGGCCGGAAAGACCGCCGTGAGCCGGGATATGCCGATGTTGCAGCGGATTTTGCAACGCCACCAGGACACGCTGGCGAAGCTGCTGGTGTATGAAACGGAGATGTCGCAGTACCGGAAAATCGTGGACACCACCGGACTGGATTACCTGAAAGCCCATTTTCTGGCGTCCATTTTGCCCAATATCGAGTTGAAAAATCAGCAGCTTTTATACCAGCACATCATGCCCCAGGCAACCGATCCGCGCTACCGGCTTTCGCTGGAAGAATTGTATCGGCTGGAGGTCAAAGACAGTGCGACGGTGCGGGAGGTGGCAGAAAAGTTTACCAATCAGGTCGATGAACCGGTCGAGGTGTTGTCGGGGGTGACCCTGATGCGCTCCAGCCGCTACGGCAAAGACCTGCTCGAACAATTGCAGAAACAGGCGCTGGGGCGGTTGGTTTACGTGCTGGCGTGGTCGACCGAGGTGGAACCGTCGCGGCAGGAAGCCCTCGCGGCCCGGGCCATTCAGGACCAGCTTGGCAGTCGTGATGTGCTGTTTGCCTATGTGTGCAGCAGTGAAAATTCGATGGAGATCTGGCGGGAGTGGGTGGCTAAAAACAAGCCCAAAGGCCTGCACGTTTTTGTGGACGAAGACCAGCTTGGCAACCTGATTGCCACACTCCGGGCCGAATACATTCCGGCGGCCGGGCTGCTGGGCCGCGACGGGAAAGTCCTCAAACGCGATGCCCCGCTGCCGTCTAAACCGGACGAGGTGTTGAAACTCATCCGGGAAAAATTGTAAAACCGCATCAAGCGTACTCACTTCAACGACCCTGAAATTCTCCTTCGTCCGGCGATCAGTGCGCAATTGTCATCCCGTCTCAGGGTGCCGTCCGCAGTTTGGTCAGTTTAACCGGAACACCGGCCAGCCGGACGTTTGGCGGGGGCGCAAACTCGTCGGCGTTGAAAACGACTTTCGTACCGGTTTTCTGCACCGAGGTCGGCAGGTTGCAGGCGAAATAGCGCGTATTGTCGCTGGTCTGAATATAAATCCACGTACTGGTTTGGGAGGTCTCCGCTTCGTTGACCACCGTCCCCGGCACTTCGCGCAGTTCGGCGGCTTTTTTCCATTCGGCATAAGCCGGGCAGTCGGCACTGACGGCCACTTCATGGTCCCAGGGATTGGGCTGGCAGGCCACCATCAGCAGGCCAACAATCAAAGATAGCGTCTTCATGGATGTACTGGTTTTGGTAGTAAGACGCTTTTGGTGGGGAAAAGGTTGGGGGAGGGGAGCTAATTTGGCGAAAATGATTGTAGTTTAGTTAGAGTGCCGTTACATCAACGATTTCGTTTTTCTTATATAGATTGCCAAGATTTTTTGATTTTATCCTAAACTGGCTGCGTTCTTTAAATTCCGGTTTTCCAGAACTGTTTTATTTAAAATATTTATGATTCTTCCCAATTTGCCGGTATATATTACAATTCCAGACCAATCTCCAAGTTGTGAAATTTGCGGTTGCAGGGGCGAAATAATTGCCTATTTCCAGCATACCAATTATAAAGGAAGTATTTATGACTGCTTATCCGCTGATCAAACGCACCGCTTTATTGATAGAGAAGACGAATACTTTAGTATTGATTACTGGAATATGAGTGAAGAAGAAAGGAGAAATCAAGTCTAAAAAATGGTAATACTTTTATAAAAGTCTGTAAATACTAATGGTCAAATAGACCTAAGCGGTATTCAAGAAATTCTTTTTTCGGTTGGTAGGTCTTTGGCACTTGAATGGACTGATGCTCAAAACGCCCGAAAAACTGCTCATAAAACTCTTTAGATGATTGGGCTTGTAATCGCTTTGATAAAAGAACTTTAAAATCCGTATCAATACAAATCAGCCCCTTTTCATAAGCACGATCATATAAATTCGATAAACACAGTCCGTTTTCAGGATTAAGCCTTTCTTGCTCATTTGCAGCCCATGGAACAATATGTCCTGCTACTAGCAATTCAGAAATATTTATGCCTGAAATAGCGCAACGGTTTGAATAGGTTTTTAGAATCATTTGCCGAAAGACATTCTGATTTACCCGCGTTTTCACTGCTCTAATTTTAACCTCGCCTTTCAAATCTTTCAAGTCAAACACAATTTCCGGGTATTTCTCTTCTACGGTCTTATGCTGATAATTAGCTAAAATTCGTTCACTTTCAAAAGTTAATTCTTCTTTATTATTTACAAACTCATTCCATATTGGTTCAACTTGTTTTTTACCATTTGCTAAACCAATTATTCCGCGTTGTTGATGGTATGGGTCAACGTGAGCGAAGTTATTAAGCCGCATTGCAACAGCATTATCCGTTCTATCAATAAGAGCTGCGAGTTCTTTTACTTCTGGTGTTCGTTTATCCAGTTTCCCAAATGGTAATTTTAAGTAAAGATTAAAGACGACTATAAGTTGGTCGCGTGTCCAGAGATCATCTCTTGCCATAATTATAATACAATACTTTACACAGTTAGTTAACGGCTATAGATTTAAACATGAAAGAAACAGCCATGTACGAAGATAACGGTTTTGTACTTTGGTAGCACAACATCAGGTTTCCCCGGCAATTTTTTGTCATGAAGCCGGTAGCGAAAACCGTGCGCAAAAAGAAACTTCCGGACCAGCAGTTCGGGTTTGGTGTTTTTGCTGCGGATTTGGCTCATGTTGAAGCTCCGCTGCTGGGGGGTATGTACATCAGCCATATTACCCGCTCCTTTCGCCGGTGTTTCGGACGGATGGAGCGTCAATGCATCAACCTCCCGGACGTGTTTTTTGTTAAGCCTCCCAAACCCGGTTGCTGGTCAGGATTTGAAATGGTTGCAGGTCAGGATTTCAAATCTTGACCTGCAATAAAAACCGATCGCTATTTCCTCAACAGCGGTTTCGCCACCGAGAACCCTCGAAAGAACGGTCAGCCCTTTCGATGCCGGGGTTCGGGCGTCGGTGCTTCGTTAGTTTCTCAATACTTTCAACGTCACAGAGCGCGAACCGCTGCTTGCCCGCAGGAAGAGTATACCGGAAGCATTTTTGCCGACTGGCACGGCCTGCCGCTCGACGACTCCCGCTTTTTCAATCAACCGTTCCGTCACCAGCCGACCGGTCACGTCGGTCAACGCCAGCCGCACCGGCTCTCCTTCCGCCCCCCGAATTTCTACCTCTACGGCATCGCGGCTCAATGGGTTGCCCAAAACCGTGACCTGGAACTCCCGGTTGCTTTCGGCCGACAACCGGCTTGCCGACAGACACGTTAACGGCTTGCCCGAATCTTTCAACACATACGTGCTGCCCGATACCCGCGCACTGATCAACCGGGTCGTATTGTCTTTCAACCCGGCTGGTACTTCAAAACTGTAGGCATGAGCGCCGTTGCCCTTGCCCGCATTCAGCAAATCCACCCGGTAAATATTGGCAACCACACTCCCATACACTTCCAGGGTGTTGGTGTTATAAAACTCCACCGTTACCGGCGTGTTGGGTTTGTTGCGGTCCCAGACCCAGCCCCGGATCGTTCCGCATTCGACCTTGTCCAGATACCCTTCGAAACTGCCCGTCACCGGCGTGGTGGCGGCCGGATTGACCGTCAGGTTGAAACTCACCGAGTTGGTGGCTCCTTTATCATCGGTGGCCGAGTAGGTCAACACAAACAAACCGCTCTGCGTGGGTGTCCCGCTGATTTGCCGGGTGAAAGGGGTGAAGCTCAGACCCGTTGGTAAACTCACCAGTCCGTAGCTCAGTGTGCTGTTTTCGGGATCAGTAAAAGCCGGGAGCGTGGTGGTGAAAGCCACATTTTGCTGCGCTACCAGGGGCGAAACCGTCGGTGGCACCGGTTGTTTGTTCGGTGGGGAAGACGCCCCTTCCTCACAAACCAGGGCTTTGGGAGAATCTTTCAAAATAAAACTGCTGCCCGCAACCCGCGCCGAGAGATAATGCACCTGGCCGTCTTTAAGTCCGGCCGGGATGCTCCAGCGGAAGGCGTGAATGCCGTTGCCTTTGCCGGCATCTTTCAGATCCTGCCGAAACTCGTTGGCCGGGATGGTGACAACGACGTTGGGGCCGTCGAGGATATCGACGGACTGAATCGTGTTGGGTTTGTTACGGTCCCAGGCCCAACCCCGGAAGGTGTTGCAATCGGCCCCGTAAATGTACCCGTCGAAGCTGCCTGCCACCAGGGGCGGGCTGACGGTGATCGTAGCCGAACCGGGTGCGGTAGGGCAAAGTCCACCCGTACAAGTCGCCGAATAAACCAGCGTACCGGTGGCCGACGTGGGCACCGGGATGCTTACGCCTGTCCCGGAAGAACCGCCCGGACCTGTCCAGGCGACAGTGCCGCCCTTACAGCCCGAAACGGTCAGCAAAACGGAGGGTGTATTTTGGAAAAGCGGCTGGTTGACAACATTTGAAGTAAGGGTCAGGGAAGACGGCACGACCTCGCACGCCTTCAGTTTGACGACCCAATAATCAGAATCGCCCCGGCTATTGTCGGACTTATCCCCACCGGCATTCGAGTCAGATCGTCCCGCCAGCAAAAAACCGCCGTCGAGGGTCGTGGTCATCGCTGACAGATAATCTGCTCCCGTTCCTCCAACCGTCTTATCCCACAGGATGTTGCCTTCCTCATCGAGTTTGATCACCCAGTAATCCACATCCCCTTTGTTTTCTTCGGACTTGTCGCCATTATGTCCGGAGTAGGAATAGCCCCCCACCAGAAAACCGTTATCCGCCGTGAGCAACGCACTGAACAAACCATCGTACCCATCTCCTCCGAGGGTTTTATCCCATTCAACCGCCCGGTCAGCATTCAGTTTGACCACCCAGTAATCCTGATCACCCCGGCTATCTTCGGTTTTATCGCCACTCGTGTTTGAACCGGAAGCCCCGGCCAGGAGAAACCCTCCGTCGGGGGTTGCCAGCACCGCACTCAGGTAGTCGGTCTCACTGCCTCCAATGGCTTTATCCCACAGGGTGTTGCCTTCCTCATCGAGCTTGATCACCCAGTAATCGCCCCCGCCTTTGTTCCCTTCGGTTTTATCACCATCGTCCCCGGAAAGCGAATAACCGGCCACCAGAAAGCCGTCATCGGACGTGGTGGCCAAAGCCGTTAAATAGTCGATCTCTCCACCTCCGAGGGTTTTATCCCAGAGCATGTTGCCCTCGTCGTCAATCCGAACCACCCAGTAATCCCGATTTCCCCGGCTGTCTTCCGTTTTATCGCCACTCTGCCCGGAGGTCGAAGAACCGCCCAGCAGAAAACCGTCATCGGTGGTCAGGACAGCGGCAGTCAGATCATCGTAGCCATCTCCCCCGTAGGTTTTATCCCAGAGTTTATTCCCCCCGGCGTCAATCCGAACCACCCAGTAATCCAGATCACCCCGGCTGTCCTCCGTTTTATCGTCACTCGGTCCGGAGCGCGAAGAACCGCAAAGCAGAAAACCGCCATCGGTTGTCGGGACGATCGCATTGAGGTCATCCCATTCGCTTCCCCCGAAGGTTTTATCCCAGAGCTTATTGCCCTGGGCATCCATCCGAATCACCCAGTAATCCAGACCGCCCCGGCTATTCTCCGATTTGTCGCCACTGGCATTGGAAGAAGAACTACCACCCAATAGAAACCCTCCGTCGGCTGTTTGGACTACCTCGGGGGTCCCATCAGAACTGCTCCCGCCGAAGGTTTTATCCCAGCGTAGGGGAGGCTGGGCCTGCACAGCGGCAACGGCAGCTACGGCAACCAGTTGACAAATGAATACGGCGCGAATCAGATACCTGCGGGTCATCGAAACGTGTACATGAATACTCATCGGGAGGAAGGAGTTAGGTGGACAGTAGATCAGTAAATGAACAATCAAAATCGTAGTAATCCGACTCGTGTCATTTCCGTAGGGCACAAACAATCTCCGCCCTGCCGAATGGCAGGAACCAACTACGGATTTGAATCAACACACGTTTCGTCGATAAATGAAACGGACTGAAGCACAAAGGCCGACAAACCTGTTTCATGACAGGTTTTGCTCACTTTGCTTTCGGACCTGACCGGGAGGGTTAATAAAATCAGCTAACGCTGCCCACATACGATTGAAAGAATGCGGGCGATTACGTAGCCTGATTTAGCACTGATTTGACAGTAAATGTAGAATTTTTTTTAATCAGAAACCGACTTGGTAACAAAAAAGTAAGTACCTGAAAACCGTCCGTCTTCACACGCGTTATCTTTCGGTTTAAGAAACCACGGTATTTTTTGAATAGCCAGGCTATTTCAACAAAAACAACTGCAAAAACCGCCCTTTCTCCGTCGTCACGTAGCGGTTATACGCAATCTGATCCCCTTTATTCGACCAGACGATGCCGTTCCAGGGTTTGGCGTCGTCCGACGAGCGGGGCGTCAATCGCCTGAAGTCGCCGTTTTGCAGATCCGTGACGAACACGCTATTGTCGGCGGCATAGGCCAGCCAACGACCGTCGGGGCTGAAATTGAAGGTGGTTTGGACCGGGAACGGCTGGCGGGTTAGTTGCCGGATCGTACCGCCGTTGGGCGACACCCCAAAAATCTGAATCGTTCCGCTGGGGTCTTTCGCCAGAAAACCGATCACCGAACCGTCGGGCGGGGTCCGGAGCCAGTGGCGGGGGCCTTCCGCGCCGTGTTCCGTGAACGTGATCCGGCGCTGCTGAACGCCTTTCGGCGGATTCGGTCGGGTGGTTTCAGTGCCTTCCAACGGCTGACCGTCAGCGGCCTGCGTCAGGTCGCCGGGGAGGTCGGCCACAAAAATTTCCGTAACGGTTTTCCCTTCCTTGTTGCGCACATTGCCCTGAAACGCAATCGCCCGTTTCTGCCGGGTTCCGTCCGGTTTCAGATAGCCGTTGCTGCCAATCCAGCCTTCGTCAAACGCCTTGTCGATCTCGTCGCTGCCCGGTTTGGGGTTTTCAGTGGCCTTCGTTACCACCACCGAAAACAGCTCACCCGGATTGTTTTCCAGCGAACCGTCGTCGGCCACGCTCACTTTTCCGAACGGAGCCATCACGCCCACGACGCGCAAATCCTTCACCGCCGGATTGGTTTTGCTCAGCACATTCATGGGGTGATCGTTGTAGGTAAAGCTGATCCACTGACCATCTGCGCTCCAGTAGTGTGCGTGTGTACCGCCCCGCAAGGCCCCCGGCGTAAAGGGCGGTTTGACGTTGCGGGCGTCCAGAAAAATCGGTTTGCCGGGCTGGTCGATGTCGATGGCCACGCCCGTCCGGCGGTCGAAATCATACGGTTTCTGCTGGTTGGCATTCCGGACGCCGTGGATAAACAGCACCCGGTTTTGGGTGGGCGAAAAGGTGGCGGCCCCCACGCCGGGACCAAATTCGGTTTGATTTGTTGTCTGGTAAAGCAGCCGGATTTCGCCGGTTTTGACGTTCACCATTTCGATGGCTGCCGTGCCGCCAATGCCGCCGTCCTGGTTCCGGGTGTCATACACCAGCCACTCGTCGGTGGGTGAAAAAGCCTGGTTGTTGTGAATCGTGTGTCCTTTGGTGTCGAAGGTGAGTTGGTGTTCCGTAAAAGTCATGGTGGTGTGAGGTTTGGGAGCGCAGGCCTGCAAGCTTGCGCCAAATAGAAGCCAGCCGATTCGGGAATGCATGGATTTGGTTTATGGGCGATTGACGATTGACCATGGTCCATCGTCAATCGTCTATTGTAAATAATTTCGTTTGTATTCGAGGGGCGTGATGCCTTTGACGCGCTTGAAATGCCGGTAAAAATTCGACAGGTTGTTAAAACCGCTTTCAAAACAGATGGCCTCCGCACTCAGTTTGTTTTCGATCAGCGCCCGACACGCGTGACTGACCCGAATCTCGGTCAGAAATTCGTGGTAAGTCTTGTGCGTCATCAGTTTAAAATACCGGCAGAACGACGTCACACTCAGGCTGGCCACCGACGCGATTTCGTCAAGACCGATGTCTTTGGCGTAATTCGACAAGGTGTAACTGTAGACCTTGTTGAGCCGAACGGTTTCCAGTTCGTTCGACTGGTAGAACGCCCGTTCCGACGTAATGGTCTCCAGATCAGCGGAGTGTGATAGCTCGTCCAGAATCGACAGCAGCACGATCAGCCGTTGCAGGGGCTGGGCTTCCACCGCGCTGTGCAGCAAAGCCGCCACTTTTTCGCTGGTTCCGCCCTTGATCAGCAAGCCCCGCAGCGCCTTTTCATAGAGCCGCCGGATGGGCTGGGTTTCGGTCAGATTCAGAAAATCGCGACCCAGGCAATCGGGCCGGAACTGCATCACGATCGCTTCGACCGGCAGATGGGGGTCTTCCCGAAAATACGCTTCGTTACACCGCCAGGTATGCGGCAGGTTTTCGCCCACCAGCAGCATTTCACCCGCCGAAAAATTGCTGACATTGTCCCCAATAAACCGGACGCCCTCGCCCCGAATCACGTAGTGCAATTCCAGTTCGGGATGGTAGTGCCAGATGTTCCCGAAACTGGCTTTGACTTCGTGCCGGATGCTGAACGAATCCTGGGCATTCAGGGGTACTTTGTGAAATTGCGGTTTCATTCAGGAATTACTCGAATATGATAAATTCGTACATTAATTGGAAAAATCCCCATACCGGTATTACCACTTTATCGCGTACATTTGCCAGTAAAATTAAATAAAATACCAGCGCAGTCATAAAAGTGCCTCCGCAAGCTAATCAAGAAGCACTTATTTTCGGTAAAGAATAAAAAATAATTCTTATAATTTATCTAATGCCCCCAACCCCCTAAAGGGGGCTTTGGACATCCAGTAAAGACCCTTTAGGGGCGGCTGTCGCACGGTTGGGGGTACGCTCGAAATCTTATGAAAACTCTTCCCGTTGTCGATTTGCTGGTCATTGTAGCGTATCTGGTCGGGATGATTGCCGTTGGGGTCTATTTTTCCCGCAACAACAAGAGTGCCGATCAGTTTACGAAAGCTTCGGGCAAGATTCCGGGCTGGGCCATTGGCATGTCAATTTACGCGACCTTTCTCAGCAGCAATACCTTTCTGGGCGTACCGGGAAAAGCCTTCGGCAGCAACTGGAATTCGTTCGTTTTTAGTCTGGCCATGCCGCTGTCGGCCTGGGTTGCCGCCCGGTATTTTGTTCCGTTCTACCGCAATACCGGCGAAGTGTCGGCCTACACCCATTTGGAACACCGGTTTGGGGCCTGGGCGCGAACCTACGCCGTTGTGTGTTTTCTGTTGACCCAACTCGCCCGCATGGGCTCCATTTTCTTCGGCATCGCTCTGAGTTTGCAGGCTTTGACGGGTTATCCGATGGCAACGATCATGATCGTGGTCGGCATCTGCATCATTCTTTACACGGTGATGGGCGGCATGGAAGCGGTGATCTGGACGGAAGTGGTACAGGGCGTCATCAAAACCGCCGGAGCGCTCATCATTCTGTATCTGGTCGTCGACGGCATGCCGGGCGGGGTCGACAAGATTATTGAAATCGGGAAGGTCGATGACAAATTCAGTCTGGGTAGTTTTGCGCCAAACTTCTCACAGTCAACATTCTGGGTGATTTTTCTGTACGGTTTTTTCATGAACCTGAACAACTTCGGGATGGATCAGAACTATGTCCAGCGGTATCACACCACCACCTCGATTAAGGAAGCCGCGCGCTCCATCTGGTTGTGCGTTTACCTGTATGTGCCGGTTTCGCTGATGTTTTTCGTGCTCGGCTCGTGTCTGTACGCCTACTACCAAACCAATCCGGAACTGCTCGACGCCATCCGGATGCAGGTTGCCGGCGAACGCTTGCCCAATGGCAGCCCCGAAGCCATCCGGCAACTGGCGGCCACCCTGAGTCCGGCGGAATATGGCGATAAAGTGATGCCGCATTTCATGGTGAACAAGGTGCCGGCGGGGCTGGTCGGCCTGATCGTCGCGGCCATTTTGTCGGCAGCCATGAGCACCATCAGTTCGAGCATGAACGCGTCGGCCACGGTTTTTTCGGTCGATATTTACCAGCGGTATTTGAACCCGAAGATGACGGACGGACAATCGCTGCGGTTGTTATACATTGCCACTACGGTTTTCGGGGTTCTGGGCATGGTGGCTGGCATTGCCATGATTGGTGTCAAAAGCGTGCTGGATATCTGGTGGCAACTGTCCGGTATTTTTGCCGGTGGCATGCTGGGTCTGTTTTTACTGGGCATGATTTCCCGGCAAACCCAGAATGCTGAAGCCCTGACGGCTACCCTGGTCGGCGTGCTGGTGATTGTCTGGATGACGTTTTCGCCCCAGATTCCCGATGAATACGCAGCTCTCCGCAGCACTTTCCACCTGAATATGGTCATGGTGGTTGGAACGCTGACGATCTTTCTGGTCGGCTTGCTGCTCACCCGAATCCGGGGCAAAAAACTCGAACCTGTTCCTGAATTGAAGCCCAACAATAGCGTCATTAAACAGTAGCGTCTACCCCTTGACTAACCCAATTAAAAAGTCTGTTTCTAAACCCTAACCCTTAGTCTGCCCGTCCTCCACCGCCCCTCCTGAAGGGGCGGTGGGCAGGGTAACGATCTTTTTTACCTTCTTTCCTCTAACCATGCCATCCTCCACTCCTTCAGTCGGGTCGTTACCCCGTGGGTTCATTCCCGTCATGCTTACCCCTTTTCAGGAAACCGGTGCCGTCGATCTGGCGACGCTGGCCCAATTGACCGAATTTTACATCGAAGCGGGTGCTGCGGGCCTGTTTGCCAACTGTTTGTCCAGCGAGATGTATGAACTGACGGAAGCCGAACGGCTGGCCGTCACCAAGCTGGTCGTGGACCAAACCGCCGGGCGGGTTCCGGTGGTCGCCACGGGCACGTTCGGTGGTCCCATCGCTCAGCAGGCCGACTTTGTCAAACGGATTTACGATACCGGTGTTCAGGCCGTGATCGTCATCACCAGCCTGATTGCCGATGCCGACGAATCGGATGTGGTTTTTCTGGAACGGATGCACGAACTGATTGCCTTGACCGAAAATATTCCGCTGGGTTTTTACGAATGCCCGGTTCCCTACAAGCGGTTGATTAGCAGTGAGATACTGAAAGATTTGATGCCGACCGGACGGCTTATCTACCACAAAGATACTTGTCTGGATGATGCCGAAGTAGCCCGCCGGATTGCCGTTGGTGCCGGGTATCAGTTCGGTTTGTATGATGCCTACATGGTCAATGCGGTTTCGTCGTTACGGGCCGGAGCGGCCGGCTTGTCGTGCATTCAGGGCAATGAGTTTCCGGAACTGGTGGTCTGGTTGGCCAACAACTACAATAACTCGGCGCGGCAGGACGATGTCAGGCGGGTGCAGCAGTTTTTCGTAGATTGTATGGATCTGGTTCACACGGCCTATCCGACCATTGCCAAATATACCCTGCAAAAACGGGGCTTACCCATTTCATTGTACACCCGCCGGGACGTCGACCCCCTGATGCCGGCCTTGCAACGCGACATGGATGCCTTGATCGAAACCGCCAATCAACTCCAACTGGAATTGGGAATCGAGTCGGTTTTCGTTGGGAAATTGATTGGATAGGAACGCGGATTGAACGGATCAAAACGGATTTCCACAGATTTTAATCCGTTTTGATCCGTTGCATCCGTGTTCCTATCGAGCCAGTCATTCCTGTTTGTCAGAAGTTTGAAAAAACCGAGCCATTCTTGCCCCGTTAGGGGCTCAACAGCGTAGCGTCGGTAGCCGAAAACAATCAGTAGCCCAACGCGTGCCGTGAGGTACGCGACTAGACAGCAGGTATTAGTTGTTTCGTACCTCACGGCACGATGGAACTGTGGATTTGTCTTTATCTACCGACGCTGCGCTGTTGAGCCCCTAACGGGGCGAAAATGGCTCGGTTTCTCAGGTCTACCGACGCTGCGCTGTTGAGCCCGTAACGGGGCGAAAATGGCTCGGTTTCTCAGGTCTACCGACGCTACGCTGTTAAAGCCCCTAACGGGGCAAAAACTCGCTTGACCTTCTATCTTTACGATCCGGATACTGTGCCTGACGGTACTTTCCACGCGTTGAATGAAGCATTATTTCTCAAAGTATTAAGTCCGTATGAAACCAAGCCGTCTCATTCTCCTCTTCCTTTTGTTTGCAAAAACCGCTTTCTCCCAGGAAATCAACTCCGTCGGCATGAAGCTGGTGACCATTCCTGCCGGGCGGTACTACATGGGGTCGGAAGGCGAAGGCGAAAACGCTGATGAAGCACCGGTACACCGCGTGACGATCAGCAAACCGTTCCGGATGGCAGCCACCGAGGTGACCAATGCGCAATACGAAGCGTTCGACCCCGAACACAAAAAGCTGCGGGGCAAAGCCGGTTTTTCTAAAGAAGATGACGAAGCCGTTGTGTTCGTGAACTACGCCGAAGCCGTGGCTTTTTGCGACTGGCTGAGCAAAAAAGAAGGCAAACCGTATCGGCTTCCGACTGAGGCCGAGTGGGAATACGCCTGTCATGCCGGCACCGTGACCGATTTTTCGACGGGCCGGTTTTTACCCAACAGCTACCAGAAAAGCCAGAAAACCGACCGCACGCCGGTGGTAGTCTCGTTGAAAGTGGGACAGAATCCTGCAAACCCATGGGGCTTGCAGGATCTGCACGGCAACGTCGAAGAGTGGTGCTCGGACTGGTATGGCCCCTACGAAGCCGCCGAACAGCGCGACCCCGTGGGCCGGGCTGTCGGTTTGTTTCGCGTCACACGCGGAGGAAGCCACGGCACTCCGATGAATTATTTACGGGCAACCAACCGTCTGGGCATGATTCCCGACGACAGACACTGGCTGGTGGGCTTTCGGGTCGTACAGGCCGAAAAACCGGTCAGCCAGCCGCTTCCGGCCCTGCCGTCCAAAGCCAACGCGCAGAAAGTTTCCCAAAAACCGTTTTCGTGGAAAACCGTGTCGCCCTCACAGCCGGTTTTTCTGGAACCGATTCGCTATGCCAACAAACCGGCTTGTGATGCCGGGGTGACGTATTATTCGCACAACCACCAACCCGCCCTGAGCTGGTGTCCGAACGGCGATCTGCTGGCGATCTGGTTCTCGACCGAGAAGGAATCCGGGCGTGAAATGACGGTGGTGGCCAGTCGGTTGCGCGCCGGTCAGACGCGCTGGGATGCGCCTTCCGAATTTTTCAAAGTGCCGGATCGCAACATGACGGGCAGCTCACTTTTTCACGACGGAAAAGGAACGATCTATCACATGAACGGCGTCGAAGCCAGCGGAGACTGGCAGAATCTGGCGATGGTTTTGCGCATCAGCCGCGACAACGGCGCCACATGGTCGGCCCCGCAACTGGTGGCTCCGGAACACGAAAAGCGGCATCAGGTAATTGCCGGGCTGTTTCAGACGAAAGAAGGATGGCTGGTGCAGGCCTGTGATGCTGATCCCAGTTCGTCGGGCGGAACGGCGGTGCACGTCAGCAAGGATGGCGGCAAAACCTGGGTAGCACCGTATACCGACCCGCAAAAACCGGACTACAAAACCGGCGCTTCCGGCGGACTGATTGCCGGGATTCATGCGGGGGTAACGCAGTTGAAAGACGGTAGCTTGATGGCGTTTGGTCGCAACGATAACGTTTCCGGTGCCGATGGCGTTGCAAAAATGCCGATGAGCGTATCGAAGGACATGGGCAAAACCTGGACGTATTCGCCCTCGGAATTTCCGCCAATTGGGGGCGGGCAGCGGCTGATTTTCTACCGGCTGAACGAAGGGCCACTGATGCTGATTGCGTTTACGCACCACCCCGAAGAACCCGACGAAACAAAGAAAGGCATGGTGTTTACTGACGCCAGCGGAAAGCCGTTCAAAGGCTACGGCATGTATGCGGCTCTTTCGTTCGACGAAGGCAAAACCTGGCCGGTGAAGAAGCTGTTAACCGACGGAAAATACCGCTACCTCAACGGCGGAGCCTGGACGGGCGCGTTTGAAATGAACGCAACCAATGCCGAACCACGCGGCTATCTGGCTCTCACCCAAACCCCTGACAATCTGATTCATCTGATCAGCAGCAGCATTCATTACCGGTTTAACCTGACGTGGCTGCAGCAGAAGCTGGTGCAGGAAGCGGCCAAGCCGTAGACGTTTGTCGTTGGATTGGGGTGAACAAAACCGCCCACGGTTAATCAAGGGGCTAAACCCCACCGCTACAACATGGGTTATCCCTCCGGGATTATTAAATCCAAAAATCCCGGAGGGATTGAACAGCGCAGCGTCGGTAGTCAATCCGGTTTTTCACGATTCCGCGTGCCGATAGGCACGCAACTATTTTTAGCGAGATGGTGGTCGTGCACCTCACGGCACACTAAAACGTGAAAAACCGGGTTGACTACCGACGCTACGCTGTGGAGCCCCTAAAGGGGCAACAAACCGAACGGTTATTTCTTGAATTCTGATAAACCGGGGCGGTATTCATTAGCCGAAATATGATTCTCGTTTTACTTTTGCGGGATGGAACCGCTTCGCATTGCCACCGCCCAGTTTGAACACCGCAACGGTGATAAGGCCTACAACCTTTCGATCATCCGCCAGTTAGCCGCACAGGCCGCTCAACAGGGTGCCGATGTCATTGCTTTTCATGAATGCTCGATTACCGGTTATACCCACGCCCGGCACCTGTCGCGGGAACAAATGCTGGAACTGGCCGAACCCGTACCGGACGGTGACAGCGTTCGGGCGCTGACCGAAATTGCCCGCGAACACCAGATTGTGGTTCTGGCCGGTTTGTTTGAAAAAGACGACCAAAACCGCCTGTATAAACCGTACGTGTGCGTCGATGAAAACGGGCTGGTTGCCAAATACCGCAAACTCCATCCTTTCATCAATCCCCATTTGTTGCCGGGTGATCAATACGTCGTTTTTGAGATTAAGGGCTGGAAATGTGGCATTTTGATCTGTTACGATAACAACATCATCGAGAACGTCCGGGCCACCACCCTGCTGGGGGCCGACATCATTTTCATGCCGCACGTCACGATGGGCACGCCCTCGACCCGCCCCGGTGCCGGTTTTGTCGATCCGGCGCTCTGGGAAAACCGGGAGCAGGACCCAACCTCGCTGCGGCTGGAATTCGACGGCATGAAAGGCCGTTCCTGGTTGATGAAGTGGCTCCCGGCCCGGGCCTACGACAACGGCATTTACGTGGTTTTTTCCAACCCGATTGGCATGGACGACGATCAGCTCAAAAACGGCTGCTCGATGATCATCGACCCCTTTGGCGATGTGCTGGCCGAATGCCGGACGCTCGGCAATGACCTGGCGATGGCGCTTTGCACCCCGGAAAAGCTGACGCGGGCGGGCGGTTATCGCTATAAACTGGCCCGTCGACCCGAACTCTACCGGGACATTATCGGGCAGGAACACCAGTCGGAACAAAAAGTCGTCTGGCTGAATACCGAAACCGATTCGGCATCATAAAGCCGATCTGGTGGTATTTCCCGCCGGGCAAAAACGCATTGGCCCGAATTCGGCTATTGGCCATCCGGAAAGGCTGGTCATTGCCCCGCATCGACACTCAATGAATCGGGTAGCCCAGGTTACGTTTGATTTCTTTCAGCACAAACGTGCTGTTCAGGGTGCCAATGTTCTCAATTTCAGATAGTTTGTATTTTACGAAGTTGTGGTACTCGTCTAAACTGCCGACGTGGATTTTCAGCAGAAAGTCGACCTGTCCGGCCATGTGGTAACACTCCTGCACTTCAACCAGTTTTTTGATCTCTTCTTCAAACTTGTTGATGAAGGCTTTGTCATGATACCGCATCGACACTTGGCAAAACGTGGTAATCGGTTGCCCCAGCAGGTTTTTATCCAAAACGGCTACGTACTGTTTGATAAAACCGAGACCTTCCAGCCGTTTGATCCGTTCGTAAACCGGTGAGAGGGTTAAACCCAGTTGAGACGCCAGTTCTTTGGTGGTCAGCTTTGCGTCTTCCTGCAAAAGCCGCAGCAGTTTTTTGTCGATTTCATCCAGTTGTTCCATGCCGAAAATTTTTCTTTTTTCAATTCCTAAACGTGTTCCATTCAGCAATACTATCTTATCAGCTATCGTATCGCAATAGAATTAACTGATTTATTTGACAAATTCCTAAAAAAAATCTGTCGAACTATCGTTCAACAACAATGTAGACGGCTTCGGTACTTGATGAGAATAGGCAGCGGGCATTAGGCTATCAGGCGTGTTTGGCGAGCCAGTTCAGGATATAATCGGCGTCTTCCTTCCAGGTCGACTGTCCCAGCACGTAGTGGTTGCGCCCCGGAAATTCCTTGTAATCCAGCACCGAACCGTTCCCCTTATACGCTTTGAAATTCCGGTAGTTCAAATGGGCCGGGATGATGTTGTCGATCTCGCCGGAGGTGAGCAGGAGGGGGACGTGCGGTTTGGCAAAATCCACTTTGGCGGCACTGGTCAGCCCCCCGCGGGCGACGGTTTTTGATTCCGGAATCGTGTTTTCATCGTACGCCTTTTGTTGCTCGGCCAGCGGCATGTTATTCACGAAAGCGTATTGCCAGTCTTTGAAAGACATCAGGTAGGTTTTCTTGAGCGAGGTAAACAACCCGAGGGCTTTCCAGCCGGCTTTCAGAAACGAAAATTCGTAGGGAAAAACACCTTGTGGAGGCACGGAGTGGATGGCGACGGCGGCAGCCGCCAGATCGCGGCTCACCAGAATCTGCGTGATCAAACCGCCCAGCGAGTGTCCGATGATGATCGGTTTTTCGGGCAGGCTTTTGGCAATAGCCGCGTAGTGGTCAACGAGTTCGCCCAGGGTCAGGGCGGCCAGGTCGGTGTCGTTTGGCTGGCGGTTTCTCAATTCGGCTGCCGTGCCGTTTTTGTAGGGCCAGGCGGGGGCGAGGGTTTTGTAGCCTTGGCTTTCAAAATAGGCTTTCCATTCAGCCCAACCACTGTTGGCGACGAAGGCTCCGGTAACAAACAGAACGGTTTTGGTTTTACTGGCTTTCATGATCGTATCGTTTAGAAGGTATGTTTTCGTTTGTCGTTCAGCGATTTGAACAGGACAAAATTCGGCAGGATCGCGACCAATATTTTTAACCCGGGTTAAGAAAGCGAAACCGGGCGAAAAAAACTTTTCGGAGCAAACAACCCAAATTTTTTACCGGAATACGTGACTTCTTCCAACTTCCTTCGTCCAACCTTATAGAAAGCCGAGAGACGGACATTCACACCACCAACCTTGCTTATTGCCATGAGAAAACCAACCCTTGCTTTGGCCGCCCTGGCCCTCTTTTTCGTTCTGGCTTCTATCGCTGGTAGTGGTATCCTGAGTATTCTTAGCGGCCTGATTGCGGCAGGGCTGGGTATAACGGCCGGTATTGTTCAATCGGCGGAATGGGTCGACGAACACGAGTACTTTATTCCAGATCCGGATGCGTCCCATGTGTCCCGGATAAAAACCCGCGCATTGATTTCCAATACGCAATGAATTGATTCAGCATACTGGCTACTCTCCTCGTTCTCAACGCCCGACCATTCTTTTGCGAATGCGGCTCAGCGACGGTCCCTGAATCCCGAGGTACGAAGAAATGTGGTAGAGCGGGATCGCGTTGTAGAGATCGGGATGCTGTTCAATCAGTTCCAGATACCGTTGTTCCGCTGTTTTAAAGAGAAAATCCTCCGCACGGTCCATCGCCAGGTTAAACGCCCGCTCGGCCACCAGCCTTCCAAAATGCTCCCACGGTTGGGATTGTGCGTAGAGCTGGTTCATGTGGTTGATGTGAATGTACAGAATGGTGGAATCGACCATCGACTCCGTGTAATAATTGCAGGGCGTCTGGTTGACAAAACTCTTGTAGGAAACGACGATCTGGTTCTGCGTGAAGAAGAAAACGTTCTTTTCTTCAGCGGTTTCTTCATTCACATAATACGTTCTGAAAACCCCGTCCAGAATGAAACCGAGGTGTTTACAGACATTCTTGTATTCATTGTAAAACTCGCCTTTCCGGTAATGTTTCTTTTGCCAATAGGGAATGGACAAGGCAAAGGCTTCCTCGTCCATTCCCGCAAACTGGTTCAGGGCATATCCTAGTAAATCGATTTCCGTCATTGCCGGTTACTTTCCTTTCGATTCTTTTTCCTTCATCAATTCCGCTCGCTGGTCGTCGCGCAGGGTAGGGTATTTGATGCCCAACTGCTCCAGGTAGGTTTTGTATTTGGTCGGATCGTAGTAATACTTCTTCAATTCCGGCTTGAATTTCGTCATGATCTCCTTGTTCAGATACACCGCCGGGTATTCTTTGGGCGAAATGAGGGGCGTGTATTTGATCTCTTTGGTTTGTTCCTTCGTGTAATAGTCCCAGGCATTTTTGATGATTTCGGGCTTCAGCAACATGTCCAGCAGCGTCATGGCCTCGGCTTTGGCACCGGCTACGACGCCCTTGTGGGCAATCGGCGTGGCCATTGAAATGGCGTTCGACCAGTGGTGGCCTGGCAACCCCGGAATGTTGGACGGATACCGCAACACGACCGTCGGCAACGACCACGAAATGTCGGCGATGTCGTCGGAGCCTCCACCCATGGATGTCATCACCTGCCCGCCCATCATGGCAGTTGGTGCCGAGGGCGATTTCATGCTGTCCAGTTTCATCGCCAGTCCTTCCACTTTCGGGGCCTGCAATTCCTTCTGCGACGCTTTGGCCAGCATCTGGTCTTCCTCCGACCAAACCGGCAACCCTACTTTCCGGATGTTGGCATCCATGGCTTCGGCAATCGGTTTGTTGAAGTGCCCCGGCCAGGCCGATCCCAGAATTTCGTAGGTAAACTTGGTATCGGTCATCAAGGCCGCACCTTCCGCAATTTTGACACCGGTTTCGTAAAGTTTCTTGATTTTGGGATACGACCGCTCGCGGAAATAATACCAGACGGCGGCTTTCGAGGGCACCACGTTGGGCTGGTCACCGCCGTCGGAAATGACGTAGTGCGACCGTTGGGTCAGTTCGAGGTGTTCGCGCCGGAAGTTCCAGCCGATGTTCATCAGTTCGACGGCATCCAGTGCACTTTTGCCCCGCCAGGGTGCGCCGGCTGCGTGAGCCGCCTGTCCTTCAAACGTAAATTTTACCGACACCAGCCCGTTGTTTCCCGCATCGCCGTGTGAAACGCCGAGGTTGTTGCCGACGTGCGTAAAAATACAGGCATCCACATCTTTGAAATAACCGTCGCGGACGTAGAAGGCTTTGGCACCCACCAGTTCCTCGGCAACCCCCGGCCAGAGCATCAGCGTACCCGGTATTTTTTCCCGTTCCATCAGTTGCTTCACGGCCAGGGCTGCAACGATGTTCAGGGCCTGACCGGAATTGTGGCCTTCGCCGTGACCCGGTGCGCCTTCGACCAGCGGGTCGTGGTAGGCCACCCCCGGTTTCTGGCTGGCTTTCGGAATACAGTCGACGTCGGAACCGATGGCGATCACGGGTTTGCCGCTTCCCCAGGTCGCAATCCAGGCCGTCGGCATGTTGGCAATTCCTTTCTGTACCTTAAATCCTTCTTTTTCGAGCAAAGTCGTCAGGTACTTGAACGTTTCTTCTTCCTGAAAACCGAGTTCCGAAAAGCTGAAAAGCATGTCGTTGATTTGCTGCGCCTGGTCTTTCCGCTTGTCGATGTCGGCGACGGCTTCCTGTTTCAGGCGCTCCAGTTTGTCGGGAGCCTTGGCTTTTTTCGATTGTGCTACCAGCAGCGAAGGAACTAATGCCAGCAAAATCATGATTTTTGTAAAGTTTTTCATAATTTAGGCCAAATTTTATTCTAAGATTAGAGTAAAAACCTGTTAAATATACGGACAAACGGTTACATATTTATGATCAGGTAACCGGTGTGTTCATAAAAATTGTTCTTTTATGAAGCCTTTGTTCTATTTCATGCTTTTATTCTTGTTCACACTGGGTTGTCAGAAAGAAAAATTTGTTTTGCCAACCAATATTGGCTCAATTCTTCGAACATCTTCCGTTCGTCAAGCTTATGGTAACTACACCAATGAAACGAAAATAACGCATTACTTCGATCAGTACTGTCGGCTGGTGCAACGGAAAGAAGAATCATTCCGAGATGAAACCTTTCTGCTCGATACCAAGAAGACTATTTATGTCTATAATACCGATGATTTGTTGATCGAAGAAACGGTTTACGTCAATTATACGCCATTTTATGATACACCGGATAGGTTACTGGAACATCATATTTACGAATACGATAATCAGGGACGGATAAAAAGCATGGTTAAAAACGGAGAATTAGAGTGGAAATTTGAGTACGATGATCCTAAAAAGCGAATTGATAGGTACAGTTGTTTGCAGGGAAGATGTAACTTCAGCAGTTCGCTTGTTGATGGTAAACAGCTTAATGCGATAGAAGGGGGCTACAAAGCTGCTACCCCTGATTCTTTCTATGGCTATTGGGAAAGTACCTTCGATGAAAAGGGCAACGAAATCCTGATTGAACAGAAACGGGTGGTAGAGATTGAGAATAAATCATTAACCCGGATTACCATTGACTACGACACTAAAAAGACACCGCCTGTAGACATTTCTTATGCTGATTTTAAAGGATTTCCGGCCGGTTTTTTTTCGTTTGGGAAAAAACGAAATAATCGCCTTAAGGAGACCAGGTTAACCTATGACGGGAGTGTATTGGTGGGACATGTAGAAGTCAGGTATACGTATGACTATAATTCAGCAGGTTATCCCACGCAGGTTTTGATTCATAAATTGGATAAACTCACGAATAAAGAGTTGGAGCAGCCCATCTACTATCGTTATGAATACGGTTGCTCGAATTGACTGCTTTTAGTATTCAATCGCAAACACGTATCGGCTTCTGGATAAAATACGAAATAATTTTCCGGGTTTTCTATGCTAAACTATTGGGAGGTATATAACAAGCTGCAAGCGCTATCTGCTTCTTATCAAGCTGAGGTAGAGGATTTTATTGATTTTCTAATTGCGAAGCAAGCCCAGGGTAACCAGCCCGGGAAAAGGCCGGTTTTTGGTAGTGCCAGGGGGCAATTCGAAATGTCGCCCGATTTTGATAAGCCGTTGGACGACTTTGGTGATTGACATTAACGGATTTATTACTGGCTATCCAATCGGCTGGCTTTGGTAGCTTCTTTCGTAATTCCGTCCGTCTGCTCAGTTCCCCATTCTATTCCTCCGCTTTCATTTCCCGGTATTGGCAGAATTGTTACCTTTGCGGCTGATTTCCTGTATCGTTTCACTTGATTGATAGAAAACAAATGGAGAAAATTAAAGTGGCAAATCCGGTTGTCGAACTGGATGGTGACGAAATGACCCGAATTATCTGGAAGTTTATCAAAGACAAACTCATCCTACCCTACATCGATGTTGACATTAAATACTACGATCTGGGCGTTGAATACCGCGATGAGACCAACGACCAGGTGACGATCGATGCCGCCAATGCCATCAAAGAATACGGTGTCGGTATCAAATGCGCCACCATCACGCCCGACGAAGACCGTGTCAAAGAATTCAATCTGAAACAAATGTGGAAATCGCCGAACGGCACCATCCGGAACATTCTGGACGGTACGGTTTTCCGCGAACCCATCGTGATCAAAAACGTGCCGCGTCTGGTTACCAACTGGACGGCCCCGATTATTGTTGGTCGGCACGCATTCGGTGACCAATACCGGGCGACGGATTTTCTGGTGCCGGGCAAAGGCAAGCTGACGATGAAGTTCGAAGGCGAAGACGGAACCGTGCAGGAATACGAAGTGTACCAGTTCCAGGGGCCGGGTGTGGCCATGGGCATGTACAACGTGGACGAGTCCATCCGGGGTTTTGCCCATGCGTGTTTCAACATGGCGTTGCAGAAAAACTGGCCGCTGTACCTGTCGACCAAAAACACGATCCTGAAAAAATACGACGGACGTTTCAAGGATATTTTCCAGGAAATTTACGAAGCTGAATTCAAGGCGAAAGGCGTTCACTACGAACACCGCCTGATCGACGACATGGTGGCATCGGCCCTGAAATGGGAAGGTAACTTTGTGTGGGCCTGTAAGAACTACGATGGCGACGTTCAGTCGGATACCGTAGCCCAGGGTTTCGGATCACTCGGTTTGATGACGTCCGTGCTGGTGACGCCCGACGGCAAAACGATGGAAGCGGAAGCGGCTCACGGAACGGTAACGCGCCACTACCGCGAACACCAGAAAGGCAACCCGACTTCGACCAACCCGATTGCTTCGATCTTTGCCTGGACGCGCGGTCTGGCTTTCCGGGGTAAACTGGACGGCAACCAGGCGCTGATCGACTTCAGCCTGGCCCTGGAAGAAGTGTGTGTCGAAACCGTTGAAAGCGGAAAAATGACGAAAGATCTGGCGTTGTCGGCGTTCCCGAGCGGCACCAAACTCGTCGCTGGCGAACACTACCTCAATACCGAAGATTTCCTGGAAGCACTGGATCAGAATCTGAAAGTGAAACTGGGTTAATTGTTAGGGTAAAGCGAAAGCGAAATAGAAATAGAAATAAAAATAGACCTGTCAGGTTTCAAAAACCTGACAGGTCTATTTTTATTTCTATTTCTATTTCGCTTGTTTCGTCTGGTGCTGACAACGCCAGGTTTTGTAATTTCCCGGCCTGCACAATCCCGGTATCATTCCTTTAGCATCCTCCCTATGAAAACAAACACCGCTACCTGTCTTGTCCTGTGGCTGCTGCTGGCGACGATAGCCAATCCTGGTTTTGCGCAGAAAAAAACCGTTGTTAAAAAAGCCCCGTTGCTGACTGATCGTCAGCGCTGGCTGGCCGAAATGGACAAAATGGTTCGCCCGGTTTTGCGGAGTCTGGCGCACGACAGCCTCCGCCTTGTGATGCCCCAGATCACCTCCCAACGGGTCGACAACAAGGCGCAGCGGATTCAGGTGCAGTATCTGGAAGTGCTGGGTCGGGTGCTGAGCGGCATGGCACCCTGGCTGCAAGGGGAAGGTGGAACGGCGGAAGAGGTGGCCCTGCGCAACCAATACCGGCAGTGGACATTGCAAGGGCTGTCGAACGCGCTGGATTCGACGAAGAACGATTACATGCGGTTCGATGTGGCCGCCCAGCAACTCGTCGATGCTTCGTTTCTGGCTTTTGCGTTCGTAAGGGCGCCCTGGCTCTGGGAAAATCTGGATGTAACCACTAGAAATCGACTGGTCAACGGATTTAAAACAACCCGCCGATACCGCCCCGGTTTCTCGAACTGGCTGCTTTTTTCGGCGATGACCGAAGCTTTTTTTTGTAAATACGGCTACGAATGGGACCCCATGCGCGTCGATTATGCCCTGCAACAACTGGAGCAGTGGTATGTGGGGGATGGGATGTATTCCGACGGCACGCACTTTGCGTTCGACTACTACAACAGCTACGTCATGCAGCCCTATCTGGCCACCATTACCGGGATTATCAACGGGAAAAACGGGTCGTACAAAGACATGACGCTGAAAATAAAGAAGCGCAATGAACGCTATGCCGTGATTCAGGAGCGATTGATCAATTCGGATGGCACCTTTCCCGCAACGGGCCGTTCGATCATTTATCGGGGAGCGGCTTTTCACCACCTCGCAGACATGGCCTGGCGCAAAGCCCTGCCCGAACAACTGAAACCGGCCCAGGTTCGCGGTGCCCTGACGGCGGTTTTGACAAAAACGCTGGAGAGCCCTTCGACTTACCGCAACGGCTGGCTGACCCTCGGTTTGTATGGATCACAACCCGACATTGCCGACGTTTACAACAACCAGGGCAGTCCGTACCTCTGCACCGCCCTTTTTCTGCCGCTCGGTTTGCCCGATTCCGACCCGTTCTGGGCCGATGCGCCGGTCAAATGGAGTTCACAGCGCATCTGGAGTGGCGACGATTTCCCCAATGATCATAGCGTTGATTTGAGATAGACCCCTAATCCCCTGAAGGGGACTTTTCGCGTCATAAGTGAGCGGTGTCCAAGTCCCCTTTAGGGGATTTAGGGGTTATTCAAATGGCTAGAAGCCTCAAAACCGTTTTACTTCCGCTTCCGCCCGTTGTAATTCCCGGTATACTTGTTGGTACTTTCCTTTTTGGCACTTCCCAAAAGCCGTTCGAGCAAATCCGGGCGGTTGAGTTTGGTCAGCCGGTCGCGAATCCAGTTTTTGTATTCCGGTTTGTACCAAAAGAAATAGTTATTCTGGTTCTTTTTTTCTTCCCGGGTTTTCGCGGTTTTCACCGGTTTCAGCGTGTAGGGATGAACCCCGGAATAATAGATCACTTCGGCCACCGTCATCGGTGTGGGCGTAAAGTCCTGAACCTGTTCGAGTTGGAAGCCGAGGTCTTTGGTTTCTGCCGCCAGGTTGGCCATATCCTGTTCCTCGCAGCCGGGGTGCGACGAAATGAAGTAGGGAATCAGTGGCTGCTTGAGGTTGAATTTTTCCTGAATCTTGTCGTATTTCTCCTTAAAGAGTTTGAAATACTTGAACGACGGTTTTCGCATCACCCGCAGCGTATCGTCGGACGTGTGCTCGGGGGCAACCTTCAACCGACCCGACACGTGGCGCGTAACGAGTTGCTCCATGTATTCGTCGTGGTTGCCATCCTGATTGTTTTTATTAAAATCATCGACCAGCAAATCGTAGCGTACGCCCGAACCCACAAAGGCCTTTTTGATGGCGGGGTGGGCGTCGACTTTGCGATACAGCTCCGTCATCGGCTTGTGCGACGTATCGAGGTTCGAACAAATCACCGGGTGAATGCAACTCGGGCTCTGGCACCGGGCGCAGATCGACTCGTCTTTGCCCTTCATCTTGTACATGTTGGCCGATGGCCCGCCCAAATCCGAAATGTATCCTTTGAACTCGGGATGCTTCGTAATTTCTTCGACTTCTTTCAGAACCGACTTTTCGCTCCGGGAAGCAACAAACTTGCCCTGGTGCGCCGAAATGGTGCAGAAACTACAGCCGCCAAAACAGCCCCGGTGCATGTTGACCGAGAACTTGATCATTTCGTAGGAAGGAATCGGCCCCCGCTTTTTGTATTTCGGGTGCGGCAGGCGGGTGTAGGGTAAATCGAACGACTGGTCGATTTCGGCTTCTTCCATCGTCTTGAACGGCGGATTGATCACCAGAACCTGGTCGCCGACTTTCTGGAGAATCCGGTTGGCCTGCCACTTGTTCGACTCCACCTCCACAATTTTGAAGTTGGCCGCGTACTTGATTTTATCTTCCAGACAAACCTCGTGGCTCGCCAGTTCAACTGAACTCCACGCATTATAATCCTGTAGTTCAGTCCTGGCATCGTGCAGAAAAGCCACCTGATTGATGTTCCGCATCGAAGAAAACGGCACACCCTGCCGCGCCAGTTTCAGGATTTCACGCAGGGGTTGCTCGCCCATGCCGTACACCAGCATATCGGCCCCGGCATCCACCAGAATCGACGGCATCAGCTTGTCCTGCCAGTAATCGTAATGGGTTACCCGACGCAACGAAGCCTCGATGCCGCCGAGCAAAACCGGCACATCGGGGTAGATTTCTTTCAGAATTTTGGTATACACAATGGTGGCATAGTCGGGTCGGAAACCCGCTTCTCCGCCGGGCGTGTAGGAGTCGTTGGAGCGCAGGCGTTTGTTGGCCGTATAGTGGTTGACCATCGAATCCATACAACCCGCCGTCACGCCAAAGAAGTATTTGGGCTTGCCAAACTTCCGGAAATCGCGCAGGTCGTCTTTCCAGTTGGGTTGGGCAATAATGGCGACCCGAAAGCCTTCACTTTCCATGATGCGGCCAATCACGGCGGTTCCAAACGCCGGGTGGTCTACGTAGGCGTCCCCTGAAACAAGCACAATATCAACTTCATCCCAGCCTCTTTTTTCGACTTCTTTCATCGTCAGAGGCAACCAGTCTGTCAGGGGTCTTTCAATCATGAGCACGTGAATTAGCTATCTCAGAACCATCGAAATTACGAAATAATTCATTCAAAGCCCTAATCTATCGTGGATTGCAACGGCCCTATGGCTTGGCATGCCGCATTTCCAGCCCCACCGACGTCCGGGGTTTGAAACCCGCCCACGGTTCGGTTGTGGAGGTTTCCGGCAGGTTCAGGTACTTCGCGTAATCAAGTTTCTTGAGGTGAATGCCCAGAAAGGCAGTGACAAAATGCTGATTGATGTTATTGATCCGGCGTTCGTTCCAGGCCGGTTCCGAAAAATGCTGGTAATCGTCGAGCGGCTGGCCGGGTTTCAGCGTGGCGGCCGGGGGCGGATTGGGGGCCACGTTGTGCCGGGCGTTGACATAGGTCAGCAAATACCGGTCGGCATTGACGGCTCCGTCGTAAATGGCTTTGATGCCTTTCTCGTAGCCCGAAACGTCGTCTTTGCTGCCGGCGACAAACAGCGTCGGCCCGGTCAGACCCGCCAGCCCTTCGGCATCCCAAACGCCCCGCTCCATGCCCCAGGGCGCAAACGCCACCGTGGCTTTGATGCGCGGACCAATCGAGGTTTTGTAGCCGGGATCGCTCAGGGTGCGGGTTTGCAGGGCCGTGCTGCCCCCCGCTAATTGTCCGAAGAATTTGACGGCCTGGGCGCTATACCCGGCACCCATCACATTAAGTGCGCCGTAGCCACCCATCGAGTAGCCAACCAGGGCGGTATTGTCGGTGTCTACTAAACCGCTCAGAAAACTTTTGGCGGTTTTAGCACCCAGCCGCGCTATTTCGTTCAGCACAAACAGGTCGTCGAGCGAGCGATTGAGCAAAGTACTCTGAAAACCGGCCAGATCCTGATAGGTCGATTCGGTGTGGCCGATGGCGACCACGACGTAGCCTTTCGACGCCAGATTCTCTGTCAGATACGTCAGCAACAGCCGAGACCCCGGATACCCGTGTGACACAATAACGAGCGGATAGGCTCCTTGAGATCCATCCGGTTCAGCTTCGCGCAAGGCCCGGCCGCCAAACGTAAATGGCACCAGCGGGCGTTTGGGATCGTTGGCGCGGCCCAGCGCGTCTTCGTAGGTGACGAGCTGCGGTTTCCCCGCCGGTATTTTGGCGGGATACCAGACTTCCACCGTTAAGGGCCGGTCATACAGCGGACTTTTGCCTTCTTTGGTATGCAGCACATCGACCTGCGCCGTGTGAATCAGTTTTAAGGTTCGAACACCGACGGCGTGGGGGCCGCGCGGGGCCAGCTCGGGGGCGTCGGGCAGGAGGTCACCGGGCAGAAAGGCGTCGGTGGCTGGCTGAGCGTGGGTCAGAAAGCTGACGCCCAGAAACAGAACGAGGAGCAGGTTTTTCAAGGTTGGTAGTCGGTTAACCATAAATCCGGATGTTGTGATGGAACGCTTCGTTTGGGAACTCAAACTGACAGGTGGCAAAGCTTGTTTCACGTTGTAAATACTCGTCCGTGAGTTTCTTTATCGTGATCGAAAGAGGAGTATAAAGAATGTAAGCACCGCCGGGCAAACGGAAAGGGGGACGCCCGGCCAAACTACGCTCCAAAACCGCTGATTCCAACCCGCAAATTCGCTACTTTTGCGGCTCAATATACGCCATTCATGTACACCCTCTACGCCATTCCGAATTGCGATACCGTGAAAAAAGCCCGCGTCTGGCTGGCTGAACACGGCATTGCGTACCAGTTTCACGATTACAAAAAACAGGGCATCGACCGGAAAACGATTGAACACTGGCTGACGCAAAAGCCGTGGGAAGAACTGGTGAACCGCGCCGGAACAACCTGGAAAAAACTGCCCGAGGCCGAAAAACCAACCCGGATGGAAGACGCCATTGCGCTGATGATCGACAAGCCGTCGGTGATTCGCCGGCCGCTGATCGAAGCAGAAAATCAGATTATTGCGCTCGGGTTTAAACCGGAAGTCTACGAAAATGTGTTCTCAACGTAGTAACGTATAAAACCGGGAGTTGATGAGCAAACGAACGCTGGATTCGCCGGAAGCCATCCGGTTTTTGGTGGATTCATTTTATGAAAAAGTACAGGCTGACGACTTCATCGGCCCCATTTTTACCGATGTCGCCCACGTCGACTGGGCGAAGCATTTACCCAAAATGTACGCCTTCTGGGAAAATATTATTCTGGGCAACGATGCCTACCACGGTCATCCGTTTCGGCCCCATCTGCTCATCAATCAGCAACATACGCTGACCCTCGACCATTTTGAGCGGTGGCTGAAGCTATTTTCAGAAACGCTTACGGAACATTTTGAGGGAACGAATGCCGAACTAACCCGCCAGCGCGCTACGCAGATTGCCCTGGTCTGGAACCACAAATTCGAGTACATCAACAACGATTCGCATATGGGCGGCTGATCGAGATTTGCAATCTCGATCCCCTCTGTCGCGGACTTGTAATCCGCAGCATCTATCACCTACTGCGGATTGCAAATCCGCGACAGAGGGGGTTCAGATTGCAAATCTGAACCAGCACAACCCGACAAATTTGAACCAGCCACCCGTAATTTTAGAAAACACAATGCGCCTGAAAAGGCTCTTCAGCAAGGTTGCCACCGGGATAGGGTATTTCCTGATTTTCGGGGTGGCACTCTATGCCCTGGCCTATTTTCTGCCGGGCTACCAACCCGGTTTTCTCACCAGCAAGCCGTTGGGCAACCTGTTCTGGCGAACGGTCTTTTTTACACACGTTGGTCTGGGTGCTGTTGCGCTGAGCCTGGGGCCGTTTCAATTTTCCCGCCAACTCCGCCAGCGCCGGGTCGGGTTACACCGGCGACTGGGAAAACTCTACGTGTTCAGCATCCTTATTGCGAGCGTGGCCGCATTTTGCGCAGCCTGGTTTGCCAGCACGGGCTGGGTGGCGGCTGTGGGTTTTGCGGGGTTGGCCATCGCCTGGTTTTACACGACATTTCGCGCTTACCGGGCGATTCGCCAGGGCCAGATTCGCAGCCATCAGGAATGGATGATGCGCAGTTATGCCACCACCCTGTCGGCGGTGACACTCCGAATCATTTTACCCGTCGAACTAGCGGTTTTTCAACTGCCGTTTTCAATGGCGTATCCCATTGTCGCCTGGTTGTGCTGGATCCCGAATCTGATTTTTGTGGAATGGTGGCTATTGCGAAGAAATCGGGTAAAACCGCCGATGCTGCCTGGAATGGCTAAATGAGCAGCGTTCTATAACCCGGTATTTTTGTTTCGCCGGCATCGTTCACTGCAATATTTCACCTCGCTCCAGACGGTTTCCCATTTTTTTCGCCAGCTAAACGGCCTTCCACAGACCACGCAGATTTTTGTGGGTAAATCCTGCTTTTTCATCTATTCCTTTTCTCCGGAAAAATCGGGCAGCGACTGCGGGCGGGCATACGGAAACTGGGCGAACTTGGCCAGTTTGTAATAGCTGTTCAAGCCCGAAATGCCCACATCGTCAACGTGGCTGAGGTCGATATGCCCCTGCTCATCGACGGCGTCGTCCGGCACGATCAACTGCTCGATTTCGCCGATGATCAACATCGTGTTGTTGGCTTCAATCGGAATGCCCTGCAAAAACTTCAGGCCCAGTTTCAACTTGCTTTCTTTTACAAAAGGCGCTTTAAAACCGGAAAGGTATTCTTCCGTAAAGCGGCATTTGTCAAACTCCGACTCGTATCGTCTGAATTTGGCGGAGGTGTAATGCGCCTGTTCCGCAAACGATTCGTGAACGTGGTTGATGGTGTAAAAACCGGTTTCGAGAATGTTTTCGTAGGTATGCTGACCCGCTTCCCGATCGGGACGCAGGATGAACCCCAGCAGGGCGGGATTGCTCCCCAAATGAATCACCGAACTGAAAATGGCCAGATTGGACTGGCCCTCGTTCGAAACCGATCCGATGAGGTTGGCCGGTTTGATGCCGGTGACGGAGTTGATGATATTCAGACGTTTGATTCGTTCGGTGGTTTCAAGGTCTGCTTTGGTCAGGTGCATAATCGGTCTGGGTTTTAAAGTCTTTTAAAATAGAAATGGAGAAGAGTGGTCACTCCAGGATGCCCGCATTGGCTAACTCTGACCAAACGGATTGAATACTGCACACTTTTACATCTTTTCGTAACCAATAGCCCTCTGTTTCGGGAGTAATCACCAGATTGACTGGCGTTTGCAAATCAATAAGAGCCTCCGTGTTACCCCGTTTCAAGGATGGATCGTTCGAATAGCGAATCTCAATAGCTACCGCGGGCTTACCGGCTTTTACCAAAATCAAATCCAGTTCGGCGCCGTTTTGCGTTCGATAATAATAGGGGGTTACGTTCATTGGGATGCGTGATATAATCTGTTGAACGACGTAGCCTTCCCACGACGCACCCAAAAGAATGCTACCGGTTAAAGCGTTGTAATCGCTGATATCAGCCAGTGCATGCACCAAACCGCTATCCCGAATAAAGATTTTAGGCGCTTTTACCAGCCGTTTTCCAATATTGATAAAGTAAGGTGCCAGCCGTCGAATCAGATAGGCGTTCTCCAGAAACCCGATGTACTGTTGAATAGTTTTGACTGACAAATCCAATGAACGGGACAAATCACTGTAATTAAGCAAACCGCCATGTATATTTACTAACATCGTCAGCAAATTACGGATGAGGGCAGGTTGGGCAGCTAGGCCTAATTGCGGCAAATCGCGCTGAACATAAGTCTGGATAAAGCTCTCCATCCAAAAATGCCACGCCTTTTGATCGGGTGCTTGCAGCGCATCCGGAAATCCACCTTTAAGCCAGTGTTGTCGGTAGGTATACGCAGGTTCAACTTCCAGCAAGTGTAAGGGCGAAAGCTCCAGATAAATGATACGTCCGGCCAGTGTTTCCGACGAATTCTTGAGGAGGTCCGGCGAGGCAGAACCCAAAAGCACAAATCGTCCCGGAATCCGGTGCTGATCGATCATCGAGCGTAATAAAGGGAATAGCTCGGGCATCCGCTGAATCTCATCCAATACAACCAATTTATCCTGGTTAGCCTGGAAGAAAAGATCAGGCTGTTGTAAACGACGCTGATCGGCAAAGTACTCCAAATCAAGATAAAGCACTTCTTTCGCGGAGTGGGTCAGTAACGTTTTAACTAAAGTCGTCTTGCCTACCTGTCGGGGACCCAGCACGGCGACAGAAGGAAAGATTGAAAGGCAGGACTGAATAGCTGAAGAAAGCGCCCGATCGAACATCAATCAAGTATTTTTTTAGTCAAAGGTAAAATTTACTTGATTAATAGCAAAATTGCCATCCTACTCATTAGCATCATCATTGCTCCTATAGCAAACCATCGGCTACTTCTGTCGCCTTCTGATCGTTTTTTTGCATCTTCTGACACCTTTCATCTGCAACCAATCTGCGACCTTTACAGCCTGATAAACAACACCATACCATGAACATGAAACGTTACACCAGGATTGGGCTCCTGCTCCTGGCAGTTTTTGCTGCTCTGTCCGGCCCGGAAGCCCGCGCCCAGCAACTGCGGGTGGCTTATTTCGGCGAAACCGTCACCCACTACGGGCTAAAAGTGGCCTACGAATACCCGCTCATTTCCCGCATTAAAGTCCGCAATTCGGCGCGGAAAGAATTCCTGTTGACACCCGGACTGGCGGTTTACAATCATCCCGACAACCACGTGGGCCTCATCCTTTCGCCCGAACTGGCCTACCAGCGGACGGGTCGGCGGGGCGGTACCTTTGAAGTCGGGCTTTCCAACTCGTATTTCCGGTATTTTCTGGCGGGAAAAACCTTCGAGGTCGATGAAAACGGCGGCTTTCGGCGGGTCAAAATGGCCGGTCGTGGAGCCTATCTGCCGACGGTTTCGGTCGGTTTCGGTCGCGATCTGTCGATTCGGAAAAACCGCTCACTCGCCTGGTATGCCAAGCTGAACCTGATGCAGCAACGGCCCTACAACGCGTCAAGCCTGATGCGCTTTGGAATCGAATGTGGTATTCGCAAACCCCTGAAAAACAAATGAAAACGATCTATAAATACCTGTTTCTATTGATGGCGGTTTCGCTCGTTGCCTGCGAAAAAGACGACGCAACGACGACCGACCGGACGCTTTATTTACGGCACAAAGGCGCGGATATGCCCATATGGGTGCGCGGCAACCTGGCGTCAAACAAACTGGTGCTGTTTCTACACGGCGGCCCCGGCGACTGCGCCATGTGTTACCGTCATTACCTCAAAGGACTGGAAAACGACGTGGCCGTGGCCTATTGGGACCAGCGGATTGCCGGGTCGTCGTCGGGAAAAGTGGATGTCAAAACGTTGACTTATGAGCAGTTCGGCGAAGATGCGTATTACGTTGTGAAGCTGTTGAAAGCGCAATATCCCAACACCCAAATTTATCTGGTGGCGCATAGTTTCGGCGTGGAACTGGCGTGGCAATTTCTGACGACCAATGACAACCAGAAGCTGGTCAGCGGGTTGATCGCCGTCAATGGCACGTTTTCGACCTACCGCTGGCTGGTACAGATGCGGGAGTGGGTGCTGCGGGAAGCCCGTCGGCAAAACAATACCGCCATCGAGCAGTACGTTCAGGCACGGCCCGTAACCGCCGAGAATCTGGGAACCTACGAGTGGCCCGAACTCTACAAACGAATGCTCGACCTGGACGGCAATCCGGTTTCGATTTACGACGATAAGAAGTTTGTCATCAATTATTTATTTGCCTCACCCAACACCGCTCTGGCCCAGTTCTCGCATCCGAAAGCGTATACGGAATACGGTGAAACCACCATTCGGGGATATGACCGGAGCGCGTTCCTGAAAAATATCCAGATTCCGGTGGCCTTGTTCTGGGGCAAAAAAGACGGCGTGGTCCCCATCGAAATTGGCTACGAAACCCGGGATTTGCTGACAAAAACCGCGCCGACGTTTGTGACGTTCGATCAGTCGTACCACGAACCGTTTATATCGGAAACCGACCGGTTTGTGGGCGAAGTGTTGAAATTTGTCAGGTAAAAAGTCAGCCTCCTGATCGAGAGCGTATTTTCCGATCAGGAGGCTGACTTTTACCACAAAACCGCCTTTCAATCCATTTTGTAGCGAATCGTGGAAATGTAGCTGATCTTACCGTCCTTGAAATGTACCTGAACTTCGTCCATCAGGCCAGCGCCGGGATTATAGGTGAAATACCACTGTGGCGATTGGCGCATGGCTGGATCATAGGCCGCAGCGAGATTTTTTGTCAGGAGTGAGATGCGCTCAAATTTATTGGCATACGCACGAACCGCTCTGATTTTAACAAGCTTGGCATACAGCGAGCCCGTAGCGTCTCCGAGCCGGATGGATGAGGCCGCTTGTAAGTTCGCAGGCCACTGCGAGAGCTGTCGGCCACTGTTCAGATAAATGCTTTTAACCTGATTGGCTTCGATGGTGATCTGGACACCGGAGTCGGTTCCCTGGTTCTGATCCAGCAAAATGTATTGGTAGAGCGGAAGGCGCTCACGCAACTGCGCAAGGTCCGACGTGTTATTGCTGACGACGTTTAAAAAGGTGACGCCCGCGGTTTGCCGGAGGGTTTGAAGACCGGCATACGCTTTTTCAGCCTCATCGTTGATCGTCAGGCCCAGATAGCTTCCGGCAGCAATGCTGTCACGGCTAAGGATGACGGCGGGTGGTGGGCACACGGTGATTCGGTCGGGTTCAACCGAAGGGTCTGTTAGGCAACTGGTGAGGAATACGAAGAGAAACAAGGTTGGGAGTAAGGTATTTTTCATTGGATTGGGGAAAATTGAAGGATACTACCTGGTTGGACTCCCGGTTTTCTAATTTGGTTGGAAGGGTCACACACTAATTTTTCGCCCCAAATTGGAACGCGAACCGGATTGATCTTGTGTTGTGGTGGAATGAATCAACAAACCATACCATGAACAAAACAACAGAAGAGGCAACCTCGACCTTTAAAATTGGGGGCGACCTGGAAATCAACCGGTTGGGTTACGGCGGAATGCAACTGACCGGTTTTGGGGTGTGGGGCGATGCGCCAAACCGGGAAACCGCAAAGGCGGTTTTGCAAAAAGCCGTGGAGACGGGCGTGAATTTTATCGATACGGCGGATTCGTACGGCCCGCATACCAATGAAAAACTGATTGCCGATGCCCTGCATCCATATCAACAAGGACTCATCATTGCCACCAAAGGCGGTTTTGACCGAACCGGCCCCAATCAGTGGGTGATCAACGGCGACCCGGATCACATCCGGCAGGCGATTGAAGGAAGCCTTCAGCGGCTGAAACTGGAGCGCATCGATCTCTGGCAACTCCATCGGTTTGACCCCGACATCCCGGTTGAAGAAACCCTTGGGCCGGTCGTGGAAGCCGTTCAGGCGGGTAAAATTCGCCATGTCGGTTTGTCGGAAGTTGGCATCAAGGAGATTGAACGCGCCGAAAAAGTGTTACCGATCGTATCGGTCCAAAACCTGTATAACCTTGGCAACCGGAAGTGGGAAGCGGTTCTGGATTACACCATTCAACGCGGCATGGCGTTTATTCCCTGGTATCCGCTGGCGTCCGGGCCGAAGAAACTGGCCGCCAAAATTCGGGAAATTGCGGAAAAACACGAGGCTACAACGGCACAAATCGCCCTGGCGTGGTTACTGAAACGCTCGTCCAATATCCTTCTAATTCCCGGAACCAGCTCGCTCGATCACCTGGACGAGAATCTGGCAGCCGACCGGATTGTGTTGTCGGATGAAGATTTTGCGGCTTTGTCGGAATAAATCGCAGCCCGTCCGGTAGTTGAACCAAGCGAACGACTTTCCTCATGAACCGGGATTATGGCAATCATGATCATTCGTCGAAGTGATCAAAGTCATGCGGTGACGGGTCTAATTACCGTACTTTTGCATAAAATCCACGAGTTATGAAAATCGCCTTTTTCAGTACAGCCGCTTACGAACGGGACTGGTTTATCCGGTACCAGGCGCACCATACCATCACGTTTATCGACGAGATTCTGACCGAGCAAACCAGTCACCTGGCCAGCGGTTACGAAGCGGTTTGTGCATTCGTGGAAGATGATTTGAGCAAACCGGTTCTGGAATCGCTCCGGTCGCTGGGCATTCAGTTGGTCGCCATGCGTTGCGTGGGGCTGGACAACGTTGATCTGGAAGCCGCTGACGAACTGGGCATAACGGTTTTACACGTGCCGGGCTATTCGCCCTATTCCGTTGCCGAACACGCTGTTGCGCTGCTGATGGGGCTGGTTCGGCACATTCCGCAGGCACACGAACGGGTTCAGCAGGGTAATTTTTCGATCAATGGACTAACGGGCCAGGATTTACACGGAAAAACCGTCGGGGTAATCGGTACAGGGCATATTGGTCAGGCTTTTTGCCAGATCATGCTGGGGTTTGGCTGTCGGGTGCTCGCCTTCGATATCAAACCGAATCAGCCGCTGCTCAACGCGGGCGTCCGCTACGTTGCCCTGCCAACGCTTCTGGCCGAATCCGATGTGATCTCGCTGCACTGCCCCCTGAACGCCCAAACCCGCCAGCTTCTGGACGCACCGGCTTTGTCGCAACTGAAACCGACGGCCATTGTGGTCAACTCCAGCCGGGGTGGTCTGGTCGATACCGCAGCGGTTTTGGATGCGCTGGATGCCAACGCGTTGGCCGGGTATGCGGCTGATGTGTATGCGAATGAGAAGAAGTGGTTTCACCGGGATTTTTCCGGCCAGCCCATCACCGACGACTTGCTAAACCGCTTGCGGACGCACCCACGGGTGTTGCTGACGGCCCACCAGGGATTTCTCACCGAGGAAGCCCTGCAGCAGATTGCCCACCGGCTGATCCTCCAGATTTCGTTCTTCCAGAACAGCCGGCAGGAAGGCATCAGCAAGATGTCGATGTGACCGGTTTCTGAAAACCGTACCCACCGATTCGTTTTTCTTTCGGCCAAAATTTGAGTTGACAACTCTCTCGTGTAGCTTTACACCATCGTTTTCGGACGAGCGTGTTTCACTTAGCCATCACACCCATTACGAAATTGCTTCGCCATCTACCCAATGCCATGACCTGCGGCAACCTGCTGTGCGGTTGTATCGGTTTGGTGATGACCCTGCGCGGCCATTCCGACACGGCGGCCTGGCTTATTCTGCTGGCTGGAGTACTCGATTTTGGCGACGGTTTTGTGGCCCGGCTGGTTCATGCGTCGGGGCCGTTTGGAAAAGAACTGGATTCGCTGGCCGACGTCGTGACCTTCGGCGTTTTACCGGCCACGATGGTTTATCAGGCCCTGTGGTCGCTGGGGATGGGGAACTGGTCGTATCTGGCCTTCACCATTGCGGTTTTAGCCGCCTTGCGACTCGCCAATTTCAACATCGACACCCGCCAGTCCGACCAGTTTATTGGCCTGCCGGTTCCGGCCAACACCATTTTCATTGCGGCTTTTCCGCTCATGGCCTACTACCAGCCGCAGTTTGCTTTTCTGTGGCAAAACCCCATCACGCTCTTTCTTCTGATTGTTTTTTCGTTCATGATGGTGGCCGAATTGCCCTTGCTGGCGTTCAAATTCAAGTCATTCGGCTGGCGTGAAAACCGCATAAAATTCAGTTTTCTGATCGGATCGGCGTTTCTGTTGTTATTTTTGCACTTCGCAGCCGTACCGCTGGTGATTGCTTTATACATTTTGATCTCATACTTTGCTAAAAACAAGCCGTGACGGATTGAATTTTTACTCCTAAATTCCCGCACTGCTGATCTTCTTGAAACATGAAATACGTTGCTGAAATTGACATAATGCCCCAAAAGGAAATTCTGGATCCACAGGGCAAAGCCGTAAAACTGGGACTACACAACCTCCACATCGATTCGGTGGGAGACGTCCGGATTGGCAAACACATCCGCCTGGAAGTCGAAGCGGAGTCGGAAGAAAAAGCGAAGGAAACGGTCGATACGGCCTGCCGCCAACTGCTTGCCAACCTGATTATGGAAGAATACACGTTTTCGATTCAGGGCGTGTAGTCAGCCTCTCTTTCCCTTCTCATGACCTATTCCACCATCACCGGTCTGGGGTTTTACGTCCCCGAAAACGTCGTCACGAACCAGGATCTGACGCAGTACATGGATACGTCGGACGAGTGGATTCGGGAACGCACCGGGATTGAGCAACGGCGGTATTTTACCTACGGCAAAGACACCAACGCCAGCATGGCTGCGGCTGCTTCCCGCATGGCGATCGACCGCGCGGGTTTGCAAACGGCTGACATTGAGTTGATTGTCTTTGCGACGATTACGCCCGACTATTTCTTTCCCGGCTCGGGTTTCCTGATGCAGCGCGAACTGGGGCTGGAGGGAATCGGCGTTATCGACATCCGCAACCAGTGTTCGGGCTTTGTGTATGCTCTTTCCATTGCCGACCAGTTCATCAAAACCGGCATGTACAAGAATGTGCTGGTGGTGGGTTCCGAAATTCAATCGACCTGGATCAACAAAAGCAATCAGGGCCGGGGCGTGGCCGTCATTTTCGGGGATGGCGCCGGAGCCGCCGTTTTGCAGGCCACCGACGACCCTGAACACCGCGTTCTGTCGACCCACCTGCACGCGGATGGGCGATATGCCGAAGACCTCTACGTTCGGGACCCCGGCAGCAGCCGTCCGTCGCGCTCGGCCACCAAAGAGATGGTCGACGAAGGCGGTTTTGATGTTGTCATGAACGGCAATGCGGTTTTCAAACACGCCACGGTACGGTTTGCAGAAGTGATTAATGAGGCACTGAAAGCGAACGGTTACGGCCCCGAAGACATTGCATTGCTGGTGCCCCACCAGGCCAATATCCGCATTTCGGACTACGTTCGTCAACAACTGAAGCTACCCGCCGAGAAAGTGTACAACAACATTCAGCGGTTTGGGAACACCACGGCCGCATCCATCCCCATTGCGCTGACTGAAGCCTGGGAACAGGGCCGTATTCAACCCGGCGACGTGGTTTGTCTGGCAGCTTTCGGCAGCGGTTTCACCTGGGCTTCCGCGCTGATAAAGTGGTGATTTTTTTTAGAATAAAGAGGTGAGACAAGAGAATAAAGACAAAAAAACGTACTGTCTTTATTCTCTTGTCTCACCTCTTTATTCTAAAAAAATCAATACTGCCCCGTGGCCAGCATCACCAGCGTACAGGCTTCGATGGGTTCGATGCCCTGCTGTTGGAGGTCTTTCTCAAAAGCCGGGTTCTCCGTTCCCGGATTAAAAATAACCCGCCGGGGTTTCAATTTTTTGATGTATTCGTAAAGCCCCGTTTGGTTTCTGGCTGAAACGTACAGGGTAACCGTATCAATATCGTTCAATTCTGGTTGCCCGGTTCGAATGGGATTACCCCGAACCGTTCCCGACCGTGAACCGAGTAATTCAATTGCATGGCCATGCTGTACCAGGCGATTGGCGGCCTTGTTGGCATAGCGCTCCGGGTTTTCGGAAGCCCCAACAACTAATGTTTTGTTTTTCATCACTGCATTTTTTTATTCGACTCTTTCCTAAAAACTATCGGGACGGTAGTTTAGTTTCTATTTCAAATCCTAATCAGGCTCTGTTGCGTATATACCATTCCGGCCACTCCATCTCTATTGTTACTTTTCTGATCGACTTGCTATACCAAAAAATGCGCCTATATTTGTTTAACAAAAAGTGAAAAAGATTAAACAAAATAAAATTTGTGGGAACGATTAAGTTTGACTAAATTGTTCTCAACTTGTCTATTTCGATGAATTATTGCACTTTTAACCCTATTCATTCCCGGATCTTCCATCTACTTTGTTAATTGTTCATTCAACAAACATACCCAATGACTAACCGAATTAGCCTAAACATGCCTGAGAAAAGGACCAGCAATTACTGGAATGAGAAATGGGTGGCGATCAACTTTGAGGGAGTTGAAAACCCGCCCCGCTATGAAGTTTCGAATTATGGCCGACTGAAGAGTTTTCAAAACGACCCGAAGGATGGTACGCTCATCAACGGATCGATCATTCAGGGCTATCGTTCGCTCAACATCCGAACCGGCGGAAAAACGATCAACCGGTATTTTCACAAACTGATTGCCGAACTGTTTCTGAACCGCGAAAGCCCGGAGCAGAAGTACGTCATTCATCTCGACCATGACAAGAAAAACAATCATTTTCAGAACCTGAAGTGGGTAACGAAAGAGGAAATGATTGAACACAACCGCACGAGTCCGAACATCCTGAACCGCGAAATTCCGCGCCGGACCCGGAATTACAAACTGACGGAGTCGAAGGTGAAGATGATCAAAAAGCTATTGAAGAATGAGAAGAACCGCCTGAAAATGATCGCCAAGCAGTTTGGGATTACCCACACCCAACTGAACCGCATTCGTTCAGGTGAGAACTGGAAGCATGTTACGATTGACGATGACGTTTCGAGTGAGAAAAACTAAAGGCGGTTTTTTGCTGTGTGTTCAGCGTTGTTAATTGAGCCCGATGCTTTCGCCTTTCAGCCCACTACCCGTACCGATGGGCGGAATGTGGGGTAAACTGATAAAAAAGGTGGTTCCTTCTCCGGTTGCGGTTTCAAACCAGATGCTGCCGCCGGCGTGTTCGATCCCGCGTTTGGCAATGGCCAGCCCCAGGCCGGAGCCGCCCTCCTTCGTGCTGAAGTTGGGTAGGAAAATTTTACTGCGAATGGCTTCGGGAACCCCTGCCCCGTTGTCACTGATTTCAATATTGATGTGATCGTCGGTAACCGTTAGCCGTAGTTTGATAACCGGCTTCCGGTCGGCCGAAACGGATTGTACACTGTTGATAATCAAATTGGTAAGAATGCGGCCAATCAGTTGCCGATCGCCCATGACCATCACCGGATACGGGGAAATGTCCCGAATCAGCGTAATTTTTCCATCGTCGGCGTATAGATCGGCGGCTTTATTGATTACGGACGTGATCTCAAACAACTCATTTTTGGGCAACGGCATTTTGGCAAAGTCGGAGAACGACGTGGCAATGTCACTCAGGTTGTCGATCTGGTCGAGCAGCGTTTCCAGCGTCCGTTGCAGCACCCGCCGGGCCGTCGGATTGTCGGATTGCAGCGTGCGTTGCAGGTGCTGAAGCGTCAGCTTCATCGGCGTCAGCGGATTCTTGATTTCGTGGGCAACCTGCTTGGCCATTTCCCGCCAGGCCGACTGTTTTTCGCTTTGCGACAGTGCCTGCTTTTTCTCTTCCAGTTTCACCAGCATCCGGTTGTATTCGCCAATCAGCAACCCGATTTCATCGTCCGATTTCCAGTCCAGCGGCTCGTTAAACCGGTCGAGGTTGGTTTTGCGGATTTTCTGCGTGATGATTTTGAGCGGTTTGGTCAATACGTTGGAAGCCCAGTAGGAAACGAGCAGGAAGACCATGAACAGGCCCGTAAACACGCTCAGTGCCGTGGAAACGACATCGATCATCTGGTGTTCGAGTTCGGGTTCGGAATTGAAATGCGATACGCCCAGCATGCCCAGCAACTCGCCGTCGTAGGATTTGATGCTGGCATAGGCCGTGCGGTATTGCTTCGTTCCCAGCGACTCGGTGAGCAGAACCTGGTTTTCTTTCCCCTCAGCCAGGTGGATAAACGCTTCCGGATTGACCCGTTTCGACAGATGCCCACTTTCGTAGACCAGCGGTTGGGTCGAGCAGAAAAGAGTTCCGTTTTTGTCGAAAATACTGATCTCGATGTCGTCATCCTGCGTGATTTTCTTCAATTCTTCTTCGAGATACGCTTTGCTGGTCGTTCCCTGTAAAAAGCTGGTCCAGTCGCCCCGGAAATTGGAACTGATGTTCTTGGCGTTGGTCAGGTACGTGGTTTGCTGATACGCATCATAATTGGAACTGATGACGCCAAATGTAATGGCGACAACGAGCACCAACGGCAAAAAGAAGGCTGCGTTGAGGTAGAGTTGTGTTTTGGTCGAGTAATTAATATAAAACCGGGAGAAGCCAAACCGGATGGAATAAATCAGGATCAGAATCAGGATATACAGAATCAGAACCAGGTACAGAAAGGAGAAATTGGAAAAGAGGTTGCGAATCGGGTAGTCTCGGGATGAGATGACGACAATCCGGCCGCTTTCATCCTGCAAACCGACGTGTTTGTAGTTTTCGTGTGATACGCCCTGGTCGAACAAAACAGCGTCACTCAGCAGGGATGCCGGTAACTTCCGGTCGTAGTTGTATTCCCCGGAATTGTACAGCATTCGCTTGCCGGGGCTGTAAATGGCATAATTGTAAATTTGTGTTTCGGGGGCCTGAATGAATTTTTTGTCAGTCAGCAGGCTGGGATCCAGTCGTCCGGGCTGATTTCGGGTTAATTTCAGATCGAGCACGACATGCCCTACCCGGTTTTCACCCAGTTTGAAGTCGAAAAACTGGACGTATTGCTTGATGAAGTTATTGCCGGCGTCGTTGATGAAATAAATACCGGAGTATTGGGTTCGGTAGTGATCTTGCCGGAAACGCTCGGCATAATTCCGGTAATTGGTTTCTGCCTGCGGATTACCCGAGTTGAAAACCATAACATCGATCGAATACCGTTCAAAATACTTATCCAGGTGAACATTTTTGACCCGCTGCTGGATTCGTTCGCGCAGCAGCAGGGTGTCACTGGTCATTACCCGCCGAATTTCGGCGTCCTGCGTAATGGCAGTTCGTGACTTGTTAAGCAGAAATTCGCCAAATGCATCATTTTCGACCAGCAACTGTTTGCCAAATTCCCGTTTGTTGACAAGGTCTCTTTTAAGTCCTTGATTGTAAACAACATACGTTGCTACCGACGCGCAGACAAAAGCCGTAAAAAACAGGTAGAGGGTGGTTTTATACCGGAATGAATACAGCGCGCGCGGAAAACGACTCACATACAGCACCATGAAATAAACCCCCTGAATCGCTAAAATCCAGGGCATTGGTGTGGAGCCTTGCCAGAAAAGCAAGACCGACAGAATGGTGCCTATCAGGAACCAGAGCATGCCCCGCCACAGGGTTAGATTCAGGCGGATGAACAGACTGGAAAAAACATACTGAAGCAGAAAGAAAACCGTCGAAATGCCGATAAAAACCAGCAGACAGGCCATTTTTAAGCTGGAAAACGAAAGACTGAGCGTAATATCGAGCGTAAAACCGGACTTCTCGTAGATGGTATTCAGCTCGTGGAAACAACAGTAAAAGACACTATAACTGAGAACAACCGTGATGGTCGAAACGACGGCCTTCAACCCGTCCGACTGGCGCAGAAGCCAGTAGTAGGAGCGGGTGCGGTAAAACGTGCTGGCCAGATACGACGCCAGAAGGACCATCACGATGCAGTTCAGCAATTGATCGCCCAGGGAAGGAGCCACCACCGACGAACCGAAATAGCCGGGATTGAACAGATCGGTTTCGAAAAACAAAAAAGGAACGCCAAAATACAGCATCACCGCCCGAAGAACGATCAGATACAGGGCCAGAATCACAAAACCCGCCCCATAATGCCGGCTTCGACGTAAATTCAGGGTTCGGCGAACGAGGTAGATGCCCATGAAAAAGACCGATAACAGGGCCAGAATGACCGTGTTGACGGGTGACGTCTGGTTTTGATAGCCCTCCATTTGCGGAGGAATGACCGAAAACAGAAACACCGGCGTCTGGTCGTACATGCTTTCGTAAATGCTGCTTTTTTCCACCGAAATTTCCTGCGGTGTCAGCGAAAACAGATCCGGGTTGTATCCCGAGCGCAGGTAACCATTTTCAGTCTGGTAATGCCGGTAGACATTGACGAGCGAAAACACCTCCAGCGAATCCGTACCCTGCTTGACAAACTGCCTGCTGACCAGATATTTGCCCTGCGGAAACGACATCAGCCGGGGGTATAGAATGCTCTTTAGTTGTTGATAATCAGGGATAAAACGGTAGTCAGACCAGTAGAGAAGCTGTCTGTTGCGGAAGATGTAATACGGATATTTCGTTTCCCGGCTCAGGCCGGCAAACGTGGGTGGTGTTTTCTCCCGAAGCAATTCGCCGACGGCCTGGAGTTCTTCCGAACTGGTGTTCAGTTCATTTTTAATCCGTTCCTGGGTTGTCTGCAAATACTGTTCGTGGGCCGCACTGATTGCGCCCCTTTCCAGCACGGAATAGAAGAAAACTGACAACCCAAGTGCCAGAATCGATAGAATCAGGAAGATATGCTTGTTGAGTATACTCACAACAAAAATGGATGAAAAGGCTTTCCCTGCCTGCTATAACCCCAAAATCATGCCAAAATTTCCGGCATACTCCCCAGGTCGATTACTGGGGTTCGGATACGGTCTGCTCCGGTTTCTGAATGGTGAAACCGCGTTCGGCTTCCGTATTCTCGTACCCGACTTCAACCCCGAGCACGTAAAGCAGGTGTTTTTTGTCGATAATCACCCGAATGGTATCGATGTCGAATACCTCATCCGACTGGCCGGGCTGGTCGAAACCCAGCACCCACGATGACCCACAGCCTCCGCCCCGAATGCCAACCCGCAAACCATAGGTGTCCGGGATTTTGTTGGCCCGGAACGTCTCCTGAATCTGATCAATGGCTTGTGGCGTCAAACGAACCGGATTTTTGATACTTTCAATAAACATACTAAGTAAAAATTCCGTTTGCTGACTGAAATTTACAAACTTTACCCCACAATATAGCCACCCATTGCCAGTTTTCAGTGTGTGGCTTTCGCCACCGGTCTGGCAACGCTGTCCGCGGGACAGCCCCCGGCGATGGATAACGGAAAGTCGATCAACGACGCTTGAAAATTACGTATGGATTTTATCCCTGATTTAGTAAAATTACTGGTTCCGGCCGGTCTGGTTTTGTACGGAATGTATGTAACCGTCAAACTGATGCTCGAACGCGAAGCCGAAAAGCAACGCGTCGATCTGAAAAACCGGTATGCCAGCGAGGTTACGCCCCTGCGGTTGCAGGCTTACGAACGAATGGCCCTGTTTCTGGAACGCATCACGCCCGCCAACCTGCTGTTGCGGCTGAGCAGTGAGGCCCCGGTGGCGCTGGATCTGCAACAACTGCTGCTGCGCGAAATCCGGGAAGAGTACAATCACAACGTCTCCCAACAAATCTACATGAGTCAGGCCGTCTGGGAAGAGGTGCAGAACGCCATGAATGAAGTGATTATGCTTGTCAACGAAGCCGCGGGGCAAGTTCCGCCCGAATCGCCCGCCCTGGAGTTGTCTAAAAGGATTTTTGACATCGTGATCCAGAAGAATAGCCAGCCCACGGCGGCTGGGCTTAAAGCCGTTAAGGACGAGGTGCAGGCGGTTTTTCTGTAACGAATCTACGCACTAAACGGGGCCGCCCGGCGGTTCGTGCGTGTTGAGAATTTCGGAGGATAAAACCAGGGCTTCCGCCAGGCGGTTTTGATCGATTCCGGTTGCAATTCCTTCCTTTTCAAGCAAATAGACGATATGTTCCGTCGGTAGATTACCGGTCAGGTCATCCGCAGCCATCGGGCAGCCGCCCAGGCCGTGCAAGGCGCCGTCGATGCGCCGAACCCCCGCCCGCAAAGCCGCCTTCACTTTTTCGGTGACCTGTTCCGGTCGGGCGTGCAGGTGGGCGCCAAACTCAATGGCCGGAAACGTAGCCAGCAAATACCGGAACAACGTTTCAATGCTTTCGGGTGTCGACGAACCGACGGTATCCGAAGGCGCGATGATTTCGATGCCGCTCTGAATCAGCCGTTCTGTAAATTGTCCAATTAGTTCAGGATTGTACGGGTCGCCATACGGATTGCCAAAACCCATTGACAGATAAACGACCAACTGCTTTTGGTGGGCAGCGCACAGGTGCTGAATGGCTTCTACCTCCGCAAACGCCTGTTCGATGGTTTTGTTGGTGTTGCGGAGTTGAAACGTTTCGGAGACCGACAGCGGAAAACCGAGGTACTGAATTTCGGGAAACGAAACCGCCTGCTCCGCCCCGCGTACGTTGGCGATGATGGCGAGTAACTTCGTTTGGGTTTCGCTCAGATCCAGACCTGCCAGCACCTCCGCCGTGTCGCGTAGCTGCGGAATGGCTTTGGGCGATACGAAACTTCCAAAATCGAGCGTGTCGAACCCTACCCGCAGCAGCGCGTTCAGATACCGGATTTTGTCGGTTGTCGGAATAAAACCGGGAAGGCCCTGCATCGCGTCGCGGGGACATTCGATCAATTTAAATGAATTCATGGGTGTTAAGATGCAGTAATTGAACGAAAGGTAGCCGGTTTTGAACCGGTAATTGCCGTTCAATGTGTAGTTTTGCGGTTTTTACGAAAAAAAGAATCGAACTGCTTTTCCATCGCCGGTGTTATTTCACGTACCCCCGACGCTCCGGCCGCAGGTACGTAACAACCAGAAGAACAACAAATGCTCTATCCCGATTCATTTGAACAAAAATTAGGTTTCGATAAAATCCGCGACTTGCTGCGGCAGGCTTGTATCAGCCCGCTGGGGCAGTCGTATGTTGATAAAATCCGGTTTTCCGACAATTTCCAACTAATCGACAAAATGCTCCGGCAGGTGGCCGAGTTCAAGACCATCGTGCAGTATGAACCGGAATTTCCGTCGTCCAACTATCTCGACATTCGCCCGCAACTCGCCAAAGTCCGGATTGAGGGCATGATGCTCACCGAAGAAGAGTTTTTTGACCTGAAACTGACACTTCGGACCATTCAGTTGTGCCTGCGGTTTCTGGCTGGTAAAGAAAAAGAAGTTTACCCGTATCTGAACGAACTCGCCGACGCCATCACGGTGGACAAAAAGCTGACCGAAGCCATCGAGCGCGTCATCGACGACCGGGGCCACGTCCGCGATAATGCCTCACCGGAACTCGCCACCATTCGCCGGCGCATCATCTCGGAGCAGGCGGGTTTGCGCAAAAAGCTGGACGGGATTATGCGAAACGCCCGCCAGCAGGGCTGGATGCCGGATGATATTTCGATGACGATCCGAAACGGTCGCGTCGTGATTCCGATTTCGGCAGAACACAAACGGCGGTTGAAGGGCTTCATCCACGACGAGTCGGCCACGGGGCAGACGGTTTTTATCGAACCGGCGGAGGTCTTCGATGCCAACAACGAAATCCGCGAGATGGAGTACGAAGAGCGGCGCGAAGTAGCCCGCATCCTGCGCGAGCTGACCGCCCTGCTTCGTCCATACCTGCCTGAATTACAGCGCGCTACTACGTTTTTGGGGTTGATCGATTTCATCCGGGCCAAAGCCAAATTTGCCCTGCAAATCGACGCCGGGATGCCGAAACTCGTTAACCAGCCGCTGGTCGACTGGCTCCAGGCGCGGCACCCGCTGCTGCATCTGTCGTTTCAGAAACAGGGTAAAAAAGTGGTTCCGTTGAATCTGCTCCTCGATTCGGGCCAGCGGATTCTGATTATTTCGGGACCCAACGCGGGCGGGAAGTCGGTGGCCCTCAAGACAATTGGTTTGCTGCAATACATGATTCAGAGCGGTTTGCTCATTCCGGTGATCGAAGGCTCCACGGCGGGTGTTTTCCAGAATCTGTTCATCGATATTGGCGACGAGCAATCGCTCGAAAACGACCTCAGCACCTACAGCTCGCACCTGACCAGCATGAAGGCATTTGTGACCTTTGCAAACCGCAAAACGCTGTTTCTGATCGATGAATTCGGTACCGGAACCGAACCCGGATTGGGTGGGGCCATTGCCGAAGCCATTCTGGAAGAACTGACCAAATCGGGTGCTTACGGTGTTGTGAACACGCACTACACCAACCTGAAACTCTTTGCCGACAAAACAACGGGGCTGGTCAACGGCGCGATGCGGTTTGACGGCGAACACCTCGAACCGCTCTACGAACTCGAAATTGGCCGACCCGGTAGCTCGTTTGCGTTCGAGATTGCCTCGAAAATCGGCCTGCCCAAACCGCTGATCGACCGGGCCAAGGAAAAACTGGGATCGCAGCAGGTGAACCTCGAAAAACTGCTGAAAGAACTGGACATCGAGAAGCGGGTTTTTGCCGAAAAAAACATGGAAGTCGGGATCAATCAGCGCAAACTGGCCCAGCAACTGGCCGAAACCAACGCCCTGAAAACCCGGCTCGACAACGACCAGAAACGGCTGCTGAACGAAGCCAAACAAAAAGCCAAAGCCCTGGTGGCGGAGGCCAATCAGCGGATTGAAAATACCATTCGGGAAATCAAGGAAAACAAAGCCGAGCGGGACATGACCCGGCTGGCTCGGCAGGAACTTGAGCAGTTCGATAAAAAAGAACTGAAGCCGGAAACGCTGGTGGAGGAAGTCCGTAAAAAACCGGAAAAGGTCGAACCGGAGGAGTTTTTGCCCGAATCGGGGGCCATCGCCGTGGGCAGTTTCGTGCAGATCAAAGGTCAGTCGACGATTGGCGAGGTGCTGGCGTTGCGCGGAAAAGACGTCGAAATCCGGATTGGCGACCTAAAATCAACCATCAAACTCAACCGGCTGGAGAAAGTTAGCCGCAAAGTGTACCGCGAAGCCGTTGGGGAAACTGCCCGGCCCAAAATGCAGGGGATCGATCTGAACGAGAAGATGATGAACTTCAGCTTCAACCTCGACATCCGTGGGCAGCGGGGCGAGGAAGCGATGGTGGAACTGGACAATTTTATCAACAACGGCCTGATGCTGGGCTACGCTGAACTCCGGATCGTGCACGGCAAAGGCGACGGTATTCTGCGAACGCTGGTGCGGAATCACCTGCGAACCTTCCCGCAGGTGACGTCCATGCAAGACGAACACGTCGACCGGGGCGGGGCCGGGGTGACGGTGGTGAAGATGAAGTAAGAACGTCATAATTTTCTGCTTCCCTAAAAATAGTGAATACTTGGTAAACAGTCTCATAGTAAGACGGTTTAGTACCCGACAAGTAACTCAATAGGATGAAAAAAGGATGGTTTATTGCCCTTGGCCTGCTGCTGATCGGCTTCATCGGCGCTTATATCTGGTACCAGCGTCAGCAGAAACGGGCGGCCGATGAACCCCACGGAACCGTATTGACCCCACGGCTGGAACTTGGCTCTTTTCTGATTACCGACATCGATGACGATCACGTCAACATGAATATGAAACTGCTGATCGACAATTCGTTGCCGGTTGGTTTTAAGGCAAAGCGCGTCGATTATGAAGTGTATATCGACACGGCCTTGGTCATGAAAGACAGCTACCGAAAAACCGTCGAACTGGAGGCTGGCGACAGCACCCTGGTTACGCTTCCGGTCAAGCTGCTCTACAAGCGGTTTATGAACGTTCTGAAGCAATTGGATCAGCAAAACGCCGATAGTACGGTTTACACGATTCGGTCAACCTTCGATCTGGACGTGCCGGTTTTGGGACAGCGGACGTTTTCGGTCAAAACCGAGAAAAAGCTACCGACACTTTACCTTCCAACCATTAAAGTAACGGCTATTGATTTTGGCAAAATTAGCCTTAAACAGACGGATCTGGCTGCAAAGGTGGAGATTGGAAACCGGAACAAATTCCCCCTGAATTTTAAAGATACCCACTATATTGTCAGCATCGACGGCGATGTCGTTGCGGAAGGAAGCCAGCCGGAACCCATCCTAATCAGAGAGCAGGCCGTTACGCCCGTGGTTTTTCCGGTGACGCTCAAACCCGGAAAATTCGACAACGTCGCCCTGAAGGCGTTGTTTGACAAGAAAAACACCAACTTTCTGGTGGTCTTCCGGAGTAAGCTGATCAGCCCGGATGGCAACAGTGCCCTGGACGACAGTCAGATCGTAAACCGCATCAAAGGCACCCTGGCGGACCTCAAAGAACTGAAAAAGTGACGGGCGGAGTTTCCGCCGTGTTGGAAAAAAGCGTTTCTTTACTCGTTATTTCATCGCTGCTCTGCGCTTCGCATTCTTAACGATTGTATGAATTTCAAACGCTTTCTTCCTCATTTAGTCGCCGTCATTGGGTTTGCGGTTCTGGCCGTCCTGTATTGCTCGCCCGTTTTGAAGGGCAAACGATTGAACCAACACGATATTATTCAGTCCGTTGCGGCCGGTCGCGAAGTGGTCGAGTACCACAAACAAACCGGCGAATGGGCGTGGTGGACCAACAGCATGTTCGGCGGAATGCCTGCCTACATGATTTCCGGGGACTATCCCACCAGCCTCACCCATAAACTCGGTCAATACATCAATTTGCTGCTTCCCGATCCGGCCAACTACATCTGGCTGATGATGGTGGGCGGTTTTGTGCTCATGCTCGCATTGGGTGTCAATGTCTGGCTGTCGGCCCTGGGAGCCATTGCGTATAGTTTTGCGTCTTACACCCTGCTGAGTCTGGAAGCGGGTCACGTTTCAAAAATTCTGGCTCTGGCCTACGCGCCGGGTATTCTGGGGGGCGTTATCCTGGCCTTGCGGGGTCGATACCTCGCCGGGGCCGCGCTGGCGGCCTTGTTCCTGGGTCTCGAACTCTACGCCAACCACGTACAGATCACGTATTATCTGGCCTTTGGCATCATCATTTATGTCCTGATCGAGAGCGTGGTCGCCATCCGGGAAGGGCGTGTCCGTCAACTTCTGCTGGCGTTGTCGGCACTGGGTGTTGCGGCTGTTCTCGCCGTTGGGACGCATACCACCCGGCTTTGGAATGCCGCTGATTACGTGACTGTTACAACGCGTGGGAAATCCGAATTGACCATAACGCCCAAAGCGGAACCCGGTGCGCCGGCGGCTGCGGCCACGACGCCGGAAGACGGTTTGGGGAAAGACTACGCGTTTCAGTACAGCTACGGCATCGGCGAAACGTTCACGCTCCTCATTCCCAATTACGCCGGTGGCCCTTCCGTCAGTTCGCTCACGACGGATTCGGAGACCTACAAAAAAATGACCGGCATTGGCGTCGATCCGGGCAATGCGCAACAGTTTGTGCAGCAATTGCCGATGTATCACGGGAATCTATATAGCCAGAGCGGCCCGGCTTACGCGGGAGCCATCGTCATTTTTCTGTTCGTACTCGGTTTGCTGATTGTTCCCGGTCGGCTGAAATGGTGGGCGCTCGGCATCGCTTTTCTGTACATCGCCTGGGCCTGGGGCAAAAACTTTCCGGCGTTCAATTACGCCTTTTTCGACTATTTCCCGGCTTTCAACAAGTTTCGGGCAGTCACGATGACGCTCACGCTGGCGCAGTTGCCGCTGGTGCTGCTCGGTATTCTGGCGCTCAAGGAGATTGTCGACAAAAAATATTCGGCGGCTCAACTCAATCGTCCGCTGCTGATTAGTCTGGGCGCAACCGCCGGTTTTTCGCTGCTGATGGCCCTGGCACCCACGGTTTTTCAAAGCTTCCGGGGCAATAACGACGAGATGATGCTGAACAATCTGGAACAGGGACTGCAAAGTAAACCGCTGGCCGAACAGGTTGTTGCCGCGATGATTGAAGACCGCATCGGCATGTTGCGTTCCGACGCGTTCCGGTCGGCGATTTTGATTTTGCTGGTGGGCGGGCTAATCTGGTTGTTCGTTCGGGATCGCATCAAACCGCTTGTTTTCTACCCGGTTTTGCTGGCACTGATGATTTTTGACCTGTTCAACGTCGACAAGCGGTATTTCAACAACGAAGATTTTGTGAGCAAACAGGCGATTCAGGAAACGATTACACCAACAGCCGCCGACGAGCAGATTCTGGCCGACAAAGCCCTCGATTTCCGGGTGCTCGACCTGACCGCCAGTTTCATGAGCGATGCCAAAGCGTCGTATTTCCACAAATCGCTCGGGGGCTATCACGCGGCCAAACTGCGCCGGTATCAGGAGTTGGCGGAGTTTCAGCTTTACCGGAATTTGCGGGAACCCCAAACAGCGCCCAATGCGATGAACGTCATCAACATGCTGAATACGAAGTATTTCATTACGCAGCTTCAAACCGCTAACCCACAGCAGGCACCGGGGCCGCCGGTGGCGCAACGGAATCCGGGGGCGTTGGGCAATGCGTGGTTCGTGGAGACCTACCGGCTGGTACCGAATGCCAACGAAGAAATGCAGGCCCTCGATAGCCTGAATACCGCCAAGGCCGCTGTGGTCGATCAGCGGTTTGCCGAACAGTTGACCGGCTTGAAAATCCAGCCCGATTCGGCGGCCAATTCGATTCGCCTGACCAGTTACAAACCCAATGAACTGATCTACGAAAGCAACGCGACCAGCGAGCAATTGGCGGTTTTCTCCGAAATCTATTACAACGTTCGTGGGGAGTGGCAGGCCACCATCGACGGCAAGGAAGTGCCGCACCTGCGGGCGAATTACGTGTTGCGGGCGATGCGCGTTCCGGCGGGAAAACACACGATCGTTTTTAAATTTGATCCGGTTTCGATCCGCGTCGGCAAAGTGGTCGATCTGGTGTGTTCGTTATTGATCATTGCGTTTATCGGAACGGCGGTTTTTATCGAAAACCGGAAAAAACCGGTATGAAAATCGGAGGAAGGCCGGTTCAAAACACCCGTCAATGCCGTTTAAGCCGGTCAGGAATGAAATAGTCGTTTGTTGTCTGAACCGATCAGAAATGCCGTTAGGCATGAACATTTTGTAGCAGAAGCCTGGAAGAAAAACGTGCAAGTTCCGTAGGAACGGCCCATTTCATGCACTAGTCAAATGAATCGTTCCTACGGAACTTACTACCTGGTAACGTAGTGCAATTTCTACAAAATGGTCATGCCTAACGGCATTTTTGGTTGATTCAAACGGCAATGCTGGCTGGGGCGTTCTTTATTTTTTAGATCAATTGCCGGATCGAAACCAGATGCCCAAACAAAACCAAAGGTACCACCAGGCCGGGTAAACCAATAAACGGAAATTTCAATATGCCAACGTTGGGTTGGTCGAAAGCCAGATGCTGAACGGGAAGGGGGGAGGATAGCACGGCAGTGGCCACAATGTTAACCAATAGCACTAACGCCAGGAGGTTCCAAATCAGGAGCTTCCGGTGGTCGGCTGGTCGGTTTTTTGAAGCCCAATAACCCGCCAACGGCGCGGTGATGCCCGCCAGGATATCGAAATTTCGGCCCTCGAACGTCATGACTTCCGGAATTTGCCGGTAAACGAATAAACCGTACAACGCCAGTTCCACCGGAATCCGGATCGTATTCAGAAACGTCAGTGTTGGAAGCGGCAATCGGTCCAGAAAAGCGCGTCCGGGTTTCGTGAGAAACAAGCCCAGAATGACCAGCAGCGGTGGCCCAATCGCCAGCAGGAAACGGGGCGGCACGGCGTCGATGTTCAGGAAAAACTGACGTTGGGCCAGCACCAGCAAAACCGTCAGCCAGAATAGCATACCCATAAGGATAAAACCGCCTTTGGTCGGGGCGGCTTTGCGAAGGGCGGTATAGAAAACCGCCAGGGTGACGATCAGAATTCCGCCGAAACCGAGGCTCAGCCAGAAGGGCGGGTTTTCGAAGAGGTGTGAAAGATTGCATACCATTATTGTTGACCGCTTTTTGGTTATGCTGCAAAGCAAAGTCGCAGGACGGTATTTTTGAACAGTTCTCAGACCTAATTCAACGAATGGTACGGAAACCGGGGATGAAGGGTAAGCCAGTGGCCACCTGTTGCAGCCACTTCTTAAACTCGGCGTTCCGGTAGCGGCTGACGGTTACGGTTTCTTCGGGCTGGTTCCGGTGCAAAGCCGGCGTCAGCGTCACCCGGAGCTTGCGGTTGCTGTCGTCCTGCACCGTTCGAATGGCCGCCAGCGAAACGATAAACTGGCGGTTCAACTGGAAAAAATAGCCTTCAGGAAGTAAACTTTCCAGCCGGGAAAAGGAGTTGTAATTCGTGGTCAGTTGCTGTCCATCGGTTTTGACCAGCAGAACCACGCCCTGTGTCGAGAAGAAATAGGCGATTTCGTCGGGGCGCAAACGGAACTGGCGAGAACCTGCGTCGATCAAAAGGGCTGCATCCAAAACCGGTTGAACAGGCTGCTGCAAGTGGTTTAATGCTTCCGTCGCCGACTGTTTTTCGAGCCGAAATGCCTGGATCAGATACAGACCGACGTAGCCGCCGTTGACCAGCGTGGCGATGGTGAGGCAGACAAAAATACCGGACGTAAGTTGAACCGAATTGGGCCAGAAACCGGAATACAGCCGGATGGCGCCGGGGAAAACAACCGAAAACGTCAGCAACGTGGCTAAACCGCCCACCACAAATTGCCGCCCGATGCGTCGGGTAGGGTTGTAGGAAAACGGCAAACGGCGGTCGAAATGCCGGAAAATGAGTACATTGACCGACCAGCACGACAGCATCACCGTGGCAACCGTCAGAAAGTAAGCCGTCGGAAAACGATACGCCGACTGCCAGGGAAAATGCCGGTAAAAAACGACGTGCGACGCGATCGTTGCCAGAAGCGGGACCAGAATCAGCAGCAAAAAACCGTGTTGTCGGCGGCTTAACGGTTCCATGATGGGTTTTGCTTTTTTTGTATTATCAACAGAACGGCTTACGGGCCGTTAGTCATCAAACTAAAAACGCATGGAGCCGAACGAAACTGCCCCAAATGCTGATAAACTCGACCGCATCATCGACGCTCGTATGAAGCTGAAACGCCGGTTTGAGGAAGCCATTCAGAATACCCCGTCGATGACCGACGAAAAACCGTTGGGGTCTGGTCCGCCGAATCGCCACGGAATGCCGAAGATACCAAAAAGCCAGACGGTTACGAAAAAATGGCCGGTTCTTGACCTGGGCTACCAACCAAACATTCCGCTGGACAAGTGGCAGTTGGCCATCGATGGCGAAGTTGAACAACCGATCCGGCTGAAATGGGCGGATTTCATGGCGTTGCCCCAAACGGAAGATGTGAGCGATTTTCACTGTGTAACGACCTGGTCGAAGCTGGATGTGCCGTGGGTGGGCGTCCGGTTTGCGGATCTGGCTGCGCTGGTGATGCCGAAAGAAACCGCCACGCACGTCATGTGCTACGGTTTTGATGGCTACTCGACCAACATCGCACTGGAAGAAGCCCTCAAATCCGACGTCCTGCTGGTTCATACCGTTGAGGGCGAGCCACTTCCCCTCGAACACGGTGGGCCGGTTCGCATGATTACGCCCCAGCTTTACGCCTGGAAAGGCTCCAAATGGATCAAACGCATCGAGTTTCTGGCCGGTAATCGCCTGGGTTTCTGGGAAGAACGCGGGTATTCCAACACGGCCTACCCGTGGCGGAATGACAGATACAGTTAAGAGTTATGAGTTAAGAATGAAAACGGGGCCGTTCACGCGGTTGGTTGACGCAACCTATATCTCTTCATTCTTAACTCATAACTCTTAACTCAAATGGAGTTCTCCATAAACGCGTAACACAACATGTGGCAGATCGTCATGTGGGCGTCTTCCACGCGGCCGTAATGAACCGAGTCGATGGCGATCACTTCATGGGCGAGGTCGGCGAGGGTGCCGCGTTTGCCGCCGACCAGGGCCACCGTCGTCAGGTCGTGCTCATTGGCCCACTGCACGGCTTTCACCAGGTTGGGCGAGCTGCCGCTGACACTCATCGTTAGCACCAGATCACCAGGCTGGGCGTAATTTTGCAATTGTCCCACAAACACATCATCGTAGGAATAATCGTTGCCGAGGGCCGTGATCCAGGCGGTGTTGTCGTTCAGCGACAGGCAGCGAAACCGCTTGCCGAGCCGGTCGGAAGCACCTTTTCCCAGATCCGTAATGAAATGGGAGGCATTGGCCGCACTGCCGCCGTTGCCAAAAACGAAAAACTGACGGTCTTCTTCCCAGCAGGTTTTCAGCAGCTTCACGATGCGTTCGACACGCTCGACGGGAATGGATTCAATAGCGGCCTGGTGATGAGCCAGATACTGTTCAAAATACGTTTGCATAGAAATTAAAATATTGAAGGAGTAGTAGAGGGTGGATAACCGACCTTTACAGTCGGTCATTTTATAAACTCAATGCGCCGATCGGCACGGTATTTTCGCCCAATTCCGCCAGCCGAACCGCCGGGCCGGGTTGAAAAGCGCCCATCAGGTAGGCTGGAAGCCTTTTTTCGACACCGGCTCGCAGGGGTTCCCCGGTGAGCGACAAGCCACCACCCAGCACGATGACGTCCGGATGCAACAGATGCACGACGTGTGAGAGCCCAAGCGCCAGATCGTCGGCCAGTCGCCCGAAGATTTGCTGGGCCGTCGGGTCGCCCCGGTCGAATGCTTCCCGTAAAAACCGGGCTTCACCGGTTTGGGCCGAACCGACCACCTGCTTCAGAATCGAGTCCGGGGGCAGGTTGGTCAGCGCTTCGCGGATTTCGCGGTCGACGGCCCAGCCGGAGCAGACCGACTCCAGGGTGGTGCCGGTTTTATCGAGCCGGAGGTGGCCAATTTCGGTTTCGCCCGGTGGCATTCCGTGGTAAATTTGCCCGTCGATCACCAGGCCGCCCCCAACGCCACTGCCGAGTGTCACGTAGAAAACCTGCCGGAATGCGCGTCCGGCACCGTGCAGAGCCTCGCCCAGAGCCGCCACATTGGCGTCGTTTTCCACCCGAATCCGCTGGGCCGACGTCCGCTGCCGCAGCCACTCGCCCAGGCCAAAACCGGCCCAGCCTTCAATCTGGTGGGAGGTCGCGATCCGGCCGGTTTGGGTGTCGACCGGGCCACCGAACCCGACGCCAATGGTTTGAATGGGTTCCGAAAGTTGCTGGAGGGTGTCGTCGATGTGGGCTAAAATTCCGGCGGCCCCGCGGGATTTATCGACCGTAAACCGGAAATGGTGCCGAAGGGTGGTTGCTTCACCCGCTACGAGTTGCAGTTTGGTACCGCCAATTTCAATGCCAAGATTCATTCTGTTGAGCGGAACTCAATCCGCCATGCGTAGGAATAGATGGTCAGGCGATGCGTCAGAAACACAGCCATCCGGCAAAGTAAAGAAGAAAAAAATTACCGGAGGGTATCTTTTTGAAGATGGGGGTAATTTCGTCGGGTAAGCGCCGGAAGCTGGATGCCGGGGCCATTTTGCCAGGCGTCGGCCCCCGAAACGGGCGGGCGGCCCAGGATGTCAGACCGCAATTGCCGCTTTTCGACCGACGAAACATTCAAACGTTTATCCCGGGTTTGCAACAGGCCGGGGTCGATCTGGCCGTCTCTCGTAAAGTCCATCACCAGCGCCGGGCCACCAAAGGGGAGCGTCGAATCCTGATCGGTGTGCCACAGTTGCCAGGTTTTGCCATACCGCGTAACCAGCGTACTCATCAGATCGTGTTCGGCCTTTGGGCTTAAACCGGGGGCCACCAGCACCCCGCTTTTCACGTTGTAGCGGTAGCTGTGCCAGAGTTTTTTTTCATCGTCCGGCAGGGTTTTAAATAGGCGCTCCGAAATGACGTATTCCACGCCCATCAATTTGGCATTCGTTCCGCTGCCGTCAAAAATGGCGCATTGCGTCAGGTCTTCGCTGAGCGTACTGCAATAGTGATGAGCCTCGAACTGGCTCGCCCGCCGACCGTTATAAAATTGAAATTTGTTGAGATAAAGCGCCAGTTGTTGAGCCGGAGTCGGCGGTTTTTGTGCGGTTTTAGTCGTTGCCTGACGTGTTTCGGGTACACCGGATGACGTATGATCTCCTCCACAAGCTTGTAGCAGTACGGCTCCCAGTACATAAAACCCCAATTTAATCATTGTGACAGAAAAAAATGCGTTTCTCTACAATGATCACAACTTTCGTTCGCAGGATTTGTTCGAGGTAATTGTGCCGGGGAAGTTACTTTTTTTGGAAAAGATATGCGATCACCAGGGGCCCGTTTATTTTGTCATGAAGTGCATTGTTGTTTGTATGCAAAACCGATCAGGTGCTAATTTAAATGAAAAGGTTGTCGGTCCTGCTGGATGATTTTAGAGTTATGAATCAGGCCCAGTATCAGCAAACCGATCACAATAGCGACGGCAATCTGGAGGGATGAGATGAGGTTGAATTGTGAGGATTCTGTTTTTGAATCCTTAACAAGGCTCTGACCTTCAGTATATTGAATTTGTGCTAGCTCATTTAAACACGCAATGGCCCGTTGAAACGTTTGGGAGCCTTTGCCGTTAAACAATTCACTACCCGCTTCTTTATTTCCGGATTCACTCAGGTGAAGAATACGGTTTTCGAGTATCGCATAGTCACTAACCCGGTTTTTAAAATTATACAGACTTTTAGCTTCTTCCGTAATTAGAAAGGTCTTTTCATAATTTCGGATGAGTGAATCGATCGACTGGTTCTGTGTTTTAAGCTGGGCTTTGATTTCGGCCGGGGTTGAGGTCGTTGTTGCCATGAGGTGCTTCTCCACCAACAGCCGCTTGATGTACAGATTTTCGATTAAATGAACCATATCGACTGCGGGAATAAGCCGATCCTGGTAGATGGAAGAGAAGGATTTATCGATGTCGTTGATGTTGCTGCGCGAAAGAACTGTGCTTAGGACAATCAATACCATAATTCCGCTCAGAAGAAGCGCGGCCTTCATTTTTTGCTGAATAACAAATGACCATTTCATAGCCTGTCCGGATTATATTGTGAGGGAAATACCGTTCCCATGTTTTCTACTAATTAACGAAAATAAGATTATTTCTATATATTTTTTCATTCTTGTTGTTGGGCTTCATTGGTTCTGTTTTGTTATAGAGGAAGTCAACAGGCTGATTCTGTTTCAAAGGACCTAAATTTGGTGTAGACAGAACGTTGGAGACATTGGATTTTCTCCTAATTTTAACGTATAGATTCCTAGACCCTTATGATTTGTTCCTATGTACAAACTCCTGTTGTTCATCCCTTTCGTTTTTGCCATTCTTGCCATAACCCAAACGGATCCTGCGGCACGAATTTCTCCCACCCAATCCATTCAGGACACTACGAAGATTGACCGCGAGTATGCGCTGGAAGCGAACATGACCGGTTTTTTTAGTAAGAACGGCGCCCGAAATCCCACCTTACGGGCCAACAAAGGCGACCGGGTTCGCATTACGATTACCAACGGCGAGACGATGACGCACGACATCGCGCTGGAAAAACTCAAGCTAAAAAGCAAGACGATTCTGGAAAAAGGGTCCAGCACCAGCCTTACATTTACGGCTGGTCAGAATGATACGTATTATTGTTCCGTTCCGGGTCACCGGGCCGCCGGGATGGTAGGTGCCATTGAGGTGGTGGAGGGTGTGATTTCGGATGCCACCATTGCCGGACAGGTGCCGATGAAAGACGGCCAGCCGCTCAACCTGAACTTCGAAACCGGAACGCTGAAAGACTGGACGGCCACGGGCGACGCATTTGCCAACCCACTCTTTGACGCCGATCCGTCGCCGGTGCATGAAAAGGAAATGAACATCGGTTTCGAGGGGAAGTATTTCCTGAGCAGCGGGGGAACCGCGAACTACAAACAAACCGGCACGCTGACTTCCGTACCGTTCAAAGTGACTCAGCCGTTTGCGGCTTTCCGGGTGTCGGGCGGGGCGTTGCAGGATACGCGCGTCGAACTCGTTCAGGCCGGAACCAACAAGATTATTTACCACATTACCGGACAGGGCCGGGCTACGCTCCAACCCGCCGTTGTGGATCTGCAACCGTATCTGAACCAGGATATTTTCATTCGGATCATCGACAATGAAACCGGTATTTCCCAGATTCCGTATATTCCGAACGACAAGTGGGCGCACATCAATTTTGATGCGTTTCTGTTTTATCCCACCCGTCCCAACTTTCCGAACGAACTGGATCAGAAGGACATCATCATTCTGCCGCCCCTCGATCCTGTCCTTCATGCCGGCCTTTCCGGTACGGAAGCCGCCAGGGTGATGACCTTGCCGAAAGGATTTAAGATTACGCTGGCAGCCTCCGAACCCGACATCATCAAACCGATCTGTTTCACCATCGACTGGCGGGGTCGGCTTTGGGTGGTCGAATCACACACGTATCCGGTTCCGGCACCCGAAGGCCAGGGCCGGGACCGGATCCTGATTTTTGAAGACACCAACGGCGACGGAACGCTGGATAAGAAAAAAGTTTTTGCCGAGGGGCTGAACCTTGTCAGCGGGATGGAAGTGGGCATGGGGGGCGTGTGGCTGGGTGCGGCTCCCTATCTGCTGTTCATTCCGGCGGATTTCAAAACCGACAAACCGACCGGCCCGGCCCAGAAACTGCTCGACGGCTGGGGCACGCAGGATACCCACGAAACCCTCAACAGCCTGCGCTGGGGACCCGATGGCTGGCTGTATGGCAACCACGGCGTCTTTACGCATTCGAACGTTGGAAAACCGGGCGCACCAGACTCGGAGCGGACCAAACTGAACGCCGGGGTGTGGCGGTATCATCCGACCAACCACCAGTTTGAACTGTTTGCCGAAGGCACCAGCAACCCCTGGGGCATCGACTTCAACGACTACGGACATGCCTTCATCACGGCCTGCGTCATTCCGCACATGTATCACATGATTCAGGGCGGGCGGTATTTCCGGCAGGCCGGCAAACATTTCAACCCGTATACCTACGACGACATCAAAACGCACGCCGACCACGTCCACTGGCTGGGCAAACGCGGTCCTCATGCCGGCAATTTCCGGTCGGCGGCAGCGGGAGGGGGACACGCCCACGCCGGGGCCATGATCTACCTCGGCCATAGCTGGCCGCAGGAATACCGCAATGATATTTTCATGAATAACATCAACGGCGCCCGGCTAAACCAGGATCATCCGACCCGGTCCGGATCGGGCTATCTGGTGAAACACAAACCGGATTTTCTGGCCATGAACGATTCGTGGTCGCAGTGGCTGAATATGAAATATGACCCCAGCGGATCGGTTTTTGCCATCGACTGGTACGATAAGAACCAGTGCCACAGCTCAAACCCGGATGTGCATAACAAAACGATGGGCCGGATTTTCAAGATTACCCACGAAAATGACAAGTGGGTGCAGGTCGATCTGTCGAAAGCGTCGGATCTGGAACTGGTAAATCAGCAGCTCAATCCGAACGAGTGGTATGTCAGACAGGCCCGTACGATTTTGCAGGAGCGCGGCCCCAACAAGAAGGTTCACAAAGCGCTGAAGGAAATACTGGCTAAAAACCCCGATGCAACCCGGAAACTCCGGGCGCTGTGGGCGTTGCACGTCACGAAAGGGCTGACCGAAAAAGAGCTGGTAGACCTGCTTGCCAACGAGAGCGAATACGTCCGAAGCTGGGCGATTCAACTGCTGGCGGAAGACAAAACCGTGTCGCCGGAAACCTTGAAACGCTTTGCGACCCTGGCCCAGAATGACAATTCGGCCCTGGTGCGGCTTTACCTGACCTCGGCGATGCTGCGGCTGGAACCGGCTCAACGGTGGGAAGTGCTGGAAGCCCTCGTTCAGAAAACCGAGGATAAAGACGATCATAACCTGCCGCTGATGGTGTGGTATGCCGCCGAACCGCTGGCCATTGTGGATGCCAAACGGCTGTTGCAGATGGCGGAGAAAGCCAAACTTCCGAAAATCATGCCGTATGCGGTCCAACGCATCGGTGCCATTGGATCGAATGACGCCAAAAAAGTGCTGAAAGAACTGAACGAGCGGTTGGGGAAAATGGGGCATTCGCACGAGAACCACGAAATTCAACAGGTGCTGGCGAAGGCACTGGAGGAGTAAGCTCACCGGTTTTGGATGGGAACACGGATTGGACGGATCGAGCGGATTTACACAGATTAAAATATAAATCAGTTTTTTGATCCGTTTGATCCGCCCAATCCGTGTTCCTATCCAAAACCGGTGGTACTTTACCAGCCTTTTCTTTGACTGGATCAATTCGCGATTTACCGGGAGTGGAAAAGTAAAATATACCGCCTACATTCAGCATAAATTTCATTTGAACGTATGCGGGTTGTCTTTCTATTGGTTGCGCTTGGCATTGCCCTGGTTTTTTATTTGAGTTGGGTACCGAATCCGGATATGGCTTTGGTCTGGTTTGTGCCGGATTGGATCGCCAACTGGACCGACGCCCGGGCCAATGGCGATTTACGCACGGCGGTTCCCTTCGTGTTTCTGGGGCTGATTACGGGTGTCTGGCTCTTTCGTCTACGGAAGTCGGCGGTTTGGTGGTTGGTCACCCTGGTGGGTCTTACTGGTATTGCGGCCATTGCGGAAGCGGGACAGATCGCGATGCCACACCGGCACTTTAGCTGGGCCGATATTGGGTGGGGCGGTATTGGGTCACTCCTTGGCCTGCTGGTGGCCTACGGGGGGATGCAAACCTTGAAATGGCTGAAAGTGAGTCTGTAATGTGGACGGATTAAGCCTGGTGACGATTCCGGTTGGTCCCAGAATACCCTTCAATGGAAAACTCAAACGGGTAAAAAAACGCTGAATGTGGCTCCCTGACCCACCTGGCTGGTGGCCACAATGGATCCGCCGTGGTTTTTGATCACCTTGTCACAGATGGCCAGACCGATCCCGGTACCGGCATAGTCTTTCCGGCCATGAAGCCGTTGGAAAACCTGGAAAATCCGTTCCGCATACCGCACATCGAAGCCAATGCCGTTGTCGATGATATCGATACAATGGTAAGCAATTGCTTTTCCGCGCGTCTGAACGCCATCCGGCAGGTTTTCCTCGGCAATCCAACGGGCCTTGATTTGGATCTGAGGGGGCGTTGAAGGCTTGTGGAATTTGAGCGCATTGCTGAGCAGGTTCTGGAAAAGCTGCCGGAGTTGCCGCGAATCGCCGAGTACCACTGGCAGCGGATCGACTATTATTTCTGCTCCTAACTCCGAGATAACGCCATCGAGATCCGTCATCACCAGATTCACCAGCGCCGTGAGTGAAACGGGAATGTCGACCTCCCGCTGGGTCGACAAACGGGAGAGGTTCAGCAGGTCCGTAATCAGAGTAGACATTCGTTCGCCCGCCATCTTCATCCGGTTCAATATGTCCAGACCGGCAGGTTCCAGCACCGAACCGTACTGATCCGATAGCATACTGCTGAAGGACTGAATTTTTCGCAGCGGTTCTTTCAGATCGTGGGAAGCCACATACGCAAACTCCTGCAGGCTATTGTTCGATTGGAGCAACCGCTCGTTGGATTTCAGCAGTTCTTTGTTGGAAGCCGCCAGTTCCTTGTTGACCTCTTCCAGTTCACGGGTGCGTTCATAAACCTGTTCTTCCAGGTTGCTGACCATCAATTGGAAACGCTCCTCGTTTTTCCTCAGTTCATGGTTCGCTTTTCTCAACTCCAGCAGGTTCACCACCTGTTTTGCCAGAATCTTCAAAGCGCTCAGTTGGTGTTCATCCAGCACTTTCGGTTCATGATCGATGACGCATAGCGAACCGAGGGCAAAACCGTTTGATTCTACGAGGGGAACGCCCGCGTAAAAAATAACATGGGGTTCGCCGGTGACCAGAGGATTGCCCGCGAAACGTTCGTCTGTTCTGGAATCGGTTACGATGAAGGTTTCCAGCGGATTTTGCAGGGCGTGGGTGCAGAACGCCAGTTCACGTGGTGTTTCCCGGACATCGAGCCCGTGGTTGGATTTAAACCACTGCCTTTTGTCATCGATCAGGCTAATGAGGGAAATGGGCGTTTGACAGATTTGGGAAGCCAGGTTGGTAATGGCATCGTAATCACTATCGGGCAATGAATCAAGGATATGATACGCTTTTAACGCATTGATTCGGTTGATTTCTTCAGGCGAAAAAGTCGGTGGCATCAGTAAATAACAGTCGGGTAGCGGTTGGGCAGAAGAATAAGGTTTTCGAATGAATGAATTGATCGATGAAGGAGTTTAGGATGTATCTTCAGCACCTAACCAGCATGGCCCCCGGTTTGTTTTAAAAAGTAAGATCGTCGGGATGCTTAACCTGCTAATACTATGTATGTTCTTCTTCGTATTGCCTTGCTGTTCAGTTTACTACGTGTTGGATTTCCGGCCTTGGCTCAGTATACTTCGTGGAAGCCAACATTTAATCCAATGGATGTGCGACAAGCACTGTTCTATATACAAAAGCCCCATTTGATGAATTTGTCGAATTATCTGGGCCATACCGTTCGCGATAAAATGGATGATTGCAAAGCTGAATCAGCACTCTTTCATTTCCGGGTCAATAGCCAGGGAAAAATAGACAGCATCCGGGTGGAAGGAAATCTGCGGGCAGCGTATAAAACGATCATTGTTACTAACATAAAAAGTACCGAAGGCAAATGGCAGTTGCCTCAAAATACGAGGCCCGAAGATTATTGCTGGTTTATTTATCCTCATTTTGTTTTCGGATACACCTATTCCTGCCCTCCGGAGTCAATGGAGTTATATAGAATTCAGCAAACCCATTATGAAGTGTATAACCGGCTAAAACCTCAAACGGAAACCCGGTATGGAATTTTGCTTTCTCCGCGTGAACTTCCTACGATGCCTCGTAGATAAGTGAAAGTGAAAAAGAGGTCAAGTGCGTTATAAAAAAGCCGACCCAATCGGAGCCGGCTTTTCACGTCTATGGAGGTAGGGTTCATTTTTAGTGGATAGCGACGAGCCGGGGAGCCGCCTGGGTCTGCGGGGTTGTGGCCAGCGTTAGTTCCTGCGTGGTGGTTTCAACGCCGTTGCTGATGGCGACCTGATACACGCCGTCGGGCAACGCACTGACATCCAGACGCACCCGGGCTGCTTCCTGGCGTTTGCCGAACTGCTGTACAAAGAACTCCTTGCCCGCGCTGTTGGTCAGTCGAACGAACACCGTTCCGCCGGTTTCTTTTTGCAGGGCAATCTGGATTTTGCCTTCCGTCGTTTTGTACATGCTGCTTTTGAAGGCGGCTGCGGTTTTGGGTTTTCCAGCGGGTTTGTTGGTGTCAGCCACGGAAGCTGAGACGGTTACGGCGGTCAGGGTAAAGGCAACGAGCAGGGATTTGATGAGCGTTTTCATGGCGTATGAAGTTTGATTTTTGTTTCTGTTTGAATGAATCAAAGGTCGGCTTCAACGGCAGAAAAGACTGTCACAAATGAGTCGATAACTGCTACTTTTGAGAAAGAGGAGGACGTAAAAGTGGTCTTGTGCCAGGATTCGCACAAGACCACCCGAGGAAAGCAAAAAGGATGATTTTTTTCACGGTATCGTTTACCAGCCCGGATTCTGGATCAGTTTGGGATTCATTTCAATTTCCGTTTGCGGAATGGGCCAGACGGTGATGTTGTCTTTCCAGGTATACGGAATAGTGATGCTGCCCCAGATCTGATTCACCCCGCTGCCCGGCGTAAACACCTTGTCTTTCAGCGATCCCCAGCGGAGTTCGTCGAAGTAATTGACGCCTTCGTTGACAAACTCAACCCGGCGTTCGTTGCGAATCCGTTCGCGCAAATCGGCTTGTCCGGCTACTGTCGTGGCCGTCGACGAATTCAGCAAACCAACTCCGGCGCGGGCGCGTACTTCGTTCACCAGCGCCACGGCTTCCGCCGGTTTGTTCTGCTCGTTGAGGGCTTCGGCCCACATCAGCAGCACGTCGGCGTAGCGAATGAGCGGAAAGTCGATCGGGCCAAACTGACGGTTCAGCAATTCGGTCGAGCCTTCGTACACAAACTTGCGGTGCAGGTAAAAGAACTGGCTCCGCGAATCGGTGAATAAGTCAAGCACCGGGGGCGTTTCACTCCGCGACGGCCAGCGGTTGGTATACACCTGATCTGCGCCGTTCTGCGGACGGCCCAGGTAGGTCGCATAAGGCACAATCACGTTGCTGAGCAGGCGGGGGTCGCGGTTCTGGTAGGCTTTCGCAATCCGTTCCTCGTTGCCGTTCGGCAGATACAGCGCCATGTTCAGGCCCTTGTTGGTGCCGGTGGTGATTTCGGCTGCGGTCAGGCCATTCCGGTAAAAGAACACTTCGCGTTTATCGGCGGGCATGCTGCTGAAACCCGGAATGATGGCGTCCCAGTTGAACTTGGTGCCGTCCTTGTTTTCGTACAGGTCCACCACCGAAGTCGAAACGTAGTAGTTGTTCCAGCATGAACCGAATGACGAACGCGTTCCGCAATACCACTGAGTCGTGGAACCGTAGGTGTCGACGCCCGTATTCTGGATTGAGAAAATCATTTCGTCGGACTGCTCGTTGACCTCCTTGAAAAGTTTGCTGTAGTCGGCAAAGAGTTTGTACCCGGCTTCTTTCACTTTGGCAAAATCCGCAGCAGCTTCGGCGTATTTTTTCTGGTAGAGGTACGCTTTTCCCCGCAGCGCATAGGCCGCGCCCTTCGTCACGTGTCCGTAATTGGCCGCCTTGGCCACGTATTTGGCCGGCAGGTTCGGTTCGTTGATGGCATCGGTCAGGTCCTGAATCACCACTTCCCACACCTTTTCCTCCGTTTCGCGGGGACGGTTCATCTCGGGAACGGTAACGGGTTCGAGGTACACCGGAACGCCCTTATAGAGCTGGTTCAGGCGGAGGTAGAAATACGCCCGCAGGAATTTGCACTCAGCAATCAGCCGCGCCTTCTTGTCGGCCGCCGAGGGCGACTTGGCCGCAATGTTGGTAATGGCGTCGTTGGCCCGGTGGACGCCTTCGTAGAGTTCTTTCCAGGTATTCAAAAACCGCCCGCTCGACGTGGTCGAGGTGGCATTGATCATGTCGTTGCCCCCGCGGCTCGAGGAGGTAAATCCCATGCCGTCCATCTGGTATAGCTCCCGGTCAGACGCTCCCCCGGTCTGAATACCCAGCCGCAGGGCGTTATACACCCCGGTGACGCCGAGGTCGGTCAGGTTATCGCTCACCCACATGTTGGCCGAGCTGATTGAGCCGTAGGGCGTTGTGTCCAGCAGGTCGTTTTCGCAACTGCCGAGGCTGAGCACCACCATCAGGCCCAGGCCCGTTTTGTTGATGCCCGAATGGCCAATAGTTTTTATCAATCGAAGGAAGTTCATAGTCTTGGAGGGTATCGATTAAAACGTTACGTTCAGGCCCACGGCATACTGTTTCATGGTCGGGTAGGAGACGTTGGCTCCCACTTCCGGATCGAGACCCGGATATTTGGTGATCATGAAGACATTCTCGCCCGACAAAAACACCCGGGCGCGGCTCATCCCGATTTTAGCACCCCAGGCCGTCGGAATCGTGTAGCCGATCTGTAGGTTTTTCAGCTTGATGTAAGAAGCATCGTACAACCAGTAGCTGCTGGGAATATTCGTCTGACTATCCGAGTTATATTTCAAACGCGGAAATTTGCCGCCAATGTTGTTGGCCGGGTCGCTTGGGTTGGCGTCGTTGTAATAATAGTGGTCGTCGGCGATCCGGGTGCCGATCGAATTGGTCAGCGTCGTACGCGTTCCGTTGACCCCCGTCTGGTTGTACAGGTATTTCATGCCCGCACTTCCGGCCCAGAGCATCGAGAAATCGAACCCGCGCCAGGACGCACTGAGCGAAAGACCCATGATAAATTTCGGGGTGCTGCTCACGCCCGAAAACCGCTTGTCGAAATTGTTTCCGTAGGTGCCGTCGCCGTTGATGTCGGCATAAATCAGGTCTCCGTAGTACAATTGCCCTTTCCCGATCGTGCCGACCGGCTGAAACTTATACCCTTTGGCGATCATCGCCTGCACCCACGCCATGTCTTCGGGGGTTCGGATCATGCCGTCGGTTGGTCCGCCGTTGATGTTGACGGTTCCGTCGGAATTGGAACGGCTGCCGTCGCCCTTGTACACGTCCAGGAGGTAATATTCGTTGATCGGGTGGCCTTCCAGAATGCGGGTATCACCCCCGCTCGATACCTGGCCGATGTTGGAGCTATAGACTTTGTTACCGGCGGCATCGGTCGTGTAACCTTCGGCCAGGGAACCCCGGTAATTCGTCACCCGGTTGATGTTATACGCCACGTTGCCGCTCACCGAAAAATCGACTTCACCGATTTTGTCGCGCCAGCCGAGCGTCAGTTCAAGACCTTTGTTGAGCACACCCGCCGTGTTCTGGGTGGGAGCCGCTTTTGTTCCGGCGGTGAGGAAGATGGGCGGGGTCGTCAAAATACCGTCGGTCAGCTTGTGGTACCAGTCCAGTTCGAAATTCATCCGGCCCTTGAACAAGGCACCTTCGAGACCGATGTCGGTAACGCTCGTCGATTCCCAGAGCAGCAGCGGGTTGGCGTATTTGGCCTGCACCAGCCCCGTGGTGGCAACGCCGTTGAATGAGTAGGGGACTTTGCCGTAAACCGCCTGGTAGTCGTAATCGCCCGATGCCCCGGCGGCATAGATGACGTTATTGTTCGCGCCGTTGTTCCCGAGTTTACCCCAGGATGCCCGCAGTTTCAGGCCCTGAATTTTTTCGTTGAGACCGCGCAGGAACGGTTCTTCCGAGAGCCGCCAGCCAGCCGAAAACGAGGGAAAGACGCCCCAGCGGCTTTCCGGTGCAAAACGCGACGAACCATCGTACCGCAAATTGGCTTCAAACAGGTATTTTGACTGGTACGCGTAGTTGACCCGTCCGAAATACGAACGCATGGCGCGGTTATACTCCTGTCCGCCAGCCGTGTTCGAGGTTTCACCCGCCGAGCCCAGTGTGGTGGTGGAGTAGTCGATCAGCCCGCGTTTCGAGGCATTGAAATCATAATACCGGAAGTTGAACTGGTTGTAACCGACCAAAGCACCAAAATCATGGTCGCTCCCGAACGTCGTGCTGTAGCGCAGTACGTTGTCCAGCGTCAGCAGGTAATCCCGGTTGAACGAATAACCGGTCGTCAACTGGTCGGCGGGGGTCAATTGCACTTTCAGCGTATTGGTCGAGAAATCCCAGCGTTCGGCCGGGCCGGCCAGCGCGTAAGAATTGCCTTCGTTGAACCGCGTCTGGTAGTTGACTTTTGGCTCCAGCGTAAGCCCTTTGGCCAGGGTTATGATGCCATAGAGGGTGGTATTGAACCGCGTGGTGCGGTCGAGCCCGCCGGTTCCGTCCAGATACGAGAAGATGTTATTAACCGTCGTCGGTTCCTCCACGGCTACCGGAAAACCGTATTTGCCGTTGTAGTAGGGATAAATACCGGGATTGGTTTGCCACAAATACTGAAAAGCCAGATCGGTATTGGCTTTCCCGGCCGATTGCGTCGAGGCAAACGTCTGCGCCCCCAACGTGAGGAATTTCGCTACTTTCGACTCGATGTTGGCCCGAAGCTGGAAGCGTTTGATGCCCGTATTCTGCATCACGCCCCGGTTGTCGAGGTAGCCAAGCGACATGTTGTACAACGATTTGTCGCCCCCACCACTGACCGCAATGTTGTGGTTCTGAACGATTTCATTCCGAAATACCCAACTGGCCCAGTCGGTGTTGGGATAGGCCACATAGTTGGGAACGCCCCCCGCGCTGATGCCGTTGGGGTCCTTGTTGGCGTTTTCCCAGGTCTGGATCGTGTTGGCCGAATAGACTTCCGCCACGCCCACGTTCCGGTTGCTTTCGTTGAATAACCGCATGTAGCGAACGTAGTCCGAAATGAATTCGGGAACATTGCTCGGGCGGGCCGACGAAAGGATACCGGTATACGTAACGGTCGTTTTCTTGGCCGATCCTTTTTTCGTCGTGATCAGAATAACGCCGTTGGCAGCCAAAGATCCGTAGATGGAAGCAGAGGCCGCATCTTTCAGGATCGACATGGATTCGATGTCGTTCGGGTTAACGGCATCCATCGAGCCCTGCACTCCGTCGATGATGACGAGCGCGTCGCTGTTGTTGAGCGTACCGGTTCCCCGAATCCGGATGGTGGCGCCGTCTGAACCCGGTTTTCCGGACGACTGCCGCACAAAGACCCCGGGCGCCAGACCCGCCAGCGATGACGAAACGTTGGTAACCGGCCGGCTTTCGATGCTTTTGGCCGACACCGTGGCCACCGAACCCGTCAGGTTGACTTTTTTCTGGGTGCCGTACCCCACCACGACGACTTCGCTGAGGGCCTGCATGTCGGGGGCCATGGTCACGTTAACGGTTGTTTGCGCGCCCACAGCAATTTCCTGTAAGGTATAACCGATAAACGAGAAGACGAGCGTGGCCCCCTGATCGACGGCAATCCGGTATTTTCCGTCGGCGTCGGTCGTGGTGCCGCGCGTGGTGCCTTTCACCTGAATGCTAACGCCGGGGAGTCCTTTACCGGTTTCGTCGGTCACGGAGCCGGTGATGGTTTCTTCCGCGGCCGACGACCGGTGGATTAAGGGGCCATTTCCTGCCGGAGCCGCCACAACCGCCCCGGTTGCCAGGCAAAGGCCGAGCAGGGGGCACAGCCAACCGATTGGTCGGCCATACTGCAAAATCAGAGAACGTATAGATCGCTTCATACTGGATGGGTTGATTGGTTAAAGGTATTAGGTCAATTAGGGCACTGGTTCACTACAAATCGGCGGGGCACCGTATCAAGGCTCAATCGGGGTAAGTCGGCTGGAATTCTCATCGAAGCGCGCAGGCGCTGACGGAGAAACGGACGGCGGTTCATACGGACAGGGTTGAAGGGTGCGTAGTCGGTGCGTCATCCGAAAATACATTCAGATTCCGCATCCTAGTAGCAAAATACGATCATTGTAAAGCATTATTTTGATAAAAAATTTGCAGAATTTGTCGTTTAATTTGCAACTTTCTATTTTAACTGTTCCTCAATAGCAAATTGCTCTGTAAAAGAAGCCCGTCCACCTGTGCCATTCACAGGTGGACGGGACAGGCCTTCGGCTATCGCCGTGAACGGTGCGGAGTTAGATGAATCCGTAATAACGGAGCGCTTCGTTCTCCAGGCGCTTTATCAGAACAGAACTGAGAGGGGTTGGCCAAGCGTTCGATAGAACCTCCGGTTCGCTTACAGGGCCTTTTCGGAATGATTATTGGGGGAACAATCCACTAAAGTTCTGGTTATATCCGGAACGATTTCTTGCCCTGGCCGGGAATTTTTGCCCCCCGGAAAGGGTTATGTGCTCAAGATTTAAACGATGTCCATTGAACTATCCTGTTTGTGAAACCCCCTGCGTTTTTGTGGCCGATGATGATGAAGACGATCAGTTTTTGATTCAGCACGTCTTTGTCCACCATAGCCCGGAGTGCCGGATTAACGTCGTAAACAACGGGGTTGAACTACTGGAAGCCCTGGGGACGGTTGAAAAACTACCCGCTCTGGTATTATTAGATCTGAATATGCCCGTTATGGGCGGCCTGGAAGCCCTGGCGCTGATTCGAAAAGAACCCCAGTATGATAGCCTGCCGGTTGTTATCCTGACGACCTCCAACCAGACCGTTGACCAGCAGCGGGCTATGGAATTGGGTGCAAACGGGTTTGTGACCAAACCGCTATTGCTGAAGGAATATAACCAACTCATTCTGACCCTGCGAAAACAATGGCTGATCGGTCGCTGCATCGGCTGATGGTTCGGCCGGTTGATATTCTATCGCTTCACCACTTTGATTGTCACGCTTTTCAATCCGTTCGTTACGCGTAACAGCAGAAACCCCGCCTTTTCGGATTTTCGGGTCTTGAGATCGACCCGGTACAGATCGGAACTTCCAACATTGTACCAGAGCCGCCCCTGTCCATCGAAGGTATGGCGAAAGTTGTAGTTGGACAAAGACGGGTCGAGCGGGGGGATCTGATCGGTTGGTAAATTAAGCCATCCATTGTTCAGCAGATCCTTTACAAAACCGGTTTGGTAGGTTGCGGTTTGAAACGGACTGAGCCGTAAGTCATACTTCTGAACGCCGTTGCCCGCCGTTCCGAGCCACAACACATTCGATTGGTCGATAAAGATGCTGCGGTAATTAATGGGGCCATTCTCCTTTCCGGAGCGGAGCAACCGGGGGCCTTCGGCATCGGTGAAGCAAAATAATTTATTGTCCCGGGCAAAGTAAATTGTTCCCTTCTGATCGGCAGCGAAGTAGGTATTGAACAGCTCATTTTCCAAAGGCGGAATCGGATAGCTGCGGGCTTGTTGCGTAGCGGTCTCGAAAACCGTAATATGGTGGTGGAAGGCAACGACGAGGTCGCCAACCTTATTTCAGGGCGATCAATCGACCCGAAAAACCGGGTACCTGGGTAGCGAGCGTCAAATGGTTCGTAAAGACCGTAATTCCGTTGGTAAGAACTACCTCATAAGCACCATCCGGCAACTCGCTGACATCAAACTGAATACGTGCTCTTCGTTGGTTTTTTCCAACGCGCTGAACGAAGAATTCCTTGCCTATACTATTGATCAACCGAATTTCGACGATTCCACCAGGTTGTTTATCAACGGCCAGGCGAAGCTTCCCCTTGACGTCGGTGTACAGGCTGCTTTGGTACGCAACGGCTTTTACAGAAGGCTTTGTCTGGCCGAAGCTGTTGGTTTCAGCGAAAGAAACTGAGAAGGTAACGGCGGTCAGGGTGAAGGCAACGAGCAGTGATTTGATGAGCGTTTTCATGGCGTATGACGTTTGATTTTTGTTTCTGTTTGAATGAATCAAAGGTCGGCTTCACCGGCAGAAAAGGCTGTCACAAATGAGTCGGTATCTGCTACTTTTGGGAAAAGGCGGGAGGGAGGCCGGGCATTTGCCAGTAAGCAGGAGAAAACATGCGTTTATGGAATGTTAGATTTACCGTTTACCTTCGTGCTTTCCGGTTTGCATGAAGAAATGCACAATCCGGTAATCGTTCATCAGGTCCTGGCTTGTGTCAAAAAGATCAATCCCATGAAACCCGTACTCCTCCTGCTCCTTTTCCTCAGTACTCCCTTTATCCGCGCTGCGCGGGCACAGACGGCCCCGGTCGATGGCCCGGCAAAATCTACTTTTTCCAATCCCCTGCCGATCCAGTTTGGAGACCCTTACATTTTATACACCCAGGGTACCTATTATATGTACGGTACGGGCGGTGGAGCGGAGAAGGGGTTTGCCGCTTATTCGTCAAAAGATATGGTTTCCTGGAAAGCCGAGGGGCAGGTGTATTTTCATACCAACAAAAATGGCTGGAGTGATCCCAAAGCCAGTTGGGGCGGGGCGTATTGGGCACCTGAGGTCTACGAGGTGAAGGGGAAATTTTACCTCTTTTACAGTGCGCAATGGAAGGTAAACCCTACGCGGGAAGTGGAAAATTTCCGGATCGGCGTGGCCGTTGCCGACAAGCCTACGGGGCCTTTCATCGATCTGGCCGACCAGCCCATTTTTGATCCGGGGTATCCCATCATCGATGCCAATGTGTTTTTTGATCCGAATGGAAAAGTCTATCTCTATTATTCGCGTTGCTGCTATAAACACCCGGTCGAGAGCGAAGTGGCCGATTTGGCCCGAAAAAAAGGGTGGTATGAGCAGATTGAAGAAAGCTGGGTGTATGGGGTTGAACTCAAACCGGATTTTTCCGGTGTCATTGGCGAACCGGTTTTGTTGCTGCGTCCCCCGGTCAGCCTGAGCGACAAGCAGGCCGAATGGGAAAGCCGCTCGGTTACGGCCCGCGAAGTAAACCGTCGCTGGACGGAAGGCTCCGTTACGTTTAAAAAAGACGATACGTATTACATGATGTATTCGGCCAACCATTTCGGCGGTCAGTTTTATGCCATTGGTTATGCCACATCCAACTCTCCCCTGGGTCCCTTCAAAAAAGCAGCCAACAATCCGGTATTGCAGAAAAATACCGGCCAGGGAGGTTCAGTTACGGGCACCGGGCACAACAGCATCGCCTACTCGCCGGACGGCCGGGAAATGTTTTGCGTATACCACGCCAGAACGGCCAAAACCGGGGGGGAGCGCGTGGTTTGTATCGACCGCATGGCGGTGAAAGACGGAAAAATAACCATTTTCGGGCCTACCACGACGCCCCAGAAACGCCCTTCCGGCGCATCAAAGGCGTTAAAGGAGTAAACGCATTAGCCTTTTTATGGGTGGGCGGCCCCGACACCAAACCGACGAAGCACAGACGCCGATCGAGCTTATCCTTCTTTAGAAGAACGCCGAAGCGACTTGAAAACGGCCACAACGCCGGCCAGTACCACCCCGACCACCAAACCAACCCCAAATTCTTTCAGGGTGGCCGGAAGGTTGGGAAACAAGGTGTGCAGGTAGTGGATGTTATGCACAAATATTCCGCCCGCAACCAGCAGGAGGGCCAACGTCCCCACCACGCTTAAAATCCGGACGATAACCGGTAGAGCGCCAACCAGCACATGCCCCAGTTTTGAGAGAAAACCCGTACTGTTCGACCGTTTGATCAACCTGTAGCCGGCATCATCCATTCGGACAATGAGCGCTACCAGGCCATAGACGCCAACCGTTGCCAGCAGAGCCACCACGGATACCGTCAAAATCTGTATCATGGAGGGTTGTCCGGCAACCGACCCCAGCGCAATGATGACAATTTCTACGGAAAGGATAAAATCCGTCGTTATGGCGGATTTTACTTTGACTTTTTCCTGGTCGACAGGAGGAGTAGCCTGCAGGCCATCCGGGGTGGCCTGCTGTTTGGGGGCCTTTTCTTTGCCAAAGTAGTCGATTATTTTTTCGCCCCCTTCATAGGCCAGGTAGCAACCGCCCAGCAGCAGGATGAAGGTGATGGCGACCGGGAAGAATGCATTCAGCAGCAGGGCAATCGGAACAATGATGAGTTTATTGATGAATGAGCCTTTCGTAATAGACCACAGGATGGGCAATTCTCTGTCGGCCAGGAATCCCGTCGCCTTTTCTGCGTTTACCGCCAGATCGTCGCCCAATATACCGGCGGTCTTGCGAGTGGCTATTTTTGTTGCTAAAGCAACATCATCCATTAAGGCAGCAATATCATCTAAAATTGCAAAAAAACCAGAGGCCATTTGTCGAGTGAATTATACGAAAACTTTTTACGGCTGAAAGATAGAGATAGATTGCCTCTAAAGTACCGCCTGCATCCATTATCTGATTGTTTGGGATTAATGTCACCACCTTTCTGCCGGTTGCTAAACCAATTCCGGACCTGTTGCAAAATCTTCTTATCTTTCTATCCGCAGAGGACTTTAACTACCCGGTTCGATGGTGACTATGGCTTTGCGCTTTTTGCTCCTGCTTTATTTTCTCCTTCGCACCGGAACTGGTTCGTTATCGGCTCAGTCCAATGCCGTTCAGGATAGCATCGATCGGTATCTCGAGCGGGCCGGGCAACTCACGTCTTCGCAGCCTGAAAAAGCGTTGGCCACCGCCAAAACCGCCCTGACGCTGGCGCAGAAAAACAAACTTACTTTACTCGAAGGAAAAGCGTATCAACGGCTGGCCCGCATCTATGCCGAACGGGACGACTACGTCAGTGCCCTTGATGCGGCCAAAGCCGGGCTTTCGATTTTCCACAAGCTGGGCGAGCAACGGGACGTTTGCCGCACGTACATCGCCGTGGGCGTCATCAACCGCTATCTGAAACTGTATGACGCGAGTATTGAAGCGAACCTGCAAGCCCAAAAAATCGCGGAAGCGCAGCAGGACACGGCTATGCTCGGAGCCATTTATGGTAACCTGGGAAACGTGTACTTCGACAAAAAAGACTACGACCGGTCTTTGCAATCGGCCCTGAAGGCCCTGAACATCCAGACGGCCCGGCGGGATGTTCAGGCAATGGGCAACACGTTTCATAACCTGGCGAGAATTTACCGCATTCGCAGGGAGTTCGGCAAAGCGCTCGAATTCTACAACAAATCGCTGGACATCGACCTGAAGAACGACAATCAACTGAACATCGGTGGCTCCTACGTGGATTTGGCGCTGCTGTTCAGGGACATGGGTGATTTTCAGCAAGCCTTGCAGTATTCGCAGCGGGCGCTGGCTATTGCCCAACGAATCGAATCCAAAAGTCTGCAACAACTGGCCCTGGCCAATTTGCCCTTGATTTACGGCGTGTTGGGAAAATCACGGGAAGCCGTGATGGCCCAAAAGCAGTACCAGTACCTGACCGACAGTTTGCAGTCAGCGGAGCTGTCCCGGCAGATCGCAGACGTGCAGGGCCGGTATCAGGCCGAACAGAAAGACCGCGAACTGAGTTTGCAAAAACTTCGCCTGGAAGCTCAGCAGGCGTCACTAAGCCAGCAGCGTACGCTGATTGCAGCACTAATCGCCTTCGTACTGCTGGCAGGATTGATTGGCTACCTGCTTTTCAATCGGTATAAACTCCGGCAGCGCAACGTAAAACTTTCGCTGGAAAACCAGCAATACCAGCTTTCGAAGAACCTGCAGCTCCGGCAGGATATCGATGAAACCATCAACTACTTCGCCAGCTCGCTCTACGGCAAAAATACGGTGGATGAAATTCTGTGGGATGTGGCTAAAAACTGCATTGCCCGCCTGGGCTTTGTCGATTGCGTGATCTATTTGCTCAATGACGAACAAACGGCCCTGGTTCAGAAAGCCGCTTATGGCAACAAAAACCCGGAAGCGTATTCCATTCTGGATCCACTGGTGATTCCGCTGGGCGAAGGCATTGTGGGGAGTGTCGCACGAACGGGTAAACCGGAAATCGTAACCGACACCACCCAGGACCCGCGCTACGTGCTGGACGACGAGATGCGCTATGCTGAATTGGCCGTACCGCTGCTGCTGCAAAACAAGGTCATTGGCGTCATTGACTCGGAACATCCCGAAAAAGGCTTTTTTAAGGAGCATCATCTGGATGCTTTGCAAACTATTGCGGCTATCTGTAGCAGTAAAATTGCCCAGGCCATCGCGGATGAAGAGGCAAAAAAGGCCCGAATCCTGCAACTCGAAGCGGATTACAGCAAGCAACTGGACCGCGTCAAGTCGCAGTTTTTTGCCAACATCTCGCACGAATTCCGCACTCCGCTTCATCTGATTCTGGCTCCGCTCCAAAAACGGCAGGCCATCAGCCCGGAAGAGACTCAAATGATGGAGCGCAACGCCAACCGATTACTTCGATTGGTGAACCAACTGCTCGATCTGGCCAAAGCCGAAATGGGGATGCTTACCCTGAGCCGGCAACGGGGTAATTTAGTCGGCTTCCTGGGCCAGACCGCCCGGTATTTTCAGCCGATGGCCGAATCCAAAAACCTGCACTACCAGATTGACCTGCCCAACACCGACTGGGTGGCCACTTTCGACCGCGATAAGCTCGAAATGATTGTGTACAATCTATTGTCCAATGCCATTAAGTTCACCCCATCGGGCGGGCAGGTCATGCTGCGGGCCGAGGTCGAACCGGAGACCGGCCTTCGGCTGACCGTTCGCGATACGGGCATCGGCATTCCCGAATCGCTGCAAAACCGCATATTTGACCGCTTCTATCAGATCGACCCCTCGCAAACGCGGGCCTTTGAGGGAAGCGGTCTGGGGCTGGCCTTGACCAAAGAACTGGTCGAACTCTACAAAGGCTCCATTGAGGTGAAAAGCCGACCCGATTCGGGCAGTACGTTTGAGGTGTGGCTGCCGCTGAAAGCCGATACCGTGCAGGATGCTGACGGATTGGACGGGGTTGCATTCCCTACGCCTGTCGGTCAGCCTCCTGGCATAGTGATGACTACGGCCAACCTGTTGACGGAGGAAGATCCGGCCGACGTCAGCGCGGAAGACAAGCCCATGCTCTTGCTGGTCGAAGACCATCCCGAGTTGAACCATTACCTCCGTCAGCAACTTGCCGACCGTTTCCGGGTTGTGCAGGCCATGCGGGGCGACGAAGGACTGCAAGTGGCGCGCCGGGTGGTTCCGGACCTGATCATTTCCGATGTGATGATGCCGGTGATGGACGGTTTTTCGATGATCCGCCACTTGAAAGAAGACGACTTAACCAGCCACATTCCGGTTATTCTGCTAACGGCAAAAGATGACGTCGATTCCCGAAAAGAAGGTTTTGAGGGCGGGGCCGAGCAGTACTTAGCAAAGCCTTTTGCCCTGGACGAACTGGTGACCCGCATCAACAGCCTGCTTACCCAGCGCGATCTGTTGCGCAAAAAATACAGTCGGGAGGTGAGGCTGCAACCTTCCGGAACACCCATCCGCGATCGGGAAGCCGAGTTTCTGGAAAAAGCCATCCAAATTATTGATGAACACATGACCGACGAAGCGTTCAGTGTGGAAGTGCTTCAGCGGGAAATGGGCATGAGCCGGATGCAGCTACACCGGAAACTGAAAGCGCTCACCGACCAGTCGGCTTCCGATTTTATCCGATCCATTCGGCTGCAGCGGGCTGCTGACCTCCTGCAACAACCCGGTATTCAGATTGCCGAGGCCGCTTATCTGTCGGGTTTTCAACACCTTTCCTACTTCACGAGGTGCTTTAAAGAGCAGTTTGGAAGGCTCCCCTCCGAATTTGCGAAACAAAAAACATAAATCCCTCCGGTATTTACTTGTAATGGTCTGATTGTTAATATGATAGGGTCGGTATTGGCTCTATGTTACATCCGTGCTATTTTCTGGGAAATGCGTGTTAATTCCGCGATGAGCGCCTGCGCTACCTTTGTTGCCGTAAGGTATCGGCCGAATCACCTGTAAGCAGTAGGCAATCTCATTCCTCTTTTTCCACACCAACTCGTATGCAACCAGTAAAAGTAGTAACCGTTTTCACACTCTTCCTTGCGGGTCTTCTGTCTGGTCCCAATCATGTTCTGGCCCAATGGCTGACCGCCAACGGCAACCCGTACGTACTCCCAACCGTGAAAGTCGGTATCGGAACCGTCGCCCCCCAACGGAGCCTGGAGGTAGTAAACACAGTAGATACATACCTGCGGGTTGGTTCGCTGGGGGGCAACCAACTGGACGACCAAACTGCCGGTATCGAACTCCGGCGGAGTCTGTTCAACGGCACGGCCACTACCTGGTCGATCAACAACGAATCGACGTTCCGCATCCGGCACAATGGGGCGCAGTTATTGGCTCTCACGCCAACCACGGGGCGGCTCGGCACATCGGGCAACGAGCCTATCGTGTTTACGATCTACGGGAAAAGCATCGATAAAACCGGTAATTCGTTGCTTCATGGGGCCCTCCGACTACACACGAAAGTCGGTAACGACACCCACACGCTGCTCATTGACGGCAACCAACTGGAAACCGAAGACACCCCATTATACGTCAACAATGAGTCGAATAAGGATGTGTTGCTGGCCAACGGCGGGGGCAAAGTGAAAGTCGGTACGACCGACAACGAAGCCCGGCTGAGCGTGGCCTCGGAAAGCGACATGCAACTCAAGCTCATCAACCCCGGTGGTGGCGGAGCCGCCTGGCGGATTGGGGTCGCCAACAGCACCTGGAGCGCCGGGGCGGGTAAGCTGGTGTTCTCCAAAACCGCCAGTTCCGACGATGCAACGATGGTCATTACGCCCGCCGGGAACGTAGGCATTGGCCTCACAACGCCCTCCAAAACCCTGCAGGTCAACGGAACCACCTCGACCAAAGTGCTTGAAATCACCGGCGGGTCCGATCTGGCCGAACACTTCGACATCGAAGCGGACGAAATGCTGCTGCCGGGTACGGTGGTCAGTATCGACCCCAACAAACCGGGGCAACTGCGGGTGGCCCGGCAGGCTTACGATAAAACGGTGGCGGGTATTGTGAGCGGAGCGGGCGACGTGCAGCCGGGGATGCTGATGGGGCAGGCCGGTACGCTGGCCAGTGGGCAGCACCCGGTGGCATTGACAGGGCGGGTGTATTGCCGGGTTGATGCCGGGTTCGGTGCGATTCAGCCGGGCGATCTGCTCACCACCTCGCCCACGACCGGCCACGCCATGAAAGCGACCGACTCCGGGAAGGCGCAGGGAGCCATCCTCGGCAAAGCGATGACGTCATTGGAAACGGGCACGGGCCTGGTGCTGGTACTGGTTAGTCTTCAATAAAATACGATAAACCAGCAGCAATGAAAGCAATCAATCCCATTCTTTTTGGTCTGGCCTGCCTGTTCAGCGTTTCGGCGGTGGCCCAGAAAATGGTGCCGCATTCGTTCCGGCACCAGGCCGATACGTCGGACCGCGATGCGTCGGACCGCAATCAACTCCGGTTCCTGACGCAGGTGGCGCAGCCCAACACGACGTTTCTACGACTGTATTTCACGGGAACGCAACTAGGCGAAGGCAGCTATCTGGTGCTGGAAGGCACCGATGGCGCCCGGCAGAAACTGAGAAAGCAGGACCTCGAAAACTGGCACTACAGCTCAGCGTACTTCAACGGCCACTCGGTCAACGTATCGCTGTTTGCGGCTGCCGGAGACCGTAACACGGTTATTGTCAGTGGCCTGAAGAGAAGCGGTGAATCGACCCGCCCGACCAACAAGGCTCGCCCGGCAGCGCGACTGTCGGCGGCCGATGTTTCGCCCGTAACCTACCCATACGCCAACGCGGTGGGTCGATTTACCAACGGCAGCGAGTCATACGGCACCGGCTGGATTGCGCCAAACGGCGCCATCGTTACGTCGCCCACCATTGCCTACCGGGTAAATAGCGAAGGATACGACGTGATTGAATTCAACGTACCTGCCTCCGCAGGAACCACCGTCCAACATCCCGCCCCCCAGGATCAGTTCCCGGTGGAAGACCGCAACAAAAACGGTTACCAGGCCACCGCTTTCAAGGGTGCCTCCGCGTTTCTCAATGTGGGTTGGGCGGTTTTGGATGCACTTCCGAACGAAACGGGACTGCGGCCGGGCGAACGCCAGCAGGAATACTTCCGCGTCGCCACCAACCCGAGCAACTACACCATTGATGCAATGGGTGACGTGCCGGTCGACTTGTTTCACTACGGGAGCATCGACAGCGACCACCTGGCGGGCAATACCACCTATCGGACCCTCCGCCTGACGCAAACGGCCTTGTTGAAACAGAACGACCACCTGGGAAAACCCAACGGTGGCGGGGCCGACCGCGATTTGTTCGTGCTGTACAACATGGCGTTGTTTATAGAGAGTCACGAGGGGGCTCCGGTTACCTACGAAGGTTCCAACGTGGCCGTCGGGGTACACAACAACATTCCCACAATTGATCCCCATCCCGCCTACGGCCTGGGTTTCCGGGACGACGGTTTTCGGAATGGCCTGGCCCGGTTCTTTGCCGACAAATCGGCTTACGTTGATCTGGAAGGATTATATGATCAGCCTACTGGCGAGATTCACAAGCCCTACCTCACCGGGCAGCAGGTGGCTCAGCACGCGCCCAACGACTATACGGTGTACTTCGCCCGGGGTACGTATCCGGGAGTGGTCACCTTCAACCGGCCCATGACGCTGCGGGCACCCGTGGGTAAGGTTGTTATCGGCTCGTCGAATGGGGGGGCACGCAAAGCGGCTGAGTCATCCGTTGCCCGAAACGTGGCGATGATCGAAGCCTCGGGTGCCCACTCGCGGCTCGAAAGTCCGGAAACGGCTGAGAAGGTGCGGGTTTACCCCAATCCGTTTCGGGAACAGACCGAAATTAAGTACCCGTTTGCGGAGGGAGGGCTTGTATCGGTGCGTATCGTCAACACGGCCGGCGTACCCGTCGCTACATTCACGCCGAACAATGCCGCATCCGGCCAAAACGGGGTGCAATGGGACGGCACTGACCAAAACGGAATGTCGGTTCCGGCCGGGCTATATATAGTGAAGGTAAACTACGGAAACCAGACCTTCACGACCAAAGTGCTGAAAAAGTAAGCCGTTTGGCAGGTTTCGATTAATGTTCAATTCCAAAGTCACAAACTATTTACGACATGAAGCGAATGATGAATAACTTGATTGCAGTAGTTTTTTTAGGGGTTACCCTGACAGGTGTTGCACTCGCTCAGACTCCACCGGAAGAGTTGGCGAAACGAACAGGCAAGGCGCAGGTGGCCGTGGTCGAATTTACGCCCGGCCCAAACGTAGCGGTGATGTCGCCAGAAGCCAGGCGGCAGCTCCAGGCCAGCATTGCGTTCAGACTGATGAAAACCAACCGGATTCACGTTGTGGACGTCCGGCACACGCGGGAAGCGTCGCAGGCCGACCTGACGGCGGTGAATGGAGCTTCGACGGCCGCTGCGGTGCGGGTCGGTAAGCAACTCCGGGTAAGTTACGTGCTGACGGGAACGGTTGACGAATATGACTCGAAAGGCTCCGCCACGCTCAAAACCCGGCTCGTTGAGGTGGCTACCGGAAAGGTCAAACACGCCGACAAGTTGTCGCACCAGAGTACCGCTGTCATGTACAGCGGTAGTGATGCTGAAATGAAGGCTAAAGTACTGCTCCCGCTGATTCTGAAGTTAACGGCTGCGCTCACGGCGGAGGTGCTTTGATCCTGACTACATCGTAACCCTGGAAGTGAAGCCATCGAGTTTCCGACCCCGATAAGTACGTTCTGGCTCAAGTTCTGAAGGTTTCCCATTAGGAGAGAATTAGGAGAGATGTGGGTGAAAATTGACTGTTTTTTTATTAGGAGGTGAATTAGGAAAAGGAAAAACCCCCTAAACGGGCTGTTTAGGGGGTTTTTAGGGAAAATATTGGTAGTTCGTGGGCCCACTTGGAATCGAACCTTTATATTTAGTTATATTTCATTTTACTAAACTTTGCTGATAATCAGCCTAATTAGAATAGTATGAGTAAAATGAGATAAAGCTAATAGCGGAATAAGTAAAATTATTTCGTCAACAATTTCGTCAACGCCTTTCTTTTGGTTGACGAAATGGCTATTTTTGGTAGGTTCGATTCCTACCAATTAGCCATGAATATAAACCTGTTTCTGCGCTCCCCGAACGGCGACAAGCCAACACCGATCTACATTGACATCCGGTACGCAAACAATAAGCTTCGACTGGTTTACCCTACCAATGAAAAGATCGAGCCCGAGTTCTGGGATAAAGAGAATCAGCGGCCCGCCCGCCGGGGCAAATACAAGAATCAGCCCGAATTTGCTACCCGGCTGCACAACGCCGTTGATTCGGTCAAAGAAATATTACGGCGCTATCTGAACGATAACGACCAGCAGCCCCCAACAATTGAAGACCTTCGGCGGTTGCTGAACCTGGAATTTAAGCGTGAGGCAGTTGTCGAAGTCAAGCCGCTGGATTTGTTCGGCTTCATGGAAGCCTACATGGAGGAGTCGATTCGGCGGATCAATGAAAAGACCGGGCATACTATTTCGAAGACTACACTCTCAGGCTATAAAAGCTCGGTTAAGAAGCTCAGGGAGTTTACGGTTGCTGTCCGGAAGTACCGAAATCTCAACTTTGACGATATAACACTCGAGTTTTACGCGGACTTCACCGACTGGCTAAACGCACAGGGCTACGCTAAAAACTCGGTGGGTAAACACATCAAGACCCTTAAGTTATTCCTGAGTGAAGCAACCGAGCGCGGATTAAACAAAAACCTCACTTTCAAGAGCCGACGTTTTATCAAACCCAGGGAGGATACCGACGCTCCATATCTGACGGAAGTGGAAATATCCCGGCTCTTTCATCTCAACATTCCCTACAACCCTCGGCTCGAACGGGTCAGGGATTTAATGATTGTCGGCTGCTGGACCGGGCTACGCTTCCAGGACTTCACCCAGATCCGGCCGCAGGACTTCGGAGAAGATGCCGACGGGAAGTACATCCAGATCGAAACCCGCAAGACGGGCGAAACGGTTGTCATCCCGGTTCACCCGATGGTCGAGGCTATCCGGAAACGGTACGAAGGCAAAACGCCTAATGGTTTGCCTAAAGCACTCTCGAATCAGAAGATGAATAATTACCTAAAGGAGTTAGGGAGACTGGCCCACATTGACGAAATGGTAAGCATTACCCGAACGGAAGGAGGGAAGCGAATCACCCGCACCAACCCGAAGCACGAACTGCTGTCTACCCATGCCGCCCGGCGATCCTTTGCTACTAATCAGTATCTGGCGGGCATTCCGGCGTATGACATCATGCGGATCACTGGACACCGTACCGAGAAGGTGTTTTTTAATTACATCAAGATGCGGCCACGCGAAGCCGCTAATAAGATCCGAAAGATTTGGCAACAGAACGCAGCAATGCAAAAAGTTGGGTAAAAATTAATCACACATTAAAGCGATGGAAGATAATACTGAAGAAATAGCAGGGCAAGATGAGGACCCAAACTTTATAAAGTACTCCGAAATACATCCCACGTTTAGAAGTGAGATGACTTACGTGCAACGTCTTGCCTGGTGGAGAGAAAACGATATAAGCCCATTAACTGTTATCTTTTTTCCTGAAAAGAAAATAGCAATAGAGCACCATGCTACATTGCGAACCGTACACCAATTTACTGAGCAAGGGGAAACCGTAAGGTCATTATCAATCGAACCTTGCAATGCCGAACAGTTTGAACAGTTTGAACAGTGGGCTTTAAAAGAGAGTAGGCTGAAGGGGTATTTCAAGCCTAACTATCTCAGTGAGAACCTCATAAAAGAATATTGGCTAAAGGTTGCGCTATCGCCAATGCCTAAAGAGGTCCTTTCGGAAGAAATACGGCTCATAGATAGAATAATAACCGACGCTGAAAGTTACCCAGACCGGACAGGTGCAATATTATTCCTTCACGGTTATAACCGACGGAAATTGGGGTACTCCCCTGTTATTAACTATGAAGAACTATACTACTCTTTGTTTTCCAATGATAAACGCGAGAGAACCGTTAACGACCTAGAAAATGCTGAACGCATCATTCCGGAACTTTATAGGGGTTGGTTGTTTTGCGAGTATAGAGGTTTCCTTCAAAAGCAGTTGGATCGACTTTCCCGAGGTGAGGATATCAGCAAGCCAGAGGTTGATACCTCCGAAATTACTGCTGATAATCAAGACACGCTGAAACTTCCACTGACACAGAAGCGACAGGTAATTATCGCCCATTATTTAATGAAGTACGGATTGGTTGTCGTTAATCCACAATTAACAAAAGAAGCTCGATTTGGAATCCTAAACGCCCTAATGGGTCGAGGACTTAGCCACCAGAATACGAAAGAGTACCTCAACTCAATCGACAACCCCAAAGACCCCGAAAAGGTCAAGACCATACCTAACCTAGAGGCTGTTTTGCCTTATTTTGAGAATATAAATATACCTGATATAGTAAACGAGATAAAGGAAGAGATAGCCAAACTAGCCAAGAAAAAGGGCTAATTCCGCCGTTTTACGTGGCTTTTGAAAATTGTAGTAATACTACAAAGTTACCCCTCTGGTACTCCAAGCGTAGGTTTGTCCCATGTTTAATCAATCACAAAACATGGCAAATCAATCGATTTTAATTTCCATCACCGAGGCAGAGTTTGACGCCAAACTCAATGGGGCTGTTTCGCTGGCAATCGAAAAAGCACTTAACAGCCTTAAGCCTCATACGATCGAACCGCGCTTTTACTCGCGGAAAGAAGCTGCCCGAAAATTAAACGTTACGCTACCAACCCTCCACATCTGGACTCAGGAGGGTAAGATCACCGGGCATCGTGTTGGCAGTCGGGTACTCTACAAAGAAGAGGACCTTACTAATGCACTGCAAAAGATTCACACCACAATCCGAGCAGCCGCATGATTACCGCTATCGAAACGGCGGAGACGTTGCTTGACTACAACGGCAACCTGCGCGGGCTACTCGGCCAGCACCGCAAAAAGACACTCTCCAGCGAAGACTTTATTAACGCCTATTCGCAACTCATTGCGCGGGCTGAATCGCAGGACATAACCTATTTTGCCAGGTTTGGCACGTTCGCCCCTAAGCATGTCCGCCCGGATTACCTCGCTGGATTGAAATCAGATATAGCTGCACTTACTGAGACTTCGGAGCTACAAGCTGAATCGGATCTTCTACGCTCCGGCAAATTAGGAGCCAGTGATACGCAATGGCAATTACGCTGGCATTTCCTTATGGAGCGGGGCGTGGAGTTGGGTATTTTCTGGAACAGCGAAACGAAGCGGTTCAAGTAACCCACATCATCAAATCGATCAATACCAATTAAATCAAAATCAACCATGTTGACATTCAACGAAGACGAGGTTATGAACCTCTATAATTCATTAAATATTGTGACTGCCCACCTCGAAAAGAGTGTTGAAATAAACGACCCAGCGAATCCGCTTACTACTGCAAATGCGGAGGCCCACCTCCCGGAAGCGCGTGGATTGATGAAAAAGCTGGAGAATTGCCTTTTTGAGAAGTTCGATGTAGCAGGATAAAAAAACGGAGCAGCCATGAGAGACGAACCACAAAGCTACCCCGTTGAAACCCCTGAATATCAGGAGAAAGATACGAAAAAACTGCAAGATTCCAAAGTGAGTCTGAACGATCTGCGGAGCCAGATAAAGCAAGAGGCCACCCACCTAAAGCATAGCGCTTTCGTTTTCCCGGCTCATGAGCAGATCATGAGCCAGTTGCTTGGACAAGTAGGTGCCGTGAAGTTTTGGGAAGTGGCATTTAAGGATAATGATAAAGCTGACGAAAACTCAAAACTTGAGAAAAAGCACTACCTGATAATTTCTGTCGAGGAAATTATGCGACTGGCCAGGGATAATAAATGGGGGCTGTGTCGTAAAGGGGCTTTCTTTTATACATTCAACGGGGCTTTCTGGAAGTCCATAGAGAAGGATGATTTAAAAGCTTTTTTACGAACCGCGGCCGAGCAAATGGGTGTTGAAAGATTCACAGCCCGCCATTTCGAGTTCGCTGACCACCTGTTTAAGCAATTTAACGAAACGGGCTATCTGCCAGCACCAAAGGAAAACAAGGAGGTCGTAAAGATTAACCTGACTAATGGAACGTTTGAAATAGGCACGAACAGGCAGTTCTTGCGTGCGCCCGACCAGGCAGACTTTATAACTCATCAATTGCCGTTTGCTTACTGAATATGCCACTCCAAACTGGGCCATTTACACCGATTAATGCTGGTCCACCCGCGCCGATGTAAACTGGGCCACCTGTGGATAAGTGAACATTGAAGAGACAATATTCCTAGTTTTCCAATGGGCA
>NZ_QOWE01000025.1 GCF_003334855.1 Larkinella punicea
TTTCAAAGAACTACAAGCCAACGTCATTCTGGAAGTCCTCGACTTACCCAACGGCGTTGAGCTACTCAGAAAATACTTAGCACACCAAGCCCGAAGGAGTTAAACCAATCCTTCGTACAGTACTGATGTAAAATGATGAATGAAAAATGGAAAAGTAGGCTGGCACATTCCAACACTTTTACATTTTTCATTCACCATTTTACATTTGTAGCCCGGTTTTACAGGAGTTGTAGCCTAATTGTTTGCCCCGTTAGGGGTTCAACAGCGTAGCGTCGGTAGCAATCCGGGCAATGTTTCTCGCGTAACGTGCCGTAAGGTACGTAACCCTTCACCGCATCGGTCGCGTACCTTACGTAAATAACATTCGTCTACCGACGCTGCGCTGTTGAGCCCCTGACGGGGCAAAAAATCGGCTCAACGGCTTTTTTAAATCCGCATCGCTTTCAACTCCTGAACGGCAAAGTTCGCTGCGCGGGCCGAGAGTGCCATGTAGGTCAGCGACGGATTGACGCAGGCCGATGAGGTCATGCAGGCACCGTCGGTAACGAAGACGTTTTTGACGGCATGAATCTGGTTGTTGCCGTTAAGCACCGAGGTTTTGGGGTCCCGGCCCATGCGGGCGGTTCCCATTTCGTGAACGGCCTGGCCGAGAACCGAACCCTGATCGTAGGTTTTCACGTTGATCAACCCAGCTTTTTCGAGCATTTCCTGCGCATCGTTGAGCATATCGACCCGCATTTTCTTCTCATTTTCGCCAATTTCCGCGTCAAAGACCAGCATCGGCATTCCCCATTTATCGAGTTTGCTTTTATCCAGATACATCCGGTTTTTGTATTCGGGCAGTTGCTCGCCAAACCCGATCAGGCCCATGTTCCAAAGCCCCGGTTTGGTAAGTTCCTCCTTCAGCGACGCTCCAAAGGCCAGTTCGGCCACCTGATGCTGCCAGCCCTGCCGACCACCACCGCCCTGGTAGCCAAAACCGCGCAGGTAATCGCGCTTGTCCGACCCGATGTTGCGGTAGCGGGGAATGTAAATGCCGTTGGCCCGTCGCCCGTAATAATACCGATCCTGTCCGCCTTCCCACTGCCCATTGGCCCCGATCCGGAAGTGGTGGTCCATCAGATTGTGGCCCAGTTGACCCGAATCGTTGCCCAGACCGTTCGGAAACCGGTCAGAAACCGAGTTCATGAGCAGGGCCGTGGAGGCCATGGCGCTGGCACATACAAAGATGACCTTCGCAAAATACTCCTGGCTTTCCAGCGTCTGCGCGTCTTTTACCCGAACGCCCGAGGCCCGTTGTTTCTGGGCGTCGTAGATCACCTCCGTCACCACAGAATGGGGGCGGAGGGTGAGTCTACCGGTTTTGACGGCGGGGGGGAGTGTGCAGGATTGGGTGCTGAAATACGCGCCATACGGACACCCCCGAATGCACTGGTTTCGGTATTGACAGGGCGACCGGCCATTGTCGACGTGGACTTTCTGCGCTTCCGACAAATTGGCGGTGCGTCCGATGGTCATTACCCGGCCCGGATAGTTTTTCTCGATGCTTTTCCGGACCTCTTTTTCCACCAGAAACATATCCATTGGAGCAATGAACTCACTGTCGGGAAGTTGCGGCAACCCCAGTTTTTCGCCCGAGATTCCTGCAAATTTTTCCACGTAGGAATACCAGGGGGCAATGTCTTTGTAGCGGATCGGCCAGTCGATGCCGATGCCTTCTTTGGCGTTGGCTTCAAAGTCGATGTCACTGAACCGGTAGGACTGCCGCCCCCACATGATGGATTTGCCGCCCACGATGTCCGGGCGCAGCCAGCGAAACGGTTTTTCCTGCCGGTACGACGCATCGGCACCGGGCATCCAGTAGGTCGGAACGGTTTTCGCGGCATCCGGCGGGGCCTGCGGGTATTTTAGGGCCAGATCGCCCAACCGGGTCATTTCCGGCATTTCCCAGGGCGCTTTCAGGGCTTCGGTATAGCCTGTTACGTGTTCGAGCGGACGTCCCCGCTCCAGCATCAGGACCCGTAATCCTTTCTCCGTCAATTCCTTGGCGGCCCAGCCACCACTGACCCCCGACCCAATCACAATGGCGTCGTAGGTTTGGGCTTTTACCGCATCGATGTTGAGATTCATAGTAGTTTACTGATAGGGAGCAATTTGTTCGTTTACAAGGCCCAAACCTTCTGACCCGGTTTCAAAGGAACGTCGCCCTGGAACCGGCCCGGTACGGGGAGGTAGGCCAGGGTTTGGGTAGCCCCGGTTTCCGAGGTAAAATAACCGACGATGGTGAGTTCGCGAAGGATGAGGAAAAAGGGCTTTTCGCGCTGGGTTAGCTGTTTGACAATCTCCGTTCGTTCCGGGATGCCGAGTTGTGAAAACGGTTTTTGGAAAGCCGCCTGACTCAGGGCGTCGGTCTGTTGCAATCCGTTTAGAAACAAATCCTGCTGGGCCGGGGCGGTGCAATGGCCGATGACATGCCCGATAAACAGATGAACTCCCGCGGCTTTCGCGCCGGGTGTATCCGTGGTCGGAAGGATAATGTCCGCCAGATCGGCCATGAGTTTTTGCTGGGCGTCCGAAAAGATCAGGGGAACCCCGGCGGTGGGTTCGCCCCGGAGGGCGGCCTGAACCGGAAGCGATAAGGTGGCTCCTACCAGTAGAGCCAGTCGTTGCAAAGCCTCCCGGCGAGGCATGAAAGGAGTAGACATTACTTGGATCAATTTAATAGAGAGTTGGTAAAAAGCAAGATTGGAGCTACTATTGGGGGAAAGCGGGGAATGCTTCCGGTTTACTCACCGGGGTTTAAAAGAAGGAGTAAAGCAGCCAGGGATTCCATTTTTTCACCGCTGTCAGGCCACATTTTGGGGGACGAAGCCCGTTGTCAGGGTTGTGGAGCCATCAGCGGCAGCGCTACGGTAAAATGCGAACTGTCGGAGGTGACAATCGGGTCGCTTTGGGCCAGCAGGCGGTATTTGGCTAAAATGTTGGAAAGCCCTACCTGGTTGGAAGCCACTCGCCCGGTTTTCCGCTGGAGGTTGTTCCGAACCACCAGGCGACCAACCTGTGTGGTTTTAATTTCGATCAACAGTGGTTTGCTGGCGTGGATCACGTTGTGTTTGACGGCGTTTTCAACGAGCATCTGCAACGTCAATGGAGGAAGCTGGTAGGCAAGAAATGGCTCGGCAATCACTATTTCCAGGCGAATACCGGCACCATAGCGGGTTTTAAGCAAATGAAAATACGACTGGATGAAGGTCATTTCGGTTTCCAGGGTAGTCAGTTCGCCTTCGTTTGTCTGGAGCAGATACCGGTACACCTTCGACATTTCATCGACAAACTCCTCGGCCCGGTCAGGTTCGTCGGCAATCAGCGACGACAGCGAATTGAGGCTGTTGAACAAAAAGTGCGGATTGACCTGACTTTTCAGGCTCTCGTACTGACTTTGCAGATTGACCTTCTTCAACTGCTCCTTTTCCAGCGTATTCTCGCGCCATTTATTCAGCGAGTAAACGCTTTCATCGATACCGACCGACACCAGATTGGCCGCCAGATTGAGCAGCAGGATCTGTCCGGTGGCCGCCGGATTATGGTGATACCCAAACAAGTGGAACGTTTCATAGATGAAAATTCCCCCCAGAACGAAGCAGGGTGTTACGAGCACAAACACCAGCAGCAAACGCCAGACCCGCTGCCAGGTCTGGCCCAGGTTCGGATACCGCTGAATCACCCACTGGGTCAACTGGTCGAGGGTGAACAAACAGAGACTGCCAATGGTCAGGTTCAGGAGGGTGGCCCACAGAAAAGTCCCCAGGTGAGTGAGATAGCGATCACCTACCACCCAGTAAGAAATAAGCGGGATGAACCAGGGAAACAGCAGCAAAAAGTGCCACTGGCTCTGTTTCCGAAGACGCGGAAAATGACGAAACAAGCTGAAAATAAATGACTTCATAAACCGACCGTGTTCATCTTAATCTACTGATTTTGAATGAACGGAACCCGAAGATAGTGCGTAAATTGGTTGATTGGCTGTCTGAATTGCGAAAAAAACGGGATGAATTGCGAAGAATTTCGTAGATATCAGGGAGCGTTGTGGGGGGGCGTAAAACGCAGCAGCGGCAGCGATACTTCAAAATGCGTTCCGGTTTCTTCTACCCGGATCTCTTCCAGACCCAATTGCCGGTATTTAGCCATCAGGGTAGCCAGCCTGGCCTGCGAAAGATCCATTTTAACCGATTTTCGCTGGAGCGTATTCCGAACCAGCAGACGCCTGTTTGGGAGCATTTCGATGTGGATCGACAGCGGTTTCGTGACACTCATGACGTTGTGTTTAATCGCGTTGTCGATCAAAAGCTGGAGCGTCAGCGGAGGAAGCTGGGTGTCGGGGAAAGTCGGATCGGTCGGCAGGGCGATGCGCAGGGCCGGGCCGTAGCGGGTTTGCAATAAGGCCGAATACTGTCCCACAAAGTCCAGTTCGGTTTGTAAACTGACCAGTTCGTGGGTATTGGCCTGGAGCAAATACCGGTACACTTTCGAGAGTTGGTCAACAAATTGCTCAGCCTGTTTCTGGTCTTCCCCAATCAGCGACGACAGCGAGGTAAGGCTGTTGAAGAGAAAATGCGGATTGATTTTCATCTTCAGCGAGTCGAGCTGGTGTTGAAGGGTGGCCTGCCGGAGATGCTCGTTTTCGGTCTGGTCGCGGTGCCACTGGTTGTAGGTGTAAAAAACATTCAGTGCCACACAGAAACAGAGATCAAAAATGAGCCCCAAAATCAGAATGGGACGAATGGCATCCCACGTAAACGGGACATTCAGGAGGGGGAAAAGACTGTAGATGAACACATCCAAAACCGCCAATCCGATGGTGATCAGACCCACAACCGCCAGCATCACCAGCGTGCGGTGCGTGGCCCGGAGCACGTCGGGATACCGGCGAATGACTCCGCGAACGGCCAGCGTGAGGGTGATGACCGAAAACCAGTAGAGCCCGAAAACCACCGTTGTACCCAACAAAAACACCCGAACGTCGCTGAAATATCGGGGGCCAACGAAATAATAATTGCCGACGGGAAACAACACCGGCATCATCAGGATGTGGTACCAAAGCTCCCAGCGGGAGAAAAAAGGAGTCAATCGGCGGGAAGACCTTTGAATCATTCGAAAAAGCCGTCGGGGCTATCGGTTTTGCTGATTTTTCGTCCAAAGGTACAGTTTTTTACAGGATGCTTCAATCCGGAGAAAAAGCGAATGGTTGCCTGATTTGAACAGTATTCGACCGGAAGGTTGCCTTTTTTTTCAAATTTGGGGCATCTTTGCAGCAACCTTTTGCCACCAGCATTTTTTCATGACTTTCCAAACCCAGACTGCCATCGTAACGGGCGCAGGCATCGGCATCGGTTTTGCCATTGCCCGCCAGCTTACCCGCCAGGGTGCTTCCGTTTTACTCAATGACCTCGATGAGGTAGCGGCTCAGCAGGCAGCCGACCGCATTCAGCAGGAAGGTGGCCGCTGTTTGGCGTATCCCGGCGATGCTTCCGACGTCGCCTTCATTCAGGGCATGGTCGATAAAGCCGTTGCGGAATTCGGCAAACTGACCATCGTCGTTGCCAATGCCGGCATTACCATCTTCGGCGATTTCTTCGATTACCAGCCCGAAGCCTTTCAAAAAGTGGTTGATCTGAACCTGCGGGGAAGCTTTTTCCTGACCCAACGGGCTGCCCGCCAGATGCGGAGTCAGAACGAAGGAGGCAGCATTTTGCTGATGTCGTCCGTTACGGGCCATCAGGCGCATCCGGGACTGGCCGCCTACAGCATGACCAAAGCCGCGCTGGAGATGCTGGCCAAAAACCTCGTGCTCGATCTGTCGCCCTGCGGAATCAACATCAATGCCGTGGCTCCGGGGGCGACCCAAACCGAGCGGACGCTCGATGATCCGACCTATGTGCCGATTTGGTCGCGGATTACGCCGATGGGCCGACCCGCCACCGTCGACGATATTGCCAATGCTGCCCTGTTTCTGGTTTCGCCCCAATCGCGCCACATCACAGGCCAGAGCCTGGTGGTCGATGGCGGCTGGACAGCAGTGAGTCCTCCGCCGGTTGAATGATTGCTTCGCCCTCAACCCCCTGAAGGGGCTTGAAAAACGGCGGATTCAAGCGTCCTTCAGGGGGTTGAGGGCGAAGCAATGATTTATTTCCGGCCCAGGGTAATCAAGACCACACCCGATAAAATAACCAGGGCGGCCAGGATGGAATACGCGTTCAGGGTTTCACCGGCGAAGGCCCAGCCCAGCAGCATGGCAACCACCGGATTGACGTAGGCATAGGTCGAAACCAGTTGCGGGGGGGCGTTCCGAGCCAGCCACGCAAAGGACGAAAAACCGATGATGGAGCCGAAAATGATGAGGTAAACCAGTGATCCAATGGCTTTTACCGGCGCATGTCCGATGCTCGTCAGTGTGACGTTCTCCGTAATCATGCTAAGCAGAAACAGCACCAGACCGCCCACCAGCATCTGGATGGCACTGGAAATCAGTTGCGAAGGAAGCGTAAGCCGGGAAGAAAGCAGCGTGCCGACCGCCCACGAAACGTTCGCCACCATGATCAGGGCAACGCCTATCCAGGTATTGTTCGTCGACACCATTCCGGAACCGGAGGGTTGCACCAGCAGCGAAACCCCCATCAGTCCGAGCACCAGACCCGCCAGCGATAAGTTGGTGGGCCGGATGTGGCCGAAACCCACCCAGTTAAACAGAATAATGAACAGCGGAACCAGTGCGGCCAGCAGTGCGGCAATGCTCGACGGCACGTATTGCAACGCAACCGACATGCTGCCGTTGGCAATCGTGAGCAGCAAGACCCCGATGATTCCCGCCGACAGCCATTGTTTCGGAGCCGGAACGGGGGTGCCGGTAAGCCGGGCATACAGGAATAAAATCAGCCCCGCCGTACTGAGCCGCAAAGATGCCATATACAGGGGCGGCATCTTCTCGGTCATGAAATGAACAAAAAGGTAGGTCGACCCCCACAAAACATACACGGAGATCAGGGCCATCCAAAGCGTCAGGCGCGGAGGCTGTACTTTATTAACGTAGACCGGATTCATTACTCACTTTTCTCTTGGTTGTTTTTACAACACCAAAGGAATAGAAATATTTCCAGAGATGAACCGCAAATTTTTTTAATGGAAGTGATTAATTTTAATAATAGTCAGAATGAAAACGGGATTAACGAATGGTTTAGTTGTCGCTTCCGGTCGTATACAGCGATAAAGGGGCTTTCTCGACCACCGTAAACTGGACGCTGTTGCTGAGGACCTGGCGGTACCGGTAAACATATAAGGTGAACAGCGTGTCGAAGAGGGTAGGATCGTCGGTGGTTTTCAGACGCCGGAGCAATTCAGTTACGTAGACGGTATCGTTCATCGTTTCGTGGATTTAGAGGGAGGAAATCAGCAATTTTAGTCGTGAACGGTTGACTCAAACCAGTTCTTTAAAGGCGGGTGCTGTTGAAGCAAGTCATCAAACGACGTGTCTGTCTGTAAATTAACGGTTTTTAATGTGTTGATGTGTGCGTTAAATCGGCTTATGGAATCAATAGGTTCGTTGGAAATGCGGTGCGTGGAAGGCGGTAAATCCTGAATCAGTCGGGCCAGGGTCATGACCAGAGCCGCTTTGAGCCCCGCTAGTTTGGTCAATGCTTCTTCCGGGATGAGCAGGCGGTCGGTTTGGCTGAGTGCGTGGTTTAGAAAGTGATAATTGTGGTAGATTTCGTCAGCCGCCTGACCCCATTCGGGCAGCAGGTTGTTAAAATGAATCAGTGGATTAGGGCTTTGATAGGTACTCATTCAGTGGACGGAGTTTTGGTTTGTGACAGGTAACGAAGGGCCGGGAATTCCTTTGTGCCGCTTCGTCACCCATTTAGATGTCACATCCCCGAAAAAGTAACACGCATTTTGGTGGCCTTTTTAAATAAAATTCCGGGGGCGGCCCGTCATCCGGAAGTAGTGTACTCATTGTCTGGAAAATAGGAAGCCCCGACCAAAACACAAACACGGTATTTCGTTCGGTCTACCACAAATTGACTATCGTTTTTACCGGTTCGCTTCCTGCGGAAAACCGCTTAGCCAAAGAATATAGAGCCCCTTACCAACCGAAAACGCCGGCAGCTTGTGGCTGTCGGCGTTTTCAATTCGGACACTCGTATGAATTACAGGTCGGCAGCAGCCTTCCGGATTTCGTCTTTCGTCTTCCCGGTTTTTTGCTGGAGTTTGCCCCACATTTCGTCTTCCTTGCCTTCTGCATACGTCAGATCGTCGTCGGTCAAATCGCCATAGGCTTGTTTGATTTTGCCTTTCAACTCATTCCATCCGCCTTTAAGGGTTGTCTCGTTCATGATTGATAATCGTTATAACGTGAGTGATCTGGTACATGATTCGGAAGAATCATACGGTATAAACCGGCGACGAGCGGAAAATGTTTGAGGTTTCGGAGCAAAAAAATAAGCCGCACCATCACCGGGATCATTAGTTTACGCGGGTCCAGGTCTGGGTTTTGCCCAGCAACGATATGCCGACATACCCCCGCACGTCGAGCGTATTGGGATTTTTCAGCGTCATTTTGCAACTGTACTCTTTGCCGTCTTCGGGGTTGTAGATGTGACCATCTTCCCAGACTTTACCGCCATCGTGTACAAATCCCTGCATCACATCCAGCCCCATCAGTGGTCGGGAACGCAGCGTTGCCTGGCTGTTTTTCAGGTCAGTTTTTGGTTTTCCGGTCGAGGGATTGTTGGGTTCCCGCAGCCACACCAGCTTCCCGTAGTACTGGTTGCCTTTTTTGTAAATCTGGATCTGCCCCTGTTTGGTGCCGTTGAGCCAGGTGCCTACCACCGCATCCGGATGAAACTGGGGCGTCAATGCGGTTAGCGAGTGGGCGAGCAGGAGAAGGGGAACGAGAAAAGAAAACGACTTCATTCGATTTTTAAGATGTTGATGGAAACGTTGACCAGTGTGCTGACTAAAACGTAAAAATAATTAAAAATGTATGTTACCGGATTACGCTGGTTTGCGGAATTACACTGATTTTTGCAGGCCAGAATCCGGCGACCGCTTCTGCGTTCCGACTGGATTTTGCATTCTAACTTGCCAAAAAGTCCATCAGTGACAACCACGCTATGATCAAACTTGATCCAACCAGAACTTACCCGCACGAAACGGAATCGCGCACCATTGTCCGTTTTCAGGATTGTGACCCGTTGCAACACCTCAACAACGCGAAGTATTTCGACTACTATTTCAACGCGCGCGAAGACCAGGTTGCTACCCAGTATAACTTCAGTCCGGCACAGTTGTTTCGTGAATACAAGACGAGTTGGGTCGTTTACCAGCACCAGATTGCTTACGTAAGACCCGCAATGGTGAATGAGTGGCTCCGGATTGTATCCCGCATCATCTACGTCAGCGACGATACGATTGTCACGGAGTATTACATGACCGACGATTCCGGCCGGCAGTTGAAGAATGTATTGTGGATGACCTCAAAGTATGTCAGCGTTGTTACGGGTCGCCGAATTCCCCATGATCCCGACGTCATGGCGTTCCTCGCGGCCATTTGCGTGCGCGACATTGATTTCCATAACCTGAATTTCAACGACCGGATCCGGCAGATCAAAGAGGAACTGGTGCAGGAAAAAATGGAAGGAGAGAGCGGAGGTGATTAGGGGTAATTCCGGATGATAACGACTTTATCATTCGCTCCATCCGGCACGGCCAGCCGACCATTCACAAGGGTCCGGTGGTTTGCGCCAAACCCCATGCGGTAGAAAAAACCAGAAAGACTGCCCCCCAAAAAACGGGGGGTCTAGTCTCTAGTCCGTTTCCACATAATTCATGTCCTTTTTGAAGGTTTCCTCCATAAAGTACAACGCAATGAACGCCAGTGTTGCCGTCAACAACCCGACACCGAGCGCACTATTCAGCGTTCCAACCTGGCCTTTTCCGTAAACAAACAAGGACGTTAACGGAATCACCGCTCCCCGCACAAAGTTGGGAACCGTGGTGGCCACCGTAGCCCGCAGGTTGGTTCCGAAAAGCTCGGCGGCAATCGTCACGAACAGCGCCCAATAGCCGTTGGCAACGCCGAGGAATACACAAACCAGGTAGAAAACCGAGAGGTCTTTCATGGGCGCCAGCAGATAAATCAGCACGAAAATCAGCGAAAGGGCGATGAAACTGCCGATGACTTTTTTGCGGCTTTTGAAATACTGACTCAGCAATCCGCTGGCAATGTCGCCAAAAACCTGTCCCGTAAACGTCAGCATAACGGCTTTTCCGGCCACCACCGGTTCGGTCAATCCCATCGCCTGACCAAATTCCGGCGAAAACGTCACCAGAATTCCGACGACAAACCAGATGGGCAAACCGACCAGAATACACTGAATATACTTTAGAAACCGCTCCCGGTTGTTGAACAGCATCATCAAATCACCGCGCTTCACCTGACGCTCTTTCACCACTTCAAAAATCTTGGATTCGAACACGTTCATTCGCAGCACCAGCAGCATCAAACCAAGTCCGCCCCCCACAAAATACGAGATCCGCCAGGCAAACAAATCGGCCACGAAATAGGCCATGATGGCTCCCAGCACACCCATAGTGGCCACAATCGTGGTTCCATACCCGCGAATCTGCTTCGGCAACACTTCGGTTACCAGCGTGACACCGGCACCCAACTCACCGGCCAGACCCACACCCGCCACAAATCGCAGAGCTGCGTACATCGGCAGACTATCGACAAATCCGTTGGCGATGTTCGCCAGTGAATAAATCAAAATCGACCCGAAGAGCACGGAAAGCCGCCCCCGTTTATCACCCAGAATGCCCCAGAAAATTCCGCCCAGCAGCATCCCGGCCATTTGCCAGTTTAACAACATGATGCCGTCGGGAAGCAGCCGGTCGTCAGGCACACCGATGGCTTTCAGGCTCGGAACCCGCACGACGCTAAACAGAAACAGGTCGTACATGTCCACCAGATAGCCCAGCGCGGCCACCAGCACCGGAATTTGAAGCAATTGTTTACTCAGGCTTTGTTGGGGTTTCGGTTGCTCAATCATTATTGTTTAAGGTTTGACGTTTAAGGTTTAAGGTTTGAAATCTGAAGTTTGAGATTGACCGGGCACCCGATTGGATGCCGAACACCTTTAAACCTTAAACGTCAAACCTTAAACCAAACAATTATACTTGCTTCGGCAGCGCGAAAGGTGCGCGGTATTGACGGCTCAGGTGCGAATTGGCTTCCGAGTCGCTAATGAATTCTTCTTTTTTCGGATCAAATTTCAGGGTGCGACCCAGGCGGTATGCAATGTTACCGATGTGGGCCAGTCCCGACGCCAGGTGGGCGGTTTCGACCGGGCCGTTCAGCTTCGATTTGTCCCGCGCCCGAACCGCTTCGATGAAGTTCAGGTAGTGGTCGCCCCCGGCATGACCCGCCGGTCCCGGCGTCCGCTCTTTGCCCAGAAACGTTTTGTAATCGTTGTAGCCGTTGATGACCATGTAGCCTTTGTCGCCGTAAAAGAGGTTACCCACTTCCACGCCGTCCTCCCGGTTGGTCATCCACGGACGCACTTCGAACTGAATGACTTTGCCTTGCGAGGGATAATTATAGGTAGATGTCAGCAATTCCGGCGTTTCCTTGCAGTCTTTCCAGAGGTATTTGCCACCCGCCGACGTCACCTCTTCCGGAAAACCGACGTCCAGCCCCCACATGGCCAAATCCGTTTCGTGGATACCCTGGTTGCCAATGTCACCATTGCCGTAGTCCCAGAACCAGTGCCAGTTGTAGTGAACGTAGTTTTTGGAGAACTCGCGCGCTTTGGCGGGTCCCTGCCACAAATCCCAGTTCAAACCCGCCGGAACGGCGCTAGGGCCCTGATTGCCAATGTCGGGGCGCCATTTGTAGACCAATCCGCGTGCCATGTAAACTTTCCCGATCAACCCGTCGCGGAGGTGTTTGATGGCTTCCTGAATGGCGGTCGAGCTGCGCAACTGCACGCCGTGCTGCACAATCCGGTTGTATTTGGCCGCAGCTTCCACCAGTTTTTTGCCTTCGCGCAGGTTGTGCGTACCCGGTTTTTCGACGTACACATCTTTTCCGGCCTGACACGCCCAAATGGCCGCTAGTGCGTGCCAGTGGTTGGGGGTAGCAATGCTGACGGCGTCGATGTTTTTATCGTCGTACACCTTCCGGAGATCCTGCTCGGTTTTCACCTTCCGGGAGTACGTTTTCTCAAAATCAGCCGCGCGCTGGGCTGAAACCACGTTATCGACATCGCAGAGCGTGACGACCTCGACGTTCGGCAGTTTGGAGAAATTGGCAATGTGGTCTTTCCCGCGGCCGTTGACGCCAATGACGGCCACGCGGATGCGGTCGTTGGCACCAAAGGCGTGGGCCGGAATCAGGGTAGGCAACCCCATCACGGCCAGGGAGCCGGTGGCAGCGGTTTTGAGGAAAGTCCTCCGGGAATCGGATTGGTTTTTCATGATTTAAGCGGTTTAGGAAAATGAGTTATTTCGCAGAGTTGAGCGGAGTAAATCAGAGTTCAGCAGAGAAAGAGAGAAAAAATCTCCGCTAAACTCTGATTTACTCCGCTCAACTCTGCGAAACAACTCTTTTTTCTAAAGTCTTGGCAAGGTCAGTCCCCCGTCGACCATGATGACTTGCCCGGTTGAATATGGAAAGTCGCCACGGGCTAAAGCCGCCACGGCCCGGCCCACATCGTCGGGGAAACCCCAGCGTTTCTGAACCGTCAGCCCTTCGTCGATCAGTTTGTCGTATTTTCCGACGACCCCCGCCGTCATGTCGGTGCGGATGATGCCCGGTCGTACTTCAAAAACCGGGATGTCAAATTCACCCAGTCGGGCAGCAAACAATTGCGTGGCCATGCTGAGTCCGGCTTTGGCAATGCAATATTCTCCCCGGTTCACCGAAATAACCGTCGATGAGATCGAGGAAATCGTTAGTATACACCCCGTAAAGTCCGCTTGATCAGCCTTTTGTGCAATCATCCAGTTGGCCACTGCCTGGGTCAGAAAGTAAGCACCCTGCAAATTGGTCGACATCACGTATTCGAAACTTTCCTCGGTTGCCTCCAGAATGTCCCGGCGTTCCTTCGGCGCAACCCCCGCGTTGTTTACTAATACGTTCAACCGACCAAAACGGGCCTTGATTTGTTCCAGCATCCGGACGCGGTCTTCTTTCGACGCAATATCTCCCTGGCAATACATCACTTCAGCCCCCAATTCCTGAAGACCAGCCAGGGCCTCCCCAACTGCTTCTTCGGGCCGTACACCGTTGATGGCCAGATCGAAGCCGGCTTTGGCCAGGTGTTCCGCAATACCGTATCCGATTCCCCGGCTTCCACCGGTTACAAATGCTACTCTTTTCATTTTTAAAGTGGATGGGAACGCGGATTGGGCGGATTTTTACGGATTTACACTGATTTTTTTATAAAATTTTATCCGTGGAAATCCGTTCAATCCGCCCAATCCGTGTTCCTATTAAAGTTCAGGAATATCAACCCAGCAGCGTTTTTCCCAGCTTTCGATGCCTTTTTCGGCCAGTTGAACGCCTTTGGCACCTTCCCGCAAATCCCACGGAAATGGCTCATCCTTCACGACATGCTTCAGGAATAATTCCCACTGCACTTTAAAGGCATTTTCGGCCACTTCCTGCTCCGGCACTTTGGCCCAGCCTTCAAAAAACTTGATGGGCTGCTCGATGTCGGGATTCCAGACCGGTTTGGGTGTGTTGCCGTAATGCTGAATGTAGCACTCCCGCAAACCCGCCACCGCCGAGCCTTTGGTGCCATCCACATGCAACGTCAGCAGATCATCGCGACGAACGCGCGTGGTCCAGGACGAGTTAAACTGAGCGATGACGCCCCCTTCGAGTTCAAAGGTCGCATAGGCGGCATCATCGGAGGTACAGACATACGGTTTGCCCTGCTCGTCGATGCGCTCCGGAATGTGAGTCGCACCCAGACAAGATACGGATTTTACTTTACCAAATACGTTGTCAAGCACATACCGCCAGTGGCACAGCATATCGACAATGATCCCGCCATCGTCTTCCTTGCGGTAATTCCACGAAGGCCGTTGCGCCGGAATGGAATGTCCTTCAAACACCCAATAGCCAAATTCGCCCCGAACCGACAGGATTTTTCCGAAGAAATCGTTCTGCATCAGGCGTTTCAGTTTCAATAAACCGGGCAACCACAGTTTGTCCTGCACGACACCGTTCTTCAGGCCGGCGGCTTTGCAGAGTTCATACAGTTCCAGGGCCACTTCGGTGCTGACGGCGGTCGGTTTTTCACAGTAAACGTGTTTCCCGGCGGCCACGGCTTTGCGAACGCCCTCAGCCCGGCGACCCGTCGTCTGGGCATCGAAATAAATGATGTTATGAGGATCGGCGAGGGCTTCATCGACGTTGGTCGTCATTTTCTGCACCCCCGACTGCTGGCACAGTTTCTCCAGTTTATTGACGTCGCGACCCACCAGAATGGGTTCTGGCATGATGACCTCATCCGGTCCGACCTTCACGCCCCCCTGTTTGATGATGGCGACAATGGAACGCATCAGGTGCTGATTGGTACCCATCCGGCCGGTTACGCCGTTCATGATAATACCTACTTTGTGTTCTTTCACTTTTCAATAAATGGCTAAAAGATGGTTGAATGGTTATGCCCCTAAATCCGAAGCGTCGGCCCGGCCCTAAAGGGGACTTGGACCCAGAATTACCAGGATGCAAAAAGTCCGGCTCCGGCCGCCCGGCCTTTAGGGGATTTAGGGGTAATTATTTTACGAATGATGCAAATACCCGTGTTTGATTTTTTCCAGGAATTCCGCCTGATCTTCCGCCCAATACCGGTTTGAGAAGATCTCAACTTCGTTGAACCCCGAAAAACCGGCGGCTTCGACCCACGACCGGATCTGGCGGATGTTGATGCAGCCTTCGCCCATCAGTCCGCGGTCGTTGAGTAGATCAAGTGTTGGGGTTTTCCAGTCACAAATATGGAAAGCATACAAATGCCCGTTTTTACCGCAGCGCGCGATTTCCTTTTCCAGATCGGGGTCCCACCACAAATGATAGACATCAATGGCGATGCCAACGTAGGGTGAATTCAGCTCCTCGGCCATGTCATTGGCCTGACCTAAGGTGTTGATAGCCGAGCGGTTATCGGCATACATCGGATGTAAAGGTTCAATGGCCAGCCGAACGCCATTGGCTTCGGCATGGGGCAGCAGTGCGGCAATACCGTCCCGAATTTGCTTGCGGGATTCCGTCAGGGACTGACCCGGTGTGGCACCACACACCAGCACGACGTGGGGCGCGCCCAGTTCGGCGGCTTCGTCGATGGCCCGGCGGTTGTCATCCAGGGCGATCTGACGGCCAGCGGCTTCGAGGTGCGGAAAAAAACCGCCCCGACACAGGGAAACCACCGAGAGGTTATGATCCCGCAGCAATTGGCTGGTTTCCCGAATGTTGCGATTGGCCAGCGCATCCCGCCAGACCGAAATTCCCCCAATCCCCGAGCGGGAATAGTGTTTTGCGGCTTCCTCAATGGCCCAGGGCCGCGTGGTGATGGTGTGAATGCACAGTCTTGAAAAATCCCGGAAGGCAGGTTCCCCGAACGACTCCGCTAGTGGTGTTGTGCTCATCACAGGGCTCCGAAAAAGGTGTAATACGGTTCGTTATTGACCACGCGTTGCAGGTATAACGCGACTTCGCGGGCATGGTAATCGCCCCACATGCTCGACTCGCCGTAGGGAATTTTGCTCCCCGCCGGAACATGATCCCAGCCGTTGGGCCGGTGGTAGATTGAATGCAGAATCAGTCCCTGATGGTTGGGATCCGTGCTTAGATACGGTTCCTTCAAGAGCGAATCTAACACCGTTAATCCCGCCTGCCAGTAGCGTGAGCCGTTTTCAGTCTCGCCCCGTTCGGTCAGGTAGTTGCCCAGACGAAGCAATCCCTGCGCCCCGATGGCCGCTGCGGAACTGTCTACCGGCTCAAAAGCATTGTAGGGATCGGAGGGCCGGTCGAGGTAATTTCCCATTTGCGACAAACCGGGGGCACCGGTATCCCAGTACGGAATGCCGTCGATCGGCGTGTGTTCGATGTAAAAGTCGCAGGTGGCACGGGCGGCTCTGAGCAGATAGGCTTCCACCACCTGACGTCCGTCGAACGGTTCCAGATCAACATCTTCGAGGGTATTCAGGTATTCCAGTTGTTCGGCAAAACCGCACATGGCCCACGCCAGTCCGCGCGTCCAGGTCGTAAAACCAGTATAGCCTTGTTGGGAGTTGGGGCAACGGAAATTGCCGTCTTTGGTATTGAAAACGCTTTCGTGCGCCGTGCGGCCCCAAAGGTCGTAGATGTCGCGTCCTTCGCCGTAAAAAACCGAGTACTCGGCCGTTGCTTTCATGTGTTCCAACCCCCGCTCGAGCAGATTGATTTTCACGTCGCCTTCCCCCTGAAAAACGTGACCGAGGCTGTGGCTCAGCACAACGGCCCGGCACGAACGGATGGTATCGACAAAAAGCGAATGCGGCCCGTTGAAGGAGTGAATGAATCCGCCGGTTTTGACAGTCGTCCACCGGCTGGCCTGCACGGCTCCCGAAATTTTGAGCGCCAATTCGTAGAAATTCTTTTCCCACTCGTCAAATTCCACTTTGCCTTCCCGCATCAGCCGCAAGAGGCTGCCATAGGTGCTCACGTTGTTAAAACCGTGGTCGTGAACGCCAATGTGGCTGATGTGGGGGGCCATCACTTCGAGCGTTTTTTGCCGCCCCGTTTCCAGAAAATGCGGGTCGCTGGTGGCGTCGAACTGGAGGATGGAGGAGCCAAACTGGAAGCCCTGCGTCCACTCGGTCCAGCCGCGGGTGGTGTAGTGTCCCTGCACCGTAAAAACCGGTGACCCTTTGGCGGTATCGTAATGGGAGTCGATCAGGTTGATTTTTTGGGCGGATAAATCCCAGAACTGCTTGAGTCGGGTGGTGAAGTCAGCCGGTTGAAGGCCGTAGTTGATTTGAATCATTGGTCGATACTGGAAACGGAAGGAAATCCATTGAACTACCGGTAAAAGACAGGATGGGCCGGGAATTACCGGTTTGGGTAGAAATAAGTTAAAACAAGACCCCTGAAAAAATAGACTGACGGGTGTGGGTCTACTTTTTCAGGGGTCTTGAGGTGACTGATTTGCTCTTCTTTTCTACTCTTTCTGTTTTTTAGGAGTGGTTTTCGCTTTCGCCGGCTTGGCCGATTTCGTGGCCTTTGCTTTGGGAGCGCTTTTCGTTTTGATATGCAATACGGTCCCGTTTTTCGTTGACCAGGTGGAGACCTCATCCCCTTCTGCCGGAGCGGGCGGCTCCGGTGGAGTTGGCGGAGTTGGGGCTAGTGCTGCCGGAGGAATAGCTGGGACTGGAGCCATCGCTGCTGCTGGCACATCGGGTGTGGGAGCAGGTGGAACCGGTGGATTAGGCGCTTTCGGCATGTCTTCCGGACGGTTATAGCGTTTCCCATTGTACCAATACAGCCCTTTTACACCCGCCGGTTTGGGCATCCGGGCAGGGCGGGGGGGCGCAGCGGGAACCGGCGCAATAGCTGGCACTGAATCTAGTTGGAGTACTTTCTCCTGCAACCGGAGCACTTCAACGGCATGTAAACTCGCTTTCTCGGCCAAGCCCGCTATTTTCGCCGAAAAAGTCCCCATTGAATCGGTGAAAAGCCGCAGGTGTCCTGTAGTCAATGACTGGAGCTTCGCCATTTGCTGGTTTACCTTTTCCATTTCCTGATCGGTCAGATGCTCCAGTTTCGTTTGCAACTCCAGTTGCTTTTCAAGCTGGATCATGGGCAGGTGGATCTTCTCCATTTCGCGCTCCAGCCGCTCCACCTGTTCCAGGTGGTGATCGAGTTCTGTTTCCAGCCGAATGCGCATCACCGGGTCAACCGCGTCCGTATCGATTGAAAGGGTAAGTGGCTCCGGCTTTTCAACGACCTTGATGCTGATTTCTTCCGGAACCGACCGCTGGCTATTCGTGTCTGAATGCCAGGCATTGATCGTCATGGCGTCGCCATGCGGACGGCTGGTGATTGCCGGACGGTCGACGCGCTGGCCCGTTACCAAACCGGCGAGCAACACCAGACAACCCGCTGCCAGCAGCCCGTTCGGTTTGGACGACGGTTGTTCACTCACGCCGATGACCCGTTTAACGCGCTGCAAAAACGATTGCCTGCGGGCACCAAAAGCCATCGCCAGCGTGGGAGTTACTACCAAAGCCTGCCGACGTTCTTCGAGATGAACCAGGGCCTGAGCGAGACTGGCGCGTTCTCCGCGCAACTGAATGGCCACATCGTCGCAGCAATGCTCCCGCTCTTCCCGAACCCGGGCCGAGAGCCACCAGATGGCGGGGTGAAAAAACAAAATAATCTCGACCGCCGACTGCACCAGATTCACCAGGTAATCATACCGCCGGATGTGCGCCAGTTCGTGGGCCAGCACGGCTTCGACCTGCCGGGGAGACAAACCGGCCAGCAAACCGATGGGAATTAAAATGACGGGTTTCAGCCAGCCAATCGTCATCGGCACCGCTATTTCCGCCGACTCCACCAGCCGAACGGCTTTCGTTATGCCAAGTTGATCGGCTATCTTTTGCACATACGTTTGCCAGGCTTCCGGTGCCGGACTGTTATTCCTCCGTGTCAATCGCTGAACGAACACCCAGCCTCCCAGCAACCGCACCATGAGCAAAACTGCACCCAAAAACCAGACCGTCACGAGCAGGGACAAATGCGGATGAAGCCAGCTCATCAGTTGATCCGACCAATCGCTGGTGAAAGACAAATCCCGAACGATGGCGGTTTGCCGGTCGCCCTGGATCGACAGGGTGGTTCGGACCGGTTCGTAACCCAGCCAGAAGGTTACCACAAAAGCCAGGAGTTGCAGGGACAGCGTTCCGATGCCGATGCCGTAGCGCACCGACGCCGGGCGGTTTTGGGTCAGTCGCAACGCCAGAGCGGCCGCAGCCACGAGCAGGGTTCCCTGCCAGAGCGTATGCACCAAAGCCCAGCCCAGCGCATTCGTAAAGGGTTCTGAAAACACGTTAAAGGCGTTCATCGGGTTCGTTGTTTTCGGGGTTCAGATGGTTGATCAGTTTTTGCAATTCTTCGAGTTCCTGGGGCGTTGCCTTGCTGTTGCCCAACGCCTGCATCACGAGTTTCATGGCCGAACCCCGAAAAGCCGTGTCGACAAACCGGTCGAGCAAATGCTGCTGCGTTTCTTCTTCCCCAATCAAAGCCTGATAGATGTGGTAACGGCCTTCTTCGGTGCGGCTCAGGAGTCCTTTTTCGTGCATGATCTGCATCAGTTTCAGGGTCGTGGTATACCCAATGTCGCGCGTTTGGCTCAGGTGTTCGTTCACCTGCCGCACGGTGCTGGGGCCTTTCGCCCAGAGCACCTGCAAGATTTCCAGTTCAGATTCGGTTGGTTTCATGATTTTTTGTTTACTGTTCGAAGCGGTAGTTTGCGCTGTTGTCGACAACGAATTCAGACCTACGAACTATTTCGTAACAAAGATATACGAATCGTTTCGTAGAAGTCAAGTATTTGATACGAAAGTTTTCGTAATAAATGTTAAAAGTGGCAAATCCGTATTTGATCCGGGTCATTTATCCCATAGGGATTGAGCAGTGCAGCGTCGGTAGAAAATGGGGTTATTTTGGGCGCCAGCGTGCCGATCATACCTTTGTTCGACACCCTCTTTGATTACCATTAACCGAATTATCTTTGGTAGTCACTCGGCTGAGCGGTAGGGGATGGATAAAAACAGCAGTGCCTTAGGTGCCTGACACCGTTACCTATGTGTGTTCCCATCCCCCTGCTTTAACCCACACCGGACAGTTTGTTAGGCCTCGAGCCTGTGTGCATGATGATGGTGCGGTTAAAGCCCACTTAGCCCTAAACGCTATAACAATGATAACAAATTACATCGGAATCGACATTGCCGCCCGCTCCTTTGTTTCAGCCCGCCCCACGCCCGCTGCCAGCTATCAGGTCCAACAGTGGGACTACCAGACGCCCCAACAGATTGCCCACTTCGTCGACAGTCTCAATCCACAGACCGATCACTGTGTGTTGGAAGCGACTGGTAACTACCATCTCCGGTTGACCTATGCGCTGCTCGAAGCGGGCATTTCGGTTTCGGTCGTCAATCCGCTATCGGTCAAGCGCTATGGACAGATGTTGGCCTCCATCACCAAAACGGATCAGCGTGATGCGGTTTTATTGGCGCGGTATGGGCAGCAACAGCAACCGGCAACCTACCGGCAACCCGATCAACATCTACAGTACCTGCGCCAAAGACGAATGGTACTCAACCAGTTGCAACAACAACGACAGGCATTGGCCAACCAGCAACATGCCCTCAGTGTCCATCCCCAGCCTGACGCTTTTAGTCAACAAATCCTCGACCAGCAACAGCTTTATGTAGAGCAGGCAATTGCCGATTTACAAGCTCAGATTAGCCAACTGGTGGCCGACCACTACCAACAGTCTCGCCAGCTACTAGCCTCCATACCGGGCTTCGGAGCCGTGAGCACGGCCGTTTTTTTGGAAGCCTTATCGAGTTTTGAGGGCTGGCAACAACGAGGCTCCAGTAAAGCCTTTGTGAAATATATAGGCCTGGCTCCTACGCTCCACCAATCGGGCCGGTCAGTCCGGGGTGGGAGCCACATCAATCGCTCGGGCGTCCCCTGGTTGCGCCAGAAATTGTGGTTACCGGCCTGTACGCTGGCCATGCGGCTCAAAACCGACACGGTTTTTCAGCGCTTGTACATTCGGTTACGACAGGCGGGTAAATCCTTCAAGGAAGCCATCATTGCCGTCATGCATAAATGGATCCGGGTGGCCTTAGCCGTCTTACAATCGGGGAAGCCGTTTGATTCTCGACTAAACCTGCCAACCGAAGAAAATTTGGTTTCAAACTTGTAAAATTTGACAGTTCATAGGTACGCGACAATTCGCAGTAACCCGGCGGTGGGTCGCGTACCTATCGGCACGCTGGAGGATGATTCCTGGCTTCATGCTACCGACGCTTCGCTGTTATGCCCCTGACGGGGCAGGTCGCGGTGGCATGGAAACCATGCGCTGGATTAGCATAAACATTTATTGGATCACCCGACTCGACTGTCCAGTTTTGTACAGAACGCTGTCCAGAAACGGACAACGTTCATTCTGTTTTCCATTATAAAAACGGCCTTATTTCAATCTATTTACACTTTTGAATGATTAGTCTGCTATTTGCTATGCAAAAGAGAAAGATATTGTGTTAAGTCTCAGCCTCGGTATGGCCTGCGTCATGCTGATTTTCACCCTGATCACCTACCACCTGAGTTTTGACCCTTCCACGCGCACCAGGATCGGATTTGCCGGATTTACACGGAATTTCACGATGACAAGGTTCGGTACAATACCGGCGTTCCCAATCCGCTCGGAACGGTCTTTCGGAATGAACATCCCGTGGTCGAACACGTGGGGCGAATCGCTTTTTTGAAAAAAAGAGTGGTGGAGGTTTCGCCAGCAAAAAAGTTTGAAGAAGACATTGCTTTTGCCGATCCCGAATTTCTGGACATTTTCAATTTCCCACTCGTGCAGGGAAACCCCAAAACCGTGTTGCACGAACGGAACACGGCGATTCTGACGGACCGGGTTGCCCGGAAATATTTTGGCGACGACGATCCCATCGGCAAACTCGTCCACGTCGATGACTCCCTGGTGGTTCGAATCACGGGCATTCTGCGGGACCTTCCGCCCAACACGGATTTTCGCTCCGAAATGTTTATTCCCTTCGACAATTTGAAGGATCATACGCCCTGGATGGTGGAAAAAGACTGGTGGCGGCTATGCTGGCGTGGTGGGTCATGAGTCGCTGGCTGAATGATTTTGTGTACCGGATTGAACTGGGAGCCGGTATTTTCGTCCTCGCCATTGCCATCACTTCTATCATTGCGGTGCTGACCGTCGGGTATCGATCGTTGCGGGCTGCGCTGGCCAACCCTGTGAAATCCCTCCGGTCGGAATAACGGCTTTCGGTGGTGACAACGGTAAAAAAAGTGGAAGGTATTAATTATTCAACTATATTTACCGTTGTTCACCTAAACGATACGTTAAAGGCTTTTCCTCATGCCCAATTACCTCGTAATACTCGCCGGAATCCTGATCACCGGGACGCTGTCGGCCCAAACCATTTGCCTGACCAAACCGGAACACGATGCGGTTGCTAAAAAACTGGCGAAAGAATACGTTCTGGCGCAAACGATCATTGATCCGGGTTTCCGAACGCGTCAACCCGGTTTTCGGACGGTTGATGAAATGGAGCCAAGTGAAAAAAAGTGGTTTGAGTTGAGTGAGCAGTTTGGGAAAGCCCTCAACCAAATGCTCAAACAGGCCAACGTCTTGCAAGACACCACCTGTTACCTGATCGTCAACCTGTATGCCAACCCCGATGGCTCCCTCAACCGGGTTTTTTATGAAGTGGGCCGGAATTTCTCCGTTATGCGCTCCGATAGCCTGGCCACGCTCCGGTTGAAAGAGCGCATCGACCCGGTTTTGTGTCCCTGGTTTTCGACCTATCGTTTCCCCGTTACCGGCGACAAACCGTACCGGTTTTCCTCCGCGCTGGCGATTGGTAAACTGCCTTCCAAACGAAAACTGCGAAAAGGACCGGGAATTATGACCACCCTGGCAGAAGCTGAGAAAACCGCCCGTCCGGATACCGTCAAAAATCTGGTATTGAATACGTTGGAACTGAAGGAGGTACCCGAGGTGATCTACCGGTTTCCCAATCTGGAAATTCTGGATCTGAGCGTCAACAGCCTCAGCGTGATTCCGGAAAAAGTGTTTCTGATTCCGACCCTGAAGCAACTCAATGTTTCCGGCAATCCGCTGGGCAACGAGGGCCTGCACGTGGCCCGCAACAAACATTTGAAAATTCTGAATATTCAATCGACCAAAATCACGGCGATTCCGAAAGCCGTCACCCGCAACCGGCGGCTGGAAAGTCTCTGGCTGGGCTTGAATGATTTTTCGGGAGGAATTAATACGGCACCCTTCCGCCGGTTGCGCCGACTCAAAGACCTGAATCTGTACAAGGCGAAGTTGAATGTGCTGCCCAATCAAATCCGAAGGTTGCGACGGCTGGAGGTTCTTGATCTGTATTACAACAACTTACGCGTTCTGCCGGAGCGCCTTTGCCGCCTGCCACGACTCCAACAACTGGCCATTTCCAACAACAAACTCAATACTTTGCCGGAAAATCTGGGTCGTTTGCGGAAACTTCAGGTGCTGTATACGCACCATAATTTTCTGGGCAGTTTACCCGCCAGCCTTCAAAAACTCTATTATCTACGGATTCTGGATGTCAGTCACAACGCTTTCGTCACGGTTCCCGACCCGGTTTTAACTCTCCCTTATCTGGAAGAACTCGACCTGAGTCACAATCGCCTGACCGACCTGCCTTCCAGCCTGACCCGGATTCAAACGCTTAAGAAACTTTTCGTCCGCGGCAATCCCGTCAGCGAGCAAAAAACCGTTTCTGCCAACCTGATCAAACAGTTGGAAGGGAACAAAACGGAGGTATTTTATTGAGGAACGGACTCGGCCTGATCGACAGCACTCAGAACGGACTTCACCACACCCGGAAATTTTGTTTCCAACTCGTCCAGCCGGAGAGAAGTCAGGCACTGCGTACCTTCGGTTCGGGTGCGAATGATGCCAGCCTCGCGTAAAACCCGCAAATGGTGCGACATCGTCGATTTGGCAACGGGCGTCGCAATGGCCCCGCAGCGTTGCTCCGTCGCGTATTGATCCAGACTTCGCACAAAATTCAGCCGCACCGGATCACTCAGCGCGTGTAAAATGCCGGTTAAGGTAATCTGGTCGATGGTGGGATGTTGGTATTGTTTCATGCGGTTTTTCCTTTCATTTTACCAATCAATCAAAAAAAGTGTAGATACACTAATTGCTAATACAACGATCGGAAAGCTAAAATTAATTCACTTTTGGTCAGGAATATTCATTCCGGATGATTTTTTATTGCAGCCACTTGGTTTATATTATAAACTACTTTATGTTTGTGTCATTATCCCGCATCGGGATTTATTTTTACCAGTTTAGTTTACAATATAAACTACTTTATCATGAAAAAAATCGTACTTTCACTAGTCTGGCTGTTCTTTGTCGTGATGATGACCTTCCGGACGTATGCGCAAACCAGTGATGCAATGCAAAAACTGAGTTTTCTGGAAGGGCAGTGGAGAGGTCCGGCGAAGGCGATGATCGGCCGGGGAAAAGAGCTGAACCTGGTTCAGTCTGAAAATGTGCAATTTAAACTCAACAAACGGGTGCTGCTGATCGAAGGAACCGGCCGGGAACAGGACAAGGTGGTGTTCCAGGCACTGGCGGTTGCGGCTTATGATTCACTAAACCGGAAGTATTCGATGAAAGCCTATACCGCCGAAGGCAATGCCACGGACGCGTATCTGGACGTGAAAGGCGACAACTGGCTGGAATGGGGGTTTGATGTTCAACGCGGAAAAATCCGGTATACCATCAAATTGAACGAAAAAGGACAGTGGCACGAAATCGGCGAGTACAGTCCGGACGGCCAGAAATGGTACCAAAATTTTGAAATGACCTTAGACAAACTGAAGTAACGAACTCCCTGAAAACGAATGGAAACAGAACCGCGAATGAACGAACAGGAAAGCCTTCGGGTGATTCATGCCATGATCGATTCCGCCAAAAAAACCATCCAGGACGACGGCACCCTGTATCTGATGTGGGGATGGCTGGTGTTATTTGCCAGTGTGGCGCATTACCTTTTGATGACCATGACTACTTTTGCGTACCCGTATCTCCCCTGGGCCACGATGCCGATTGCGGGGATCATCAACGCCGTTCTAGTCAGCCGGATGGTGAAACGGCAACCGGTCAAAACCTACATTGGTGAATTTATGGCCTATTTATGGGCGGCTTTTATCGTTTCGATCATCATCCTGCTGGCCTTCATGCCTAAACTCGGGATGGAGAAAACGTACCCGATTTTAATCCTTCTGTACGGCATCGGCACCTTCGTTTCGGGGGGCGCCCTGCGTTTCAAACCGTTGATTATTGGGGGGGCGCTGAACTGGCCAATTGCCGTTGTGGCTTTTTTCGTGCCGTTTGAATACCAATTGTTGTTACTTGGATTAGCCGTCACCTGCAGCTACATCATTCCCGGGCATTTGCTGCGGTTAAATTACAGGAACTGAGATGTTTGATGAACTTGATCCCTTGCTGCACCAGCAGTTGCGTCTGGCCGTGATGTCCTTGTTAATCAGCGTTCAGGAAGCGGAGTTTACGTTTCTGCGCGAAAAAACCGGAGCCACGGCGGGTAATCTGAGTGTTCAGATTACCAAACTAAAAGACGCGGGATACATTGAAGTGACGAAAGGCTATAAAGATAATTTCCCCCAAACCGTGTGTAAAATTACGAGTTTGGGACTTACAGCTTTTGAAAATTACGTGAACGCGCTGGAAAAATACATCAAAAAGTGACCTTCAACTTTTGTCGGGAGCCAGCGGTCTTTTCTCTCATTTAATTTGTACTTTACGGAACAAACAGGCGATTCCAGCGTTCTGGAATCCTTTTCATCCTCATTTCCTCCCGTTCCGGCCAATGCTCCGACATTACTGTACCGTTGTTTTCAGAAATATTTTTCGTCATAAAGTCTATACCGGCATAGTCGTAACCGGCCTGGCGGTTGGTATGGCCGCATTCCTGCTCATTTCCGGCTACGTCCGCTTTGAACAGAGCTACGACCGGATTCACCCGGACGGCGAGCGAATTTACCGGGTCGAAAGCCGGTTTTTCAAAAATGGCGTCGAAACCGATCACTGGGCTACCAGCTCCAACGGCTACGTGCCGGCCATGAAACAGGCTTTCCCCGAAATTGAAACCTACACCCGCATTGCCTGGCGCGGTTCGACCCGCGTGGTGCGGCACGAAGAAACCAAGTTTCGGGAGAACCACGTCTGTTTTGCCGATTCCAACTTTTTTACGTTTTTCAACTATCCGGTTCTCAAAGGCGATCGCAACACCTTTCTGGCGTCACCCAACACGATTGTGATATCGGCGTCGGCGGCCCGGCGGTATTTTGGCAACACCGATCCGTTGGGGAAATATCTGGATGTCAGCACCATCGCCAGTTCGTACCATTGCCAGGTGACGGGCGTTTTTGCCGATCTGCCACCCAACTCCACCATGCAGTTCGACATGTTGCTGTCGTGGACCACCTCGCACCGGCGGAACTGGGATTTCTGGTACCAGCACGAAAGCTATTCCTTTGTGCGGCTTCGTCCACAGACCGATCCCGCCAGGGTGATCGCCAAGTTTCCGGCTTTGTCCGAAAAGTATAAAACTGCCGAAGCCCTGCGCGATCACGTCTGGGCCATTGCCCTCGTCCCCCTGCACGACATGCACCTGAACCCGGCTACGCAGAATGAAATCGAGGTGAAAGGAAACCGGCGGGCGGTTCAGTTTCTGTCGGCCATTGCCTTCGTGATCCTCATCATCGGCTGGGTCAATTACATCAACCTCTCGACCGCCCGGGCGATGGATCGGGCCAAAGAAATCGGGATTCGGAAAACCGTTGGCTCGCACAAGGCCCTGCTGGTGTTTCAGTTTTTGTTTGAATCGCTGCTGCTCAATGGGCTGGCGTTGCTGCTGGCGGTTATTCTTGTCGTTGTTGCCCACTTCGTTTTGCCCGTCTTTCTGGATCTGCAAAACGCATCGTTCGACTGGTCGGAACCCGGCCAGTATGGTCTATTTGCCTTGATTTTCTGGTTTGGCGTAGCCATTTCCGGGATTTATCCGGCGCTGGTGCTGTCGCAGGTCAAACCGGCGCTGGCGTTGAAAGGGCAATACCGGTTTACGGGCAGCGGAGCGTTTTTGCGCAAAGGACTGGTCGTGTTTCAGTTTGCCGCATCGATGGTTCTGATCGTGGGTACCTTTGTCGCCTGGCGTCAACTCTCCTTCATGATGAACCAGAATCTGGGCGTCCGGGTCGATCAGGTTTTGGTGTTGAAAGCCCCGGTAAAAACCGAGCAGTATAGCCGGAAAACCCAGACGCTGAAAAATGAATTGAAAGCCATTCCGGGCATAACGGAGGTGACGGGTTCGGGGGCGGTTCCGGGCAAGGAGGTGGGGCAGATGCTGGCCAACCGTCGTTTGCATGAAGAACCCAGCGCCGATCGGCTCTACGAAATGCTGATGATCGACTTCGATTTTATCAAAACCTTCGATCTCAAACTGGTCGCGGGTCGTTCGTTCGACCGCAGTCGCCCCGCCGATTCGCTGGGGCTGGTGCTGAACGAATCGGCGGTGAAGCAATTCGGTTTTCAGTCTAACGAACAGGCCATCGGCGAAAAAGTGCTGCTGGAATCGACCCACGACCGGCCGAACGAGATCATTGGCGTTGTCAAAGATTACCACCAGCAGTCGCTCCAGAAGCAATTCACGCCCCTGATTTTGTTCATGGACCCCGACTACCGCTGGTTGCCGACAGATTTTTACTCCCTGAAAATCAATACCGATCAGGTGGATGGATTGGTCGAAAAAGTGCAGACCGTGTGGGGGCGGTTTTTTCCGGAATCGTCGATGGATTACTTTTTTCTGGATGATTTTTTCAACCAGCAATACCGGCAGGACCGGCAGTTTGGCCGTACTTTTATTCTGTTTTCGTCGCTGGCTGTTTTGATTGCCTGCATGGGTTTGTTCGGGATGACGTCCTACAGCACGGCCCGTCGAACCAAAGAAATTGGCGTTCGGAAAGTATTGGGTGCATCGGTGGCCAGTGTGTTGCGGTTGCTGGCGTGGGAATCCGTCCGCTTGTTGCTGCTGGCGGGCTTGCTGGCGATTCCGGTGTCGTGGTATCTGATGACCCAATGGCTGTCGGTTTATGCCTTTCGGATTGACTTGAATCCGATTCATTGGCTGGTGCCGATGCTGATTCTGGTGGTGATCGCTCTGGCAACCATCAGTTACCTGACGGTTAACGCAGCATTAGCGAATCCGACGAAGTCGTTACAGAATGAATAGAATAGTACCTAATCATGGGCGAAGGTCCGTAGATCCATTTATGAAAATACGATTTTTGGTTATTTATTTCGTGGTACTTGCGGTCCGTAGTTTCGCGCAGGCTCCGGCGGCCAATCCCTTCATCAAAGAAAACTACACCAAGGTTGAATACCAAATTCCGATGCGCGACGGGGTCAGATTGTTCACGGCGGTGTATGTACCGAAAGACATTTCGGCCGAAAAGAAGTACCCGGTGCTGATGCAACGGACGCCGTATTCCTGCCGGCCTTACGGCGCCGACCAATTTCCGACCCGGCGGTTTGGCCCTTCCGAGTTTGTCATGAAAGACAAATACATCTTTGTGTATCAGGACGTTCGGGGACGTTGGATGAGTGAAGGCATTTTCCAGGAAATGACCCCGCAGATTGCCAATAAAAAGGCCAAAACCGATGTGGACGAAAGCACGGACACCTACGATACGGTGGATTGGCTAATTAAAAACATCCCGAATAACAACGGGAAAGTCGGGCAGTGGGGCATTAGTTACCCCGGTTTTTATGCCTCCGTAGGGGCTTTAAGCGGGCATCCGGCGCTGGTGGCGTCCTCTCCGCAGGCCCCGATGGCCGATCTCTGGCGGGACGACAGCTACCACAACGGCGTTTTTCTGATTCCGCACAACTTCAATTTCTACCCCTATTTTACGAACCGGACGGACGGAAAACCGACGAAAACCGCAGCCACGACCGAATTCAACTACGGCACCGAAGATGGTTATGAGTTCTTTCTGAACCTCGGCCCGATGAAAAATTCGCAGAAACCGGAATTGTACGGCGGAAAAGATCCGTACTGGAACGGCAATCTGGCGCATCCGAATTACGACGAATTCTGGCAGTCGCGGAACATTTTGCCGCATTTGAAAGACATCAAACACGCCGTCATGATTGTCGGGGGCTGGTACGACGCCGAGGATTTACACGGTATTTTCAAAACCTATTCGGCCATTGAAAAACAGAATCCCGGCATTTATAACATTCTGGTGGCTGGTCCGTGGACGCATGGCGGGTGGAACGACACGGGTGAGCAATTGGGAAGCGTGAGTTTTGGTGAGAAAACCGGGCCGTATTTTCAGGAAAACATTGAGCGGAAATTCTTTGCCTATTTCCTGAAAGGGGAGGGCGACGCCAAATTTCCCGAAGCCCAGGTCTTTGAAACCGGAACAAACCAATGGCGCAGCTTCGATGCCTGGCCGCCCAAAACCGCCGTCGAAAAGAGTTTGTATCTGTTGCCGGGTGGAAAACTAGCGTTTGAGGCTCCGGCAGCAAACACCGGTTTTTCAGAATTTATCTCCGATCCGGCGAAACCGGTGCCGTTTACCGAAACCATCTCGCTCGACATGAACCGCGACTATATGGTAGAAGACCAGCGGTTTGCCGCCCGCCGACCCGATGTACTGGTGTTCCAAACCGACGTGCTGGACAAAGACGTGACCCTGGCTGGGAATCTGCTCGCCAATCTGAAGGTCTCGACCACCGGCACCGATGCCGACTGGATGGTGAAACTGATCGACGTGTATCCGGGGGATGCGAAGGACAACACCAATACCGCCAAAAATGAGAAGATGAGCAGTTTTCAGCAGATGATCCGGCATGACGCATTTCGGGGCAAGTTCCGGGAAGACAAGACCAAGCCCAAACCGTTCAAGCCCGGCGAGATTACCGCCGTCAACTACGAGCTGATCGATGTGCTGCATACCTTCAAAAAAGGCCACCGCATCATGGTGCAAGTGCAAAGCACGATGTTCCCGCTCTACGACCGCAACCCGCAGAAGTTTGTGCCGAACATTCACAACGCCAGCGAAGCCGACTTTCAAAAAGCCACCCACCGGGTGTACGGCAGTAGCTTTTTGAAAGTTAGGGTGGTGGAGTAACGCCTTTACAAACAGCCGCCAACGGCTCCGTTCAGGTTAAACCGAAACCGGTCTTCGGCGTAATATTGCATGGTGTTGGGGGTGGTACAGCCGCCTTTGGCCACAATCGCGTCGTACGTGGCATTGTTAACGATAAAGAAATCTTTGGCCCCAATGCCCGTGGGCAAAATCCAGCTTAGTTGGAACTCGATGGTTTGGGTGTCCCCAACCGCCAGGGTTGCCAGACTGGATAGATCGACGCTTACCAGGTTCGAAGCTTCGATACGCGAGGGCAAAGATGAGGTGGAATAGCGGAACGAATACACCGGGCTTGCCGGGGCCGCGCGTAACCGTCTGAGTGTAGCCCGGATTTTAAAAGTAGCGCTTGGCCCCGCCGTCCTAAAGGCCTGAGCGGCTGCCAGTGTAACGGCACAATCGGCAGACGTCAGCGTTTTGATGACAGCCGGACCGGCATTGGCCAGGATTTCGATGCTTTCAAAATTGAATTCCGGCGGGTATCGCAGGCAGCGTTCCAGTTCGCAGGGGGAGGTGGTGGTAAAGTAGCAATAAATGTTATTCGGTAGTCGGATAATGAGCCTTCCATAGATACTCCACGGATATTTTCGAAGATCCACTTCCTGAATAATCATCGGCAAGGTCAAAGGGGTGGGGTAGTCCAGTACCTGGTAATCAATCTGAACGGCTTTGGGGGAAATAAGCTGGGCGTCAGGTAGATCGATGTTGCCTTCTTTAAGAAGCTGCGAAAGCGGGAAGGCTTCAGCCTGTAGGAATTGATCTTTTTCGCCGTATAGAACCCGGATAACCGCCGGATTTTTGGCCTGTTTTAATCGTGAATATTGCTCCGGGGTGAGGGCGAATCGTGTGCCGTAATATCCCCCGTTCTTATCCTGTTTAACCGGTGGTGGGGGAACCAACTCAGCCGCCTTCTGATCGAGCAGAAGGGTTTTCCCATCCAGTCCCACCAGCCAGACTTTTAGCGAGTCATTCGGAACCTGATGGGGTGTGGGTGTGCAACGGATAACCAAGAGAATCAGCAGAGTCGAAGCGACGAAGGCGAGACGTTTCCACATGGCTTTGAAGGAGTTAGGATGAAGTCATACCGGTATGATCGGCACAATACTACCTTCTTTTTCGTTTGAGTAACGGAATTTATTAGGAAACGGTAAAACGATTAATGAAATGGTAAAGTATCTGGTAGTAAGGGATGTCCAGATGGGGATGATTGGTATGAAAAAACAAGGTACTTAATTCAGGTTGTATTCATAACTGGAAAGGAAAAGGCTATCACTCAATGCTATCACTGAATTTTGTAGCGATGAGAGATTCGATTTTTTCCTTTAATGGAGGAATATCTTTTTGTATAGAAGTCCAGATAATATCGTAACTGATGCCAAAATATTCATGAACTAGAATGTTTCGGACAGCTTTTAGAGTTCTCTATTCTATTTCCGAAAACTCCTGTTTTAGATCTTCGCTCAAGGCTGCTGCGGCCTCTCCAACGATCTCTAATAATTTTACCAAAGCCAGGCGAAGTTGAAAGTTGTTCATATAACTTTCAAAATCAATACCATCGGTGAAGTTTTCGATATGGTCAATGGCTTCACGGATATGCTGAATTCGTTGTCGATCGCCAAGGCTACTTTTCATAAACTAGAATCCGATCCTGGTCGATGAAAGGGCGGATTGTGGGAGCAACCCCGCTTTCGGAAATGACGTCAACTTTCTGGGTTAGTAATTCTTCCAATTGCCAGGAAATTCGAGCTTGATCAAATAAAGTAGCTCCTTTCGCAAACTCAACTAGTAAATCGATGTCACTGTCCTCGTTTTCTTCTCCCCGGGCAAGAGAGCCAAATAAATAGACACGCACAACTGGTTGTTGAGAAAAGTAAAGTTGAAGGGCCTCGGCCAATGTCGATTTAACAGTCGTTACCATACTGATGGAAATCGTATTTGCCAAAAATAACAAAATACACGGATAGTTTTCTCAATTAGAAAGGTTTCCTCTAACGAAAACCCCCGGCATCCGTCAGGAAACCGGGGGTTTTTCTCCAAAACCGGGGCGTTACGATAAATACTTCCGCAGCATCCAGGCCATTTTTTCGTGGGCTTCCATCAAAGCCGTCAGAAAGTCGGCGGTTCCGGCATCTTCCAGTTCCTCGCACTTGCTGACGTCTTCACGCAGCTCGCGGATCGATTGTTCGTGATCGTCCAGCAGCCGTTTGAACATATCTTCGGTTTTCACTTCGCTACTCTTGTCTTCCTTTAAACTGGTGTGTTTCAGGAAATCCTCCATCGTCGACAATGGACGGCCGCCCAGTGTGCGGATTCGTTCAGCCACTTCGTCGATGGCCGCTTCAAGCTGGGTGTATTGTTTCTCGAAAAACTCGTGGTATTCCAGAAAGCTCGGCCCGCTGACATTCCAATGGTATTTACGGGTTTTAATGTATAACACATGCTGATCGGCCAGAAGAGCGTTCAGCAGCTCGTTGACTTGTTTAAGGGTGTCCTGATCAAGACCAATGTTGAGTTTCATGTTGTGTGATGTCTTAAAATGAAAAGGCGGCTTTCCATCAGCAGCCTCATTTAAAACCATCGAAACGCCGGTTTGTTTACCCGAAGGCCCAAACAACGCGCCAGCATTGTGGTTTAGATTTTAACAAATTTGCCCCCAACCCCCTGAAGGGGGCTAACAGCACTCAGTAAAAGCCCCCTTCAGGGGGTTGGGGGCAACACCAACAACGTATGGCACAATCAAAATACAAGAAGTTCTTCACCGATGCATGGACGCTGCTGATGGGGACTTTCAATGGGTTTATGGACGACCGGGGACTAAAGCTCAGTGCCGCGCTGGCCTACTATACGGTTTTTTCCCTGGCACCGCTGCTGGTTTTACTGATTTCGATCACCAGCATTTTTTATGGTGAAGAGGCTATTCGGGGGCAGGTTTTCTCGCAGATCAACGGCCTGGTTGGTAATCAGGCTGCCGTTCAGATCCAGGAAATGATTAAAAGTGTGGAGCTATCCGGGAAAACGAACGTTGCCCTGATTACCGGTATTTTCACCCTGATTCTGGGTGCTACCAGCATTTTTGTGGAAATTCAGGATTCGATCAACCTGATCTGGCGCGTGAAAGCCAAGCCCAAACGGGGCTGGGTTAAAATACTGAAAGACCGGTTGTTGTCTTCTTCGTTGATTGTGAGCCTGGGTTTTTTGCTGGTGGTCTCACTGGTCGTCAACGGCGTTATTCTGGCATTGAGCGATATCTTGACGCGCCATTTCCCGGACATTGCTGTAATTTTTGCTCAAGCGCTCAACTTTATCATAAGCATGGGCGTTGTGGCTGTGCTTTTCGGGGTCATTTTTAAAGTACTGCCCGATGCTAAAATTGCCTGGAGAGACATTCGCTGGGGGGCTATTTTCACCGCCTTGCTCTTCATGCTGGGGCGTTATTTGATTGGACTTTACATCGAAACTACCAGTACAGGGTCGACGTACGGGGCCGCTGGATCACTCATCGTCATTCTGGTCTGGATTTATTATACGGCCGCCATCCTGTATTTCGGTGCTGAATTCACGCAGGTTTATGCAGAACATTACGGCATCAAAATCGAGCCTGCGGATTATGCGGTGTATGTCGAGCAACAGGAAAAAGAGCGGGAAGTTCGAACGTTGCCCCCGCAAAAAAACACCGAACCCGTCAAAAAAGACTAACTAGTTCAGGTCAGTATACCCGTATTCTTTTCGAAGAATTTCCTTTACAATCGTTTCTTCCTCATCGTCTAAACCGTCGATGGTCAAATCTGATGCGTCCGGTTCAACGGTAATCGTATGCTTTTTCTCTTTATTCAGAAAAGGCATCCGTTTTTCCATCACCTCGGCTGCGTCCTGCTGTAGTTTTTCCTGCTGTGGGGTCATAGGGGTAGAAATCTGGTTGGGCTAAGTAAACCGTAAAAGTTATGATTTGCGTTGCTCTTTCGCCCAGGTGTCCTTCAATGTCACCGTCCGATTGAAAACCAGTTTTTCGTTGGATGAGTCCGGATCGATGCAGAAATACCCTTTGCGAATAAACTGAAAACGATCGCCAGGTTGGGCGGTTTTTAGCGAAGGCTCCACGTAGGCCCGAACAATTTCAAGCGACTTGGGATTGATAAACTCCTTGAAATCACGGTCTTCTGATGATGGATCTTCACTTGTCAGCAGCCGGTCATACAGCCGCACTTCGGCTTCAACGGCGTGGGCCACCGAAACCCAGTGAATCGTACCTTTCACGTTGATGCCCGAGGTATCCGAACCGCTCCGGCTTTCCGGAATGTATACGCAGCGCAGCTCTACAATATCCCCCTCCTCATTCTTAACGACTTCCTCGCATTTGATAATGTAAGCTCCCTTGAGCCGAACCATACCGCCGGGCGACAACCGGAAGTATTTTTTGGGCGGATTTTCCAGAAAATCATCCCGTTCAATGTAAAGTTCCCGCGAAAATGGCACGTTGCGGTGGCCGCTTTCGTGGTCTTCGGGGTTGTTTTCAATCGCTACCTCATCGACCTGGCCTTCCGGATAATTGGTCAACACCACTTTGATCGGTTTTTCGTCGACCACCGCCATCACCCGCGTTGTGGTTTTGTTCAGCTCTTCACGAATGCAGAATTCGAGCAGGCCCACGTCGATCAGATTGTCGCGCTTGGCAATCCCGATGCGGTCGGCAAACTCCCGAATGCTGGCCGAGGTGTAGCCACGACGGCGAATCCCGGCAATGGTTGGCATCCGCGGATCATCCCAGCCCGTAACGTGGCCTTCGTTGACCAGTTGCAGCAATTTCCGCTTGCTCATGACGGTATACGTCAGGTTCAGCCGCGCAAACTCAATTTGCCGGGACGGGAAAATTCCCAGTTTCTCGATGTACCAGTCGTAAACTGGCCGGTGAACTTCAAACTCCAGGGTGCAAAGCGAGTGTGTAATCTGCTCGATGGAATCCGATTGACCGTGGGCAAAATCGTACATCGGATAAATGCACCAGGCATCGCCCGTCCGGTGGTGATGGGCGTGTTTGATCCGGTACATGATCGGATCGCGGAAGTGCATGTTGGGCGACGCCATATCGATTTTGGCGCGCAATACCTTGGCTCCGTCGGGATATTCCCCGGCTTTCATCCGACGAAACAGATCCATGTTTTCCTCCACCGACCGCGTCCGATACGGGCTTTCTTTTCCCGGCTCCGTTGGCGTACCTTTCTGAGCAGCAATCACTTCCGCCGTCGAGTCATCAACGTAGGCGTATCCTTTCTGAATCAGATTCTCGGCAAACGCGTAGAGCTGATCGAAATAATCCGACGCATAAAACTCATTTTCCCATTCGAAGCCCAGCCAGCGAACATCGGCTTTGATCGACTCAACGTACTCGGTATCTTCGGTAACGGGGTTGGTATCGTCGAAGCGGAGGTTGGTTTTTCCGCCGTATTTATCCGCCAGCCCAAAATTCAGGCAAATGGATTTGGCGTGACCGATGTGCAAATAGCCGTTGGGCTCGGGCGGAAAGCGTGTGTGAACACGGCCTCCGTTTTTGCCGTTGGCAATATCTTCTTCAACAATTTGCTCGATGAAATTCAACGAACGTTCCGCAGGGGCATCGCTCCGGCGTTCCGATTCGTTGGAAATACGGTTATTGGTATCGTTGGGTACTTCAGGCATACCGCTTGAATCAGGGGTGAAAGGACTAATTTACAGCCTTCGGTTGGCTTTGGCAAAAGGAAGACTAATTACGACGGCTCATTTCGTCCCGAATCTTGGCGGCTTTTTCATATTCCTCCTTTTTCAGGGCTTCGTCCAACGATTGCTGCAACTCGTCGTGCGTCATATCCTTCAGTTGTTCGGTCAACGAACGGGACGAGCGCGACGCGGGCTGGGGAACCAGTTCTTCCTGCTCCTCGCTTTCGTCGGTGACGCTGGCCGTGATGCCGGCTTCTGAAAGAATGGATTCGTAGGTGTAAATCTGAACGTTAAACCGGATGCCAATCGCGATGGCGTCGGACGGGCGGGCATCGACTACGGTTTCCCGCGTGCCGTCGGTGCAAACGATCCGGGCGAAGAAAATCCCTTCCCGCAGGTCGGAAATCACGATTTCGCGAACCGTAAAGCCGAATTTGTCAGCAAATGATTTGAAGAGGTCGTGGGTCATCGGGCGGTTGGGCACAATCTTCTCGATCTCGATGGCAATGGCCTGAGCTTCAAACATACCGATGATGATTGGCAACCGGCGGTTCCCATATTCTTCTCCCAATACCAACGCAAATGAACCCGACTGCGATTGGCTGGGCGACAAACCTAAGATTTCAAGTCTAATCTTCTCCACGGCGCAAAGTTAATAGAGTTTGGGAGTTTAGCGGTTGGCGGGTTTAGGAGTTTTTTCACCAGAAACTAAAAAATCCCAAATTCGACAACCGCTAACCGCCCAAACGCCCCAAATTACAACTCCTGTACCGCTTTCGTCAGCCGGGGCAGCACTTCGAACACATCGCCGACGATGCCGTAGTCCGCCGATTTGAAAAACGGTGCTTCAGGGTCTTTGTTGATAACTACAATGACCTTCGATGAGTTCACACCGGCCAAATGCTGGATGGCACCGGAAATGCCGCAGGCAATGTAGAGATTCGGGCTGATTTTGATCCCGGTCTGTCCGACGTGCTCGTGGTGGGGCCGCCAGTCCAGATCCGAAACCGGTTTGGAACAGGCCGTGGCCGCGTGCAGGGCTTTGGCCAGATCTTCGACGATTCCCCAGTTTTCCGGACCTTTCAGTCCACGGCCTGCCGAAACGACCAGATCCGCTTCGGGCAGCAGAATGTCGCCGGTGGCTTTTTCTACGTTGGTCACTTTAACGGCAAAATCGGTGTCATTCAAAGCCGGTTTGAACGCTTCAACCGTCGCAGTGGCTTCGGTTTCTTCCGGTGTAATGGTATTTTTCTTGATCGCGAGAATTTTTTTCTCCGCCGTCAATTCCGTGAAGGCAAACGCTTTTCCGGTGAAAATGCTGCGTTTAACCCGAAAACCGCTGCTCACATCCGGCAACTCGATCACGTTGGCTGCCAGGCCGGCTTTCAGTTTTCCGGCCAGCCGGGCCGCCATCGAATCAGCCAGGGACGATTTCGCCAGCACAATCACGTCGGCTCCTTCCTGGTTGGCGGCTTCGGCCACCACACTGGCGTAGGCCATCGCGTTGCCTTCGTTCAGTTGGGCATCGCTGGCGTGCAGTACTTTGGTCGCGCCAAACCGCCCGGCTTTCGCCAGTTCGTCGGCGTTGCCTTCACCCAGCACAATGGCGGTGGTGGATGTGCCGGTGAGTGCGGCTACTTTTGAACCGTAGTATATGGCTTCGAGCGATGATTTCTTCAACGCGCCTTCATCGAGTTCTGCAAAAATTAAGACTGACATTTTAGAGAGAATTATAAGGTTATGGAAGGGGTTGTGTCGCGGAGTTGAGCGGAGAACAGCAGAGTTAAGCGGAGTTTATTAATAAAATCTCTGCGTAACTCCCTTTTACTCCGCTCAACTCTGCGAAATAACTCTTTAAATTACTTTTGCTTCGGTTCGCAGCAACTTGATCAACGTTTCGGCTTCCGAAGCGGGGATCATTTTGCAGGCTCCGCGGGCGGGGGGGAGTTCGTAGTTGGTAATGTGGGTGAGGGTGTCTTTGCCCGTGGCTTCCACCACCTTCAGCGGTTTCGTTCGGGCGCTCATGATGCCGCGCATGTTCGGAATTTTCCATTCGGCAATGGGTTCCTGACAGCCCAGCACCAACGGCAAACCGGCTTCCAGTTCCTCGTGACCACCTTCGATTTCCCGCGTGATTTTCGCTGTTGTGCCTTCCACGGCTAACTTCATAACCGGCGAGATGGATGGTAGCCCCAGCATTTCGCCCACAATGCCGTGGACCTGACCGCCGTTGTAGTCGATGGATTCACGGCCCATCAGAATCAGGTCATAGCTGTTTTCTTTGGCAATAGCGGCAATTTGTTCGGCCACAAAATAGGCGTCGGTGGGCTCGGCATTGACCCGGATGGCGTCGTCGGCACCAATGGCAAGGCATTTCCGGATCACCGGATCGGCGTCGGATTCACCCACGTTCAAAACCGTAACGGTGCCGCCCAGTTGTTCTTTCAACTCGACAGCCCGCGAAAGGGCATAATCGTCGTAAGGGCCGGTAATAAACTGCACACCGGCTTTATTCAGTTTGGTATTGTTGTCCGTGAGGGTAATTTTGGTGATCGTGTCCGGAACACTGGTGACACACACTAAAATCTTCATGATGACTGTGGTTTAGACGTGATGGCGGCAAAAATACAAACTTGTCTTAAATAAAACGTATGCGTGCATACTAATATTTGGTAATGGGCTATTCGGGTTTACGATACCGGTTTGGAGACACCGTTGCCAGAAGTCCGCCGATTATACCGTAAACTGAAAACCGTAAACTGTACCCCAATGAACGACAATCGAATTCAACTGTTGCTTCACTATATAGAAGAACAACCCGAAGACCCTTTCAATGTTTACGCCCTGGCCATGGAATATCGGGACGAGCAGCCTGACCAGGCCCTGCTGTATCTGACGCAGTTGCTCGATCAACATCCGGCCTATTTGCCAACCTATTACCACGCGGCTGCACTCTATGCCGAACAGGAAAACCGGGCAGCAGCGGAGGAAATTTACCGGCAGGGAATCGAACTGGCCCGTGCTCAAAAAAATGAAAAAGCGTTTCAGGAATTGAGCCGGGCTTACCGGGCGTTTCAGGATGATGACGATTCCTGACGACACATTGATGGTTTGAGTATCTTTGTGCTGAAAACGAATTAAAGAGGATGGGAACACGGATTGAACGGATGAAACGGATCGGAACAAGTAACAATCGGTGTAAATCCGTTTCATCCGTTCAATCCGTGTTCCTATCCAAATTCTAACCGAATGACCAAATCAAACTTGCCCCAGGCGTTTTGCCACCCTTACGAATTTGATCCCCAATTCAAGAAATCCGTTGCGTATTTTTCGATGGAATTTGCCATCGACCAGGCTTTAAAAACCTATTCCGGTGGCCTGGGTTTTCTGGCTGGATCGCACATGCGGAGTGCCTATGAACTGAAGCAGAATGTGATCGGCATCGGCATGCTCTGGAAGTATGGGTATTATGACCAGACCCGCAAAACCGACAACGCGATGGATGTGCTGTTTAGGGAAAAAATCTACAGTTTTCTGGAAGATACCGACATCAAATTTACCATCGACGTTCACCATACGCCGGTTTGGGTCAAGGCCTATTACCTGAACCCCAGGCACTTCAACACAATTCCGATGTTTTTTCTGACCACGGACATCGAAGGCAACGACTGGATGGCCCGCTCCATCACGCACCGGTTATACGATAGCATTACGTCGGCTAAAATTGCGCAATGTATGGTGTTGGGGCTGGGCGGAGCGAAACTGCTCGATGAGTTGATGTACGAACCGGATGTCTATCACCTGAACGAAGCCCACGCGGTGTCGGCGGCTTTTCACCTGTACCAGAAATACGGCAGCGCGGAAGAAGTTCGCAAACGGATGGTATTTACGACCCACACCCCCGAAGAAGCCGGCAACGAAAAACACGACATCAACCAGTTGAATGTCATGAGTTTCTTTGGGAAGGTGCCCCTGGAAACCGTGCGGAAAATAACCGGTATCGAAGACAACGTGTTCAATCACTCGCTGGCGGCTTTGCGACTGAGCCGGAAGGCCAACGCGGTTTCGAAACTGCACGGCGAAGTGTCGCGGCATCTGTGGGGTTCGTACAGTGGCATTCCCGAGATTACGCACGTGACCAACGCCCAGAATCAGCGGTATTGGGCTGACACAGAACTGGAACAAGCCCGAAAAAAGGGCGATGGGAAAGTGATAGCGGAACGCAAAAAAAGCCTGAAAGCAACGCTGTTCAAAACCGTGGCCGATCAGTGTGGCAAATTGTTCGATCCGGACGTGTTGACCATCGTCTGGGCCCGGCGGTTTGCGGGGTACAAGCGTCCGGATCTGCTGGTGCAGGACGGCGAACGGTTTCACCACCTGATGAATCATCCCAAATACCCCATTCAATTCATTTGGGCCGGAAAACCGTATCCGACCGACGAAAGCGCCACGCACATCTTCAATTCGCTGGTGTATCGGAGCCACCTCCACAAGAACATGGCGGTTTTGACGGGCTACGAACTGGCGTTATCGAAGCAGTTGAAAGACGGTGCTGATCTGTGGCTGAACACGCCCGTGGTGACCCGCGAGGCATCCGGCACGAGCGGCATGACGGCAGCCATGAATGCGGGAATCAACTTCTCGACCTTCGACGGCTGGATCTGCGAGTTTGCCGAGCACCAGAAAAATGCGTTCATCGTGCCGGTGGCCCAACCCGGTTTGTCGCCCGAAGAACGGGATATGAACGACCGAAACCACTTTTTCGATCAACTGGAACACGAAATCATGCCGCTCTATTACGAAAAACCGGCTGACTGGCATCGCCTGACGCTGCAAAGCATGAACGACGTCAACGCGTTTTTCAACTCCAACCGCATGGCAACGGAGTATTATGAAAAAGTATATTGATGCGCTGTCAGTACCGGCCCTACGAAACGGTTGGATGCCCTGTCAGCGGTCAAAGACCCTGACAGGGCATCCAACCGTTTCGTAGGGCATCCGATCAGGCAATGGGCAGCGGAGAACTCCCTTCGTGGTAGACATTCGTTAAACCGCCCAGCCGGGCGCGGCCCTGCCAATCGTACTCTAATTGGTCGAGACCCAGCATGGCAATGTCTTCCAGGGTGACAATCCGTTTGTCCGGTTTGAGCGTGCCGCCAAACTCGCCGGGTCGGGCCGAGGGGTTCCACTGGTACTGCGGATCGACCAGCGTCCCGCGCGGATACATGATGCCTGGTTGGCCTTTTCCGATCAGGTTGAGGTCGAGCGGGTGGCCGTCGGGCGTTCCCGGAACCAGCCCCCAGCCGTGGCCGACTTCGTGGGCTTCGGTGGTTGAGCCGTCGAAACCGACATTGTCGAGCCGGAAAAAACCGGTGTTGCTGTTGCGGCCATCCATGTAGGAAATACCACCCAGCGGGTTGTCGGTTTCGGTTTCGATCCGGAAAAACATTTTTTTGTAGTCGCGGTTTTTGTGCAGCAAAGGCCGTGGATCTTCGCTGTAAAAACCGGTTACCTGAAACCGGATGAGGTAATCCGTTTCATCCAGCGACAGAATGATTTCGGGGCGATCCCAAACCCGCCCGACGTTGTAGGCAATTCGCTGGGCGAGATCGTCTGAAGCAACCGACCCGTAGAGATACAGTTCTGCGAAAACCGTTAGGGTCTGTTCGGATTCGTTTTTATAAACGTTATAGTTTCCCAGGACCTGGGAGAGCGACAGCGTTGGCATTTTCCTGCGACGGACAGAGATACACTAAAACCTGGTATAGTAACGATGGTGCGGTCACAATGGTGTTGAATTTCGGGATTTGCAAAAAATAACAAATTTTCACAGCCCTGCCACTAGTTCCTTCATCAAAGCGGTCAGGCGTGGTTCGGCAACGGCGGCAGCGGCCAGAATCTTCGGCAGGCTGGCTTTTTCGAGTGTTTCGGGAATGCACAAATCCGTGATGACCGAGCAGGCAAACACCTTCAGGCCCATCTGGTGTGCAACAATAACCTCCGGGACGGTCGACATTCCCACGGCATCGGCACCGAGTTGGCGAAGCAGCCGGTATTCAGCTTTGGTTTCCAGTTGGGGGCCGGTTACGCCGACATACACACCTGTCTGAATCGGAAATCCCAGTTTTTTCGCAATCGACCGGGCCAGCCAGACCAGATCCTTGCCATACGGTTCGCTCATGTCGGGAAACCGGTCGCCAAGCTGGGGCGAATTCTGACCCCGCAGCGGACTTTCGGGTAAAAATAGGCTGATGTGGTCTTCGATGATCATCAGATCACTGACGTCGAAAGCAGGGTTTAGCCCACCGCTGGCGTTGGAAATGAGCAGGGTTTCGACGCCCAGCCACTTCATTACCCGCACCGGAAACGTCACCTGTTGCATCGAATAGCCCTCGTAATAGTGAAACCGTCCCTGCATCACCACGACCGGTTTTCCCGACAAAGTGCCGAAAATCAACTGGCCGGAATGCGATTCGACGGTGGAGAGCGGAAACCCCGGAATCGTGGCATACGGGATGACCACGTCGATTTCCACTTCGTTGGCCAGCGCTCCCAAACCGGTGCCGAGAATGATGCCAATGGTGGGTTGCGTAGGATGGAAAGACCGGATGAGGTCGACGGCTTTCTGTATCGGTTCAATCATATGGGTTTATGGTTCGAATGGGTATTGAAAAAAGACTTTCGCTTTTGCCCCGTTCCCCTAAAGGACGGTCGGCCGCTGCCGGACTTTCTGAATCCGGGTGTTGCCGCGTCCAAGTCCCCTTTAGGGGAACGGGGCAAAAGCGAAAGTGTAACAAAATGATCAGGAATAATTTCTAACCCAAATAACGCTTACAAGCCAATGTTTTTCCCCACGACATACCCCGTGGTCCAGGCATTTTGGAAGTTAAAACCGCCCGTAATCCCGTCGACATTCAGGACTTCGCCCGCAAAAAACAGTCCCGCTTGCGTCCGGCTTTCGAGCGTTTCGGGCTTGACGGCATCGGTGGGAATGCCGCCACAGGTCACAAATTCTTCCTTGAACGTGCTTTTCCCGGAAACCGCATAAGTGTTGTTGGTCAGCAGGTTGATGAGCCGGTTCTGGGCTTTGGCGGGCAGGTCGGACCAGCGTTCGGTTGGCGAAATACCGGCTTCGGTAGCCAGCGCCGACCACAAGCGGGCGGGCAAGCCAAAGAGCGATTGCGTCGCTACCTGCTTTTTCGGATGTTGCTGCCGGAACGCCTGCATCTGTTCCCGAACCTGGTTTTCGTTCAGGGCACCGAGCCAGTTGATGCGGATTTCGTGCCGGTATTGCACCTCTGCCAGATCGCGGGCGGCCCAGGCCGAAAGCCGCAACACCGCCGGGCCGCTAAACCCCCAGTGGGTGATCAGCACCGGCCCGCGTTGTTCCTGCTTCGTTCCGGAAATTCGGATGACAGCGTCCGGCACGGCAACCCCCGCCAACGTCAGCAACGGATTGTCGGGGGTGTTGAACGTAAAGAGCGACGGCACCGGCGGAACCAGTGTTTCATTTACCGGTTCATCGACTCCCGGAATCCAGCCGTAGGAAACCGCCTGCGGATAACCGCCAACGGCCACCAGAATCCGGTCGGCCAGCAGGGTTTCGTCGGTTAGGGTTTCGATCTGCCATTGGTCATTCGCTCGAGTGATTGTTTTGACTCCGCAACTGGTCCGAATCCGGATTTTTAACCGGGCGGCTTCCTGGAGTAAACACGAAATGATGGTTTCGGACGAATCGGTAACCGGAAACATTCGGCCGTCGGCTTCGGTTTTCAGGCGGACACCCCGGCTTTCAAACCAGTTTACGGTGGAGGTCGCATCGAACTGTTTGAGAAGCGGCCGCAGAAAAGTCTCCCCGCGTGGGTAGTTTTTGACCAGTTTGCGGTTATCGAAACACGAGTGGGTGACGTTACAGCGTCCTCCGCCCGAAACGCGGACTTTGTTCAGAACGGCTTTACTTTTTTCGAGTAAGGTGATTTCGGCATCCGGAAAAGTTTCGGCGGCTGTGATGGCACCAAAAAAACCGGCAGCACCTCCACCGATAACGACAATTTTTAAGGTTGGCATGCGGTTCAACTGGGAGTGGGCAAGAAAGACAAAATTAATAACCTTTATCTTGTATTCGGTAACAATTATCGTCGGTCATCTATTGATTGTATTCGTAACTTAGCACCATGTTTTTTCGTTCGTCTTTTCGTGCCCGACGCTATCACCAGCGCGGATTTCGGTTGCGTGGCAATACGCTGCTGCTTTTGTTTGTCTTTTTTCTGATTGGACTGTTTCTCCACTACGGCGGTCGGACTGAGCCCGTTGTGGCTTTCTGGAACGATGTCAAAAGTCTGGTGGGCCTCAAATCGCCCCGCCACGAATCGCAGGGCAATCCTTACAAAGCCCCCGAACCCACGCCGGAAGTTGTCACGGACAATACCGACACCGAAGCGAGTGACGACCGGTCGATGCTGGAAAAAGCGAAGTCGGAGGGGAGGTCAACGCGGACCGCTCCGAAAAAAAGTGACCGGAAGAAGCTGTTCGATTTTGAAAAAGTCGTTGATTTTACGCTGCCGGCTTTCCAGCCCACCGACGCCATTATTCGGCACGACGGCTACACGCTGCGCTATCGGGAAGAATACGAACAGGCCGATTGGGTGTCGTATCCGTTGCTGGAAGACGAGATTCTGGGGGACGCCGACCGGAAAAATGAGCAGTTTCAGCCCGATCCGCTGGTCGAAACCGGCTCGGCGCTGTCGTCGGATTATACCCGATCCGGCTACGACCGCGGGCACCTGGCTCCGGCGGGCGACTTCAAGTTTTCGAAGGAAATGATGAAGCAAACGTTTTACATGAGCAACATCAGTCCGCAGGTGCCGGATTTTAACCGGGGCATCTGGAAAAAACTGGAAGAGCAGGTGCGGGTCTGGGCATTGCGCGACAAAGGGCTGTATGTGGTTACGGGTCCGGTTTTACGTGCCGGATTGCCGACCATTGGCAAGAAGAACCAGATCGCCGTTCCGGAATATTATTACAAGGTGATTCTGTACTGTAACAACCCCGACATCCGCATGATTGCTTTTCTGATGAAAAACGAGGAGTCGGATCGCTCCCTGAAACAGTTTGTGGTCACGGTCGATGAGGTGGAAAAACGAACCGGGATCGACTTCTTTCCCAAGATTCCCGACAAAATGGAACAGCAACTGGAAAGCGCCCGGCCTTCCCAACTGGTGGCAAACTGGTTTAGTTTCTAATAGCGGTTGAGCACCCTAAAATACCATTTCAGATACTGATTCCTGCACTTTAAAGATTTCTGCGTTTCCCTGACGATAAAAGTTGAATTACTTGTAACCGATTTAAGTAATTCACCCATCCCGTTTATCGACATGTACGCAGGACCGACTCCTTTTAACTCGTTAAAAACGATTTTGAATATTGCTCTGAACGGCAACAAAGACCACGTCGAGGCCATTTGCCAGCGAATGGGCATCAATCCGAACGAATTATACGATCATGTGTGTCAGGCGATGGAATACGGAACGGGGTATCTGCAAACCCAGCCCCTCGCCGAGCAGTCCCGCGCCATCGTGTTGCGCCGACTCGATAACCAGCAAACCGCCCAGATCGAGGATGTAGCCGACGAACTGGGGCTGTCGGTTCGGTCGCTGCAACGCCGGTTGCAGGCGGAGGAAGTGACCTTCCGCGAAATTATCGACCTCGCCCGCCGGGACATTGCCCTGCGTTTGATCCGCACCAATCAACACAATATCAACGAGATTGCCTTTGTTATGGGGTACGACGAACCGAGTTCATTCCGCCGGGCCTTCAAAAAATGGACGGGGCACAACCCGAAAGCTTATCAGTTGGCGACTTGCTAGTTTACGGTTTTGAAATGCCTGTCCATAAACCGTAGATACTGAGCCCAGTCGTACCATAAGACATCGTGACCACCCGACCGGATGTGGTAGCCAATCCGGCCCTGAACCGACTCGTGGAGGGTGGGCATCGTTTGGGTTGGTAAACCGTCGGTTCCTAAAAACCGGTAGACCGCGTCGGCAGCTTTGGCCGAGGCAAATTCCCCCGCCGGATCGGAGCCTTTGTCGTCCTCGGCGCTGGCGATGTAAACCGGTCGCGGGGCTACCAGGCCAATCACCAGGTGCTGATCGAAGGGGAGAAGTGTGTCCTGATCCATGAATTTCCGGAAATTGCCGCAGAACCAGTGCGGAAAGACGGTATTCAGTCGCCGGATGTTTTCGCCCACGCCCCGGCGGAACAGCTTGGCCCCACCCGCTCCCGACTCGTTACTGAGCACCATCGCAAACCGTTCATCGGTTGCGCCCGCCCACAAAGCCGCTTTTCCCAACCTCGACCAGCCGAACAAAGCCACCCGTTTGGCCTGGATGGCGGGGTCGGTTTGCAGATAATCCATGATCCGGCTCAGGCCCCAGGCCCAGGCGGCAATGGTTCCAAAATTATCGCCCTGCTTCTGAAATTCGGGATAGAGCGTGTGAATGCCCGTTGAAAAACCGGTGGTTCGCTCGTCGGACGCAATGTCTTCGCGATAGGCCGTCACGAGGGCATACCCCCGGTTCAGGATGCTGTCGATGGGCCACTGCCGGGCGTTGATGCCCCGGCAGGCTTCGGTGGAACGGTGATCGACCACGCAGGAAACATCGACGTACGGGTTGTGGCGGCTCGACTCCATCCAGCTCGTCGAAATCCGGATGCCGGGATCGGGATGGATGCTGTGATTTCCCCAGAAGTTGAGCCCCAGAACGGCCGGAACTGGTTTTTTAGCCTGATTCGGGATGTATAGCAACACGTCGATTCGCGGACCGTCGGCTTGCCCGTTCAGAAAGATGGCAACCTGTTTGCGGGTTGCTTTTCCGCCCAGTGCCTTCGGATCGGTGTCGAACACTTTGAACGTCATTTGCAACGGTTTGGCGGGCGATTGGCCGTACATCTCGCGGGCAAACATCGCCAGCAACTCGGGGCGTCGTACGGTTTTCCATTGGTGGACGGACGTGACCCGTCGCCCGTCTTTCAGCGTGAACGGATCGGGCAGGGGAACGGTCTGAGCCTGAAGGAAAAAGCTGTTGACAAGCAGGAAAAAGGCGAAAAGAGCGGTTTTCATGGCGTGCAGTTTACTCATTTTCCGGCTCATGCTCAAGACGTTCGCTAAAAAGAGAAAATTCTGCCGACAGTGTCAGCAGAATTTCTGCAGTTTACCTGAAAAATTAATTACCAACGTTTACTTTTTACTTTCCAGTTCTTTCACCCAGTTTTGAGCGAACGAACGCGCGGCCAGAACCGGCTCTTTACCCATCCGAAACAACAGTTTCCACTGGCGGGATTGGTTGCGGTATTGCGGATTGACGAACTCCATTTTGTACCCCTGTTTGGTAAGCTGGGCGTCGAAGTCGACGCTGCCAGCCAGGGCAATGAAGTCGGTCAGGCGTTGTTTCAGGGCGGCATGGACCGACGGGGCGGCTTTGTAGTCGGCCAGTCGTTTCTGGTAATCCTGCGCCTTCTGCTTCGATTCGTTCAGGTCGTTCTCCGCCTTGCCCATGCTCTTCGCCATTTCCCGCTGAAGCATTTTGTCGAAGTGGGCCACATATTGTTTTTTGAACTCCTCCGGTTTGGTTTTCGATATCGCCTGCAACCGTTTCAACTCCGTCAGTTCCTGCGTCTTGGCGTCTTTTTCGGCTCCTTCGGTTTCCGAAAGCTCCTGTTGCGCCACCTGAATCTGGCTTTGAATCATCATCGCCAGCGCCGACGGCGGCATCTGGCTGTAAGCATTCTGAACCATAGCCGCCTGCTGGTTGTAGGCCGACTTCACATCGTTCATCGTCGTGCTCTGGTTCTGGGCGGCTTCGCGCGTCTGGTCGTCGCTGATCTGGTATTTATTTTTCAGCCAGTCCTGATAGCGGTTTTTAAAATCGGCGGAGCTGGCATACGACCGCACCACGGCCCCCAGCGCCTGAACGGCGGCCGCCCGGGAGCCCTCGGGAATTTTCTTCGCCAGTTGCCGAACCTTCTGGGTATACGGCGTGCTGAACTCCGCGGAGGTGACATTGGTAAAGGTCGTTTCCTGAACCTGTTCGATGGTCAGACCCAGGTCGGTCACAATGTCGCCGGGACGGGCGGCTATCCACCACCCACCGGCGACCACTATGAACGCTACTACAAAAAAGTTCTTTTTCATTTCAAAACCGTCTTACTTGAATTGGTTCTCGTTACTCCCAACCCCCTAAAGGGGGCTTAAAACTCCGGATTTAGAAGCCCGGCACCGGCCTTTAGGGGGTTGGGGGCATTTGTTACTTGATTTTAGCCGTCAAACCCACACGCAGAACTGCCACACCATAACCGACTTCCGCAAAACCACCGAATTTTTCGGAGAACATATACCGGGAACCCAGGTGAAGACCGAGGAACAGGGAATTGCCATAAGGGCTGTAATAATCGCTGGAAGAACCGTAGGAATCGCGGTAGGAAGACGTCCGGACGCCCAGCGAGAGGCCCGCGTAAGGATCGAAATTGGAGTCGTCGATGTTCAGAAGTTCACCGAAATGGTAGGTGCCACGGGCCGTAAAAAACAGAAACGTATAATTCCATTTGTACCCCCCGCTGTTGTACCCGTAGCGGGAAAAATCGAAGGAACCGCCGACTGAAAAATTATCTTTTACCGCGTATTCGAAGGAGGCACCGATGGGCAAACCCCGGTAGGTATACGTGCCGAGACCAATACCGGCGTTGATCAGTTTTGTGCCTTGTTCGATGGTTTGTGCCTTGGCCGAAGGCATCAGGGCGACGGCAACCAGCCACGCCAGAATGGTGAGGAGTGTTATTTTTTTCATTTTGTTCGTTGTAGTTGTTGTTTGTTGGAGGCAAAGGTACGGGTGAAAAACGGCGCGGGACGTGTCATTTTACGCAGAAAACACGCAAATCACGACACTTCCCGACCGCTCGCTCAGTGGGTCATGGTGTGACGGGAAACCGTACTTTTATAGTCGCCCAGAACCTCCGCGATGTAGTATTCGCACAATTCATTCGGATTGTATTCTGCAAATTCATCCCGCATTTTCAGGATGCGCTGGCGGTAGTCGGGGGTGTTCAGGACGGTTTCCACCTGTGTGCGAATCTGGTCGGGCGAGGGTGTTTCCGTTTTCAGGTTGACACCGAGTTTGAAGTAACCGATCCGGGCCGTGATCTCATTTTTCCCCTCGTGAATGCCCGCAGCAACCATCGGCAGACCATTCTGAATACTCAGCATCACCCCGCCATAACCGCCATTGGTAACGTATACGTCGCAATACGGCATGATTTCATTGAAATCGATAAAGTCTTCGATGATGAGGTTGGACTGCGGAAACCGCGCCCGGAGTGCTTCCGTTTGTGAACCGCCGGTGGTGGCAATCACGAGGTACGACGAATCCTTGAACGCTTCGAGGGTTGGAACGATGATTTTTTCGGGGTCGCGTTCGACGGTTCCCTGGGTTACCAGAATCACTTTGCGGTAATTTTTGAGCGTATCGTAGTGCTGGAAAGGTTTCCGGGCGCCCCGGGTGTAGGGCAGGAGCGGGCCGACAAACCGGACATTCGGACTCATATCCCGCCGGGTGTATTCAAAACCGGGAACGCCACTTTGCAGGTATACATCGGCACTGCGAATGAACGAATCGAACACAAAGTCCTGGGTAGGAGCCAGCCCGTGCTGGATCAGGTAGCGGTTATAAAGGTCCGTACACGGTTTAAACAGGAAGTTTTTGGTTACATATCGCATTACATCCTGTTTGCGTTTTCCCCAGAAACCGGTGGCCGGCTCCAGGCCCATGCCGGCGGGTGGCAGGTCGCGGGAGGTTTCGGAAAGGGGAACGATGCCCATCGTCACCACCGGCACATGGAGCAACTGTTTGATGAAAGGCGCACCCGCAAAGAGGGCGTCGCAAACGAGGAGTTCAAACGGAAATTCCTGATAGAGTTCGACGATGTCTGCCACAAACTCGGGCGCACGATTCAGAAAAATCTGGTTGATGTCGAACCGAAGCCGGGCGATGGTTCCTTTGATCTGCTGCCGTTCAGGAAACAGGGCTTCGAAATTTTCCTGGTTGATTACCCGGGCGGTTTTAAACGGAAAAACCGGTATACCGATCTTTTCGGCTTTGGTGAGATACGACCCGCCAGTATACCAGCGAACGTCGTGACCCCGTTCCTGCAGGTGTTTGGCAAGGCCCGTCAGCGGATTGAAGTGGCCATCGGCTGGAATGGTAGCAAAGAGGATTTTTTTGGCGTTCATGAGTTGTTGTTTGGTTGGTATGCGTAAATCGATCAGGCCGTAGCCATTTGCTTCCGTCCCGGAATTTGGCTCGTTGAAAATAATCCCTGACGACGTTTGATCAGCAGAATGCCTATCCAGATGGCCCAGACCGGAGCCAGCACTAAATAACCGTTCAGGCCGATGGTGGCGATGGCTTTGATGCCCAGAATCTCGCCGACGCTATCGACAACGGAGCAGATGCCCAGGACAACCGTCACCCAGCCGAGCGATGCCGACGCCTGACGAAGAGAGATTCCGACGATCAGCCACCAGATACCAGCGGGCAGTTCTTCCAGCAAATTCCATAAGCCACCGTATACCAGTTCGTTTATAATCAGGTAATTGTATTTTAGAACGATCTGGTCGGATTCGGAAGCAAGGGAATACGTGGTCAGAATATAAGGGTTGACGGTTGCCAGAATAGCCGCTCCAATGGCGCCGATGAGAATGTAGGCACCCCCGCAATAGGTGGCTACGGCGGCCCAGGGTGTCCGGGACTTTAGCTCGTTGTGCAGGTGAAAAAGCGTCGGAATCAGGAGCAGGTAATAGCCCAGCATATCGCAGATCATCGACCAGCGCACCCCGGCAATACTGACGTTCGGAATGCTCAGAACCAGACCCAAATCCGTGAATACGTCCGGATTGAAGTGTGTTGCCCAACTCCCGATGTAGAGCGAACCGAAGCCCAGCATTCCCGAAAGAATGGCCAGCCATCCGGCGGTTTTTTGGTAATGTATTAACGCATTCAGCGTCGTCGTGTTGGCGTTCATGGGTATACGTTGTTGGATGGTTAAAAAACAGAAGCAATACGGTCCTGACACACCGGTTTTTAGTGTGGGTCTGCGAACCTAATCCGCTGGGTAAGCCGGGATAGAAAACCGCTAGATCAGCGAAGCGAATTGGGGTGAAATGCTGTAAAAGTAGAGGCAGGCGTGGCCCGACTGATTCCGCAATGTATGCTGGGTGCCGGCGGGGATGGTCAGCGACTGGCCGGCGGTCAGGCGAATCCAGCGGTGGCCTGCATAGATTTCGAGTTCGCCGTATTCGACCGAAAAATATTCATCTTCTTCGGAGTGGGTGTGCAGGGCCGTTCCGCTGGCTCCGGGTGCCAGCCAGACCACGCCGGTGTCGACTTTCGAATCCGGTAGCGTCGGCAAAAACCAGTATTTAATACCGCAGGTCGAAGACAGATCAAGATCGGCCTCGCGGATGGCGACGTGCGAAAGGTTCAGCGTCGCCTGTGTGGTGGCAAAAGGGTTCATGAGTTTCCGAGTATGGATGTCGTTGTTGTTTACCAATAATCTGAAGTTGTATACTTCACGAATCAAAGGTGGAAAACGAACGAGGTATATTCAACACCCGTGTCGATGAACACGTAACTTTCACGCCTGAACTGGAAACTTTCAGGCGTGAAACCGTTCCCTCAAAAAACCATTTTTACGTCTTCTGCTTCTTCTTTTTAGCCGCAGGGAAGAGGATGTTGTTCAAAATAAGGCGGTAACCGGCGGAGTTGGGGTGCAGGTTCAGATCGGTGGGTTCTTCGTTGATCTCGTGCCGGTAATCTTCGGGATCATGCCCGCCGTAGAACGTGAAGAAGCCCTTGCCGTAGGGGGCATGGATGTAGCGGGCTTCGTTGGCGGCCCGGTTTTCGGCCAGAATCACCACCTCCGGTTTGATAAATCCTTTCTTGAAGGCGGTTGTCTGGCCCATGAACCCCTTGATGATGTTCATGTGGTTTTGGGTCAACATGGTCGGGATGGGGTCCCATTTGGCCGAAAACTGGAAAAGCGTAAAATAGTCGTTTTGCTCGATCAGTCCGCGTTCTTCGGGCTGGTTGTCGATGTTTGAAAATTCGATCTGATACGGGTTGATGTAGACCTGAAAGTTGCGAAAAGCCTGCGTCTGGCTGTAATCCAGTTTGCTGTTGGCTGCCGGATCGGCGGCATCGCCATCATAAATCGACTCCGCAATGTCGGTGTTCTGGGTCGCCAGCGCGATGTCGTAGGTATCAGTGGCGTTGCACATGGCAAACATATAACCGCCCCCCAGGCAATAATCCCGGATTTTTTTGACCACGTTGCGTTTCAGTTCCGACACTTTGGTGTAACCGTATTTCTTCGCAATCAGCTCCGATTCGCGCTTTTGGGCCTGGTACCAGGGCTGGTCGCGAAACTGGAAAAACTTGCCGTATTGTCCCGTAAAGTCTTCGTGGTGAAGGTGGAGCCAGTCGTATTGCGCCAGTTTGCCATCCATCACATCCTCGTCAAAAACCGTTTCGTATGGAATTTCGGCATAGGTCATCACCAGCGTCACGGCATCGTCCCAGGGCTGCTTGGTTTTGGGCGAATAGACGGCCACTTTCGGGGCTTTCTGCAATTTGACGGCATCCATGTTGGCGTCGGGTGAAGACACTTCGGCGATGATCTGCCCGCCCTGCGCGTCGGAAATGACCTCGTAGCTCACGCCCCGGATCACCAGTTCGTTGACAAATTTCTGGGTGTGCGGCATCATGAAACTGCCCCCCCGGTAATTCAGTAACCAGTCCACTTCCGTATCGTACTGGCGTAATACCCAGTACGCTATGCCGTAGGCCTTCAGGTGATTCTTCTGACTTTCATCCATTGGAATCAGGATTTTCGACGCCCAAACCGGGGTCGTCAATGCCAAAATCAGGATGAGCGGTAATAGCAGCCTTTTCATCGGTAATCGTTTTTTAGCTGTTTTGAGTAGCTTTGTACGTACTCGTATTCAACGAAGATAAGCAAATTTTATGCTAAATCTTCACCCTGACACGCTATGAATCTCCTCGAAAATATCCGCGAAGGACTGCGCTCCATCATTTCCAACCGTCTGCGAACCATTCTGACCTCGCTCATCATCGCCATCGGAATCACGTCGCTGGTTGGGATTTTAACGGCCATCGACGGCATTCAGAGCTCGGTTGACAACAGTTTTGCCGGACTGGGGGCGAATACCTTCGACATTCAGGGGCCGCAGATGTACCGGCGGTTTGGCGGCCGGTCCGAAAAGCGGGTGCCACCGATCGACTACCACCAGGCGATGACCTTTAAACGGCGGTTTCAGCAGGGCGAAAACATTGCGGTGTATGCCGCCGTGACCGGAGCCGCCCAGATCAAATACGCATCCAAGAAGACCAATCCCAATGTGCAGTTGATCGGCATCGACGATAATTTTATGGGCATCAAAGCCCTGAAGATGCAGTCGGGCCGTAATTTCTCACCGAATGACCTCGAAAATTCGCTCAACGTGACCATTATCGGCAACGAAGTGGCAACCACCCTGTTTGATAAAGGCCAGAATCCACTCAACAAGGAGATTAGTGTGCTGGGTGGCAAATACAAAGTCGTTGGAGTGCTGGAAAAGAAAGGCGGTTTTTCGGGTGGGGGAGACGATCGCATGGTGCTGGTGCCGCTGGAAAATGCCCGGGCCATGGCCGGCACGCGCACACTCACCTTCGACATCACCGGCTCGGTGCCCAACATGGGGGATGCCGAAACGGCCGTGGACGAAGCGCGGGGGCTGATGCGTCAGATTCGCCGGGACCCGCTGGGCAAACCCGACACCTTTGAAATCAAGCGGGCGGATGAGCTGGCGAAGGATTTTGAAAACATCACCAGCTACCTCCGGATCGGCGGTTTCGGCATCGGTTTTATCACGCTGCTGGGCGCGGCCATTGCGCTCATGAACATCATGCTGGTGTCGGTGACGGAGCGCACCCGCGAAATCGGGATTCGGAAATCGCTGGGAGCCACCCCGAAACGCATCCGCGAGCAGTTTCTGATCGAAGCCGTGGTCATCTGCATCATGGGCGGTATTGGCGGGATAATCCTGGGCATCGGGATTGGCAACTTGATTTCGACGGTGGTGAGTCAGGGCAATGGCAGCTTCGTGGTGCCGTGGTTCTGGATGGCCATTGGTATTCTGGTGTGTGTGAGCGTCGGTTTATTTTCGGGCATTTACCCGGCTTTCAAAGCTTCCCGTCTCGACCCCATCGAGGCCCTGCGGTATGAGTAACGGGCTGTCAATGAGGATAAAAACCCTCAAATACGCGTCAAATGGGCGATTGAAAGCGACTAGCCCTAAAAAAATATTCAGTATAAATGGTTCTTTATTCAGTATTAATCCTACTTTTGCACCCACGTTCGCTTGAGCGACACGCGCCGTAGGAATGCCGGGATGGCGGAATCGGTAGACGCGTTGGTCTCAAACACCAATGTCTGCAAGGGCATGCCGGTTCGAGTCCGGCTCCCGGTACAATTAACACCTTACAAAAAGCTGATTTTCAGTGATTTGTAAGGTGTTTTTGGTTTATTGCTGTGTATTACAGTTCGCGGATAAACACGAAAAGTTGTAGCGTAATCTGATCGCTGGTTCGAATTCACACCAAGACTGACCGAATTCACATTGCCCAATACGATGGTTAAAAAAGATCCTTTTTTTGAAGTCTCAAATTCGACAACATGAAAAAGACCATCTTCGCCATCATCGCAGGGAGCCTGACCCTGACTTCACTACAGGCGCAAATCAACTGGGGCGACTACTCCCAAAGTTTTCCGGCTGAGGTCGGAAACAAGCCCGCAGCGGTGGGCTTAATCCTGGCCATCCGGAAAGAAAATAACGCATTTTGGGAAATCCGGGACAAGAGCCACCATGTGGTTGCCCTGGAAAAAGACCCGGTTTTTCTGCGCGAACGGCCCCGTGGTTTTGTAGCCCGCACCACGTTCGATACGGCGCGGGCGCAATTCTTTCTGCACGGCGTGGGGCCGCAAATGGCCCGGCAATACCAGTTTCGGGTGCTGGAATATCCGGGACATCGGGTGCTGGTTCCCTGGCAGGGCATCGACCGGTTTACCGATTCAACGCTGATCCACGATTCGGGCATGCCGCTGATGGCTTACCTGGGCGGTTACAGAACCCGGCTGGGGAAGATGCTGATCGTGGATGTCAGAAACACCGGACAGAACCAGATTGTAGCGACTTCGCTGGTGGCCTGGGAGCCGGTCAAGCCGGTGATTACCAGTGTGTATACGTCCGAAACGATCGGTGATTTTTTTCAGAAGTTGCAATCGCCCTGGCTGCCCGACCGACAATCAACCGGCAATTTTTCCCCGGTTTTTACGGTGCCATCCACGAACGAAAACCTGATTTTTGCGCTCGAAAAGGGTCAGTTCAGTAAAAAACAGATTCAGTATGAATTGATCCGAAACGGCAGCGTTTACACCCCCTGGCGAGACAATGATTACAACAACAGTTTTGTCTGGCTCAAGGAACATCCGCCCGGAGCGTACACGATCCGGATTCGGTATTCGGCTCAGCCGCAGCATGTTGCGGAATACCGCTTTGCCGTCGAGCCGGCCTGGTATCAAACAAACCGGTTTCGGTTGGTAGCGGGCATGTTTGTGACGGCCTTTCTGGGCGCGGGTTCGTTCCTGCTGTTGTTCATCCGGCAACGGCGAAAAACCCGGCAGGAACAAGCCGATAAAACCCGCTTGCAGCTCGAATTGAAGGCGATTCACGCCCAACTCAATCCGCATTTTGTCTTCAACGCCCTCAGCTCGATTCAGGGCCTTATCAACAAAGAGGACATTGAAGGGGCCAACCGGTACCTGTCTGATTTTGCCCGGCTGCTGCGGGAGTCGCTGCATCATGCCCACAAAGACGAGCTTTCCCTGCACGAAGAAATCCAGATGCTGGACACCTACTTGAAGCTGGAGCAACTCCGGTTTGGGTTTCAATATTCCATCCGCACCGATGCTGCGATCAATGTATATGAAACGGCTATCCCGGTGATGCTTCTACAGCCTTTGATTGAAAACGCGGTCAAACACGGTGTCGCTTCCCGACAGGAAAAGGGGATTATTACTGTGGTTTTCAACCGGTTGGCACAGGCCATGACGGTGGCCATTACCGACAATGGCAGCGGTTTTACGGAGGATAAAGCCGGTAATGGGTTGGGATTGAGCCTTACCCGCGACCGAATTGAGCGCTTGAACAAACTCCATTCCGACTGGCAAATTGCCCTGGCCATTCAGAAAGCCACCCCGTCGGGAACGCAGATTACCCTTACCTTTGGGTCATGGTTTTGATGAAAGCACTGCTGATCGACGATGAGCAACCGAATCTGGAGAACCTGCAGGCCCTGCTGGCAGCGTATTGTCCGCAGGTGGAAGTCTGCGGCACGGCCCTGAACGCGGAGACGGCTACCAACCGGCTGCACGTTCTCCAGCCCGATCTGGTATTTCTGGACATCCAGATGCCCCAACAAAACGGATTCGACTGGTTACGCAGTCTGCCTGCCTACGACTTTGAGGTGATTTTCGTCACGGCCTATGATCAATTTGCCATCCAGGCCCTGCGGTTTGCCGCGGTGGATTACCTGTTGAAGCCCATTGCGATTGACGAATTACAGTCGGCTGTGGAAAGAGCCCGCCAACAACGGCAGTTGAAAGAACAGAACCAACTCCTGCAAAACCTGATGCACTTCCTGAAAGCCGGTCAGCCGCCCGAAGAGCCGCGAATTGCTTTGGCGACGGCAAAGGAGACGCGGTTTGTGAAAACCAGTGAAATCATCCGCTGCGAATCGTCCAACAATTATACGATGTTTTACCTGCTTGATGGGGAAGCCCTGCTGGTGTGTAAACCCATTTTCGGGTATGATGATTTGTTGAAGAACTACGGTTTTGTGCGCTGCCATCAATCGCACCTGGTGAATAAACAGTTTATCAGGAGTTGGAAAAAAGAGTTCGGCGACTTCCTGGTATTGACCGATGGCTCCGAAGTGCCCATTTCGAGGGCTAAAAAAGAAGACCTGAAAAAAGCACTGCGTTTGTCATAAAACCGGGCGTACGCCGTGTCGAATGACAGGGAATCGGGTTGTCTTAAAACAAGGGTCCAGACCTTTACCAACCTTGTCATTAAATCAAAGATTGGTGCACTTATCCGTTAAAAATAAAAACGGAAAATATTCCCCAACTGCATTAAAGTTGTCGTAATTTTATACGCTATAAATACTTATAAAAAAAAGTATTGCGGAGTATATAAGGATTTTTTCTTAATTCTTTGGTATGAATTTACGACTACCGGCGTATTTTAGTATAGTCTGTTTTTTTCTCTTTGGATGTGAAGGATGGGATTTTGAGCGGAAATCATTTCAATCCTGCGCGAAGCCTTCGGCCCGGATTTCTTTTACGGCTGAAAAATTGAGGGTAACCTATAAACTCGTCGATATTCAGGGCGATTTTACCACGGTTTCCTGGAATTTTGGTGCCGGTAATCCCGTCACTTCATCCGAACGGGAGCAAACCTTTACGTACTCGGGAGCAGGTACTTATACTGTCAACGCCGAGCTTAAAAACCCCTGCGGAGATACGTACAACGCAACCCTGACCGCCCAAATAACCAATGCCTCTTTAGCTTCCGTCACGACACTCGATCCTTCGGGCGTTTCCAGTAATTCGGCGATAATGGGCGTAAAAGTAAATGATGCCGGAAACGCTACCATTTCGCAATACGGCGTGTGTTATTCGAATGTAGTGGGTGTTCCGGATGTTGATAATTCCACCGTCCTTTTCTCAACAACGGGCTTGGTAATTGGTAATAATCAGACTTTTCAGGCCTCTCAATTGCTGCCCAATACCCTCTATTATGTACGGGCTTTCGCAGCGAATGAAGCCGGTGCTTCGTACGGAGCCGTCAAGACGTTTTTAACCACGTCCCAGCCGGTCGTCAACACCCTGGCAGCCACGGCCATAACGGGTACCAGTGCTGTCCTGTCCTTGTCGCTGACCAATCCGGGAACGCCCGTTTTAACACGCTACGGGGTGTATGTGTCTTCTACCTCCACGGACCCGGGCAAAACGGGTAGTTATCAGACATTCAATACGGATACGCAGGGGATTGCGCCTTCGTTGCCCGGTAATAAAGCTGATTTTGCCGTTTCCGGTCTTCAGGCCAATACGTTGTACTATTACCGGGCCTTTGCCATCAACGCGGCCGGCACGGTATACGGAGCGGTTTTGACGTTCAATACCCTGGCATCATCGATTACGAGCGGACTGGTTGCGTATTATCCGTTGAACGGCAATGCAAACGATTTTGCAGGCACGAATCACGGGAAACTGGTGAATCAACCGCCCTCGACTACCGACCGGAAAGAGGTGCCCAACAATGCTATTTTTCTGGATGGTGACAATGACTTTGTTGAGATTCCGGATCACCCTGTTTTGCGATTTACGAATGCCATGACGATCAGCTTCTGGGTAAAACCAACGGGGACCGTCAGCCAGCCGATGCAGTTGCTGGTGAAGTCGCGTTATACGGGTGGAGATGAGCAATATGGCATCAGCATTCGACCCCTGGCGGGCAATTCAAGCAGCCATGTTTTGAACGTCGATATCAAACAAAACAGCAATTGTGTTTCGGGTGCCGGCTGGGAAAATGCGAGCAATACCGTCACCCAATGGCTCAACAACTGGCACCATGTGGTGGGCGTTTATGAAGGGCGTTCATTGAAGTTATATCTCGATGGAAAATTGGTCGCCAGTCGGGAAAATCTGCCGATTTCGAACATCGATAATTGCCCGGGTGGTGATGTTCGGCTTGGGTTGCTCAGCCAGGCTTTTCCGAATAAATTTCAGGGGAGTGTTGATGAATTGCGATTTTATAACCGGGCTTTAACCCTTGTTGACGTTCAATCTCTGTTTGCTTTATGAAAAGTTTGCTTTATGAAAAGATGTTCTACGCCCTGGTGGTTTTGTGCGTTTTCTTTCTGACTCCCGCCATGAGTCAGGCGCCCCGTCAAGTTACGGTCACCAACGTCAAAATTGAACAGCAGGAAACCAGAATAAAGGTTACGTATGATGTAGAAAGTCTGGTAAAAAATGATTCGGTTTATATTCAGGCGGTTAATCAAAATAACCGGGTTTTAATCGCCCGGTCGGTGACCGGAGCGGTTGGCAAAGGTGTTGGTTCCGGCAAGGGAAAAGTTGTTTACTGGGATATTCAGGCGGATGGTTTGTTGGCGGAAGATGAAGTCCAGGTGGTTGTCAATGTCAAATTAGCACCACCAGATTTGGGGGGTGGCCCCGCCAATGCCCTGCTCTCGATTCTGGTTCCGGGGCTCGGTAATGTGCTGGTTCAACCGAACAAAAAGATTGGGTTCCGCCCGTTGATCACGGTTGCCTACGGGGGCTTGCTCGTGTATGGACTCATGCAGCGAAGCAAAGCCCTGGACCAGTATGCGATTTATGAGTCACAACCGTATGAAAATCAGGCAGAACCGTATTTTACGAAAGCAAACCAGTTGCGCCATCAATACCTGATTGCGACCCGTGCCGCGGCCCTTATTCTGGTTTCGGATGTCATCTATAGCGCCATCAAGGGGAGTCGTAATCGCAGGAAATCGAACCAGCTTACCCTGGGTTTTCAGGGCAATACACCCCTTATTGGCATTCGTCGGACTATTTAACCACACATTTATGAAAAAAATACTACTTCTTCTGGGCGGCTTAACCGTTCATTTTCTGGCCGGGGCCCAGTCGCCCACGGTGGTCTCCGCAAAAAGCCAACCCCTGAAACTGAAGGGGGAAGCGCCCAAAAATCTGCCGCCGGTGATTACCTGGCAATCACCGGGCACCGATTACGTGCAGGTGAAGCAGCCCGCTTTCACGGTTTCGGCCTGTGTGCAGTCGTTTGAAGCGTTGAAGGAGCATCAGGTGCTCGTAAACGGGAAAACGTTTGGTCAGCAGCGGGGTATGAAACGCCTGGTGTGCGGTGAACAGGTTTCTCAGGAAGTGTTGCTTCAGGTGGGTGACAATGTCCTGCAAATTACGGCCACCAATTCGGCCGGAACCACCACATCTACGGTGCGGCACATCGTTTACGAAGCTAAAAAAGATACGGTTATCGGACAGAAACGGGTGGCGTTGATCGTTGCCAATTCCGATTATGAAAAACACCCGCTCAAAAATCCCGTCAACGACGGTCGCAGCGTAAGGGAGCAGTTTGAAAAGCTGGGATTTACGGTGACCCTCGTGGAAAACCTGAAACTCAGGGAAACCGATCAGGCGCTCGAAAAATTTTATTCGGAATTAGACAGCAACAACGTGGGCTTATTCTACTACGCGGGACATGGCATTATGGCGGATAACCAGAACTTTATTCAACCCACCGACGCCGATCCATCGACGGAGGTGGATGCCCGGTACGTTTGCTACTCGCTGGAACGCGTGGTGGCCCGAATGAAAACCGCCAATCCGAACGGTTCCAACCTGGTTTTTTGGGATGCCTGTCGCAACAATCCCTATCGTTCCTGGACACGGGGTACCGGACAACCGGTTTATACCACCATCAATCCGCCGGTCGGAACCTTGATCGTGTATGCCACAGAACCGGGAAAAACCGCCAGCGATGGCAACGAGAAGAACGGTCTGTTTACCAGCGAACTGGTGAAAAGTATTGAAGAACCGAACCTCGATATTTTTGAACTGATCGACCGGATCGATCAGGGTCTTGAAAAACGGGGTTTCCGGCAACCGCCCTACATTGAAGGGCGACTACGGGGCAAACTCATCCTGAACCCCGTTATCAAACCGTGAACCGGTTTAGAATTATCAAGGGAATGCTAAATGAAAAATGATGAATGCTGAATGTAAAAGTGCTGACTTAGACGCTACTTTTACATTCAGCATTCATCATTTTTCATTTAGCATTCTTTCCCAGTGGGCGAAAAACCTACTTCCTCGCCCGAAACAGCTTGCGCCCGAACTGGATTAAACCGTCGGTGATGAACCACGTCAGTAAAAACGCGAGGCATTCGAGCACAAAACTGTGGAATTTGTAAAATACCTCAGCCGTTAGCATCGACACCACCAAAGCCGGGAGTTGTTCGGTCGCAATTCTGAACCACGGCAACGAACGGATCAATGTGTACATGGGTTTGTGGTCAGTGGATTAGGATGGGACATCAGTTGTGAAGGAGGGCGCGCCCCCCGCCGAGGTCATATCAGCCGCCGGTTGGGCCGAATCTTTCGTTGGCGGGACTGGTGCTGGCGACTCTTCCATTCCAACCCCGGTGTCGGGGGCGGCACCCGCGTCGGTAGCCGACGAACGGGATGCATTGACCTCTACTTGTTGAACTTCCACCTCGGGCGTTACGCTCACATTGGGCAGGTCTTTGGTATCGATTTCGATCGTAATTCGCATGGGAATAGGCGGTTAATTTAGTTCAAAACAGCGTAGCGACCCTCAAAGGTGACGGGCGTGTTGGTCAGGTTTTTCACCGTAATCCAGTAGGTGCAGTGCGTCGCATTGGCCCGCTCCACGAAAATGTCCCAGTCGATCTGGGGAGCCCCCGAGCGGGGCGAGGTGGGCATCATATACCAGGTGACGTGCTAGCCAACCGGCCAGCTATGCGTAAACCAGCGGTGGGTCTGATTGGGGGCCAGTGTGCCGGTAAATTGTGTTCCTGTTCGCATCGGTATGAATAGTAAAGGGTTGATTAGTAAAAACTTAATATGGCATACCGGCCTTCAAAACTGACGGGAGAACCGGTGTGGTTGGTAACGCTGATCCAGTAGGTGACAAATTCGGCGGAGGCCCGTTCCACCTGCACTTTCCAGCTCACCTGCGGGGCACCGGGCAGGGGCGAGGTGGGCATAATCGTCCAGATCATGTGCCAGGTCGCCGGCCAGCTATGCGTAAACCAGCGGTGGGTCTGGTTCGGAGCCAGACTGCCGTTCCACTGGACCCCGCAAATGGGGGCCGCCAGCCAGCCATCGACCGGGATTTCCCAAACGCCCCGGTTGCGCATTCCCACCCGCAACACGCGGGCGTGTGGATGATAGAGCAGATCGACCGCCAGCGCATTCGGTAGCCCGTTAGCAAAGGCACTCCAGGAAGCCCCGGCATTCAGGGATTGGTAGACGCCCACGTCAGCCGCTACCCACACCCGGTTGGCATTGCCGGGATCCACTTCTACCGCCGTGATGGGCAGATTGGGTAAACCCGCCGTGCAGTTGACCCAGGTGCTGCCGCCATTGTCGGACCGGAACACCCGGTCGCCACTCAGCGACGTGGAGGTTGCCCAGATGCGGTTCAGATTAGCCGGATTGACGTGTAAATCACTGACATAAGCACTGGCGCGGGGCGTTGTCAGGGCCGTCGCCGACGACCAGGCCGTGCCGGACCAACTGATGCGGTACACCTGACCCGTTGTCGTTCCTACAAAAACCGTGTTGGGATTGGGAATGTACATCGCCGATGCTACCTGACCTGCGGGCAGGGCTACTTCAGTCCAGTTGGTTCCCCGGTTTCTGGAAATGTACACACTCTGACCCGCCTGGGCCACCGTGTCGTTGTTGACTTCCATCGGCGGATAAAACAGGGCATTGTAGCCATCGGGAACGTTGGGGCCAATCCAGCCAAACGAACCGAAATTTCCCCCGGTTGTCGAGCGTTCCATGCCCATGCTGTAATAGGAATGAAACACCACGTTCGGGTCGGTACGGTGTACCCCGCAGTCGCCCCCGTCGCCGTCGGCAATGTGATCCCAGGCCGGATTGCCCGTGTAGCGGATGCTGCCGTTGTCCTGCGTTCCGGCCACGAGCCAGCGTGACGAACCGTAATCCTGGGCCATGTATTCGATTTCCGTAATGCCTAAACCGTTGTTGAGTGACGTCCAGCTTGTGCCCCGGTTGGGCGACACAAACAGCCCGCCGTCGTTCCCCACATAAACGATGTTGGCATTGGTGGGATCAAACGTGATGGCGTGTTGGTCGGGGTGGATGTCGTCACCGGTTTTGTTGGAAATCGTCACCCAGGTCCAGGTGCTGCCCGACAGGTTACCGCGGTAGGCTTCAATGGCCCCCAGGTAAATTTCTGCATCCGTATCGGGGGCCACGGCCAGAAACCAGTCATACCACGCTTGGCCGGTCGACAGCCCCGCCGGTCCGGTAATGCGCGACCAGGTTCCGGTACTGGCCCTTCGGTAGAGATACTGCGTGGCACCGGCTGCGCCAAACGCGTAGGCAACGGCCGGATTCGTGCGGGAAATGGCCACCGCCAGCCGGTCGTAGCCCGCCGGGCCACCCGGTAAGGCAACAGCCGCCCAGGTCTGACCGCCGTTCGTGGAGCGGAAAAGCCCACTCTGACAACCCGCCAGCACCTCCGCCGTGGCACCGCCGGAAGGATGGGCCGCCAGGTCCCAGCAGCGTCCCGACCGGCGCAGGGTCCAGGCCGTTCCGCCGTCGGTGGATTCATAAATGCCGTGGGTGGTGGCGGCCAGCAAATGGTTGCCGTTGGCGGGATCGACCAGTAAATCGTAAAAACCCTGCCCCACAAAAGGCGCCGTTGCGTGCATCGTCCAGGTGCTGCCACCGTTGGTCGAGCGCAGCAAACCGGCACCCAGCCATGCGTAAAAATTTCCTTCGCCCGTGCCGCAATAAACCGTGGCCGGAGCCGATGGATTGAAGGCCAGTGCGCCAACCGTCAGTGTAGCGGCATAATCCGTGCGCGGACTCCAGGAAGTTCCCCGGTTGAAGCTTTCCCAAATGCCTCCGCTTGCTGCGCCACACAAAATATGATTGGCATTGGAAGGGTCGACAGCCACTGCCGAAATCCGGCCCGAAACGACCACCCGACTCTCCCCGTAAGTCTGCCCGTTGGACATCATCGTGGGACCCAGAAACCGCCATTGGGGGCCGAAGCCGGTGGGTGGTGAAAGGGTCGTTATGGCAGCCGGGGCCGTGGGTTCGGAATCACCGTTGTCGGTTTCCGCCGGTTCAACAACAGCGGGTTGCAAAGCCAGGGCGGCATCGACCAGCGCCTGGGCATAGCTCGAAACCACTTCCGGTGGGCCTTCGACCGAGAGGGCTGCGGTGGTCGAACGGCGCCGGTTTGCCTTCGGCTTTTCGTCGGCAACCGCTTCGGTGATCGGCAGACCGCGCTCTTCCGAAAAGTACAGCAACCGTTGCAGCACTTTACTGGTGGGCGGCTTGGGAAGCGTAGCCCGTCCCCGAACCGCTGGAGCGGCCTGGTCGGCCGGGTTCAAGAGTTCATCCTTCGGTCCCTTCATCTGACTGAGTCGTTTTGGTTGGTTTCTTCGGTTTTTCTTCGGGGGATTCGGTTTCTTCTTCCGGGAAATTTTCCGGAATACCACGGGCTTCTCTAAACTGTTTTAGACGTTCGGCTGCTTTGTTGTCCGGTTCGTCAGGTCGTCGTTTGGTCATAGCATAACAGATTTGTGGATAGAGGATAGTCGTCAGAAAAACAGGTAGAATACAAAGGAAATCACCCGGGTGGCCACCTGAAGTGAGTGGACAAAGCAGATCGACGGTCGTAGATGGGTACGGTTGAGGGGAGACTGCGTGTAAAGCATTAACCGACAACAAGGTAGTCGTAATTATCAAAACGGGCCGCTAAGTTTTGAGGGAGCGGTTAAAAGAGTGTATAAGGATCGGCGGAAAAAATAGCAGTATTTGTTGCCCGGCCGGAAGCGGACGCCCGGCCTGTACTTTCTGATGGCCAAAACAAACCCGAAGAAGCGGGCGGTGGGCTGGTGAAAAAAGTAGCGGATGAGGTAGAACAGACAGCGACTGTGCTTTCCGTAGCAGTAAAACCGTGCGTAAGTCCGTATCAAAACCGCTATGAAAAGACGTAATTTTGTTAAAACATCTCTTGTTACCACCTCCGCCGTCAGTTTCCTGAATCCGTTGAGCGAAGCGGCAACACCCCATCAAAACGCCGGTTCTGAATTTTATGAACTGCGGATATATACCTTAAAGAATGGCAAACAGCAGAAAATGGTGGAAAGCTATTTTCAGAATGCCGCCATCCCGGCCCTGAACCGGCTGGGGAGCAAAAACATCGGGGTTTTTACGGAATACCTTCCCCAGGGATTCACGAAACTGGTGACGGTGATCCCGTTTAATTCGCTGGACGATTATTTCAAGTTGCCCGAAAAACTGGCCGGTGATGCCGCTTATCAACAGGCGGGTGCCGATTATCTGACGGCCCAGGCTACCGATCCGGCCTATGAGCGCATTGAAAGCTCGTTGCTGAAATCGTTTTCCTACATGCCCAAACTGGAAGCCCCGGAGAAAAAACCGCGGATTTTTGAGCTGCGTCGCTACGAAAGCCACAACGAAACCGCCGGAAAGAAGAAAATCGAGATGTTCAATGAAGGCGGTGAAATTGCCATTTTCAAACGCGTCGGACTCACCCCGGTTTTCTTCGGCGAAACACTGATTGGCCCCATGCGCCCGAATTTGACGTACCTGCTGACGTTCGACAACATGGAAGAACACGACCAGAACTGGAAGACGTTCGGCAGCGATCCGGAATGGAAAAAAATCAGCGCCATGCCCGAATATGCCAACGCCCGAATCGTTTCGAACATCACCCGGACTTTCCTGGTTCCGACCGCCTTTTCACAGATTTAAAAACCGCCCAGGCCAGCGAATGGCCTGATTAAATGGACATTGCCGAAGGTACAGCCTCTCTTGCTCGCAGAGGTTATGCCTTCGGCAATTTTCTTCCCAACCGATGCGGTTGTCAGTAACCAGCCGGTAAAATTGTATCCAGCCAAGTTAGGATAAGCTTTTTTAGTTATACTATAGTTTTGTTGGGTTCTACGGATGCTCATGTAGAAAAACGGATGTGCCGTTTACTAAATGTATGCGAAATGTTATAAATAAGTAACTTTTGACTTCGAAATGTCGCCTATGTAGCATATATTTGTTAGTCATTATCGTATAACTAAAATATAGAAAGGACGATGCAACCAATCCAATCCCGCATTTGGAACGGCCAGAAAATGCTCTACCTGGCCGGGCTGCCCATGACCCCGGAGCCTTATTTATCCATCTGGCTGCAGGAAGCCATCGCCCTGGTGAGCCAGGTGCCGACGGTTGACGAATTGCCGCAGCCCACCAGCTTTTCCTGGCGGTTGATGCGCACCATCGGTCAGTCGGATCGGCAGGGCATCTTGCTGTACGAGAGTGATCTGGTGGAGTGGGACGGGCGGATTTTCGAGATTGGCTGGTCGAATCATCGCTGCGGCTACGCGCTGTTTCAGCCCCTGGGAACGGGCGAATTTCCGGCGTTTTCACTCAGCGCCCTGCACGCCCGCCAATTGCGGGTGCTGGGAAACCGCTACGAACATCCGCAGTTGCTGGAACAACGGTTTTTGTCGCAGGCAGCAGCCTGATCCAAATATTCCTCATATCCACACCGTTTATTTCCCGAAAGCCACGCCCGTTCAACCGGCGCGGCTTTTTTTATGGAAACTGGTGAAAAACGTCCTGGAATGCAGGCTGGTATTAGATTACTTCCAAATTGAGGCAAAGAATTGATTCAGGGAAACTTTTGTCCGGCAGGTTTGTTACCCGGTTATGATCCGTTAAATCATGAAACCTTTTGTTGCCCTGTTGTTAGCGTGCTGGATGTTGGGCGGGAGTTTGCTCCCCGGCTTCAGCATGGACCAGACCTCCCACTGGGGCGATCTGGTGCAGCATTTCCAGCAACACCGGGCCACAGACGCCCGGCTGGGTTTCATCGACTTCATCAAAATGCATTACGGGGCCGATTCAGAACACCAGAAACACCCCAACCACAGTCACCAGAATTTACCTTCGGTCGGCCATTCCGCACCGGTTTTTACGCCCGGCACCGTCTGGCTGTCGGCACCTCAGCTCTGTCAGTTGATGGTTCTCCCCAAAGCCGATTTTTTCCGCAAGGCCGATCTCTATTCTTTTCTCGCGGTTTTCGCGCTGATCAATCCCCCCCGACGCTAATTCCCCATCGCCCCTGGCCGAAATGTGTCCGGATGAAACGGACGGTTTTTTCGCCTTGTATTCGGCCTTGCTACCCGCACAACGGGTGACAAATGGTTGCGGATCGTTTTCTGCTTTTCCGTAATCCGGTCGTTTTCTCTTCCTGATTTTTCAGTCAATCCCTTCTTTCAGAGCACATTATGCTGAATGCCATTATTCATTTCTCCATTCACAACAAACTCATTGTTGGCCTGTTTGTGCTGGCCCTGGTGGGGTGGGGGGCCTGGTCGGTAACCCAACTGCCCATCGATGCGGTGCCGGATATTACGAACAACCAGGTGCAGGTGATCACGAGCAGTCCGTCGCTGGCGGCCGAAGACATCGAGCGGCTCGTGACGTTTCCGATTGAAGTAAGCCTGTCGAATATTCCGGGCATCACCGAGTTGCGGTCGTTTTCGCGCTTCGGCCTGTCGATTGTCACCGTCGTATTCACCGACGCAACGGACGTTTACTGGGCTCGCCAGCAGATTGCCGAACGCTTGCAAAATGTGGTGGGTGAGATTCCGCCCGGCGTCGGAACGCCCGTCATGGCGCCCGTCACCACGGGTTTGGGCGAAATTTTCCAGTACACGGTTTTGGCCCAAAAAGGCTACGAAACCAAATACTCGCTCACCGACCTGCGCACCATTCAGGACTGGACCATCCGGCGTGGCTTGCTCGGAACCCCCGGTGTGGCCGACATCAGCGGTTTTGGTGGCCTGCTGAAACAATACGAAATAGCCGTCGATCCCGACCGGCTGCGAAGCATGGGCGTCACGATCACCGATATTTTTAATGCCCTGGAGCAGAATAACCAGAACACAGGCGGGGCGTATATCGACAAAAAGCCCAACGCCTATTTCATTCGCTCCGACGGCCTGATTCGTTCGACCAGCGATATTGCGGACATCGTCGTCAGGCTGAACGACCAGTCGTTGCCCGTTCGGATCCGCGATGTGGCGCAGGTTAACATCGGTTCGGCGGTGCGTTACGGAGCCGTCACCCGCAACGGCGAGGGCGAAACCGTGGGGGCGGTCGTGATGATGATCAAAGGCGAAAATTCATCGGCGGTCATCAAACGGGTGAAGGAAAAGATTGCCGAAATTCAGAAAACGCTACCCGAAGGCGTGCAGATCGTGCCGTTTCTGGACCGGACCAAAATGGTCAACAGCGCCATCGGAACCGTCGAGCGCAACCTGTTGGAAGGCGCTACCATCGTTATTTTTGTGCTGGTGCTGATGCTCGGCAACTTCCGCGCGGGGTTTGTCGTAGCCTCCGTCATTCCGCTGGCACTGCTGTTTGCCATCGCGATGATGAACCTCTTTGGCGTGTCGGGCAACCTGATGAGCCTCGGAGCCATCGACTTCGGACTGATCGTGGACGGTGCCGTCATCATCGTTGAAGCGACGCTCCACCACATTACCAGCCGAAATAAAAACAAAACGCTGACCCAGGCCGAAATGGATGACGAAGTCTTCCAGTCTGCGGCCCGGATCCGCTCGTCGGCGGCTTTTGGTGAAATCATTATTTTGATTGTTTACCTGCCAATTCTGGCCTTGTCGGGCATCGAAGGCAAAATGTTTCGTCCCATGGCCCTGACGGTTGCGTTTGCCATTCTCGGGGCTTTCATCCTGTCGCTGACCTACGTACCGATGATTTCGGCCTTGATGCTGAATAAGAAAATTGTCCATAAAGAAACGTTTTCGGACAAAATCATGAAACGGATTCAGTGGTTTTACGAACCCGTTCTGCTGGCGGCTCTGAAACACCGGCTCGTTATTCTGATCAGCGCCGTAGCCCTGCTGGTTGTTGCGGTTTTTCTTTTTAACCGAATGGGCGGAGAGTTCATTCCCCAACTTGACGAGGGCGATTTTGCGGTCGATACACGAACCTTGACGGGAAGTTCGCTTTCCGAAACCGTGGAGGCAACCCTGAAGGCCGAGCGGATTTTGCTCAAACAGTTTCCGGAAGTTGAGCAGGTGGTTGCCAAAGTCGGCTCCGGCGAGATCCCCACCGACCCGATGCCGATCGAGGCTTCCGATTTGATGGTGATCCTGAAACCGCGCGATCAGTGGACGTCGGCCACCACCCGCGACGAACTGGCCGGCAAAATGGCCGAAGCCCTCTCGGTGGTTCCGGGCGTTACGTTTGGCTTTCAACAGCCGGTGCAGATGCGGTTTAACGAACTCATGACCGGCGCGCGTCAGGATGTTGCCCTCAAAATATACGGCGAAGATCTGGCCCAGTTGACCAAACTGGCCGGTCAGGTCGGCACCCTGATCGGAAGCATCGACGGGGCCAAAGACCTTTACGTGGAGCAGGTGGGCGGTTTGTCCCAGATCCTGATCAAACTCGACCGGTCGCAGCTTGCCAAATATGGCCTGAACGTAACCGACGTCAACCGGGTGATCAACACGGCTTTTGCCGGACAGTCAGCGGGGTTGGTGTTCGAAGGTGAAAAACGATTCGACCTCGTGGTTCGGCTGGCGGCCGACAAGCGGCAGAGTGTCGACGATGTGCGCAATGTGTATGTAACCACGCCAAAGGACCCATCCGGTTCCGGGCAGCAACTACCGCTGAGCCAGATTGCGCAGGTCACCATCGAGCAGGCTCCCAACCAGATCCAGCGGGATAATACGCACCGGCGCATCACACTGGGATTCAACGTTCGGGGGCGTGATGTGGAAAGCATCGTTACGGAATTGCAGCAGAAAGTCGGCACTCAAATTAAATTTCCACCCGGTTATTCCATCACCTACGGCGGTCAGTTTCAGAACCTGGTCGATGCCAAACAGCGGCTGGCCATTGCCGTTCCGATTGCGCTGGCGCTGATTTTCGCCCTGCTGTTTTTCACGTTCGGCTCCATTCGCCAAAGTCTGCTGATTTTTATGGCCATTCCGATGGCGGCCATTGGGGGCGTGTTTGCCCTGTTGCTGCGCGGAATGCCGTTCAGTATTTCGGCGGGGGTCGGGTTCATCGCGCTTTTCGGTGTGGCGGTTTTGAACGGCATTGTGTTGATCGCCGAGTTCAACCGGCTTCGTCAGGAGGAAGGGCTAACCGACCTAACCGAAATCATCCGGCTGGGGGCGGAGATTCGGCTGCGGCCGGTGATCATGACGGCGCTGGTGGCTTCGTTCGGTTTTATTCCGATGGCGATTTCCAATTCCGCCGGGGCCGAAGTGCAAAAACCGCTGGCGACCGTCGTCATCGGGGGACTGCTGACGGCTACGCTGCTGACCCTGATTGTTTTACCGATCCTGTATTCCCTGTCGGAGAAAAAAGCCGTAGCCAAAGAAGCGGCTAGAAAATTGGGTGGACAGAAAACCGTTGTGACGGCCACCGTCGGAATCCTGTTGCTGATGGCCTCCGTCGGCTGGGCGCAACCGGTAAGTCAGACCCCGGTTTCCAGACAAACGCTGACGCTTGATCAGGCGTTGCAGCAGGCCAGCTACCGCAATGCGCAAATCCAGATCGCGGGTTTGACGGTCAGCCAGCAACAGGCGCTCCGCCGAACGGCCTATGATGCCGGCCGGTTTTCGGCCACGGCAATGCTGGGCCAGTACAATACCCGGCGGTTCGATAACAACCTGACGGTAACGCAATCCATTCCCAATCCGACGCTGATGCGACGACTGGCCGAGCAAAATGACCAGACCGTCCGGGTGCAGGAAGCGGGCGTGGTGGTCACACGTCACGAGGTTCAGTATCAGGTTCGTTCGGTTTATTACGAGGTCAATTACCTGTACCAGAAAAACCGCTTGTTTCAGGAACAGGACACGGTTTTGGCGGAATTTGTCAAAGCCGCCAACCTCCGCTTCAAAACCGGCGAAACGGGCAGTCTGGAAAAAGCCACCGCCGAAAGCCAGCGGGCCGATCAGCGCGTGCGGCTCGCCCAGAATGAAGCCAATCTGATGGCCAGTCGCACCCGGCTGCAAACTTTGCTCTACAGTCCGCAGCCGGTGGACGTCAGCCCCGAACCACTGCCCAGGCTCTCGCTAACGGTGGTGGCGGACAGCTTGACGGCATCGCGCAATCCGCTGTTGCGCCAGCTTCAGGAGCAGATTCAGTGGGTGGGGAAAAACCGGCAGGTCGAGCAGTCGCGTCTCAAACCGGACTTTTCGGTGGGGTTGTTCAGCCAGACGCTCATTGGAAATCAACTCATCAACGGGCAGGAATTGTATTTCGGGGCCGGACACCGGTTCTACGGCGGGCAAATCGGCGTTTCGTTTCCGTTGCTGGGGCAGGCGCAGAAAGCGCGGATCAATGCCGCCCGCATGGGTGAACAAATTGCCCAAACCGACTGGCAGAACCAGCGGTTTTTCCTCGATCAGCAGGTGAAGCAGGCGGTGCAGCAATATGACCAGTACCGGACGGCCCTGGCCTATTACGAAGAAAGTGGACTGCCCCAGGCTGCGTACATCCAGTCCAACGCCCGGCGGGCCTTTAGTGGGGGTGATATTGGCTACGTGGAGTTTTCGCTCGCCTTGCAGCAGGCGTTGACCATCCGCTCCAGTTACCTCGACCTGCTTCATCAATACAATCAATCGGTTCTTTCCATCCAATATCTGCTCGGCCATCCCTGATCATGCAAACAATAGGTAAAGTATACGGAATTCAATGGATTAAAAATCAGTATCTTGTACTGGTGTTACTGGTTGGGCTGCTCGGCGTGTCGGGTTGCGGCTCGGGTGGGCGTGAAGACGATACGGCCCAGGCCGAGTTGCCCTTAACGTCGTCATTTACCGAAGTCGCGGGGGATTCGGCCCAGTCGGCTCCGGTGCTGGTTTCGCTGACGCAGGCGCAATACGACGTGGCCGCCATTCAACTGGGGCAACCCGTTTTGCGCCCCCTCAGCACCACCCTGAAAGTGAACGGAATGCTCGACGTACCGGCGCAGAATGTGGTGTCCGTTTCCATCCCGTTTGGCGGCTACATCCGGCAAATCAAGCTCGAACCGGGCATGCGCGTCCGGAAAGGTCAGACGCTGGTGGTGCTCGAAAATCCGGAATACATTCAGTTTCAGCAGGATTATCTCGATACCAAAGCCAAACTGGATTACGCCGATCTGGAGTTTGCCCGGCAGCAGGAGTTGAGCCGCGACAACGTGAACGCCCTGAAAGTGTTCCAGCAAATCCGTTCCAACCGGCAGAGTTTGCAGGCCCAACTGGCGGGCATGGCGCAGCGGCTGGCTCTGTTGCGGATCGATCCGGCCAAACTCAGCCCCGGCCAGTTGACGCGGCTGGTGGCCATTCCGTCGCCGGTGTCCGGTTTTGTTACCAGCGTTCCGGTCAACAACGGCCGGTTTGTGAATCCCGCCGATGTGGTGGTCGAGATCACGAACACCGATCACATGCACGTTCAGTTGAGTATTTTTGAGAAGGACCTCAGCCGGATTCACACCGGGCAAACCGTGCGCTTTGGTGTCGGGGGCGATTCGGCACCGATCCACCGGGGAACGATCTTTCTGATTGGCAAATCGCTTTCGGCCGACCGCACGGTTTCCGTTTTGGCCCACCCCGACGCGTATGCCGACGGTTTTATTCCGGGCGGCTACGTGACGGCCGAGGTCGACATCAAAACCCAGCCCCTGCCCGCGTTGCCCGAGTCGGCGGTGGTCAGTTTTGGGGGGCAAACGTTTGTTTACGTACTGGAGAAAAAACAGACGAATCCGGTTTCGTATGCGTTCCGGCAGATCGGCGTGAAAACCGGGGTCCGGGAAAATGGCTACGTCGCCCTTACGTTGCCGCCGGGTGTCGATCCGCAGCAAACGCCCATTGTCGTTAGTGGAGCCTATAGCTTGTTGTCCAAACTCAACAACAGCGAAGAGGAATAGGAAAACAGGTCGTCAGTATAGTGTCTTCCGGTAGTCTACAGCGGCCATTGGATAAGAGAATGGTGAAATCTATTCAATGGATTCATTGATTAATTGCGCATTTTTTAACTTGCTCCGGCTTATTTGCACAGATGAATGGAAAAAAAAGAGTTTAAGGCAAAGGTGTTCGGCGAACTGGCCGGGCTTGCGAAAGCATTGGCTCATCCGTTCCGCCTGCAAATAATCGATCTGTTGGCGCAAAGCAGTCGGACCGTCGAGGAAATTGCGGCTCAACTGAACCTCAGCATGGCCAATGCGTCCCAGCATTTGCAAATTCTCAAAGGCGTCAATCTGGTTCATGTTCGGAAAGAAGGGCATTATGCACACTATTACCTGGCCGATGCCAAAGTTGTGGCCGTCTGGCAATCCCTTCGCGAGCTGGGCATGGAGCGGCTGGCGGAAATTGAACGGACGCTGAACGATTTCCGGTCACAGAAACACTCTTTTCAGGCGGTCACGATCGATGAACTGCTGCTGAAAATGGAGCAGGACAATGTGGTGATTCTGGATGTCAGACCCGAAAAAGAATTTCGGGCGGGCCACATTCCTGGCGCACTGTCGATTCCGATCGATCAGCTTCTGAATCGGATTGCGGGTTTGCCTTTGGGGCGCGAGGTGGTGGTCTACTGCCGGGGTCCCTTCTGTGTCTACGCGGATGAAGCCGTGGAATTGCTTCAAAACCAGGGTGTTCCGGCCTGTCGACTCGAAGAGGGTTTTCCCGACTGGAAAAGCCGTCAGCTCCCGTTTCATGCCATTCCCGACTAACATCCGGCCCAATTCATCGTAAAACAGAGAAACCCGCTACCCCGGGATTCGGGTTCATGACCGCTACGGCAATGTATATTTCGCGTGAAGAATACGATCGTCAGCCGTTGCTGATTCGCCAGGGGGCCATCGAACTCTGGGGTGTGTTGCTGGCCCGTAGCGTTGACTGTTGCCGAACCCGGTATTTATACAGTTTTAATGCGTTCTACGTGGAGATGTGCTACGATACTTTGAACGGAAAACTGACTTGCATCTGTTCTTTTTCGCGAATTGACCGGCTGGATCGGTATCTGAGTCAGATGGACTTTAATCAATTTGGTATTTCACTAGCGTAAATCATTTGAAAAATTCACTTACCGGTTGTGTTTTTATCGCTGACGACGATGAAGATGACCGTTTTCTGTTGCAATTCGCTTTTCAGGAACTGGGGTTTGACTCCGCACCAACATTTGCCATCGACGGCCTGGATTTGCTCCATAGGTTGCTGGATTCAGAAGTGCGTCCCGCGTTGATTATTCTGGATATCAACATGCCCCGCCTGGACGGTTTTGAAACGCTCAAGGTGTTGCGCAGCAAGAAACCGTATCAGACCACCCCGATTGTGATGCTCACCACCTCCGTTCAGGAGTCGGACCGGCAGCATGCCCGCGACCTGGGAGCCAGTGCGTATCTGATCAAACCATCGACGATCGAAGAACTGAAGAAGATGGTTTTTAAGCTGGTATCAGACTGGAAACTGGCCCCTGATTGCTGAGTACCGTCTGTTTGGAAAACGACTTTTACCGGGCCGTTCGCTTTGTGCAGAGCCACGTAAACACACAGTAACTGCCGCTATATAGCGGTTTTTTAAGAAATGTTATTTTTCTGGTAAAATCATCTGTATTCAAAATAATAATCTGGATGTTATGTATTTAATGATATTTAATTAGGAAAAATAAGGTAAATGTAAAATATTGGTACGGTCGTATTCCTGCTTATACGGTTTTCAGATTGTTCCGGTACTGATTCATTTTCCGTGTTTTATGAAAAGAATAACCCTGCTCTGGTGTGGTTTGATCGCCTTTTTTTCGGCCGAAAGCCAATCCCGCTTATCGTATAAACAAGTCGAAATTCTGTGGGATACCTGGGGTGTTCCGCATATTTACGCCAAAAACGACGAGAGCCTTTTCTATGCCTACGGCTGGGCGCAAACCCGGAATCACGGTGATCTGCTGCTCCATCTGTATGGTCAGGCCCGCGGAAAAGGGGCTGAATACTGGGGTGAAAAATACGCCGAAGCCGACCGCTGGGTGATCACCAATGGCGTTTATGAACGGGCGGAAGGGTGGCTGAAAGCGCAAAAACCGGCTTTCCGCACAAAACTTGAAGCTTTTGCCAAAGGCGTGAACGACTATTGTGCCCAGCATCCCGATCAGATCGACCCCGCAGCCAAAGCCGCTTTGCCCATTACCGCCGTTGACCTGCTGGCGCACATGCAGCGGATAACGCATTTCGTTTTTGTGGCTCCCCTGTCCCGGCTGAATGCTGCTTTGAGTCCGAAAGGGGCCGACAATGGCTCGAATGCTTGGGCTGTGGCACCCCAAAAATCCGCTAGTGGAAACACGCTTTTGCTGACGAATCCGCACCTGCCCTGGGCCGATTATTACCTCTATTTTGAAGCCCAACTGGTTTCACCGAACATCAACGCCTATGGCATTGCCCGCATGGGTTTTCCGATTCTGACGATGGCTTTCAACGAAAATGCCGGGTATGCCCAGACTGTCAACACCCATGACGGACAGGACTTTTACGAACTAAAACCGGTCGACGGCGGCTATGCATTCGATGGCAGGGTGAAACGCTTTACCAGCCGGGAACATACCCTGAAAATCAGGCAGACTGATGGAAGTTTGAAGGAGGAAAAGATGGTGATCCGGCACTCGGTGCATGGCCCGGTCGTGAGCGACAAAGGTGGAAAAACCATCGCCATGCGCGTGGTCGGACTTGATCAGCCGGCGATGTTCGAGCAATATTGGGACATGGCCCGCGCTAAGAACGTCACCGAATTTCAGGCCGCTGTCAGCCGATTGCAACTTCCGATGTATACGCTGATGTTTGCTGACAACGCGGGGAACATCTTCAACCTCTTCAACGGGCAGGTGCCGGTGCGGTCGCAGGGTGACTGGAACTACTGGTCGGGCCTTGTCCGGGGCGATACGTCGGCAACCCTCTGGACCCAAACGCACCCGTATAAAGACCTGCCGAAAGTGCTCAATCCCCCGACGGGCTGGCTCCAGAACACCAATGAGCCTCCCTGGACGACCACCTGGCCAATGGTGAACAAAGCCGCCGATTTTCCGCCCTACATGGCTCCGGTGCCCAACATGTCGATGCGGACGCAACGCTCGATCAAAATGCTGATGGAAGACGATAAAATTTCACTGGATGAGTTCATAACGTACAAACTGTCGACCCGCATGGAACTGGCCGACCGGATTGTCGATGACCTGCTGGTGGCTGCGAAAAAGGAGGGAAGCCCCGAAGCGAAGGAAGCCGCCGAGGTGTTGGCAGCCTGGGATCATAATACTGACACCGACAGCAAAGGGGCCTTTCTGTTCGACCGGTTTGTGCGGCTGTGGGCTCCCGGTTTAACGGGTCTGGGCACCGCTTCCAGCCGATTCGCCAAACCCTGGGATTACAACGATCCGGTGAATACGCCCAGCGGATTGGCTGATCCTCAGGCGGCTGTGAAAGCCCTGCTCACGGCAACCAAAGAGGTGAAGCAGAAATACGGCCGGCTGGATGTGCCCTGGGGCGAGGTGTTACGGTTTCGGATCGGCAAAGTTGATTTGCCCGGCAATGGAGGTCCCGGTCCGATGGGCGTTTTCCGGACCATGACGCTGGGCACTCCCGGTGCCGACGGCACGTTTACACCCGCGCACGGCGATACGTATGTGGCGGCCATCGAGTTTTCCAAACCGTTGAAAGCGATGGTGCTGACCAGTTACGGCAATGCCTCCCAACCCGGTTCCAAACACCGCACCGACCAGTTGCCGCTGCTCTCTCAAAAGAAAATGCGCCCGGTTTGGTTTCAGCGGGCAGAAGCGGAAAAGAATTTGCAGGAAAAGACGGTTTTTAAATGAGCTATACCTGGTTCGGATAAAACCGCTTGGTGCCGACCGTAATGTTAGGCGACCGACCGTACAATTGGCGGGATGGCGTAGTGGGAAATTCATTTCATTCGTGACTGGTAACAACTGATACTTAGTACACTACTGATTTGAAATGAATCCTGCAAAACTAACTGTAACGGACAAAACCACGATGCGGGCCGGCGTCTATACCGCCTATGGTCCTCCCGAAATCGTTCAAATCAAAGACGTCGCCAGACCCGTTCCGAAGGAGAATGAGGTCCTGATCAAAGTTCATGCGACCACCGTAAACCGCACCGATTGCGGGTTTCGGAGTGCCGAATACTTCATTGTTCGGTTCTTCAGCGGTTTGTTCCGACCCAAACAACCCATTTTAGGGAATGAATTTGCCGGGGAGGTAACCGAAATTGGCAAGGAAGTCACGGCATTTAAACCGGGCGACCGGGTTTTCGGGTATAACGACAGCCAGTTTGGCGCCCACGCCGAGTACATGGTGATGGCGGAGAATGACGCAATCGCGCCCATGCCGCCAGCGATGACCTACGAAGAGGCTGCCCCGATCTCCGAAGGCGGACATTACGCACTCTGCGATATTCGGGCGGCCAAAATCCGGAAAGGGCAAGCCGTTCTGATCAATGGCGCAACCGGTGCCATCGGATCGGCCGCTGTGCAACTGGTCAAACACCTGGGAGCATCCGTGACGGCGGTTTGCGATACAAAAAACCTTGCTCTCGTGAAATCCCTGGGAGCCGATGTGGTCATTGATTACACGAAAGAGGACTTCACCAAAATCAGTCAACTATTTGATGTTGTGTTTGATGCGGTCGGTAAAAGTTCGTTTGGGAAGTGCAAACCGCTGCTCAAAAAAGGTGGCATTTACATGTCGACCGAACTGGGATACCTGTCTCAAAACCCCTTCTTAGCACTGGTAACACCGTTTGTGGGTAGCAAAAAAGTGTTGTTTCCCCTTCCAACCATCAGTCAGGCCGATGTGCTCTATTTGAAAAAACTGGTCGAAACCGGTCAATATAAACCGGTGATCGACCGGCGTTATCCTTTGGCGCAAATAGTCGATGCGTATCGGTATGTAGAAACCGGTCAAAAGGTTGGGAATGTGGTGATTAGGGTAAATTGTCATTAATCATAAATGTAACATGTTGAATATTGCCCCTAAATCCCCTAAAGGCCGGGCGGCCGGAGCCGGACTTTTAACATCCGGATTAAGCCGTGTCCAAGTCCCCTTTAGGGGATTTAGGGGCAATATTCAACATTTATAATTTCCATCACTCGTCTTCAACAAAAACAGATCAATCAGTGCATCAACTGCTCCCGCTTTTCCCGGTTGGATGAGGCCGAACGGGTGAAAACCAGTTCCGTTTTTACCTCCGGTTTTGCACTGTCGAGCATGCGGACCAGGGTCGACTCCACCGTGGGCCGGTCATCGTCGAAATCGCCGTGGTGGAGTGAGGTCGATCGCTTCTTCGGGTCTTTGGATTCGTTGTTGGGAGACTGAACCCAATCGACATTTTTGGCTTTAAAGAGATCGGATAGGCTCTGATCAAAGTATTTTTTTTCGGTTTTGTCCAAGGCTTTTGCGATGAATTTGGCCATGCCGAGGATGGGTTCCCCTTCGCGGAAAAACGGAATTCGACCCTGGGTTTCGAACGCATTCGAGACCAGATACAGCAGCGATTTGTTGTAAATCCGGGCGCAATGGTCGTCCTGTTCAGCTTCGTCGGTCAGGGTATACAGTGCAAACCGGTTGATTTTTTTGGCTTTCAGAGCAGGTACGTAGGCTTCCTTGAACAGTTTGACCGTGCAGGCCGGTGCCCAAAGGGTGCAGGATTCGATCTTTAACCCAAATTCTTTCGTAAGTGCCTGAATAAAGGGGGCGTGAAAAATACTACCGGCACTGTGTCCGACAATATGAATTTCCAGATCCGTCTGTGTCGCTAGTTTGGCAATTTCCTGGAGAGCAATTCGCGCCCCGCCGGTTGCCTTCGTCGTGGCCAGAAAAGCATTTTCCTTCATTTCGTCCCACTGCATTTTTCCCATCAGCATCCGCGCCACCGGTTCCAGCGCGTCGTCGAGCCGGTCTAGCATGAAATCTTTGCTGGCGTCCAGAATGCCTTCGGGCCGACGGCGTTTGAGGGCATCCTGCAAAATGTTGGTGGTCGTTGTCCAGAAATCGGTGTGCCAGATGAACGAAACCGGATATACTTCGGCATCCATCAGCGCGGCCCGGTAGTCGGCCAGACGCTGCACGGCAGATTCTTCCCCGACCAAACCGCCATGTGCGTATAGAAGTAACCGTTTCTTTTTCCAATTCTGCGTTACCCGAAGAAAATCGTCCTGAAAAATCGTTCTCACTTCGTCGGCGGAGGTTCCGAAGCTGCCGCCTTCGTTCAGTTTGCCGTCGTTGCCAATGCTGATGATGTGCGGACGCAGGTCGGCAAAGGCGTAGGCATTCGATTTGCCGGAAGAGGCCGAATTGCTGATGGCAATGGATTGGGGTTTGTAGAGCATTACGGGCGCACCCAGGCGCGCTACCCAGACATCGGTGCCGTGGGTGAGCCAGTCGTCGTAGGAAATCTGGGCAAAACCGCCTTTTCCCCAATCCGGTCCCCACGAATTCTGAATCCAGAAACCGTTCTGGTCATACGCGACAATCGCAAAGGCATGCCCACCCAGAACTTTCTCCGGGAACGAAATCAATCCGTCCGACCCAACCTTCTCCCAGCCCTCGTGAACGGTGGCCGTCGCGTACAGAATGCCGACTTCGGCCATTGCCGTGTGCATCGATACCAGATCTTTGTGATTCACCCGGTAATAGGCTCCCAGTGGGCGGTTCAGGGCATCGGAGGTTCGCTGTTCCGTCAATCGCTCGTTCCGGGCCGCTGCCTGATAAGGCCAGTGTTCGTCGGCGCAAATCCCGTGTTTGTGCCAGCCTTTCATGGCACCCCGCGCACTCGATCCGCTGTATTCTTCGCCGGGCCACTCATCGTAGCGCCGGGCCATTTCGTAGAGCATCCGCGCACTGACCGGATTGGGATCGGCAACGACCTTCCGACGGCGCAGCAGATAATTGGCAACCGTAGCCAGCCCAAACCCCGTACAGGCGCCTTCCTGACCCTGGTCGAGAATGGGCACCTCCCAGGCCTGGTAGTCGTTGAGTGTGATCCTGATCGGTACTTCATACAGATTGGGAACATAGATTTTGTCGCGAAAATCCAGGGTGTCGGGTCGCGCGTTGTAGGTGCGTTCGACGGTGGTGGTTGGGGCAGACATGAGGAGTTAAGAGTTAGGAGTTAACGGGGATTCAGGGGGCTTTTCGGGCCTGGGCTTCCAGGATTAATTGTAACTGAGCTTTTGATTCAGTAACATGCTCATAACTGCCTTGCCCTAAGGTGGCTAACCTTTTCAGGTTGGCTGAATTAACCACGTTTCGACTAAAGGTTAACACTGTGAGATTGATCTCTTTACGGGCTGATTGTTCGACTAAATCAAACACTGGTTCGCTGATCGGGAATTCGCCATCGGTGGCCAGAATAATCCGGTTATTTCCCCAGGGAATGAAGTGCTTTGCGGCCAGTTTGTAGGCGGTTCGGATGCCGTCGTTGCCGTCGGTTTCGCCGGTCGACCGGAGCTGGTCGATGGCGTGGGCGATGTCGGCGGTTTTCGACCCGGAGGTGGGTGGCAACACCACTTTGGCTTTTCCCGAATACACCACGATCGAAACCTGATCTTCGGGCCGCAGCAACGGCAGCAGCGATTTGATGGATTTTTTCAGCAACGGCATCTTGTACGGCGACTCCATCGAGGCCGAAACATCCAGCAACAGCACCATGTTGTTGGTGGCAAAACCGTCCAGCGTGGGAGCCGCTTCGGTGGGTGCTGGCGCGGGTGTCGGCAGGGAAACCGGTGCCGGAAGGGTCGGAGCAGGTGCCGCCGGTTCCACTTTTTCAGCAACCGGCTCGATTCGCCTGGCGGTCACCGGTCGCCGGAACGCAAACAGGTTGGGTTCCATGATCGTTTTCAGAACGCCGGTTTTGGCCAGTTCGCTGAACTTGTTATACTGATAAACCAGTTCGTTGTTGTAGAAATAATAGAACGACTCGTAGGGGTGCGAACCCGTCGGAGAAGCCGGTTTTGCCGTTCGGGCTTTTTCGGCAAACCGCCCGGTATTTTCGGCCACGTCCTCATAGGGCGAATAGGGACAAAGGCCGTTGCTGCGACCGTAGCGGGGCAGTCCTTTCAGGTTTTTATATTCATCCGTGATCAGCGCCCGGCGGTGTTCCTCCAGCTTTTCCGTCGCGGGAAGCTGCGGGGTTTCGTCCCCGTAATACGACCGAATGCCGAACAAAACCGTCTTGTTGTCGTCGATGGCTTTGAGCAGCGCGTTGCCGGCGAGGTGCCACGAGCTGGCCGGATTGGCCGGTTTGTAGCTCTCGTGAATCCGCCGAACGTCAGTATACAACTGCTCTTTTTTTTGATCGAAAAGGTCGAACAAAACGGCGTACCGATCCAGAATGGCGTCGGAATGCTTCAAACCGTCCTGTTCATACTGTTTTTCCTGCGTGTAGCCAATCAGTTCGATGCTAAGCCCATCCATTTCTTTCAGCATGTTCATCAGCACCTCCGTCTGTGCATTAATGGCGGTTCGGTACTCCGCCGGAATGGGTTTGCTGCCGTTGAGAAGAAGCTGGTAATCGGCCAGCGGCATTTTGTATTCCGTATGCGAATACATCAACTGACCCCGGCGCCGGTTGGGGTCCGGATAGCGGTGGTATTCGGCCGATGACTGGTAGTTGCGCACCTGAACCTGGAGGTGATTCATTTGTCGCAGCGACTCGTTGATGAAGTCGATGTAGGCGTTCAGGGCGTGGAACGTGGCATCGGAAGCCGGAGCCGCCGACGGTTTGGTTTTGAACGGCACCCGCGGAAGATCCCGGAACGGTTCGGTGCGGGCGGTTTTCTGCGATGCCATTCCCGAAGATTCCAGGACAAAAACCGGGCAGAATTTGGGGAAATCCAGCAGGTGTTTGGTCGGGACACTGTACTTGACAAACGCCTGGTAATTCGACAGCAGATCGTTGTTGTAGTGATTGATCAGGCTCAGATACACGCTGTTGCCGTGTCGCGCCGACTTTTTGGCCTCAAAGGTATAGGTATTGATGGCATCCTGTTTCAGACCGAGAATGGATTGCAACGCACTTTTGAACGAACCGATCATGCTGGAAGCCGGGTAGGCGATGGCCGACTCATTTTTGCCAAAACCGGCCAGCACTTCGGCGTCGTGCAACATGCTATCGCGGAGGCTATCCACGGGCCAACCCGAAGGCGCTTCTTCGTTGAGGGAAAACGGCCAGGACGACAGCGTTTGTTTTTCGCGAATCAGAATTTGGACCATTTCGCGTTCCAGTTTCAGGTACAGATCGCTGGCGTCGTAGGGTTGATAAACGCGGTAAATCCGTTGAATCTGGCGAAAAAAAACGTCCCGTTTGCGGCTGATCTGTCCGGCCTGTTTCTGAAGGTCGGCCAGTAACGCATCCGATTTCTTCAAACCGTCACGTTGGTAATCGTTCAGCCGAACGTAGGTTTCCAGCGCTTTCCCCGACTGGTCGAACGCTTCGAGCAATTGCCAGAGGGCTTCCGCTTCTCCGTTGAGTTGCTGGCTTTCCTGCGCACTGAGGCCATTGTTGGTCGTTTCGAGGGCTTTTCGGTAGTAATATTCTTCCAGTGGCCCCGACGACGGCAGCCGGATCAGTGTGCCCGACCGGGTGCGAAACTGCTTCGTGGCCGCATAATACGATTGCAGCACCTGCATCCGGTCAAAAACGACATCGACCGACTGATTCAGAAAGGCAACGTACTGATTGAGGGCCTGTTGGGGCGGTTTTTCTGCAGGATTGTACGAACTATAAGCGCCAAGGGCCAGGAGGGCTAGAAAAAGAGACGTGTTCATGATGGGGTGGGATGGTAGCAGCTAGCAAAGTCTGTCGAAGCGTCCTGTTGGTGACGCTAAGCAATTGGCCTGCAAGTTCTAACCTTTGATCGATGTTCCGATTACCGTTTACGAAAAACCCCAAACATCGCTTCTCACTTGAACGCAGCCCGGCGCAAGCGGTCGTTGACGGCCCGGCCCAGCCCGGTTTCGGGGAGCAGGTCCGCAATAATGACATCGACATTAGACTGATCGAGCGCGCGCAGGGCAGCGAACAGGTTTTTGGCGGCTTCGGAAACGTCACCCGTAACGGACAAAATCTGCTGGTTCTCCAACGGAATCAACCGTGTCATCGCATCAAAGGCCAGCACCCCAATGCGCTCGGGTTTGTGGGTCGCCAGCGCTTGCTCCGGGGTTTTGAGAAAAAGCGGTTTTCGGGGCGCGTAATGGCTGCTCAACATGCCCGGTGCCTTTGGGTTGGAGGTCGAATGGCTGCGGACCGATACCTTTCCGACAATGCTTTCCAGTTTTTCCAGGGTCATGCCGCCCAGCCGGTACACAATCGGGCCACCTTCGACAAACCCAATGATGGTCGATTCGATGCCTACCGTGGAGGAGCCGCCATCCAGCACATACGGAATCTGGTCGCCCAACTGATCGGCAACGTGCCGGGCGGTGGTGGGGCTGATGTAGCCGAAGGGATTGGCACTCGGAGCCGCCAGCGGAAAATCCAGCAAAGCGAGCAATTTGAGCGCCATCGGATGGTTCGGAATCCGGATCGCCACGTTTTCCAGACCCGAGGTGACGAGATCCGGAATGATCGGTTTTTTGGGTAATAAAATCGTCAGTGGGCCGGGCCAGAACCGCTCCGCGAGCCGACGCGCCGGTTCCGGAATCCGCGTCACGAACGACTCGACCTTGTCGATTGAATCGGTATGAACGATGAGTGGATCGAACGAAGGACGGTTTTTGACCTTGAAGATGTCCAGAACGGCATCCGGATTCAGGGCGTTGCCCGCCAGTCCATACACGGTTTCGGTGGGCAGTCCGATCACTTTTCCCGCTTCCAGGAAGTCTTTTGCCTTTTGAACGTCTGTTCCAATTTGTGCCATGCCGCAAAGGTACGATTTTGAAAAAATATTTTATTTTCCTGTCCGGTTTCCATTCCTTCGTTCGTCTTAGCGTCAAAAATCAACTCATCACGTTTAACCGCAGTATACCAATGGAAAAATTCATGCTGATCTTCCACGGACCACAAATGGACGAAACCGCCTTTCAGGAGCTGTCACCCGAAGACTTTCAGGCCGAAATCGAGAAATGGAACACCTGGATTGGCGGAATTGCCGCTCAGGGAAAAATGATCGCAACCGAAGCGTTGCTGCCCGCCGGGAAAGTGCTGACCAACGGCGGCAAAGTGGTCACCGACGGCCCGTTTACGGAAGGCAAAGAAATCGTGGGCGGCTACATGCTTTTAACCGCCGACACCTTCGACGAAGCCATCGAACTGGCGCAGGGCTGCCCCATGTTTGAAACCGGCGGAAAAGTGGAAGTACGGCAGATTCAGAAGTTTGAATAAATGAAATTTCAAATGTAAAATGATGAACGCCAAATGTAAAAATAGCTGGATACGCCATTCACTTTTACATTTGACGTTCATCATTTTACATTTGAAATTCCTTTAAAAATCCGTGTCATCTTCCGATTCTTCCCAACTCGTCGCGCACCTTTTCCGGCATGAAGCAGGCCGGATGGTTTCGGTATTGGCGGCCATGCTGGGGTTCGACCGGATTGAGCTGGCGGAGGATATTGTGCAGGATGCGATGGTGCAGGCGCTGCGAAGCTGGCCGTTTCAGGGCATTCCCGAAAACCCCTCGGCCTGGCTCTACCGGGTAGCCAAAAACAAGGCTTTGGATGTGGTTCGTCGCGAGAAATTGTTCCGGCAAATCAGCGGAGACTGGGCCAGCGAACGGCAGGAAGAAGAAATGATGGAGCGGTTTTTTTTCGAAGACGAGATCAACGACAGCCAGTTGCGGATGCTGTTTGCCTGCTGCCATCCGTCGCTACCGTTCGAGTCGAAGGTGGCGATGTGTCTGAAAATTCTGTGCGGATTGAGCATCCGCGAAATTGCCAACGCTTTTCTGACCAGCGAAGAAACCATCACCAAGCGGATTTATCGGGCCAAAGAGAAAATTCGTGCCAACGAAATCCGCCTGGAAGTGCCGACCGGGCCGCAATTGCCCATCCGCGTGAATGCGGTTTTGAAAAGCATTTATCTATTGTTTAATGAAGGCTACACTTCGTCGCACCCCGATACGCTCATCCGGCAGGATTTGTGCGAAGAAGCCATGCGCCTGACGTTGCTGCTGACCCAAACACCCCGGACGGCCACCCCTTCGGCTCATGCTTTGCTGGCGTTGATGTGTTTCCAGGTAGCCCGCTTCGAGGCCCGGACGGATGCAACGGGTGCCATCATTCTCCTGAAAGATCAGGATCGGACGCAATGGAACCGGGCGCTGATTGCGCAGGGAAAACGCCAACTGACGGCTTCGGCGACAGGCAGTGAACTCTCTGCATACCACCTTGAAGCCGCCATTGCCCTACAGCATTGCCTGGCACCATCCTACGAAAAAACAGACTGGCCGACCATCCTCAACTATTACGATTTGCTGCTCGACCGGAAACCCGGCCCCATTGTGGCGCTGAACCGGGCGGTGGCGCTCGCCGAAGTAGATGGCCCCATGGAGGCCCTGCTGGCGGTTTTACAAATCAAGGAACTGGAAACGAATCAGTATTACCATGCGATTCTGGGTGACCTGTATGCCCAACTCCACCAGACCGACCGCGCCCGCCAGCATTACCAGCGCGCCCTGCACCTCACCTCGTCCGGAGCCGAAAAACAGTTGCTCCGCAAAAAAATCGAAACACTCGTGTAGTCTCCCGAACGGTTTTAGGAGTAATTAAGGCAGTGGATAGTTGCTTTTCTGTTAAAAAAATGGATATTTAACCCATTCGGTATTACTTTTAGCAGCGTATTCACGTAATCACTTCAGTGACCTACTCACTAAACCAAAATTCAATGGATGTTCCACAAATAAAAAAGGCAGCGAAAGTTTACGACGTTGTCATTGTTGGCTCAGGAGCCGGGGGCGGAATGGCGGCTTATCAGCTTTCCAAGGCAGGTGCAACAGTTTGTTTGCTCGAAGCCGGGGGGTATTTCGATCCCGCTGATCCTAAGTATATTAACCAGTTAAAATGGGCGTATGAGTCGCCCCGCCGTGGTGCCGGAACAACGCGCGCGTTTGGTGATTTCGATGCGGCCTGGGGCGGTTGGGAAATTGAAGGGGAACCGTATTCGGCCGTCAAAGGCACCGAATTTCACTGGTTCCGTTCCCGGATGCTGGGCGGACGGACCAACCACTGGGGCCGGATTTCGCTGCGGATGGGTCCCGATGATTTCAAACGGAAAAGCTTAACGGGAATTGGTGAAGACTGGCCACTCGGCTACGAAGACTACGCGCCCTATTACGACAAAGTAGACGACCTGATTGGGGTGTTTGGCTCAAAAGAAGGGCTTCGGGATGCACCCGATGGCCGGTTTTTGCCGCCACCCAAACCACGTCTGCACGAATTGATGATCAAGAAAGCCGGGAAGAGCATCGGTGTGCCGGTTATTCCCTCGCGGCTTTCGATTCTGACCAAACCCATTCACGACCGGGGCGGCTGTTTCTACTGCGCCCAGTGCGGCCGGGCCTGTCAGGCCTACGCTGACTTCTCGTCGTCGTCGGTGTTGTGTATTCCGGCGGTGAAAACCGGTCGGGTTACGCTGATCAACGGCGCGATGGCCCGTGAAGTGATTACGGATGCCAAAACCGGCCTGGCAACCGGCGTTTCCTACGTCGATGTGCCGACCATGACCGAGCAATCGGTGATGGGTAAAGTGGTGGTTCTGGCGGCCAGTACCTGCGAAACGGCGCGTTTGCTGCTCAACTCCAAGTCGGCCCGTTTCCAGAACGGACTCGCTAATTCCAGCGGTGTGGTTGGAAAATACCTCAACGACTCAACGGGTGCTTCACGCGGGGCCTTCATTCCGGCCCTGATGGATCGCAAGCGGTATAACGAAGATGGCGTGGGCGGTGCGCACGTTTATTCGCCCTGGTGGCTCGACAACAAGAAACTCGATTTCCCACGCGGCTATCACATCGAATACGGTGGCGGTATGGGTATGCCGATGTACGGTTTTGGCTTTGGCATGGAAGGCCGGAACAGCATTGTGCCGGGTCGCGATGGCAAGCCGAAAGCGGCCGGTGGCTACGGTGCGGATCTGAAAGACGACTTCCGCCGGTTCTACGGGGCCAACATTGGGATGGCCGGTCGGGGCGAACCCGTGCCGCTGGAAAGCAACTACTGCGAAATTGACCCGAACACGGTTGATAAATACGGGATTCCGACGCTGCGTTTCAACTACAAATGGGGCGAAGCGGAGATCAAGCAGGCCAAACACATGCAGGATACCTTCGAGGAGATCATTCATGCGATGGGCGGTATTGCGCTGGGTAAAAAACCGGGTCCGGAAACCAACTATGGTCTGGAGGCTCCCGGCAAAATTATCCACGAAATCGGTACGGCGCGGATGGGGAACGACCCGAAAAACTCGGTACTGAACAAGTATTCGCAGGCGCACGACGTCAAGAATCTGTTCGTGGTCGATGCGGCTGCTTTCCCGTCGCAGGGCGACAAAAACGTGACGTGGACGATCCTGGCCAACTCCTGGCGGACTTCCGACTACATCATCGATCAGGTCAAACAAAAGAATATCTAAACCTCCGCTTAACTCCCTTCTCTCTGCTTAACTCCGCGAAATAATTTTAAAAGCTATTTCGCGGAGTTAAGCAGAGAAAGAAGAGTTAAGCAGAGAAAAATTTCAGACTATGAAACGTAGAGATTCTCTCAAAGCCATAACCCTCAGTAGCCTTGGATTTGCCGGTTTGAATCCGCAGATTTCCGCTGCTGAATCCATCATGCCGCCCGATGTCAAACCGGTGAAAATTCCCGGTGGTCGTCAGAAATTTGAAGCGGAGCGCGATGCCAAACTGAATGCCGATAAGTTTTTCACGCCCCACGAACTGAAAACCGTCACGGTACTGGGAGACATCATCATTCCAGCCGATGCCAAATCCGGCAGTGCGTCACAGGCCGGAACCCCGGCGTTTATCGAGTTTATGATGAAAGACCAGCCGCAGTGGCAGACGCCGATGCGGGGGGGACTTCGCTGGCTCGACAACGTTTGTACGAAGCGGTTTGGCAAGAAGTTTGCTGATTGTCTCAAAGCCCAGCAAATCGAAATCGTGGACGAAATCGCTTATCCGGGCAAAGCCAAGCCGGAGATGTCGCAGGGTGTCGCGTTTTTCAACATGATGCGCGGGTTTGTCGCGACCGGTTTTTTCACCAGCCAGATGGGCATCAAAGACCTCGGCTACGTCGGCAACACCCCCAACCAGTGGGAAGGTGTTCCGGCCGATGTGTTGAAGCAGTATAATTTAAGCTACGACGAATAAAGAGTTAAAAGTTAAGAGTTAAAAGTTAAAAATTGGTCTGATGCGTAACATTTTAACGCATCAACTTCCCGTTTTAATTTTTAACTCTTAACTTTTAATTCATAACTTACTTTTATGCCTACTCGACGGATTTTTCTACAGCAAACCGGTTTGATTGCTTCTTCACTGGCTTTCTCGCCTTTGAGCATTGCCCAGTCGCCCAAAAAAGACCGCCTGGGAGTAGCACTGGTGGGCCTGGGCTATTACAGCACGGACTTGATCGCGCCGGCTTTGCAACTGACCAAAAATTGTTACCTCGCCGGTATTGTCACCGGAACTCCCTCGAAAGCCGAGACCTGGGCCAAGAAGTATAACATTCCAGAAAAGAATGTATACAACTACCAAAACTTCGACAAAATTGCCGACAACCCCGACATCGATGTTGTGTACGTGATTTTGCCCCCGTCCATGCACCGCGAGTATGTGATCCGGGCGGCCAAGGCGGGTAAACACGTCTGGGTGGAAAAACCGATGGCCATGACGGAGAAGGAGTGCCAGGACATGATCAACGCCTGCAAGCAGAACAAACGCTCGCTGGCCGTTGGCTACCGGCTGCAGCACGAACCGAACACGCAGGAATACATCAAGTTTTTGCGCGAAGGCAAAATCGGCAAGATCAAAATGGTGAGCTGTTCGGCGGGGTACAACGACAACCGCACCACGCACTGGAAACAGAAAAAGGAAATGGGCGGGGGGGTGATGTACGACATGGGCGTTTATGTGTTGCAGGGTGCGCGGCTGGCAACGGGCGAAGAACCGATTTCGGTTACCGCCCAGCAGTATACGACCCGGCCCGAAATCTATAAAAACGGGCTGGACGAGACCACGATGGCCCAACTCGTGTTTCCGAGCGGGGCGCGGGCGGCTGTTCAGACCAGCTTCGGAATAAACATGAATTTCCTGCACGTGACCGGCGAGAAAGGATTCCTGAAAATGGAGCCGTATTCGGCCTACAACGGTCAGACGGGCGAAGCATCGGGCGGGGTGAAAATCAAACATCCCTACGATGTTCCCCGCCAGCAGGCCATGCAGATGGACGACGATGCCGACGCCATTATGAACAACAAACCCTTGATTGCCCCCGGCGAAGAAGGACTGCGCGACATCCGGATTGTGGAAGCGATTTATCGGGCGGCCAAATCCGGCCAATCGGTGAAGTTGACCTAGTGTAAACCACCCGACCGATGAATCTCGCAAAAGCCGTAACGCATCGTTCCGGGATTCTCTTCCTTGTATTCTTTCTTTTCATTTCCCGCTTTTGCCTTGCCCAGCCGGATCAGTGTACACCCTCGGCTGGTCAGTTTACGGGTTCGCTTCAGATCAGCCCCGGCATTGGTTGCATGCCTCTGAAAATTACCGCCACGAGCGGCCTCCGAAATGTGACGAACGTTCGGTATGTGTATGATTATCAGGGAGGAGCGGTGAAGGATTCGGATTTGGTCCGGGATTCGGTTTTTACCTATCAAAAGCCCGGACTATTCCGGGTTCTGCAATATTCGGAACAGGACGGACGCCAGCTTCGGGTGTGCGCCATTGTTCAGGTGTACGACACGCTGCCGCCCGAGTTGGTGGTGACGGGCTGTCAAACGCGGGTGATGGTCACCATTCCGAAGTCGGCGGAGTATCAATATAACTGGTATCGGGTCGATTGGGGCGATGGTACACAGGAGCAGCTCGATGGCGCTTCTCCCGTGGGCGTTCATACCTACGCCGACGATAACCAGCGGGTAATTTCCGTACGGGGAGTGCATCTTTACGGCAATTGTGGCGGCACAACCCGGGTTTCTTTCCGTCCCGATACGAAAGCCATCACCCCCGTCATCGACAAAGTACAGGCCGTCGGTGCCAATTCGATCGACCTGACCATCAGCAATCCCGGCGGAAACCGCTTCCGGATTGAACAGCGGTCGCCCGGCGGAACCTACGTCCAAACCAGCCATCGTTCTGACGCGGTGAATGCAACGGTCCGTTTGGATGCGGACACGACGGTGGCAGTTTGTTTTCGACTCATTCTCGCCGATACCTGCTTACAGGCTGCGCCTTCTGCCGAGTTGTGTTATACGCCCCCAAAACCGCCCGAACCCGCTCCGGTTCCCGACTCGACGGTGTTTATGCCCGACGCTTTCAGCCCTAATGCAGACGGCATCAACGATCAGTGGCAGCTTCAGGGGCTGTTGAGCGGAAAGGCAACGCTGACGATTTTTAACCGTTGGGGCGAGGTGGTCTTTTTAACGGATGATGCCCTGGCTGGTTGGGATGGTAAACAACAGGGAAAAACCGTTCCGCCGGGAATGTACTCGTACCGGCTGGATCAGGAAAAACCGGATGGAAGACGGTTCCAAAAACGGGGTGTCGTGGTGTTAGTGCCGTAATGATTCCGTTCTTTCCAGTCCAATGCTGGTCGGCAGACCGTCGAGACTCGTCAGATTTTTTTCGGTAACGTAGTCATCAAGTCCTTTTTTGCCGGTTTTCTCAGCCCACTCAAAGTGGATGTCGCGCTCACCGACGTAATCGAACAAGGGTACGCCAAACCCACAGGAGGTTTGAACCAGGTCGATGTCGGCCAGAATCAGTTGGCGGGTACTTGGGTAAATCGTGAAATTCGGCGCATAGACCGCCCACTCTTCCGAACCGGGCAAAACCGTGCGCCCTTTGCCGTATAACCGCAAAATCAGGGGTGGGCCTTCAAACGAGCAGAACATCATCGTAATGCGGCCGTTTTCCAGCGTGTGGGCGGAGGTTTCGTTGCCACTGCTGATCAGATCCATGTAGCCCACCTGGTTGTCCGACAAAACCCGGAAACAGTCCAGTCCTTTGGGCGAGAGATTGACGCGACCATCGCCACTCAGCGGAGCTGTACTGACGAAAAATATACGTTGTTTTTTGATAAAAGTCTGGTGGGGAGACTTGATGGCATCATGAAATTTACCCATAAAGTTACTGTAAATGGTGGAGCGTAAATATACCAAAAAACGGCTATTGCCCCGCCTGTTCCAACTGCCGGAGGTTATTCTTCGCTTCTTCGTAATCCGGTTTCAGCGCTACGGCCCGGCGAATGTCAGCTAAAGCTCCGGCGCGGTCGCCGAGATAAAACCGGTCGACACCCCGGTTGTGCAAGGCCGTCGGATCGTTGGGTTTGTAGCGCAGATACCGTTCGTAATCAGCCAGGGATTCTTTGTAGGATTTGAGTTGCAGATACGTAAAACCACGCGCCGTCAACACCACCGAATCTTTGCCGGGTGCCAGCAGGAGGGCCTTGTTGAAATCGCGCAGAGCATCCTGGAAACGGCTGGTTTTGTTGTAGGTTAACCCCCGGTTATAATAGACGTCGCTCTTGGTCGAATCCATCCGGATGGCCTGGTTATACATTTCCAGGGCCTTCGGAAAGTCATTTTTCAGTCCGTAGGCATTGCCCAGCCCTTCGAAGCAATGGTAGCGGTTGCTGCCGTTCTCCACAGCCGCTTTAAATTGCTGCATGGCTTCGTCGATGCGGTTATTTTTGCCGTAATAGTCACCCAACCCTTCGCGCATCTGGTCATTTTCAGGGTAGAATTGTAACGCATGGAGCCAGAGCGTTTCGGTGTTTTTCCAGACTTTCACCTGTTGAATAGTCCGGTAAAAACACAAGGCGGTAAACACACCTAAACCGATGGTGGCCAGTCGGAACCGGGAAGGCGATTCGCCCGTCAGAAGGTACAAACCGTAGACAATCAGGAAGATCAAGCCAAAGTAGGAGAGGTAGCTGTAGCGGTCGGCCATGATGGCGGCCCCAACGGTCATGAACTGCAAAACCAGAATAATCGTGATCAAGAAAAACCCGATACCAAAAACCACCAGCCGTTGCCGCTCGGTTTTGGCGGTCAGTAATTGCCAGACGGCGTAACCAACCACCAGCAGAAAAGCCACTGGCCCCAGCCAATGTTGCGGCTCGATGTTCCGGACGTTTTCGGGATACGGATAAAAAGCCGACAGACGGAAGGGGGCGACGAGTTTGATCAGGTACATCAGAAAACCGTAGCTGCCGTAGACCAGCCAGCGGGCGGCAAAGGGCTCCTGCCCGACGGCGTCTTTTTTCTCCGCAATCCGAAGCAGCCAGCCGTGAAAATCACCCCCGGCCTGCACGTTGGTTGCCAACAGCCCCACAAAAACCGCTACCAGCAAAAACGGGACTTTTTCGAATAGAATCGCCGGTCGAAAGGTCTTTTTGAGGTTCTGATCACCCGCTTTCCAGTAGTCGATCAAGAGCAAAACAAAAGGCAATACGACCGCCATCGCTTTGGCTATACATGATGCTACAAACAAAGAAAAAGTTAAAAATAACCAGATCGTGGCCCCTGATGTCCGATAGCGAAGGTAGGTCAGACAAGCCGAGAGGAAGAAAAACGTGTAGAGGACATCTTTCCGTTCCGACACCCAGATGACCGATTCGACGTGCATGGGGTGCAGTCCCCATACTGCGGCCACGAATAGCGCAACCCACTGATTTTTACGACTTAACTGATACGCAAAACCGAAAATAAGGAGCGTATTGAGGAGATGGAATGCGGTGTTGGTAACAATAAATGACGTGGCTTCCGGCCCGAAAAAAGCCGAGTTGGCGGCCAGAGACAACATCGTTAACGGATGGTAATTCAGCGCAACCACCGACTTTAACAACGTTCGGACGTGATCGGCGGTGGGTTCAAGAACGTACGGATTTCCGAAAACATATTCCGAATCATCCCAGTCCACAAACCCGTTGCTGAACCCGAAGGCGTAGGCAATAAAAACCGCCAGCAGCAGAGGGAGCCAGAGGTAGGTTTGTAAGCCCTTTTTCGCCAGCGCGGGAGGTGCTGGCTGGGTCGGTTTTACGGGAGAAGAGGCAGGTATCGTCTGTGGACGCGACGGGTTGGTCCGTTGTCCGTTCGGTTTATTTTTGGCCATAGCAGGATGCAGAGTTCGGATGAAATGCCGCAAAAGGTATACCATAAAAAAGCCCCGCCGTTTATCTGGCGGGGCTTTTTTATGAAAAATAGCGGGTTATTCCTTGACAACCTTGGCTATTTTTCCTCGTTGATCCTTCAGCTTGGGGCGTGTTACGCCGTATGAACCGCGCCAGATTTTACCGCGTTTGGTTTTAACATCTCCTTTTCCCATGTTCAAAAATTTACGTGTACAGATTTAGAGATCATGATTGACGGAATTCGTCAACAAGAAATCATAGTTAATCATTTAATCGCACAAATCAAAGCCTAGCTCCACGAACCTACTCAACGCCAGTCCGCTGCGGGCGGTTTTCCGAACGAACGATCAGTCCAGTCCCTCATATTTCCAAACATCTGCCCTTGTATCCGGTTATTCTGCAAACAAAAACGTAAAAAAATACAGGTATGGCGAATACAGGAACACCGGTTTCGGGCCAGTCCGGAATCGGACCACTCGAACCGGAAGTAAGCGGATCGAGCCGGATCAATGTGGGTGAAGAAGAACGGGTTTGGTCGACCGCCGGGGGAGCCCTGCTGGTGGCTTTTGGCTTGAAAGGCGGGTCATTGAGTGGGTTGTTGCTGGCCGCAGCGGGCGGTTATCTGGCCTACCGGGGTTTGTCGGGACATTGCCCCGTGAGTGAATCCGTGGGCCGCAATACGACACAGGGCGAAGCGACGGCGGTGAGGCCCATCGAAATTTCGGCCGGTATGACCATTTACAAACCCCGCGAAGAGGTGTACCAATTCTGGCGGAAACTGGAGAATCTGCCCCGGTTTATGTCCCACCTAAAAGAAGTACGTCAACTGGATTCAACGCATTCGCATTGGGTTGCCCAGGCTACGTCGTCCGGTGGCGCCGTGGCCGAAGCCCTTGGTACCGTAGAGTGGGATGCGCAGCTTATCCACGAGACGCCCAATGAACGACTGGTTTGGAAATCGGTAGAAGGTGCCCGGGTGGACAATGCGGGCGAGGTGCGTTTTCGGGATTCGGCAGACGGTTTTGGAACCGAAATTCTGGCCACGATCCACTACCGGCCACCCGTTGGCCAGATTGGTAGCGCGCTCATGAAGCTCTTCAATCCGACATTCTCGCAGATGATCGAAAAAGACCTGTACCGGTTTAAGGAAATCATGGAGAAAGACGATGTCGAAGCCGCGCTGAATCAGCCGAGCGAGTTGCCGTCGGGAAGCGCACAGCTTTGATTCAATTGATAACTTGTTCTATGGTCGAGCAGGAATATTAAATGAAAAATGATGAATGTTAAATGTAAAAGTTGCTCATTTGACCAGACTTTTACATTTAACATTCATCATTTTTCATTTAATATTCCTGTTTTTACCTTTTTTTAATTATTCAATAGGGGGAAGGCTTCAATTGGCTGTCATAGGGTCGAACAGTTAACAACGACCTGATGGACTTGCAACAACTGGAGCACGAACTGCTCCCCCTGACAGCCTATGCCGCTCCGGTGGTGTTTGGCTCCGTACTTTTGGAGTTCTGGCTGACCCGCCACGACGAAGAACACCGCTATCAAAGCCGCGATTTCTGGTCGTCGGTGGGCATTGGAGCCGGAAGCCTGCTGATCAATGCCATTCTGAAAACCAGCGTTTTCGGGATGGCATTGTTTTTCTACCACCTCACGCCCTGGCGGCTAGAAACGCGGTGGTGGACTTGGCTGCTGGCCTACGCGCTGATTGATTTCTGCAATTACACGGCGCACTGGATTGCCCACAAACAGCGTGTCTGGTGGGCTACGCACGTTACGCACCATTCGTCCGAACACCTGAATTTCTCGACGGCTTTCCGCAATTCGTGGACGCAGCATTTGAAATTGGTCTTCTTCATACCAGCTTGGGTGTCAGGTATTAATCCGGTTGTCATCCTGACCTGCTACCAGATCGACCTCCTGTATCAGTTCTGGATTCATACCGAAATGATCCGTAAATTGCCGCGCTGGTTTGAATTTTTCTTCGTAACGCCTTCCCATCACCGGGTCCACCACGGCAGCAACGACCGCTACCTCGACAAGAATTTTGGCTCATCGCTCATCATCTGGGACCGCCTGTTCGGCACCTTTCAGGAAGAAGACGAAGCGCCGGTCTACGGCCTGACCAAACCCGTAGAGTCGTACAATCCGGTGTATTTGAACTTCCACGTCTGGATCGAGATTGGCCGAGACCTGCGAAAGGCGAAATCGGCCCGCGAAGTGTTCAATATTCTTTTTGGCCCCCCGGTTTGATGTCAGCAACCCAACACGCGACCAAAGCAATTGCTTTTTGTTTAGGACACCGGCCTGATGGGGAATTATGCGAAAGACGGCTTCGTTGTTCCGGTATGAAACGTTCCAAACCGGTACTTGAGCTTGGGGAAACAGACCTGGACCGCATTGTCGAAATGGCGTGGGAAGACCGCACGCCCTTTGATGCCATCGAAGCTCAGTTTGGGCTATCGGAACAGGAAGTGATCGAGGTCATGCGTCGGCAACTGAAACCGTCGTCGTGGCGAAAGTGGCGCGAGAGGGTTCAGGGGCGGGCTACCAAACACGCGGCTTTGTCGGCGGTGGAAGATGCCCGGTTTAAATCGAACCAGCAGCGGACGGTGACCCACAACCGGATTTCCAAAACGATGCGTTATAATCCCAGCGACTTCAAAAAACCGTCCCGGTAATTACTGCCGATGGGGATTTCATTTTTGCCAATAAAAACCCGGTTGCCTTCGATATGCGTAATCTTCGATTTGTTGACCAGGAAGGAGCGATGAACCCGGAGAAACCGGGATTTGGGTAGCAATTCTTCGAAACTGGAGAAGGTCATGCCGGGCAGAATCGTGTTTTGCGTCGTTATAATTTTGGTATAATTGCCGCTGGCTTCCGCATATAACAAATCGGAATAAAAAATTTTATAGATTTTTCCGTCGGTTTTTATAAAAAGATAATCTTCTGTGTTTTTCTCAATAGTTTCCGGAATGATTACGGGATTAGGCTGTAATCGTTCCAGCGCTTTATCGACCGCGACGATGAACCGTTCCAGGGAGAATGGTTTTAATAAATAGTCGATGGCCGACAATTCGAAGGCATCCACGGCGTATTCTTTATAGGCGGTTGTGAAGATAACCTGCGGCTGATTTTTGAGCGTTTTCAAAAAAGAAATCCCATTCAAAACCGGCATATTGATGTCCAGAAAAAGAATGTCGATGGCCTGTTTTTGAAGTTCTGCTTTGGCTTCAAGCGCATTAGCACAAGACGCTACGACTTTTAAATTCGGAAAATGTCCGCAATAGGTCTGGATAATTTCCCGGGCAATGGGTTCGTCATCCACAATCAAACACTGGAATGGTTTCATTTTACTTTCAGTTGCAACATGACCTGGTAAAAACCGTCTTCGTCCTGTATGGAGAGTTCATAGGCGTTTGGGTACAACAAATCAAGCCTTTTCTTCACATTCGCCAATCCTAAACCGCTTCTTTTTTCCAGAAGACCGTTCTCGTCAGACGTTGAACCGTGTGAATTCTTTACGGAAAACAGAAGATAGTTTCCCCAGGTTTTCAGGTTCATATCAATTGAAATATACGGTTCTGTTGTGTTTTTGGAATGCTTGAAGGCATTTTCGATAAACACAATGAGCAACATCGGCGCAATGTTAATGTCGGTATGGGTCAGATCCTCTATCAAAGTCGTGAGTGTAAGCCGGTCACCGATGCGTATTTTCTCGAAATCGATGTAGTTGTTGATATACGCAAGTTCGTCCCGCAAGGGCACAAACAATTCCTTGGCATCGTACACCGAATACCGGAGTAAATCAGAAAGTTTTAATAATAGCGTGGGAATTTTCTCGTGTTGGGAAATCGAAATACCGTATAAATTATTCAGGGTGTTAAATAGAAAATGGGGGCTTAGCTGGGACTGGAGCAGATGCAGCTCACTCTGGCTTTGTTCGGCCACGGCTTTCGATTCCTGTAGCTGATTTTCAACGGTTATTCGCCCCAGTTTAATGAGCATTCCAATGGCAATGCTCATCAGGAAAAGCGGTAAATAAAACAATATTAAATTCAGGAAAACCCGGGTGCCCTTGAGCGGAAAATCGGCGTGGAAAAAAATCCAGCAAATACAGAGAATGCTAAAAATTGATAAACCAATGAAAAGGCGGAGCGGTATTTTTTTCGATACCCACACCAACGAAATGTACCGACCGGTATAAATGCCTCCCAAAAAGAATGCTGTGGCGGCAAAGGCCGCTTCTTCATCATCCCGCGTCACGATGGATTGGGTATACAAATTACTCGCAAGATAAATTGGTATGGCCGCAATAATGCTAAAAACCAGGTGTTTTTGAAGTTCCGTTAGTCCCGCAAAGTCCGCATTCTCTCCTTTTTTCATACTCGTAACATCCACGTAGGCTGGTTTGAATTCCAAAGCTGACCAAAATCTTCCACTCCGGTAAACATCCCGGATGAAATCGAATAAACCGCTGACAAAAACCCTGTATGGCCGTACCAAGTGTTTTAACCCCTCAAATCCGCATTCTGTCAGCCGGTCAGTCTGGTATGGCCTGATTTATTGCCGACGGTCGTTGCGCCATTCATATTTGCTCAGCAAGTATGACAATTGCTTTTACAACGGCTACACTATGAAGTCTTTTTTTTCCATCCTCTTCCTTCTTATTCCTCTTGCAGCGTCGGCTCAGATCGCTCCAAAAACCATTTGGGGCGTCGTCAAGGATTCCCGCAATGAAGCCATACCGGGTGCGACGGTGAGTTTGTTAAGCGCTTCAGATTCGACCCTGGTGCAGGGTGAAATCACCAACGGCAAGGGTAAATTTGAGCTAAAAAACCTGGCCAATAACCAGTACACCCTGCGTGTTTCAAGTATTGGCAGCAACGACTACCGGAGTGGGTTGCTGACCATCGACGACCAGCACCCGGTGGTTTCGTTGCCGGTGATTATTCTAACGCCCTCAAATACAATACTAAACGAAGTGGTCGTAGTAGCCAAACGGCCTTTGATTGAGCAGGATCTTGACAAAACCGTCGTGAATGTGGATGCGATGGTGAGCAGTGTCGGCAGCAACACGCTGGATGTGCTCGAAAAAACGCCCGGTGTTACGGTCGGCAACGATGGCGAAATTAGCCTGAACGGAAAAGCGGGTGTGCTGGTTTTGATCGACGGGCGGCCAACCTACCTGTCGGGGCCGGATTTGGCATCGTACCTGAAGTCATTGCCCGGCGGTTCGCTGGATAAAATTGAACTGATGACCAACCCGCCCGCCAAATACGATGCGGCTGGGACAAGCATTATTAACATTCGTCTGAAAAAAAACCGAATGCAGGGCTTTGTCGGGGATATTTCCGCCAGTTACAGCCAGGGCGTGACGGCACGAACCAATAATGTGATCAACGTCAATTTCAACCGTAAAAAGATAAACCTGTTTGGTAGTTTGGGATATAGCCGGGATGCTGATTACGCAGATGATTCGTATAACCGAATTCTTTACAATGAAAATTCTTCCATTAACTCCTCGGTCGTTTTGCAGAATAATCTTACGTATACTGTTCCCGGAATCATGACCAGACTGGGCATGGATTATGCCGTTTCGTCCAGAACAACCTACGGGTTTGTTGTTAATTATCAGAATCGCTCCAAGCAGGAGAGGCTCGATTATTTCAGTAAAAACAGTACGGCTAATCCTGTTTTAGACTCGCTTGGAAATGGGTACACCAAGGGTAATTTCAACTGGCGTAATGTGGGAATAAATGCGAATTTTCAGCATAAATTTAATGCGGAGGGTCGGGAACTAACCGCCGATGTTAACTACATTATTCACCAGACAACAGGTGATCAACGACTCACTACGATGGTCAGCAGCGCCGACGAATCGTTTACTAACCGAAGGGATTTTTTGTATGACCTGCCCTCGAAAATCGCCATTTATACGGCCAAAGCTGATTACGTGCATCCCTTCAAAAATAAGGCCGTTGTGGAAGCCGGTTTTAAATCCAGTTTTGTAACCAACGATACGGATTCCCGTTACTATTCCGTTTCAGGCACTACCCAAACGCCGGATTATGGTAAATCCAACCATTTCATCTACCGGGAAACCATCCAGGCGGCTTACCTCAACAGCCGCAAAGAGTGGAAACGGATGGCGGCCCAGCTCGGTTTCCGACTGGAAAATACGGTGGTAAATGGCCGTCAGTTGGGAAATGCGGAGGTAAAAGAAACCGCGTTTGATATAAAGTACATGCGCGTGTTTCCTACGGCTTTTTTACGGTATAAGCTGGATAGTCTGGGTAATAACACCATGACAATGAGCATAGCCCGTCGGATCAATCGCCCGAATTACCAATTGCTGAATCCGTTTTTATTCTACCGGGATGCGTATTCCTATACGGTGGGAAACCCGCTGTTGAAACCGCAATACCATTTTCAATACGAATTGAAGTACCAGCATAAAAATAACTTCGGCATTGCTTTGCAATACAATCATTTTACCGATGTAATTTTCCAGACCACACAAGCCATTGATGGCATTTTTATCATCAGTCCGAACAACGTGGCAAGCGGTCGTATTCTGGCAATGGCAACCAATTTGACCCAATCAATCACAAAATGCTGGACTTTAAATGCCAACTTAACCATTGCCCATATGGCATTAAATGGGGTGGCTTATTCTGAAAAACTTAACCCGAAAATATATCACGCCAGAATGAATCTTGTCAATCAATTGAAATTTGAGAAGGGCTGGAATGGCGAGATCACCGGTTTTTTTGTCACCAAAGATCTGAATGGACAAAGGATAACAGATCCGCGTTATCGAATCAATCTGGCAGTACAAAAGAAGGTTTTAAAAGACAAGGGAAGTGTTCGATTGTTAGCTGAAGATCTGTTTCATTCGTGGAAACAAAAAGACCGAACCGTCAGTCTGAAACAGGCCGATGCGTTTCATACGCAGGCTACCGATACGCGCCGGATTGGGGTGGCCTTTTCGTACCGGTTTGGAAAAGAAACCTTCGCCCGGAAACGCCGGCACAACGACAATGCCGCTGATGCGGAGAAAGGAAGAGTGGATTGAGGGGTAGAGATAGAAACTCGTTGACGCTTTCGGTTCTGCCCCCAACCCCCTGAAGGGGGCTTTTCAATCCGGATGCATAAAGCCCCCTTCAGGGGATTGGGGGGCAGAATCGAAAGCGTCATCAACCGAAAACCCTATTTATAAAGCGCTTCGCGTTGTTCCTTCACATTATCATCAGTGAGGTACTCGTCGTAGGTCATGAGTTTGTCGAGGTGGCCTTTGGGGGCAATTTCGATGATGCGGGTGGCGATGGTTTCGCCGAACTGGTGGTCATGCGAAGTGAACAAAATCGGGCCTTTGAAGTCGATCAGGCCGTTGTTGAGGGCCGTAATGGATTCGAGGTCGAGGTGGTTGGTCGGTTCATCCAGTAACAGTAGGTTGGCTCCCGAAAGCATGACTTTGGAAAGCATACACCGCACTTTTTCGCCCCCGGACAAAACCGTCGATTTTTTCAGCGACTCTTCGCCCGAAAACAGCATCCGGCCCAGAAAACCGCGAATGAAACTTTCGTCTTTTTCCACCGAAAACTGCCGCAGCCAGTCCACCAGATTCAGGTCATTCTGGAAATATTTGTCGCGACCGGTATCATTCGGGAAATACGACGGCGTGATGGTAACACCCCATTTGAACTCACCCGAGTCGGCTTTGCGTTCACCGGCCAGAATATCGAATAGGGCCGTTACGGCCAGACCGTCGCGGCTGAACAGGAATACCTTGTCGCCCTTGCGCATCGAAAACGACAGGTTGGTGAACAGCCGGGCGCCGTCTTCACTCGCATACGTCAGGTTTTCGACGTTCAGAATCTGGTCGCCGGGTTCGCGTTCCGGTTTGAAATTGATGTAGGGATACTTCCGGGACGAAGGCGCAATGTCGTCGAGGGTCAGTTTTTCGAGCAATTTAGCCCGGCTGGTGGCCTGTTTCGACTTGGAAGCATTGGCCGAAAACCGCCGGATAAATTCCTCCAGTTCCTTGCGTTTGTCTTCCGTCCGTTTGTTCTGATCCTGCCGTTGTTTCAGGGCCAGTTGGCTCGATTCATACCAGAACGAATAGTTGCCGGTAAAAAGCCGCACTTTAGAGAAGTCAATATCAACGACTTGCGTACAAACCTGATCCAAAAAGTGGCGGTCGTGGGAAACCACAATCACAGTATTTTTGAAGTTGGCCAGGTAGTTTTCCAGCCAAAGACTCGATTCAACGTCGAGGTTGTTGGTCGGTTCATCCAGCAGCAGAATGTCCGGGTTGCCAAACAGCGCCTGGGCCAGCAGCACCCGCACTTTTTCGGAACCGTTCAGATCGGCCATCTGGCTGTAGTGAAGGTCTTCTTTGATGCCCAAACCGCTCAGCAGCGAAGCCGCGTCCGACTCAGCATCCCAGCCGTTCATTTCCGCAAATTCGCCTTCTAGGTTGGCCGCCCGCTCGCCATCAGCATCCGTAAAGTCGGTTTTGGCATATAGGGCGTCTTTTTCCTGCATGATGTCATACAGGCGTTTGTTGCCCATGATGACGGTTTGCAAAACCGGAAAGTCATCGTAGGCAAACTGGTTCTGGTTCAACACCGACAGCCTTTCGCCCGGCGTGATGACGACAGAACCCGTCTGGGGTTCGATTTCGCCCGACAGGATTTTCAAAAACGTTGATTTGCCCGCTCCGTTGGCGCCGATCACCCCGTAGCAGTTGCCCGCGGTGAATTTTATGTTGACGTCGTCGAATAAAACCCGCTTGCCGTAGCGGAGTGAGACGTTTTGTACTGAAATCATTCGATTGCTCTCCTTGTTGAAATGAAGGTGCAAAGGTACGGAAATTTGCCTTTTTTTGCCATTTTACCAGCAAATGAATCTCAAAATGCCGCGAAAACCCCGACAGCGGCCAGCGGCCCTGTCAGCGGTTTTCGCTTTTTTCAAAATTACGTGATCAAGTAGTGTGTATAGTTGGGGAGGCTTTTAATTGCTGACAGGGCCGTTGGCCACTGTCAGGGTTTTAGTATTTCTCTATTTTGCTGGCACCACTGGCATTCTGGTTGATGTTGGCCGGATTGCCTTTGTACCGGATTTTGCTGGCCCCACTGGCTTCTGCCGTTAGCGACTGGGTGGCGGTAATGTCGGCGTGGCTGGCCCCCGTCGATTTCACGTTTACGGACTTGGCCGCGTAGTCGAAGGCTTCGACGTGGGAGCCGCCGGATGCATCGACGGTGAGCTGATTGATCAAACTGGTGATGGAATCATCTCCGCCCGTCGTAATTTTGGACTCGATCAGTTGCAGCTTTGAGCCGCCGGACACCACTGCATTCGTGCGGGTGGCGATCACTTCCCAGCTTCCGTGCGCACCGCCGGAGAGCTCGATGTCCAGGTCGGTCAGATTCGCAAAACCTTTCACTTTCGCATGGACTCCGCCCGAGAAGTTGGCACCCCGCAGGTTCGGCATGGTTATCGTAAACGCAGTAGTATATTTCCGGCTTTTGTTGGTGCGGTAACCGGCGAAAAGGGTGCCGTTGCGGACCTCCACATCCAGATCATCCAGGTTGCGCTGGTCGCCTTTGGCCATGATCTTAAAACCCGGACCGTTCTCCAGCGTAACCTCAAAACCGCTGCCCATTTCCAGGCGGTCGAAACCTGTCAGCAAAAAAGCTTTCTCGCCTTCCTGAAGCGGGCCGATGTCTTCGCGGTTACACCCGGACAGAACGCTGGCGAAAATTGCCAATAGCGTTGCAAATAAAAAAAATCGTTTCATTGGTCGTTGTTGTTTATGTCACTCAAAATTGGCGTGAATCGGTTTGCGGTTCAAGTTATAGTTGGATCAACTGCGTTTTTTATAACCTGAACCGGCTGATTGCGGTTGTTAACCTAAATTCCCGTATGTTGGGATTGAATTTTTGGATGGGAACGCAGATTGAGCGGATTAAACGGATTTTCACCGATTAAAATCCGTTTTGATCCGTCCAATCCGCTAAATCCGTGTTCCTATCATTAATTTCGCAATTCCTCATGTTATATCGATCTTTTTTATCGCTTGTTGTCCTTGTAATCCACGTCGCGTCCTACGCCCAGTCGCCCTATAAACCGTGGATGATTGGTGAATTCACGAAGCAACATGCCGCCAACCCGGTTTTGGATGCCCAAAAAAACACCACCTTTGATTGTCCGTTGCGGGGCGAAACCGTACACTGGGAGGAAAAGGATGTCTTTAACCCGGCGGTAGTGGTTCGTAAAGGCAAAATCTGCATGATCTACCGGGCCGAAGATACCGTTGGAAAACACGCCGGAACCTCGCGGCTGGGGCTGGCGACCAGCACCGACGGCATCCATTTCAAGCGACGGCCCAAACCTGTTTTCTACCCGGACAACGACCCCATGAAGGTGTACGAGTGGGAGGGCGGCTGCGAAGATCCGCGGATTGTGGAAAGCCCGAACCGGGTGTATGTCATGACCTATACGGCTTACGACGGCGACAAGGCCCGGCTTTGCGTGGCCACCTCCAGAAACCTGATCAACTGGAAAAAACAGGGGCTGGCGTTCGATGATTTAAAATACCGCAACGAATGGTCGAAGTCGGGTTCGATTGTGTGCAAACGCATTGGGAGTCGGTTGGTGGCCGAGAAAATCAACGGGAAATACTGGATGTACTGGGGTGATCAGCCGCAACTGTATTGCGCATCGTCGCCCGACCTCATTCACTGGACGCCCGTCGAAACCACCAACGGCAAGCTGTTTGCGGTGGCCGAACGGCGGAAAGACAAGCACGATTACCGCCTGCTGGAACCCGGCCCACCCGCCCTGTTGACCGCCAATGGTATTGTGTTGCTGTACAACGGCATGAACCACGGGAAAGACGGCGACCGGGATTTGCCGGACGGAACCTACGCGGCTGGTCAGTTGCTGTTCGATGCGAGCGAGCCCACCAAACTCATCGACCGCTCCGAAACGTATTTCCTGAAACCGGATCAACCCTACGAAATGGTCGGCCAGATCAACCACGTTTGTTTTATCGAAGGATTAGTCCCCTACAAAGGCCAGTGGTTTCTATATTACGGCACCGCCGATTCCAAAATTGCCGTTGCCACCGCCCCCGAAAAACCCTGAAACACGCCCACACACCAGCCCAAGGGGCTGACATCATTAGCCCCGGATAAAAGCCGGGGGGGCTATTACAGACGATCAATTAGGCCTTTCCCACCATCCAGCCGCAGCACCTTCGTCACGCAGGTCGGAATTTCCTCGGCGTAGTGCGACACATACAGCAGCGTCCGTTCCGGCGACTGGCACAGTTCATCGACTAAATCCCGGAACCGGGCGATGTGAGCCGGATCGAGGTTCTGGCAGGGTTCGTCCAGCACGAGTAGGGGCGGGTTTTTCACCAGGGCGCGGGCCAGCAACACCCAGCGTTGTTCGCCCGTCGAGAGTTGCGCCAGCCGCTTGTCGCGCAGGGGCTGGATGCGCAGCAAGTCCAGCATAAATTCTACCTGTTCATTTTGGTCCGGGGTCAATTTGCGAAAAAGTCCCGCCGTGTCGAACAGGCCCGAAGCCACCACTTTCCAGACCGATTGCTCGCGGGGAAAATACAGGTGGAGTTCCGGCGACACGAAACCAATGTTGCGTTTGATATCCCAGATGCTTTCGCCGGTGCCGCGTTTTCGGTCAAACAGTTCATAGTCATTGCGGTAGCTCTGCGGGTTGTCGGCCGTAATCAAACTCAACAAGGTCGATTTTCCCGAACCGTTTGGCCCCAAAACCGCCCATTTTTCACCCCGCTGAACGTCCCAGTTGATGGTGTCCAATACCACTTTCTCGCCGTAACTCACCGTAACATTCCGCATCCTGATTGCATTCGTGAACGAAATGGCGGAGGTATTCAGCCAGCGGGGGAGGAGAGTCGGATCGGTCAGGGTTTCGGGGGCGGATTCGGGCAGTGCGGGCATGTCTGATTTTGGTCCCTGCCAACTGATTTGGCCGTCTGTCAATTCAGCAACGTGCGTGATGCAATCCGGAATTTCGCGGGGTGTCGTCACCAGTACCAGCGTCGTTCCTTCGGCGGCAATCCGGTTCAAAATTCCGTGCAGCCGTTCGCGGCTGCCCACGTCCAGACCGCCGAACGGGTTGTCGAGTAGCAGAATTTCGGGACGGCGCAGGAGCGAGCGGGCCAGCAGCGTCCGGCGGGTTTCACCGTTGGAAAGGGAGGTAAGGTGCCGATCCAGCAAGTGTGTAATATGCACCCAGTCAGCCACTTCGGCCAGCCATTGTTCCGAAAAAGCCGGTGGTGGCAATTCGATCGAATTCTCATTGACGGTTCCAGTGGGCTTGATCCGGTGTTGCAAAACTTCCCAAACCGTCGGCGATTCTTCCGCCGAATCGGCGTTGAACCGCTGTTGGTAATACCGCGCCGACGAAGCCACCTGCCGGTCGAAACGGTAATCATTCGCTACCTGCTCGACCACTTCCCGCAAAACACCAACCGGGTGAGCGTACGCGCCACTCGCCACGGGCAACCGCCCGCTCAGGGCATCGAGAAACGAGCTTTTTCCCGAACTCGTCGGCCCCAGAATCGCCCAATGTTCACCGGGTTTCAGGGTCCAGTTCAGGTTCTGTAAAACAAGGCCGGTGGGTCGGCGAATGGTGGCATTTTGTAAAGAAAGTAACGGACTGATAGACATTTCAATGGAATTAACGAAAATAGGACTTATGTCTGATAATATTTTACACTTTCGCTTGTTGCCCCGTTCCCCTAAAGGGGACTTTTAGCATCCGGAGGTTTCCGCGTCCAAGTCCCCTTTAGGGGAACGGGGCAACAAGCGAAAGTCCTAGATAAAAAAATCAATGCAGTAAACTCAGCAAATCCGTTCGATTCAGTGATTTTAGAATGGATGAGTCGGTTTTGATGAGGTGATCGGCCAGGTCTTTTTTGGATGCCTGAAGCTGAAGGATTTTGTCTTCAATAGTATCTGGGCAGATCAGACGAACGGCCACCACGTTTTTCTTCTGACCCATGCGGTAACTCCGGTCGATGGCCTGGTTTTCCACCGCCGGGTTCCACCACGGATCGACCAGATAAACGTAGTCGGCCTGGGTTAAATTGAGGCCCGTTCCGCCCGCTTTCAGGCTAATCAGAAACACCCGGACGGTTTCGTCGGTTTGAAACCGGTTGACGCAGGCTTCCCGGTTGGTGGTTTGGCCGGTGAGGTATTCGAAGCCGATCTGTCTGGTTTCCAATTCATTCCGGATCAGGTCGAGCATGGTGACGAACTGCGAGAAAACCAGAATTTTGTGCTGCGGTGACTTGTTTTCAATCTGCTCAATCAGCATGTCAATCTTGGCCGACGCGTCGCCATAAAATTCATCGTCGTTGAGCAAAACCGGCGAGTTGCAAATCTGCCGCAGTTTGGTGAGTCCCTGCAACACGTGCAGGCGCTCCCGGGGTAGGTCGCCGTCCTGCGTCGTCAGCAGAAAACTGCGGAACTCACGTTCGTAAGCGTCATAAACTTTCCGTTGTTCCGGCCCCATTTCGCAGTGCAGAATCATCTCGGTCTTGTCGGGTAATTCGGTGGCCACCTGCGCTTTGGTTCGGCGCAGAATGAACGGACTGATTTTCTGCTGAAGTTCGCGGGCGCGTTTCCGGTCATCGAATTTGTCGATGGGCGTGGAATAATGCGCCCGAAAATAGTGGTAATTGCCCAACAAACCCGGACAGGCAAACGAAAGTTGCCCAAACAGATCGAAGGTATGGTTTTCAATGGGCGTTCCGGTCAGGACAAAACGGGTGCGCGATTGCAACCGCATAACCGCCTGATACCGTTGTGATTCCGGGTTTTTGATGGCCTGAGACTCGTCCAGTACGATGCAATTGAACGCATGGTCTTTTAGAAACCGGATGTCTGACAACAGCGTGCCGTAGGAGGTCAGGATGATGTCGTACTGGTCGATGTCTTTCTTCTTCAGGTTGCGGTTGTTTCCGTAGAGCGTGTACAGCCGCAGCGAAGGCGCAAACTTCGCTGCCTCAGCCTGCCAGTTGAACAGGAGGGAAGTCGGCACCACGATCAGGTTGGCCCGGGTGCGGTTTTTGGCTTTCTGCACCAGTAAAAAAGCAAGAATCTGGAGCGTTTTTCCGAGGCCCATATCGTCGGCCAGGCAGCCGCCAAAACCCAGTTCATCCAGAAAATTGAGCCAGAACACGCCTTCTTTCTGGTAATCCCGGAGCGTAGCCTGTAGCTCGGCGGGGATGGCAACGGGCGGAATGGACTGGGAGTCGGCGAATTGGGTGGCCAGCTTCTTGATTTCGTCCGAAACCCCGCTGCTGAGTTGCCCGTCGTCGTACACCTTGCGCAAGTCCGAAAAACGAATCCGGGGCGTCCGAATATGATCATCCACTACCTCACCCGCCTGAAAATAGGCCGAAAACCGCTCGAGCCATTCGGTAGGCAACAGCCCCTGCGTTCCGTCGTCGAGCGGCACAAACCGGCTCTTGTTTTTGATCGCTTTGTGAAGGTGTTTCAGAGAAACCTGCTGCTTGCCATACGACAGCCCCAGTTGTGTTTCGAACCAGTTCAGGCCGCTGTTGACCACCACCGATACCTTGGCCTTGTGGGGATTCAGGCGGTTGTTTTTCAGGGAATTGAAACCGAGAACCCGGATTTTCTGGCTGTTCCAGGCGTCGAAAGCATCCAGAAACCAGTTTTCATCCAGCACCTGGGTTTTGTGTAAATAAAATTCATGTCGGTCGAGCTGGTTCTGAAAATCAGGGTGTTGGCTGGCAATCGCCATCGTGAACTGAATTTCCGCTTCGTCGTCGCGCTCCACCGTGAACGGTTTTCCCTGGCTGTCGACTGAATAAATCTGTTTTTTGGACAATACCGGCACCTCAACGGTTCCGTATTTCATCACCGGCGTCAGAATGACGTAATCTTCGGAGTCGGCCAGATACAGGAGGTGTTCGCGTTCCAGATTAAAGCCGTTTTCTTCGAGCTGCGCGGGCGTCGCCGGTTGCAGATACGAATAGGTAATCCGAATCTGATTTTCCAGTTTAGCCAAAACCGCTTCCTGAAACTCGCTGTACTTCGACTGGTGCAGAACGATTCGGGTGCTTTTCTTGCTAAAAAACTCAATAACCCGCAGATAATCAGGATTATCGATGAGGTGTAGCGTGTTGTGCAGCAGAATGAAGTAGTCGTATTTAAGAACGAGTTTATGGAGTTCCTGCGTGGTGCCCTCCATCACGAGCGAACCCCGGAGTTCGTAAAACTGGTCGACCTGACGAACCCACAACCGCAGGTCGCCCATCAGAATTTTGAGCTTTACCGGGATGAGCGACTGGGAAGAAATGTTTTCAGAAACGCTGATCGCATGGTAATAAAAAGCCAGTTTTCCGGGGTTTTCGGCCACAAACCGCAATGCTTCCAGGTCGGATTCGGTCTTTTTGCTGCGGTGGGTATGCTGAAATCGGGCGAGCGCCGAATAGAATTTTAATTCATTCAGTTGCTCCATCCGGTTGATCGCTTCCAGCGGCTGTACCGGGGTGAGCGGATTTTTTACGTTCCCTTCCCGCGTCGTTGGCGCGTCGAACAGTTCCAGCCCGAAATGATCGGAATACCGGTGTTTCGTAAAGACGATAATTCGCTGCAACTTCGACGCCGTTTCCTCCAAAACCGGTTCCGGCCGACCCGGTTTTGGTACCAGGGTCGACACCAGCAACGCTTTGTCGGCCTGATTGAATCGCAGCAATTCCGGTCGTTTGGGTTTGACCGTCAAGGCTTTATTCTCGAAGTCTACCTGGAAAAACGCATCCAGTTGGCTCTCATTCTCCAGACCGTAGTCTCTGGCGACCGGTTTGATGGCTTCATACCGCAGGACCTGATCAAAAAAGACGCGGAATTCCTTTCGTCTGACAATCGCCGATAAAACCTGAACCTGATGTTCACACAATCGGTCTTTCGGAGCCGGACACGAACAGGCAATCCGGAGCGCTTTTTCCGACTGACTGACGACTACTTCCGTACGCTGAATGTCCCGGGACGGAATGACAAAGGTGCCCTGATCGACGGCTAGTTCGATTGCCATAACGTCGGTGTAACTCCCCGTGGAAAAGGCGACTGCGGAACTGTGTTTGAAGAGGATTCCGTCGGTTAACGTCGGGATCGTCACCGTTTCCAGACAATACGCAGAGGGAGCCGAAAGGTTGAGCATGGGTGACCGACGAAGGTTGTTGGGTAGACTGTTCCGCAATTTACGCCATTAGCCGCGCTTGCCATAGAAATAATCCGTTTCAAGTTCTATTTTTGAGCATCCCTTCACGGTATTCCTAAGCCTTTCTGAACCCCATGATCACCCGATTTCGATTTCTTGCTACGGTTTTGACCATGATGACAAGTCTGATCGCCGATGCGCAAATACCGGTCAAACGCTTCGAACCCGTCAGTTTTTCGCAGGTCAACATCACCGACCGGTTCTGGCGTCCGAAGCTCGATAAAGTCGCTACGGCCACCTTGCAGGCCTGTATTTTTCAGACCGAAGAAAAGACGGGCCGCATCCGGAATTTTGAGAAAGTGCAGCGTGGAAAGCACGAAAAACACGAAGGCGTGTACTACGATGACAGCGATGTCTACAAAGCCCTGGAAGCCATTGCCTATTCGCTGAAAAACCGCCCCGACGCCGAACTCGAAAAGAAAGCCGATGAGTGGATCGACAAGATTGCAGCCGCCCAACAGCCTGACGGATATCTCAATACGTACTATTCTCTGGTCGGTTTAGACCAGCGCTGGACCGATATGGAAAAGCACGAAGACTACTGCGCGGGCCACCTCATCGAAGCCGCCGTGGCCTATTACAACACCACCGGAAAACGGAAATTGCTGGACGTCGCCATTCGTTTTGCCGACCACCTCGACGTGACCTTCCGGCAACCCAACCGCCACTGGGTGAGCGGACATCAGGAAATCGAACTGGCGTTGATGAAGTTGTATCACCTGACGAAAAATGACCGGTATCTGAAACTGGCCGACTGGTTTCTGGATCAGCGCGGGCGGGGCTTCGGCGTCGGCAAGATCTGGGATCAGTGGAAGACGCCGGAGTACTGCCAGGATGCCATACCCGTAAAGAATCAGAAGGAGATTACCGGACACGCGGTTCGCGCGATGTACCTTTACACGGGAGCCGCCGATGTAGCAGCCACCACCGGTGACGCGGGCTACATGAACGCCATGAAAACCGTCTGGGAAGATGTTGTGTACCGCAATATGTACATCACGGGCGGCATTGGCTCGTCGGGTCAAAATGAAGGCTTTTCGCTGGATTATGACTTGCCCAACGAAACGGCGTATTGCGAAACCTGCGCGTCGGTCGGGATGGTTTTCTGGAACCAGCGGATGAACCTGCTCACCGGCGAAGCCAAATACATCGACGTGCTGGAACGGAGTCTGTACAACGGCGCGCTTGATGGCCTGAGCCTGAGTGGTGACCGGTTTTTCTACGGTAATCCGCTGGCTTCTAACGGCAATACGGCCCGGAGTGCCTGGTTTGGAACGGCCTGCTGTCCGTCGAACATTGCCCGGCTGGTGGCGTCGCTCGGCGACTATATTTATGGCAAAAACGATTCTGGGCTTTGGGTCAATCTGTACATTGGTAGCAACACGACGGTGAAAATCGGCAAAACCGACGTTCCGGTTCAAATGGAGACGAATTATCCGTGGGACGGTAGTGTGAAACTAACCGTGACGCCGGCCAAAAAGACGCCTTACGCCCTGCATCTGCGGATTCCGGGCTGGGTTAGCAACGTGCCGGTGCCGGGTGATCTCTACCGGTTTCAGGAGGAGAGCCAGGCTAAAATATCGGTGAATCTGAATGGAAAACCGGTCGATTACCGGGAAGAAAACGGCTACGTGGTGGTGAACCGGACGTGGCAGAAAGGCGATGTGATCGAGTTAATCCTGCCGATGGACGTGAAACGGGTGTTCGCTAAAAAAGAACTGGTGGCCGCCAATGACCGGGTGGCCATACAGCGCGGGCCGTTGGTCTATTGCGTGGAAGGGGCCGATAACAACGGCCAGGCCTGGAACCTGTTGGTGCCTGATCAAACGACGTTTACGACCCAGGCTTATCAGGTGAGCACGGAGCCGGTGGTGGCGATTCAGGCCGAGGTGCCGGTGGTGGGGCCGTCGGCGGATGGTGCGAGTGTGGTGACGGAGAAGAAGAAAATTACGGCCATTCCGTATTACGTCTGGGCCAATCGCGGCAAAAGCCCGATGCAGGTCTGGCTGCCGACCAAAGCCAAACGGGTGAAGATCACCGACTAAAGGTTGATGAATCCGGGTTCGAAACCGGCAAACTCAACTCGCTGGTAAAGGTGTGGGATTTCCAGTCCAGATGCAGGGTTCCGCCCAGGAGCGTAGTTAGCCGGTGCGTAATCCAAAGTCCCAGACCGTGGCCTTCTTTGAACGGATCGGCCCGGTAGTAGGCTTGTCGCAAATCGAGCGTCGGGCCACTCTCGCGAATTGTCTGGTTTTCAATCCGAACCCGCCACTGCCCGGATTTTTGGAGCCGGATGGTGACCACGCTATCCGACACTGCGTATTTGACGGCATTTTCGATCAGATTCAACAGGATGTGTTCCAGTTTGAGGGCATCCGTTTGCAGAATGACGTCGGAGAAGCCGGAGCGGTCGAAAACCGCCGTGACGCCATACTCGGCCGTCAGCGAGGCCAGTTGCCGCAGGCAGTTGTCCAGTAATTCCGGAAGATCGATGGCGGAAAGCTTGAGAACCGGCGCGATGGTGTCGGGCTGGCTCAGCGTCAGAAACTCGTTGATCAGGCGCGTCAGTCGGCTCACTTCTTCCAGTTGACCGCTCAAAAAAGTCGCGGTTCCGGCGTCGAGCTGACCCTGTTTCAGGGTGACCTGCAAACCGGTTTTCATCACCGTCAGGGGCGTGCGGAGTTCGTGCGCGGCTGCCCCGAAAAAATGCCGCTGTCCCTCGACGCTTTCCCGGATTCGGGCCAGCATCCGGTTTAAGGTCGACGTGAGATGATAGAGTTCATCGCGGGTTTTGGGTAATTCGATCGGGTCAATGGCGCTCGTGTTATTGATCGCATCGACTTGGTTTACAATGCGTTGAATGGGCCGCAGGAGCCAGCCCGCTACGCCATACCCCGCTCCGAACGCCAGGATCAGACTGAGCATCCAGCTTAGTCCGAACACCCACCGAAGACGTCCGATGTCCTGCCGCAAGTTTTCGTCCGGCACCGCCAGCGTCAGTTGAAGCTGCCCGTCGGGCGTTTGAACGGGTGTGCCCTCGACAGTGATGGATCGGTGGGAGGTCCGGTTTGAAAGGCGGCTGGTTTCGCCCGGAAAACCGGGGCTGCGGAACAACTCGCGACGCTGGCCGTAGCTACGGTAAACCACCCGCATTCGCTCCGTTTCGGTGGGCAACGGAATCACGACGGGGTCGACACTGACGAGGGCCAGGAGCCAGGCCGCCCGGGTTTGGGTGGCGCGATCGAAAGCCCGTTGCAAACCGGCTTCGGCGCGGGTGAGCATGAGGTATCCCGCGGCTCCACTGATGAGGGCAAAAACCGCCAGCACGGCCAGCACGATCCGGCTGCGCAAGCTCATGGCGTTTTGAGTCGATAGCCCCGGCCCACCTGCGTTTCGATCAGCCCCGCTATCCCGCTCGCGTCCAGCTTTTTCCGCAGTTGGTAAATGTGTACTTCAATCACGTTGCTGCCCATATCGTAGTCGGCCGACCAAACTTTTTCGGCGATTTCGTTTTTGGTAATCAGTTGCCCGGCCCGGCGCAGCAGCAGTTCCAGCAGGGCGAATTCGCGGTTGGTCAGGTTCAGGCTGCTTCCGTCTTTGATAACTTCGTGCGAAATAAGCCGCATTTCCAGATCAGCCACCCGCAACACCACATTGTCGCTGGTGGTCGTCCGGCGTTGCAGAATGCGGATTCGGGCCAGCAACTCGTCAAAATCGAACGGTTTGCGGAGGTAATCCACCGCGCCCAGGTCCAGGCCTTGCACCACCGTAGCCGGATCACTCAGGGCCGACAGGATCATCACCGGCACGGTTAACCCAAAAGCCCGGAGGTTTTTCAGGACCTCAAAACCGGTTTGACCCGGCAACATCAGATCGAGCAGCACCAGGTCGTACAGACCACCGGCCAACTGGTCGAGTCCTTCGGAACCGGAGTGCGTGAGGTCGGCGACGTGGCCGTTCTGTTCCAGGCCCTGTTTGATAAACCGGCCCAGTTTGCGCTCGTCTTCGATAACCAGAATTTTCATGAAAACGCAGAAATGCAGAGGAAGTTGGTAGCGGCTAAAAGTAGGAGAGATTCGAACCAAAACAAAACCGCCCCGGCCTTTCCTTAAGCCGGAGCGGTTTTGAAAACGGGCCTTACCGAACCAGATACTGCTGGCCATTGATGGTCAACACCGAAGCGCGGAGAATGGTCGCTTTTTCGAGTTGCACCTGTCCCTCGTGCGGAATTTTGGCAAAACCCTGCACCGTAATCGTGCTGCCTTTGGTCGCCAGATTCGACAGTTGAGCGACTACGTTCGACGGAATGCGAACAATCGTTTTCGAATCCCCCGGGGTGGATAAAATCAACCCGTTGACGCGTCCTTCACGGTCGAGCTGGTAATCCGCGATTTTCCCGGTAACGGTACTCATCGTCGGCGGGGCGGGTGGGGTGGGCAATACCGTCGGCGGGGCGTCGGTCACTGTCGTCTTCCCCGCCGTCAGGCTCGTCATCCGGAAGTTGACTTCACCCCTGTGGCTGGTTTCAGTAAAACCGGTGACACTGACGTTGCTACCGGCTTTAACCGCCTGCTGAACCGACTGGCCGAGGTGCGCCGGAAATTTCACCGTGGTGACAGTTCCGGACGCATTTTTAAGTGTAAAACCGTTTAAAATAAAATCGTCATTGCCCGTCAACTGGCCGACGGTTCCGGTCACCGTGGTCAGTGCCGTTAGCCCTTCCCGCCGTCCCAGTGGCCCACGGGCTTCCCGACGGTCGGGTCTGTGGCCGGGGTGCCGACCGGGTCCACCGGGCCTTTCCGGTCGTGGCTGATCGAAGGCGGGTGGCGGCAAACCGGGCGTCAGGGTGGTTACTTCAGGGCCGTTGGGCTGATCCGGAGCGGTTTGGGCGTACAGATGGGGAGCCAGCAGGCTGCCCGTGAGCAGGAGGCCGGTCAGTAATGTTGCGTTGGTTTTCATTCGTAGTTGTTCTTTACTGGTGATTACGGTAGCAAAACTAACGACGCGCTCTAAGGCCAAGCTGAACCTGAAATTAATTTTTCTTCATACCGCAAACGAGCCAACTCAGAATTCTTCCTCCATCAGTTCCCGCGTGATCATCACAGCCGCCCGCTGCCCGTTGGTGGCAGCCACCAGCACCTGCCGCATCATCGTGTGGTTATCGCCGGCGGCAAACACGCCCATCACGCTGGTCTTGCCAAATTCATCGACTTTGATGAAGCCCATCTCATCCATTTCACAGCCCAATTGCCGCGCCAGATCGTTCGACTGCTGCATCGCCGGGCGCGCATACAGGGCCTGGAGGGGTTGGGTCGACTGGTCGGCCAGTTCGAGAGCAATCAGATGTCCGTCCTGGTGTTGCAGAGCCACCAGCGGGGTTTCGACAATCGGAATGGCGTGTTGGTATAGTTTGGCGGTTTGTTCCGGGGTCAGGGTGGATGGGCCGTTGGTGAACAAGGTCAGGCCGGGATTCCAGTGGTGGATCAATTTCGTCAATCCGAACCCATCATCGCCATTGCCCAGTACCCCGACAACCTGGTCTTTCACCTCGTAGCCGTGGCAAAACGGGCAGTGCAAAACCGAAATGCCCCAGCATTCGGCAAACCCGGGCAGGTCAGGCAGGATGTCGGTTAAACCGGTCGCCAGAATAAGCCGTTTGGCCGTAAATACTTCGCCTTCGTTCGTCCGCACCTGAAACGAAGAATCCAGTGGCTGAGCGGTTGTAACCGTTGTGTCCCGCAGGCTGACGGTCGGGTAGGCAAGGGCTTGCTGCCGGGCTATTCGCGTCAGTTCGGCAGGGGTTTCGCCGTCGCGGGTCAGGAAACTGTGGGAGTAGGGCGTCTGCCGGTTGGCGGGCTGGCCGCTATCGAGTACCAGGACTGTCCACAAGGAACGGCCCAAGACGAGGGCCGCGCTTAGTCCGGCGTAACTGCCACCGATGATGATGACGTCGTAGGAGGGAGTTGATGGTTTGTTCATAATGGTTCTTCTGATATAGGACTGCAGAATGGTCTGAACGGTAACTAGCGCAGGATCGACGTAACCTGTGAGAAAGCCGCGTCGGTTCGTTCCTGAATCTGCCGGATGTTGTCGAGGATGCCCAGTTGTAAATCGCGCATTTTATCGGCGGGCAAATCTTTCAGCGTGGCGTCTGCATGGTGGTGATGCTCGTGTTTTCCGTGTTCGTGGTGGTGTTCGTGCGGCATTCCCGGCACTTCAACGAGGTTTTCCTCCCATTGTTCAAACGCCTTCTTCAGACTGTCGAGCGTCGTTACGGTGGCCAGCGCAACGGGTTCCGTACGGTTTGCCAGCAGGATTTTGAGCGAATCGATTTGTTCTATTTGGGGTTCGATAACAGCCTGAATCTGTGTGGCTTCGTTGTGAAATTTGGCGGCTTCCTCAAGCAGAGGATCTTTTTGATCTGAACGGGAACAGGCTCCCAGGCTGAAGGCAAGCGGAACGATCAATGAAAGGATGCATTTCATGGTACGGGTTGTTTCAGAGGAGAAGTGGGCCGAAATCTACATAAATTGCAACAAGGTTGCAAGATTGGGGCTATTTAAAGCAACAGTTCGACCGTTTCATGCTCTATTCCCAAACCGGAAACGGATCGTTGAACCGGCCCCCGGCTGCCAGATGCTTCAACTCGGGTTCGCTACACAAACACGCCCGCAATTCCTGCGTCACCTGTTCGGCATCCAGATCCTGACCGATGATCACCAGTTCGTTTTGCCGGTCGCCAAATTGTTTGTCCCAACGGGCTTCAATCGTTTTCTGGTTTTCGATGAAACTCGCATAGCGGCTTCGCTGGCTGAACGGCATCGACGCCCACCAGACGCCTGCCCGTTCGGCCCGCAGACTGCCGCCGGCCTGGCTAAAATTCAGAGCCTCGTCGGGTCGGGACGCCAGCCAGAACAATCCCTTGCTGCGGAAAATGCCAGCCGGAAAATTCTCGCTTAGATACGCCCAAAACCGGGTGGGGTGAAAAGGCCGCCGGTCGCGAAAAACGAAGGAGCCAATGCCGTATTCTTCCGTTTCGGGCCGGTGGCCTTTGCCGGATTGGTGGTTTTGCAGTTCCTGAATCCAGCCCGCCGATTGCGACGCTTCCTCAAAATCGAACAGGCCGGTGTTCAGAATCCGGGCCGGATCGATGCGGCCAAACTGGCTTTCGATGAGCTGGGCTTTGGGATTTAGTTTTTTCAGAATGGCTTTCAGTTCGCCCACCTGATGCGGTTTTAACTGGTCGGTTTTGTTGAGGACCAGCACGTTGGCAAACTCGATCTGGTCAGTAAGGAGGTTGACGATGGTGCGGGTGTCCGATACGTCCTCGTTCAGGTTGCGGTCGACAACCGTTTCGACACTCCCAAAATCGCGCCCAAAATTGCTGGCATCGACCACCGTCACCAGCGTATCCAGACGCGAAAACCGGGAAAGATCGACACGGTTTTGTGCATCGACCGAATCGTCGGACTGGAACGAAAACGTCTGGGCCACCGGCAGCGGTTCCGAAATGCCGGACGACTCGATGAGCAGGTAATCGAACCGGTTTTCGGAAGCCAGCCGTTCTACTTCCAGCACCAGATCTTCCCGCAGGGTGCAGCAGATGCAGCCGTTGGACATCTCGACCAGCTTTTCTTCCGTCCGCGACAGGGTGTTTTCATTCCGAACCAGTTGCGCATCGATGTTCACTTCGCTCATGTCGTTGACGATCACGGCTACTTTCAAACCGGCTTTGTTGTGCAGAATGTGGTTGAGTAAGGTGGTTTTACCGGCCCCTAAAAAACCGCTTAAAACCGTAACGGGAAGTCGTTTCATGGTGAATGATTGAATTGAAGAATGGAGGTGATCGTCAGTGCGCGTGGTCGTGTGCGTGAGCGCGCAGGTTGAGCAGGTGAAAGCCAATTAACCCGGCTGAAGCCACGTAGGCCAGGTATTCAAACGATTCATGGACGTCTTCCAGCAGCAGGGCGCCAGCGAACAGGCCCAGGAAAAACCACAAGCCCACCTTCACCATCCGCTGGCGGGCCCGGCGCGTGGCAAAATAGACGGCAACAATATTGACTCCAATGAAGACATAATCCAGGCTTAGAAAGCCAATCCGCAACGTTCGATCCGCCAGCAGGCTGGAGGAAATGAGCAGGATGGGTGTGATCAGGCAGTGAATAATGCAAAGCACTGAACCGGTAATGCCGATGTAATCGGCTTTTGAAGAGAAAGTGGCCATAAGTTGGTGTTGGCTTGTGGTTGGAAATAAACGGTACAAAAGTACGGTATTTTTCGTAAATGCAACAATGTTGCAAAAATGAATTGTTAGAGATTTTATTGAATTAACGCGAACTATGGGATTATTGGCCGCGTAGCGGACTGATGTTTGTAGCAAAACGGATCACCCGGAAACATGTCGTACCTATGGCACTTAATCAGTTCATAATCAATTAATAAATCTCATATTTCGCGTTGAATTAGGACTTACGTCTGATAATTCATTACCCTTTCGCTCTTTGCCCCTAAATCCCCTAAAGGGGACTTGTACGCAGCTTAATCCGGATGCTAAAAGTCCGGCTCCGGCCGCCCGGCCTTTAGGGGATTTAGGGGCAAAGAGCGAAAGTCCTGGGTATATAAAACCGATAATTTTTAAGTTATTAGGGCCAAATTTGGCAGACTAACACATTCATTGCATTCAACGACATGATTAACACCATTGTATTTGATTTGGGGGCGGTTTTGATCGACTGGAACCCGCATTACCTGTACGAGAAAATTTTTAAGGAAGACGAAATGCATCATTTTCTGGCGACGGTTTGCACCCCCGCCTGGAACGAAGAGCAGGATGGGGGGCGGTCGCTGGCCGAAGCCACGCAGGTTTTGATTGCTCAATTTCCGGAGCACGAGGAGAACATTCGGTTTTTCTACGATCGCTGGCCCGAAATGCTGCGGGGCGAAATACCGGGGACGGTGGCACTGCTGAAAACGATCCGGGACAGTGGGAATTACAAGCTCTATGCGCTGACCAACTGGTCGTCGGAGACGTTTCCGATTGCCCTCGAACGCTTCGAATTTCTGTCCTGGTTTGATGGTATTGTGGTGTCCGGCGATGAAAAAGACCGCAAACCTTTCCCTTCTTTTTACCGGACGCTGCTGAATCGGTATGCCATTGAACCAACTGAAGCCCTCTTCATCGATGATAACCTTCGGAATGTAAAAGCCGCCGAGGACCTTGGGATTCACGCCATTCACTTTATAAATCCGGCGCAATTAAAAGACGCTTTAACCGCGTTCAATATACCGGTTTAACGCGAACTATGGGATTATTGGCCGCGTAGCGGACTGATGTTTGTAGCAAAACGAATCACCCGATTCCTCCGGCGTGCCTTTGGGTATGCAATCTGATGCACTTGTTGCGTACCCAAGGGCACGCCGGAGGAACCGGGTGATCCGATTTGCTATCGCACCGGCGACCCGGAAACATGTCGTGCCAATGGCACTTAATTAGCTCATAATCAATTAATAAATCTCATAGTTCGCGTCGGTTTAACAATCGGCTTTTAGTTTCCTAAACCCTTCCTGTTAATTATGAAAAAGTACATCGTCGCTCTTCTGACGCTGCAATCTTCGTTGGCCCAAATCCGGGTGAATCGACTCTACCCGATGAAACACGCTTCTCTTCCGACTCTTTTCTTTTGCCTTATTTTGATCGACTTCGCGCAGGCCCAGCTTCCGCCCATTTTTGAAACCAGCCGCGCCAAAGAAGCCCAAACCGAAGCCACCGTCCGGCGGTTTTTGTCGCCCGTCAAAATTCTGTGGCAAACCGGCACCATCCGCAACGCCGAGCGGCTGTTGAAAGTTGGAAACGGGCAGGCGGATTTGTCGGGGAAAGGTATGTGTTCGCTCAAGAGTGACGCCAACGGCAAAGCAAGTCTGCTGCTCGACTTTGGGCGGGAATTGCACGGCGGTTTGCAGATCGTGACGGGGCAATGGAAGGAAAGCAAACCCATCACCGTCCGGATTCGGTTTGGCGAATCGGCCAGCGAAGCAATGGCGGACATCGAACCCAAACAGAATGCCACCAACGACCATGCCATCCGCGATCTGACGGTTCAGGTGCCGTGGCTGGGCAAGCTGGAAATCGGCAATACCGGTTTTCGCTTTGTCCGGATCGATCTGGTCGATGGTAATACGGAGCTGTTGCTGAAAGAGTTGCGGGCCATTTTTGTTTTTCGGGATATTCCATACCTCGGCTCGTTTCGGAGCAGCGACGAACTGCTGAATAAAATCTGGGCGACCGGCGCGTATACCGTTCACCTGAACATGCAGGATTACCTCTGGGACGGCATCAAGCGCGACCGGCTGGTGTGGGTGGGGGACATGCACCCCGAAGTGGCGACCATCAATGCCGTTTTTGGCTACAACGAGGTGGTGCCGAAAAGCCTGGATCTGGCGCGCGACATTACGCCCCTGCCCGGCTGGATGAACGGCATCAGCACCTATTCGATGTGGTGGATTCTGATTCAGAAAGACTGGTATTTGCAAAACGGAAACCTCGACTATCTGAAACAGCAGAAGGATTATCTGGTAAAACTGGTCGATTTGCTGATTCAGAAAATTGACGACAAAAACAGCGAAAGGCTGGACGGAACGCGGTTTCTGGACTGGCCGTCGAGCGAAAATCCGAAAGGCATTCACGCCGGGTTGCAGTCGATGCTGGTGCTGTCGCTCAATGCCGCCGGGGATTTGAGCCGCATTTTGAACGACCCGACCACGGCCAAGAAATGTGCTGATGCGGTCGCCCGGCTGAAGCAGTACGTTCCCGATCCCAACGACTCCAAACAGGGGGCGGCTTTGCTCGCGCTCTCCGGGTTGATGCACGCCGAAAAAGCCAATCAGGACGTGCTGGCGGTGAACGGTGCGCGCAACTTCTCGACGTTTTACGGCTATTACATGCTCCAGGCGCAGGCCAAAGCGGGTGATTATAAAACCGCATTGGCCAACATCCGCGAATTCTGGGGCGGTATGCTCAAGCTCGGTGCCACAACGTTTTGGGAAGATTTCAACCTCGACTGGGTGAAAAATGCCGGGCGCATCGACGAACTGGTGAAAGAAGGTCAAAAAGACATTCACGGCGACTGCGGGGCCTATTGCTACGTCGGTTTCCGGCACAGTCTGGCCCACGGCTGGGCGTCCGGCCCCACGCCCTGGCTGACGGAGCACGTATTGGGTATCAAGGTGGTGGAGCCGGGTTGCAAAGCCATCAAAATTGAACCGCATCTGGAGGATTTAACCTTCGCCGAAGGAACCTTCCCCACGCCGTACGGGATTGTGAAGGTGAAGCACACCAAACTGGCGGGCGGCAAAATTCAGACGGAGGTGAGCGGGCCGAAGGAAGTGCGGATTATTCGGTAGAGGGGCAACAATCACTCCACAAATCAGACAAAAAACATGAATCAAGCCTGGGTTGAAAGATGGGACGAGCGATACCGCACGGATGCGTTTGCTTATGGCGAACAACCGAATGCCTATTTAAAAGAACAGATTGAGAAGTTACCCATTGGGAATATCCTGTTTGCCGCAGAGGGCGAAGGACGGAATGCGGTTTTTGCCGCTACGCTGGGTTGGGCGGTTTCAGCGTTTGACATCAGCGTGGAAGGAAAGCAGAAGGCCCTCCGACTGGCCGAAGCGAATCAGGTGGTGATTGATTATCAGGTTGGCGAATTGCAAACGCTGGGGTATGCCACCGAACAATTTGATGTCATTGCCCTGATCTATGCCCACTTTCCGGCCGCGATAAAATCACTGTATCACAAGACCCTCGATACGTTTTTGCGGCCGGGCGGTTTTGTTATTTTTGAAGCCTTTAGTAAAAACCACCTTGACTACATCGCCAGGAACGAAAATGTAGGAGGACCCAAAGAGGAAGCGATGTTGTTTTCAACGGATGAAATTCAGTCCGATTTTGCGAACTACGAAATCATTGAGTTGGTAGAAAAAGAAATCGAATTGAGCGAAGGGTTATTTCATAATGGAACAGGCTCCGTGATCCGATTTGTCGGACAAAAAAAATAGTCCTTCAATTATCTATAGCACTTTCGCTTTTTGCCCCTAAATCCCCTACGGGCCGTCGATACGGGATTTAGGGGCAAAAAGCGAAAGTGCAATGAATTATCAGACGTAAGTCCTAATCTGGTTCACTGAAATATTCGGTTGATTAATTACTTCGGTGTGCCTGATTTTTCAGTCGCGTAGCGACTCAATGTTTGTAGCTTACATTTCATTTCTTCCAGTTTTTAAGGTCGCGTAGCGATCAAATATAAGCCAAAGTTCGATCGCTACGCGATCCTGAAATGATGCAGGAAGCTGCTTTTCTACAGACATTTGGTCGCTACGCGACCGAAAAAGTGTGTCAGTTCCAGCGTAATGGTAGTCTGAAAAACTGGGTGGTTTCGGTGCTACAGACCCCAAAGAGAGCCGAATTAAACGCCCAAATCTGTACCATTCAATCACAATCCGACAGCCCAAACGTATTCACCCGCTTTGTGTTGCCTTCTTCAACCGTCTGCGAAACCGCATAGTTGTGGTTGTTTTTGACCACATTGGTGATCTGGAACGTCTTGTGAGCCGTCACTTTTCCCGACTCGTCAAATTCATCGCTTTCAAATCCCTTCAGGATGGTTTTCTTCCAGGGGTAGAGATTAAAAACATCAAATGGTAAACCCCGTTTGGCCAACAACGCTTCGGGACTTTGGGTGGAGGGGTCGTAGACGTGGGCTTCCGCATAATATTTCGTTCCGTCTTCCAGATACTGGTAGGTGCTGTTTCCGTTCGCGTCGTACGAAAAAACTTTTTCAAATGTGGGTTCGTCCTGACTCGCCGGAACGCCCTTGAAGCGCAGGATGCGCCCCTCGGCATCGTACCGGATGGTGGTGGTCAGGATGGTTTGGGTGCCTACGAGGTCTTGGATTTCTGTGAGTTTACCGTCGGTCCAACGGCATTTGAGGCCACTGCCAATGCCCCAGTCGGTGAGTTGGTCGGGTGTTTTTCCGTCGACGGTAATCGTTGCGCCGGTTATCTGATTCGCGCTGTTGTAAGCGAAGGTGTAAACGTACACATGCTCGGTACTGCCGCCGGTCGGCCCTTTAAAATTGACAGTCAACTGGCTGACGTAACCAGCCGCGTTGTAGGCATACTGGTGTTTATTGCCGTTGCCACGGTCGATGGCTGTCAGTTTGCAACGCGTTTCGGCCGGTGCGTCGACCTCCGATTTTTTGCAGTGGGTCAAACTCAGCAGGGTAAAGCCCAGCAGCAGGGTGCTCAGTACGGTTTTCATGGAAAATGAAGTTGTTTGGTGTGAATGACTTTGGTCACCACAAACCTATCGGGGCAATGCTGGTAAGCCATGACGGTTTATACGAAGAGACGGGATGCGTATTTGAAGCGGTTTTTTTGCGATGCGATCCGGCAAGTCACAAAAAAAGGATGAACGTGATATTTGTCACGGAACCGGTTTTTCTAAATCCCTAGTTTTACACCATCAACCTTAAAAATGCATATTCATGATGAATCTCATAAAAAGTCTGTTCGGCACGTCCGACACCAGCCAGTTTGACGAAATCCGCTCGCAGGGCGCCCTGATCATCGACGTTCGCTCACCGGGCGAGTTTGCCGGTGGGCATGTGCCGGGGGCTGTCAACATTCCCCTCGACCAGATCGAATCCAAACTCAGCACGATCAAAGGCTATCAGAAACCCCTGATTCTGTGTTGTGCTTCCGGTATGCGAAGCGCCCGCGCCAAAGCCATCCTGCGCGGCAAAGGCGTTGAAAATCTGCATGATGCCGGTAGCTGGCGGAATTTGTAGGATCTAGCGTTGACGGAAACCGCCCGAACCGGCCACCCGGTTTTGGGCGGCCCGAAATCGTTTTCGGTCGTTTCTGCGTATATATCCTGCTGTTAACCCAAGCGAGATATGAAACGACTCTTTTCTCTGTCTATCCTTCTTTTCCTGCTGGTTCAGGCCGGTTTCGCCCAGAAAGCCACCAGCACCGTTCAGGCCATTCGCTACATCAAACTCGCCAACACGCTCCGGGCGCTGGACAAACCGCAGGATGCCATTAGCCTGCTGGAGAGGGCGTTACCGGCCGTTCGGGGCAATAACCCGTATTGGGAAGCCTTTGCCTGCGAGTTGCTGGGGCTGGCTCATTACGAAAATAACAACAGCGAAAACGCCGACTATTACCTGAAAATCGCCCGGAGCCGCTACGAGAAGCTGCGGTATGTCGCCAGTGCCTGGGGCGTCAATGAACTGATTCGGGATATTTCCGGTAAAAACCTGTATGCCGGTATTCAGTTTGGCGCTTCGGATGTGAAGCTGGCGATTTTCAAGACGAAGTACGAAAGCGATTTTTACGAAAAAGATATCAAAACCCGGTTTGAGGTTCCCAACGTTAGTTTTGTGGCCGATGCCTCGAAATCGCTGGAAGCCGGGCAGAATGCGTTGAAAGTCTGTCTCGACACAATCAGTCGCTACAATATCCCGACCGAACGGATTTTCATTGTGTTCAGCAACGAAATGAAGGAGGGACTCGCCAAAACCCCGGCAACGAAAAAGATGCTCTACGATCAGTTGTCGCGGGCCTTGCCGACGGGCAATCTGCGCATCGACACCACGCTTTCCATCGACCGCGAAGCCGAACTGTTCACCGTCGGGTCCATTCCCCGCAAAGTGTGGCCGACCACCTCGTCGCTCAACATCGGCAGCGATGTCACGGTGGGCGGTTATTTTGATGCTGATAAAAAGTTTCACCCGATTGAAATGCCGGTGGGGATGAACACGCTGGTGAGCCAGATTGAAAGCAAGCGTTCGCTGAACACGGACGCCTTTAAAAAAGAAGCGCAGCGGGTGATCAAAACCGTGGCGGATACGGCCCTGGCACCCCGTTTCAAAACCAGCGGTGCGGGCCTGCAACAACGTCGGACGGTGGGGCTGGGGGGCGATGTGGCCTGGGCGCTGGTGACGTACCTGCACCCCGAAAAAACCGGTACCACGGCGGTCGCCATTTCACTGGATGACGTGGAGCGGTTCAAAAAATTGGTGATGGATGATTACCAGGCCCTGACGCACCCCAATGTGAAAGACATCACCGACACAGCTCTTCGCACCAAAGCCGAGCAGGAAATCAGCACGGTTCGGGATCAACTGAGTGAAAAGCAGCTCATTGCCGGGGCGCTGTGGCTAGAATCCATCATGAAAACCTATTCGACACCCTCGGCTCCCAAGCGGTTTGTGTTCATCCGAAATTCGGACATTGGCTGGGTGACCGGCAAGTTTCTGGAAACCATCAGTGGCGAATACGAATCGACCATCGCCAAAGGCGCGCTGTATACCCGGTAAGCGGTGTTTGCGGTTAAATAGAGCGTCTATTAGTCCTGTTTCGGCACATTTGCGTATATTCAAACGCAAATGTGCTTTTTTTTGAACTGCCAAAACCCAATAAACCCCATGCATTCCAATCGTCGCGACTTTATCAAGGGATTGTCAGCCGCTTCGGCGCTGGTGGCTACCCAGAGTGTCGCCAAACCCTTCAATATTATCCGGGATCTGAAAAAGGTCAGCCCCAACGACAAAATCCGCATTGCCACCATCGGCATGGGGATTCAGGGGAACTTCGATACCCAGGCGGCTCTGCGCAACCCGGATGTGGAACTGGTGGCCGTGGCCGATCTCTACTCCGGGCGTCTCGAACACGCGCGGACGGCTTTCGGGCAACAGGTCTACACGACGCGGGATTACCGCGAGATTCTGGCCCGCAAAGACGTGGATGCGGTTCTGGTGGTCACGCCCGATCACTGGCATGACCACATTACGATTGCCGCCCTGAAAGCCGGGAAACATGTGTATTGCGAAAAACCGATGGTGCAGCACCTCAACGAAGGCAAAGCCGTAATCGATGCCTGGAAGAAGTCGGGAAAAACCATGCAGGTGGGCAGCCAGCGCATCAGCAGTGCGTCGTTTAAGGAAGCGAAACGATTGATTGAGGCCGGTGAAATCGGGCAGATCAACTACATCGAATCCAACAGCGACCGCTTCAACGCCATCGGGGCCTGGAACTATTCCGTGCCGCCCGATGCTTCACCCCAAACCGTCGATTGGGACCGGTTTCTGGGCGATGCGCCGAAGCGTCCGTTCGACCCGATTCGGTTTTTCCGCTGGCGGAACTTCAAGGATTACGGCACGGGGGTGGCCGGTGACCTGTTCATTCACCTGATTACGGGCGTTCATTACGTGACCAACACGCTGGGGCCGACGCGGGTGTATTCGTCGGGCAACCTGGCCTACTGGAAGGAAAACCGGGATGTACCGGATATCATGACGAGCATCATGGATTATCCGAAAACCGAACAGCACGAAGCGTTTCAGATGGTGTTGCGCGTCAACTTTGCCAATGCCGGCAAAATTAGCAACGTAACCCGGATCATCGGCAACGAAGGCACGGTCGAGTTTTCGGAGAACAACCTGATTCTGACCAGGAAAAAACTGCCGATTGCGCCGGGCTACGGCAACTACGACAGCTTCTTCACGTTCACGGAGGATGTGCAGAAGAAATTTGTGGAGCAATACGACGCCAAATACCCGCCCGAAACCCGCACCGCCGAGCCGGTGAAAGAGATAAAATTTGAAGCGCCGAAAGACGATGACGCCCACGCTAAACACTTCGCGGATTTCTTTACGAACATGCGGGCGGGCAGTCAGGGAACCATCGAGGACCCGGTTTTCGGGTTCCGCGCAGCCGCCCCGGTTCTGGCCTGCAACGAGAGTTATTTTGAAAACAAAGTCGTGCATTGGGATCCGGTAACGATGACGCAGAAGTATCCCGATGGGGCGAAAAGCAAGAAACCGTCGACAGGAAAGAAACCCGTTAGCCCGGCCCAAAAATCCGTCTCGGTTGCGAAAAAATCGTAAAAGTAGACGGTTTTTAGTAGTTGCCCCGTACATTTTTGACCCGTCAGGGTCACCACAGCGTAGGTAGAAAAAAAGGTTGTAACGAGCCCATGTGCCGTCAGGTACATAACCGTTGTGTACCTGACGGCACACGTAGCCGCACACGGGCAACGATTTCTACCGACGCTGCGCTGTGGTGCCCCTAACGGGTCAAAAAAACGGGTCAAATAATCCTATTTTGCGCTGAAAATAATCCTGAATTCACGTTAAATACGCTCCTCTAACTTAACCCTTGATCGATGAACATGGGTAATCTGTTTGCGGCCATTCCGGACTCGCTGCCTGACGAACATTTTGAGGAGCTGATGGCGGAGAAAGGCATCAAAATCGAACGCATTGTCTCCAAAGGGCATGCTTCACCGGACGGTTTCTGGTACGATCAGCCCGAAAATGAATGGGTATTGCTTGTTCAGGGAGCGGCCCGGCTGCGAATCGAGGGCGTTGAAAAACCCATTGAATTGACCGCCGGAGCCTACATCAATCTGCCTGCCCACATCAAACACCGGGTTGACTGGACGAAAGAAGACGAAGAAACCATCTGGCTTGCGGTTTTCTATTAGAAAACGCCATCAACATGAGTGGCGTCAGAATACTGGCTAGCTTCGATAAAAACATTTATTTTCCCCGGCTCGGTGTCAGGCCCAACTGCTCGTTGTAATAGCGGACCGTTTGAATTACCGAAGGTAAGTTGCTGGGCTTATCCTGCGTATCCCGCTCAATAATAATATGACCCGTAAAGTGCTGCCGCTGTAATTCCTTAAAAACTTCCGGGAAATTGATGACGCCTGTGCCAACCGGCACATCTTTCAGCTTGGGGTCATTGTAGGCGGCAATGTCTTTCAAATGCAGTGCAATCAGGTGACCTTCCAGTTTTTTCAGCCCCTCGACCGGATTGATGCCGCTCTTGGGCCAGTGACCGATGTCGGCGCAAACCTTGAAATTGGGATGGTTTTTGAGAGCCGCCAGCACCGAATCCGGATGCCAGTAGGCGCTCACGCCCTTCCAGTGGTTGTGGAGAGCGACTTTCAGGCCGTAAACGCCAGCCAGACTATCCACGCTGTCCCACAGATCTACCGGCGGTTCTGCGGTGACATACTTCACATTCAATTTTTTGGCTAATTCAAATTCGTGCGTCCATTTGTCGATGGTTTTGCCGCCGGTTAAATAAATGGATTCCATCAACAGGCCCTTGTCGCTGACCTGCTGCTTGAGTTTGGCAATGCCAGACCATGACAGATTCATGAGGAGTGAATCCCTGAGATCGGCTCCGGCCCGGCCAAAGGTGTAGCCTTCCACAAATTTCAGACCCGCGCTGTCCGCTTTGGCAAGCTGTTCGGGAAACGGAAACGGATTGAACGTATACAGGGCAACACCCAGTTTCCAGTCCTTAGGCCCGGCATACCCCGCAGCGGATTTAGAAGGAGCCTGGTTTGCGGATTTGCCGGTTCTTTTCTTTTTATCCTGAGCCGACAGATGTGCCGAAACCAGCAGCCAGAGCGTCAGAAAGAAAAAACCGGTTAATTTGTTCGATAAGGGGCGGGGCGAGTGAGGGCGTTTCATGGGCGGTTAATGGGTTACGGAAGCAAGGTACAAAACGATTGGCGATCGACATGGCTTAGTCCGCATAAATCAAAAGGCCGACCACTTGCGGGGCCAGCCTTTCGGGGTGGATATAATCAGTCGGGATATTGCCGCAGCGTCCATTCGATGCGGTTTTACTGAAACGCGATCAGTCGGGGCGTGGCCGTCACCGGTGGCGTAGTGGCCAGCGTTAGTTCCTGCGTGGTGGTGTCTACGCCGTTGGTGATGGAGACCTGATAGACGCCGTCGGGCAGATTGCGAACGTCCAGTTGCAGCCGGGCGTTTTGGCGGTTTTTCCCAATTTGTTTGCTGAACACCTCGGCCCCCGCCCGGTTGACGATCCGTACCTGGACGGCCCCGCCGGTTTGTTTATTCAACGCAATCCGGAGTTTGCCTTCGGTGGTGGTAAATAGGCTACTCTGAAAAGTGACCGGTTTTTTGGGATGTACGAAAGACATATAGACATCGGCCTTTGCAAAAGAGACACTGGTCAAAGTCAGCAGAAAGGCAACGAGCAAGGATTTGGAGAGCGTTTTCATGGCGTATGAAGTTTTGATTTGTGGTCCGTTTGAATGAATCAAAGGTCCGCTTCAACGCCTGAAAAGGCTGTCACAAATGAGTCAATCCCTGCTACTTTTGGGAATGACTAAAAGAAGAAATTCCGGTCGTTTGAGGTCGGTTTTACCGGCCCTGCACCACGGCTTCGTAAAACCGGTCCAGAATCAGCGCCCGAATGTTCAGGCTGGGTTTGCCGTAGGTTTTGGAATCGTCGGGATACACCCGGTTGGTCAGGCAAATGTAGACCAGGTTGTATTTCGGATCAACCCAGACGTAAGTGCCGGTATACCCGCTGTGTCCGTAGGCCAGGGCCGACGGATACGCTTTGGCACCTTGTTTCGGATTTGGTGCCCGTGCAAAACCGTAGCCCCGACCACTGGTTTTCGATTGTTCCGCCGTGAAGAGATCTACGGTAGCGGGCTGGATGTAGGTGCGACCGCCGTAGGAACCCTTGTTCAAATACATCTGGTAAAGAATCGCCAGATCGTTGGCGTTGGCAAACAGCCCGGCATGGCCTTCGACACCACCCGCCATGGCCGCACCCGGATCGTTGACGTAACCCTGCACGCGCATGTTGCGAAACCAGTTGTCGTTTTCGGTGGTCGGCACAATGCGGGAGCGGGGAAAGCGGTTTCGGGGCAAATAGCCGGTCGACGTCATCCCCAGCGGCCGGTAGAACTCGTTCTGCACAAACTCATCGAGCTTCTGGTGAGAAACCGTTTCGATGACTTCCTTCATCATGTACATGCTGACATCACTGTACACGAATTTGCCCCGCGTCCCGCCTTTCGACTGCAAGGTGACGGGCCACATGACCTCTTCGAAATAATTGGCCCGGAGGAAAAACCGGTCGGCTACTTTGGTCGGATAGGCCGCCGACGAGTCGAAGCTGAGATCCAGCGGTTTGAGTTGTTCGTAGAATTTGATGTACGGCGTATACCCCGCTTCGTGGAGCAGGGCCTCCCGGATGGTGACCGTCGCTTTATCCGGAATCGTCCGGGTTCGGGCCACGTAGGTACTGATGGGCGTTTTCAGGTCCAGCGCCTTTTGATCCAGCAGCCGCATGACCGCCGGGGTGGTGGCGCTGACCTTCGTGACCGAAGCCAGGTCGAACAGATCATCGGGTTTCGTCACGGCATCCCGCGTGTAGGTGTGATGCCCATAGGCCTTGTGAAAGATGACTTTTCCGTCTTTCGCCAGCAAAACCACCGCGCCGGGGGTCACGTGGTCGGCAATGGCCACCGCCATCAGCGAATCAATCACTTTTAGACGTTTACTACTTACCGTTACAGCCTCCGGGACCGAATACCCCAGCCGGATTTTGGGCGTCGAATACCCGCTGCCTGCTTTGAAGAGGGTACTAAACGTGGTTTCAAGGCGATTGGCAGAAGCCATACCGCCAAACAGGATCTGGGCTGCGGCTGAGGCACCTTCGGCGGTATTGGCCGGATACCAGATAATGGGACAGCGCAGGGATTCCAGCCCGGCCAGGTTTTTCCCGCTTCCGGTCAGCACCACCACAACTTGCTTGATGGCCTGCTGATCGGCAATGAAATTCAGCAGTTTCGGGCCAAAGGGCGAAGAATCGGATAAGGTGATGACAACTAGATTGTACAGTTTTAGCCGGTCATGGAGGTCAAACAGAACGGAATCGGTCGGAGCCGCACCGAGTGAAAAAACCGTCACCGGACTGTATTTAGCCGCCAGACTGTCAAAAACCGCCTGTTGGGCGTAGCGGCCATTCACAACGGCGGTTTTCACGTTCAGAAGGTCAGTGACCGGCACCAACCCCGATGGGTTGTTAAGCACGACCACCTGTTTTTCAGCCTGTTGGATCGCAGCAAGGTTCGTGGGTGTGGGAAGCGGTTGGGCCAAAGCCGTGCTACAAAACAGCAGCAGAAGGAAATTCCAGATCGACGGTTTCATACGGATTGGCAAGTAACGGGATTGGGGCCGGTTTTACAAACGACTTCTTAATCCAATCCTATCGTGCTGCCTCAATGTCTATTTACTGCTAAAATAAATAAACCCTGGCCTTTGCAGATCAGGGTTTATTGGATGGAGCTTGCATTGGTTTTGATTCGGTTGCTCAAAGAATCCTCGCTTTCGATTCTCCTCAAACCAACTCCCCGCCCATCACCGGGTCCGAAAAGCCTTCCTTTCCGGTTTCAACCCGACCGGCATACCGCTTTTCAAAAACCGGATGACCCGCCACGTTCACGCTGAAATCGTACCAGCCGAAGCTACGGCTCAGGTCCAGAATCAGGCTGATCCGGCTTCCTTTCGAACCGGCTGCGGCCAGGGTTTGGGTCTGGGTGCCGGTTTGGTAGGCGTTGTCTTTCACCTCAATGGTGTAGGCCCGGGCCGGATCGAGGTTGGTGATGTTGAGTTCAACCGAACCGGTGAGCGTCCTGGCCTGCGGGGCCGTATGCTGGTAGTCGCACTGAACCGCAACCCGTGGATCGTTGGCGGTGCCAATAAACTCGCGGAAAAAACCGTTGGGGCCATTGACCCGAAACTGGTAGGTCTCGTTCTCGAATTCCCGAATATTCCAGCGGTCGCTCAGGCGGTCACCGGCGGCTACGGCATAATTCCGAACCTGCACGTCGCGCTCGGCATTTTCGTTTTCCGACACGAAGTTATTCAGCGCATACACCGTGAAGGGCGAACCCGCCGACTTCGTGCCAAAAACGTCATTTTTCGCTTGCAGGATGATGTCAAACGCTTTTTGGTCCGGATCGAACTGCCCATCGGCGTATAATTCGTACGGAATCGCCAGAGATGACCGCAGGCCTTTCTCCTGCTTTGGCATGAGCGGAGACGCGTAGGGAGCCTGTTTGATTTTCTTGATTTCGTCGGTCGTCAGCACCTTGAAATCAGACGGCAACTCCTTGAATTGGGCTTTGTGAATGCTTTCGACAAACTCGTTTTTCTCCACAAAAGTCGGCATCGGAATTTTCTCGCCTTTGTAGGGCCGGAACACCGAGGTCAAATCTCCGCAAACCGTCCGACGCCAGGCACTGATGTTCGATTCTTCGATTTTCTTGCCGGTTTTCTTGCTCAGAAACACTTCCAGAAATTGGAGAATGGATGTGTGATCGAAAACCTCCGACGACACCTTTCCGCCCCGGCTCCAGGGCGAGGCAATCACGAGCGGCACGCGGTACCCCAACCCGATGGCACCAGCCCGGGCTTCTTTCTGAGCGTTCGGGCTTTTGCGTTGCAACTCATGCTCCATATAGACGTGCTCGACGCTGGTGTCGATGCCTTTGGACACTTTGCCGGTTTCGGGCTTGTCGGGGTGGGGGGCCACAAACGGTGGAACGTGGTCGAAATAACCGTCGTTTTCGTCGTAACACAAAATGAAAACCGTCTTTTTCCAGACATCCGGATTTTGGGTCAGGATGTCGAGCATTTCGGAAATGTACCACGCTCCGTACCAGGCCGCGCCGGGGTGATCGGAGTAGTTTTCGGGGGCCACTACCCACGAAACCGTAGGCAGCGTGCGGTTTTTTACATCCGCCCGAAACTGGTGCAGCACATCGCCTTTCGGAATTTCAACTTCCCGTTCCGTACTGCCGTCGTGGTATTTCAGCTTCGTCAGTTCGTGGTAATGCGGGTCGTTTTTATTGGTCGTAAATGCCTTCTCGTGCAGGTTTTTCTCCCGCTGCGACAGCTTGGCGTAGTTTTCCCGGCTGTATTTCACCTGGTGTTCCCGGCCGACAATCAATTCCTGTTCTTTCCGGCTCAGTTCCCGCTTCAGTTTGGGGAGTTCGCTGGAAGTTTCGGGCAACGCATTGATTTTGGTCGTCAAGGCCTGAATTTCGCCGGGCAGTTCGGGGAGTTTTTTGGTCAGATAACGCTGGTACGCTTCCGAGAAACCAACGTTGTACTGTTCGAACCACTCGATGGGATTGTCGGTAAAATTGGCCAGCCAGCCTTCTTCTTCACCTTCAAAGCCGACGGGCAAACTCAGTTCGTTCTGGTAAATTCGCCACGAAATGCCGTTTTCTTCCAGCCGCTCGGGGAAGGTTTTCCAGTGGGCCGGATCGCCGTAATCGACGTCCTCATTCCGGACGTTGGCTTTCACGTTCCGGTCCGGTTTTTCCCGAATGGTGCCGGTCCAGAGGTAAAGCCGGTTGGGCGTGGTGCCGGTCAGGGACGAACAGAAATTCTGATCGCAAACCGTAAAGGCATCGGCCAGGGCGTAGTAAAACGGAATGTCCTGCCGGTTGTAATAGCCCATTGTCAAGGGCATTTTGGCATATTCTTTCCGGGCCGACTGTTTGGAATCCAGCCACTTGTCGTATTTTCCGTCGTTGCGGGCATCCACCTGATTGGTCCAGGAGTGGGGGAGCGAACTCATCCAGGTGGCTTTGGTATCTTTCAAATTCAGCCGGAAGGGGGCGTAGGTTTCGCCGGCGGCATTGGTCTGGAGCCAAACCGGGTTTTTGTTGGGCAGCGTAATCGCCCGTGGATCGTTGAAGCCCCGAACACCCCGCAGCGACCCGTAGCAATGGTCGAAGGAGCGGTTTTCCTGCATCAGAATGACGATGTGTTCGGCATCCTGAAAGGTGCTGCCCGGCTGGGGGTCGATGGCGAGGGCTTTCTGGATGGAATCGGGGAGAGCCTGAAACAGGCTCGTGCCACCGGCTAGCAAGGCGGCTTTTTTAAGAAATTCTCTTCTGCTGTCCGTCATTTCGGGTTGAGAGTTGTGGGTTAGTAAAGATACTTTTTTTTCGTACTGAAATGACAAAAAGCCGCTCAATTTAACAGTATGATAACTTTTCCATGTTTGCCGGTTTGGTTTTGCGTAAGTTTGTGCTGTACTGATTCCGACCCTTTATGCAACGCAGGACTTTTCTTCAAACGACCGGACTCCTGGCCACCGCCGTTACTGCTTCCGGCCCGGCGGTTTTAGCCGCGTCGTCGGCTCCGGCGGCCAAAAACAAACTGCCGAAATGGAAAGGCTTTAACCTGCTGGATTTTTTCTCACCCAATCCGGCGCAGGGCCGGAAGCCGACTGCCGAAGAACACTTTAAATGGATGCGCGACTGGGGATTCGATTTTGTCCGGCTGCCGATGGCCTATCCGGCCTATCTGAAATTCGACCGGAGCCGCAACATCACACCCGACGAAGTCTATCAGATCGACGAGCAGGCCGTGGACCGGATCGACAAGCTGGTGGCGATGGCCCATAAACACAACCTCCACGTCAGCCTGAATCTGCACCGCGCACCGGGCTACTGTGTCAACGCCGGTTTTCACGAACCCTACAACCTCTGGACCGATCAGCCCGCACAGGACGCTTTCAATTTCCACTGGAACTACTGGGCAAAACGCTACAAAACCGTGTCGTCACAGAAAATCAGCTTCGATCTGCTGAACGAGCCGAGTATGCGCGAAGACATGAACGACCAGCTTTCCAAACGCAGTTCGGTGCCGGGTGCCGTATACCGGAAAGTGGCGCTGGCGGCTCTGGAAGCCATTCGCAAAGAAAACCCGAAGCACCTGGTGATTGCCGATGGCAACGATGTGGGTTCGTCGGTGATTCCTGAAATTACCGATCTGGACATTGCGCAAAGCTGCCGGGGCTACAATCCGGGCATTATTTCGCACTACAAAGCCCCCTGGGCCAACAAAGATCCCGAAAATCTGCCGATGCCGAAGTGGCCGGGACAGGTGGGCGATAAATACCTGAGCCGCGCGATGCTGGAAACGTTTTACAAACCGTGGATCGAGCTGGTCAACAAAGGCGTGGGCGTGCATTGTGGCGAATGTGGCGCCTGGAACCAAACCCCGCACGACGTTTTTCTGGCCTGGTTTGGCGATGTGCTCGACATTTTGACAAGTAACGGCATCGGGTTTGCGCTCTGGGAATTCAGCGGAGATTTTGGGGTGCTGGATTCCAAACGGGCCGACGTGGCGTATGAAGACTGGCACGGCCACAAGCTGGACCGGAAATTATTGAACCTGATGGCGAAGTATTGATGGGGGAGCAACCGGTTTTAGAAGTATCCCACGAGCGAAAACCGCTCGAAATTATGTATCAGTCTCCTGATCTGGTGGCGATTAACAAACCGCACGGACTGCTGGTGCATCGGTCGATGATCGCCAGCGATGCCAGCGAATTTGCGGTTCAACTCCTGCGCGATCAGTTGGGACAGCGGGTGTATCCCGTTCATCGGCTGGACCGAAAAACCGGGGGCGTTCTGCTCTTTGCGTTGAATGAAATGATGAATTCCGTCATGCAGCAGCAGTTTGCCGAAGGAACCGTGCATAAAACCTACCTGGCCATAGTGCGGGGTTATACCGACGATGAACTGGAAATCGACTATCCGCTCCGGCGCGACGACGGCGTGACTCAGGACGCTTTTACAAAACTGAAAACGCTCAAACGTACTGAAGTGGCTTTGCCGTTTGGAAAACACGCGACCTCCCGGTATTCGCTCGTGGAATTAAAGCCCACAACCGGCCGTTTTCATCAACTCCGGAAGCACCTGGCGCACATCTTCCACCCAATCATTGGCGACCGGCCACACGGTTGCAACAAACAGAATAAGCTGTTTAAAGAGCATTTCGGGATGGAAACCATGTTGTTGCACGCGCAGGAAATCCGGTTTAAGCACCCGGTTTCGAACAAAGAAATTATCATTTCGGCACCGCTCCAAACGGAATTTGCGCGGATGCTGGCGGTTTTGTTTGGGGAATAAAGCGGAAATTGATTCGGAGTTGATGATGGACATTAGTTGGGTAGGGCATAAAAGAAAATGGACCCCTGCCCAGGTATACTTTCCGCCCATATTCTACCGTGTACTTTCGTTATAAAATCTTTGCAAATCGTCAAGGCAACACCCGCACTTTGGTCCACTGGGCTGCGGGTTGTGGTGCCAAATGAAAATAACCGATTTATTTGATCGGGGGTCATTCCACTACCTTCATCTTTTATAGAAACAAGAATTTCGGTATCAGATTTTTCAAGAGCGACAGTGATTGTGCCGCCTTCCGGAGAGAATTTGATCGCATTGTGGATCAGATTTCTATTGATAAACTGAATGATTTCCTTGTCAGTGGTTAAGGTTATAGTTTTATCAATCAGATTTGAAAAAGTTAGTTTTTTAGAATGAAAAAGACTTTGATGAATGGCGGCTGCTTCTTCAATTAAACCGTGTAGTTCAACATTTTCCAGCGTAGCAGTATAGCCTGAATATTGTTTTTTTACCCATTGTAAAATACTGTCAAAGGTTCGCAACAACGTATTGACTTCACTTTCCAGGGAATTATAAAATACAGTCAGTTCTGCTTTGTTGAAAGTATTCTCCTCCTTCATTAGACTTGCCATGCTCAAGGTTGTGGCGAGTGGAGATCTGAAATCGTGAGCCAGCATAGAAACTAATTTTGCTTTAAACTCATCTGACTGAGTTAGTAAGATGTTCTGCTTTGTTATTTTTTCATTTAACACGATTTGTAGGCTAGCACTTTTTCGCAATTTTTTATAAAGAACATAAATAAAGATAAGGATACTACTCAATAGAATTGAAAACCCAACCAGAAGGGCAATGACCCAGCGGTTATTTTTTGTTTGTGTGGCCAAATTATTCAACTCCTGCTGGGTGTTGTAATAGGTGAAATAATCTCCAATAAAATTTTTATTGCTATTTTTTTCTTCTTCGAGTGCAGCAACTAGTAAGTTATTAGTTGCTGCTTTATTTTCCTTGTCTCCTTTTAATTCATAACATTTTTGTAACGATTTTAAAATCTCTATTTTAAAAGTAATAAAACCGTTTGTTTTTGCCAAATTGTAGCTCCGGTTGTAGCAGATAATGGCGCTATCTATTTTTTTTAACTTTAAAAAATAATGGGCATAATAATCCAGTCCGACAATCTCATGATATTCCCATTTATTTCGTTGTGCTATCTGTAAAGCCTCTAAAATAACCGTTAATGCTTTCTGCGTATCGCCTTTCTCTAAAAACTTATCGCTTTTTAGCTGGTTTATAAAAAGTTGAGAACGCTGGTCCTTAAACCGGATTGCTATTTCCTGGGCTTTGGTTAAATAGAAATCGGATGAGTCTGAAGTCGATTTTGGCATGAGGAAACTATAGTTGGCATATAACATGCTTTTGACAGAATCACTGTAGAGCCCCGCTGCTTTATTCAAAGAATTTCTGGAAAATTTTAAGGAATTGGGCGTGTCGCCCAACACTTCGTAAACGACAGCAGAATTCATTAGCATATGAGAAACTCCAATTGTGTCAGATACACTTTCATATTCCAAAAGAGCTTTTGTATACGAAGAGAGGGCTTGACTGTAGAGTCCTTTTAAAAAAAAGCCGTTGCTATGTTACAAATGGCGTCGGCTTTGCCTTTGGGATAATTATGCCGATCTGCCATCGCTTTGACTTTTATCCCGTAGATGAGACAGCTATCCGCACTTTTCATGTGCATGATAAACCCAATGTTATTTAGATGATCAATGTAGGTTATACTATCCGGGGAGTTTATGAGTTTTTTTTGTAATGTTCTGATTTCTAAAGTCTGAGAATAAGACGAGAATAGATGTAAATAAAAAAAGAGAAAAAGAAGACTGGTTGTGTAATTGTAAAATTTAAAAGTGACCATCCGGGACGTTGAAATAGTATTGAGTCGATACAAAGGCAAATCGATGGCTTAATTTACAAATTAAGTTTTGAATACTCCTTTTTCGACTCAGACAAAAGGCTTGTTTCTGTCAAATCCTATGAAATTGTATGAAAAAACCGGTAGGCCCGTGCCCTGAATTTTCGAAGATAAGTCGTTTAGAACGAGCGGTTTCTTATCAATGTGCAGATTGTAGTCCTGACGCCAGTTAAGGTAAAGCTGTTAAAAAAGAATTGCCTGTTTTGGGAAGGATTTTAAATCCCTTCCCAAAACAGGCAACCAGTCCAACCATCCCAAAAACCGCTTACTCGAACACCTTAAACCGCTCGTGTGCCTGCCGTTCCAGCGACTCGCGGTGGTCGGGGTGGGCGATGTTGATGAGCGCGCGGGCACGTTGGCGGAGGTTCTTGCCGTAGAGATAGGCTACGCCGTATTCGGTCACGATGTAGTGAACGTGGGCGCGGGTGGTCGTCACGCCAGCCCCTTCTTTCAGGAACGGCACAATCTTGCTTTCACCGTATTTCGTTACGGAGGGCAGGGCAATGATCGGTTTTCCCCCTTCCGAAAGTGAGGCTCCCCGCACAAAATCCATTTGACCACCAACCCCGGAATACTGGTAGGTCCCAATCGTATCGGCGCACACCTGACCCGTCAAATCCACTTCGATGGCGCTGTTGATGGCCGTCACTTTCGGATTCCGGCGGATGATGGCCGTGTCATTGGTGTAAGTTACTTCCTTCATCACCACGGCAGGATTGTCGTTGATAAAATCGTATAACCGGCGCGTTCCCATCGCGAAACAGGAGACCAGTTTATACGGAATCGCCTTTTTGCACTCGTTGGTGATGACGCCCCGTTCCACTAGATCGATCACGCCATCGGAGAACATTTCGGTATGAATCCCCAGCTTTTTGTGATAAATCAACTCGGCCAGCACCGCGTTCGGGATCCCGCCGATGCCCATTTGCAGCGTGGCACCATCTTCCACCAATTCAGCCACGAAGCGGCCAATTTTCTGTTCGGTCACAGTCGCCGGTTTCAGCGGCATTTCGTACAATGGATCGTCGCATTCCACAGCCGCGTGGATCGTTTTGACGTGGATAATGCCGTCACCGTGTGTCCGCGGAACGTTCGGATTAATCTGGGCGATCACGTATTTGGCTGATTTAACGGCGCTTAATGAAATGTCTACCGAGGGGCCGAGCGAACAGAAACCGTGTTGATCGGGGGGCGAAACCTGGATCAGGGCGACATCGAGGGGCAGAATATGTCGTTGGAACAGCAACGGAATTTCACTTAGAAAAATCGGAACGTAATCGGCGATGCCGGCATTGACCTGCTTGCGCATGTTGGCCCCGATGAAAAACGAATTCGGCCTGAAAATCCCGGCGTACTGGTCTTCGCAATACGGCAGATGGCCTTCCGTGTGCATATGACACACCTCAATGTCACGCAGCCCGGCGGCTGAAGCTCGCCCGACCATGGCTGCAATCAGCCGGTGGGGCGTTTGGGCAACGCTGTGAACAAACACCCGATTGCCGGATTGAATTACTTCGACGGCCTGCTCCGGGCTAACAATGGGAACCAGATTGTGCATGGTATGGAAACAGAATGACGAACGAACAGTTTTAAAATTTTTAACAAACCTACCGCCCGAACGGGTTTGATTTTGTGAGTAAAATCATCTTTTTTTCAAACCATTCTCGTATCATCTTTACGGATTTGAATACGATGAAGGACTACGGTTCATGAAATTACCAGCAAATCCGACTACTTTTAGACTTTCCGGGTAGGAGAGTCGCCCGACCATTGCTGACTATGAGAAAAGGAAATAAGCTATACAGCATTCTATTCAACAAATGTCCCTATTGTCATGAGGGAGACTTTTTTGTAACCAAAAGTGCGTTTAATCTGAAGAAATTCGATCAGATGCACAAAAATTGCGCTGTTTGTGGCCAGAGTTTCGAGCCGGAACCCGGTTTTTACACCGGCTCACTCTACGTCAGTTATTCGTTTTACGTGGCCTGGATCATCACCACCTTCGTGTTGGTTGGCGTTTTGTTGGAAGTCGATGTAATCGCCTATCTGTGGGGACTCATACCATCGCTGATTATCCTGACGCCATTTTTCTTCCGGTTAGCGCGTCGCGTTTGGATTAACATCTTCGTGAAATACCGGCCGTTTCCGGAGAAATAGGCCGGATTCTTTATACCAACTTGTTAATCAAAACGAATTATGGGATTCTTGGCCGCGTAGCGGACGGATGTTTGTAGTAAAATGAGGTTTTTATGCTCGCGTGCCTTTGGGTACGCAATCTTCTGCACTTTTGCGTACCCAAAGGCACGCGGAGGAATCGGGTGGTTCATTTTGCTACAAACATCCGTCCGCTACGCGGCCAAGGATCCCTTAGCTAGTGTTAATTTACAAATTGATCCGGAGCTGAATAGGTTTTCCATAAAGATTACACGGTTTTCTTTATTAAAATTCCCAGCGGTAATTCAGAATCGGAATCAACCCCAACTGGTATTTCTGCACGACTTTTCCCTGAAAGGCATCGAAGTAGCTGTAAAAAGCATTCTGAGCGTTGGTCAGGTTCTGCAAATCGAGCGAGAGCGTGCGGCTGTACCGGGCTTTGCTTTTTTTCCAGTAAATCCGCAGATCGGTCCGGAAATACGCCGGGAAATGCACGCTGAATTCCTCACTGCTGTAGACGGTTGTGCCAGCCTGTTGCGACAAAACCGCATCGATCGGGCGGTCGCGCAAACCGCCCAGGTACGAAATGCGGCCGTTGACGCCCCAGATCCGGCTTCGGGTTTCGCGGCTTTTCGTCCACTCTTTCCCGGCAGTCAGGCCCGACGTAAAACCGCCGTCGAACCGGGTGCTGCGCCAGACGCCATCGGCGGCCTGATACCGCGAATCGTAGACCGAACCGGACGCCAGCACGTAATAGTTTTTCGATAAATATTTCTGGTACGTCAATTCAACGCCCCGGTTTTGGGCTTTTCCGGCATTGACCAGCGGTTCACTGACGTAAGCTTCGATGAGGTTCACCGCCGAAAACTTACTGCCCGAAACGGTGCTGATCGGTACGTCGAACAGCATTTGCGAATAGCCTTCGATTTTCCAGTAACTATCCGGACTGAGCTGGTGTGTGTACCCCGCGACGATGTGGTGCGCTTTGGTAAAGCCCAGGTCTTCGTTGTTAAACAGCATTTTGTTATCCGGATTCCGTTTCGCCAGATACACCTGCGGCAGTTGCGGCTGGCTGTGTAAACCGTACGCCACCGTCAGGGCTTTTCCCGGCCGCACTTCCCAGCGAACCGACGCCCGGGGTTCGAGTGACCGGCTTTGGTTGAAGGTAAACGTGTTGTAAAACAAACCCGCATTCACCGTCACGTTATCCACCGGCAACCATTGGTAATTCACATACGGCTGAATCATCCAGCCCTCCATTGAACCGCTGAAGAGGGAATTGTTCGCCGAACTTCCGATGAAAAAAGGGTTCACATCTTTCCAGACACCCACCGAATTATAGGCTCGGGTCAGATACAAACCGGCTTTGAAACTGTTCCGGGCATTGATCTGGTAGTTCAGCGAACTCGTCAGCGAATACCGCGAACCAGATTGGTCGTCCATTTCGTAGTTCGACCGGAAGCGTGCATCGCCCGGCGATTCCAGATTCCGGGCGCTGTTGTTGGCCGACAACACCAGGGCGGTTTTCCACAACAAGCGCGCTCCGATGGGCTGGGAGAGGGTCAAGCCTCCGGCGGCCATTTTCGTCGTGAACGAGATGGTGTTGCGGTCTTTGTCCTGCGTCTGTTCTTCGGCGGCCAGGGCCGTAAAATCGTTGCTGCTGTTGCCCAAAACGCCAAACGCCGTAAACCGTCCGCCTTTGCGGGTCGGGAAGGTCAGGTTGAACGACAGATCCTGAAACCGGATGTCTTCACCCCCGAACGTGACGCCCATCGCGCCGAGCAGACCCGTAAGGGAATACCGGTAATTGACCAGATACGACGACCCTTTCTGCTTCGAAATCGGTCCTTCTGCCGCCAGATCAAGGCCGATCAACCCCGCCTGGGCGATGAATTCATGGCGTTCGTTGTTGCCCGGGCGCAGGCTCATGTCCATGACGCCACCGACCGAATTGCCGTATTCGGGCGAGAAAGCCCCCGTCAGAAAGCGGGTTGTGCCGAGCAACTGGGCGCTCAGCATGTTGACGCCACCGCCGTTTGCCGTGGGCCGGTCGCCAATGGTCCCGGCGTTGCTCTGGTGGTTGGGGTTCACGATTTCGACGCCTTCGAGCCGCCAGATCAGGCTGTTGGGCGAGTTGCCACGCACGGAAATGTTGTTGGTGCCATCGTTGGTTGTCACCACGCCCGCGTAGGCCGTCGCCAGCCGGGCCGGGTCGAGGTAGCTGGCCGGAAACCGCAGCACCTGTTCGATGGTGATGTGTTCGGCACTGATCGTGCGGTCGGTGCGGGTGCCAATGGCGGTGGCTTCGCCCAGTTGGGTTATGCCGGGTTGCAGGTAAATTTCCAGCACCTGTTCCTTGCCGGATTCCACCAGCACTTCATTGATAACCGATGGTTCGTACCCGACGAACGAAACACTGAGTTGATGACGGCCTATAGCAATGTTGGTCAGCCGGAAATGGCCCTGTTCATCCGTGATCGCGCCCGAATTGGCATTGCCCGTTTTTGAATTCTGAACCACCACAGAAGCACCGACCAGCGGACGATTCTGGCTGGCGTCGTAGACGGTTCCGCGAATGGTCTGGGTAGGGATTTGGGAAAAACCGCTAAGGGCCAGGAATGTCAGCAGACACAGAAAAAGGGATTTACGAAGGAAAGGTGTCGTCATTGGGGTTCGCAGAATGGGCTGTTAAGAACTGCAAAAGTACAACGACAATTAACCAAGTCGATAAACATTCGGTTGTTCTGATAAAAATCATTCGACACTTTTATTGGCACGGCCAGCGGGTTTGTACCTGGAGCTACCCCACATGCCCGGAGTGTGTATTGAAAACGCAGTGTGATTATTTTCAACGGGAAAATAAAAGGAATAATAAATAGAGTTTATGCCGATTAAGTGATTATGGTTTTGGTTGACGAAATTTGCGGCATGTTAACTTACCAACACATTCAACGCAATCCTCGTCATTTCAAAAGCCTAACCAGTTTAGACATTAGTGCGT
>NZ_QOWE01000026.1 GCF_003334855.1 Larkinella punicea
TTTCCAGGATGAACTCGGGTAACAGGAACTGAATCAGGGGCAAGAAACTCTCCAAAACAATACAGGTTTGATCAAAAACACAAACCTAAAAAAATCCTACGCCCTCCACAACTTTTGCTCTTGATCCCTTTTGCTCTTGATCCGGTTTGGGTTGAATAAAAAAACGCCAGCTCTTTTGAAGCTGGCGTTTTGGTCTTGTAGTTGGCGGATCGGACGGGACTCGAACCCGCGACCTCCGCCGTGACAGGGCGGCATTCTAACCAACTGAACTACCGATCCATTTTTATTCCGCCTTCATTTCCTGAAAACGTGGTGCAAAGGTAGCTGCTTTTAGACATTACGCAATACCTTTGCCAAAAAAAAACAGATAAAAAGGATGAAAAAACCATTTCCGACTGAGTACCCGGCAGGGAGCTTTTTTGCCAAATACATCGATCTGGTTGATACCGAGAACGTTATTGATCTTTTGCGGCAGCAGCAGGCGATGGTAGAAAGTTTGTATAAAAATCTAACCGTCGTTCAGCAGGACTACCGGTATGCCGAAGGCAAGTGGTCGCCGAAAGAAATGCTGGGCCATATGATCGACACCGAGCGGATTTTTGTCTACCGTGCGCTGTGTATTGCACGGGGGGAGCAGCAATCGCTGCCGGGTTTTGACGAAAACGTGTATGTCGACAACGCCAACTTCAGCGCGCAGTCGCAACAGCAATTGGTGACGCACTACGGTTTCGTTCGGCAATCGACTCTGGCCCTGGCCGAAAGCCTGGCGGAAGAAGCCCAGCAACGGATCGGAACCGCCAACGGCTCGCCCTTGTCTGCCCGCGCCTTCTTCTCCATTTTGGCCGGACACGAACGGCATCACCTGAACATCCTGGCGGAACGCTATGGCCTAAAATGACAATACGCGACATCACGACCTGCCTGGAAGCCTGGGCTCCGCTGGCCTATCAGGAAAGCTACGACAATGCGGGGCTGATCGTCGGGGATGCTGCCGCCGAAGTAACCGGCATTCTGGTCACCCTCGACGTTACGGAAGCCGTGGTGGAGGAAGCGATCCGGAAAAACTGCAACCTCATCGTGGCCCATCATCCGATTGTGTTCCGGGGTTTGAAAAAGTTCAACGGTCGCAATTACGTGGAGCGGGTGGTGATCAAGGCCATCAAAAATGACGTGGCCCTCTATGCCGCCCATACCAATCTGGACAACATCGCGGGTGGCGTGAGTTTCAGGATTGCCGACCAACTGGGATTGCAGAAGGTGCGGATTCTGGCCCCGAAATCGGACGTATTGATGAAACTGGTCACGTTTGTGCCGAACGAGCAGGAGGGACCGGCGTTCAAAGAAGCCACGCAAACGGTTTTAAATGCGCTATACGAAGCCGGCGTCGGGCAGATCGGGCAGTATGACCATTGCAGTTTTCGGACCGAAGGAACGGGCACATTCAGGGGGAATGATACATCGAAGCCTGCGCTTGGAAAGTCGGGCGAAGACACCCGGGCGTACGAGAACCGGATTGAAGCCATTTTTCCAGCCTACCTTCAGCCTAAAGTGCTGGCGGCTTTGCGGAAAGCGCATCCCTACGAAGAAGTCGCCTATTACCTGACCGCCCTGACGAACGAAAATCAGGAAGTGGGTTCAGGAGCGGTGGGTGAACTGCCGGAACCGCTCAGCGAAGTGGATTTTTTAGCCCATCTGAAAACGCAGATGAACCTGTCGGTGATTCGCCATACGGCTTTGCGCGGGCTGCCGGTGCGTCGGGTGGCAGTGTGCGGAGGAGCAGGCGGTTTTTTACTGAATGACGCGCTAAAGGCCGGGGCCGACGTATTTATTACGGCGGATTACAAATACCATGAATTTTTTGACGCCGACTCGCGTATTATCATTGCAGACATTGGACATTACGAAAGCGAAGTATTTACTAAAGACTTGATTCAACAGTATTTGTTGAAAAAAAATGATACCTTTGCGGTAATTTTGTCCGAAATAGACACCAACCCGGTGCTATACTACTTATAGGCAGATAAAACCGCACGAATGGAACTGACGATTGCTCAAAAACTCGAAGCACTTCTTAAACTTCAATCAATTGATTCTCAGCTTGATGAACTAAAAAAGATCCGCGGTGACCTACCGGAAGAGGTGCGTGATCTGGAAGATGATATTGCCGGATTTGAAACCCGAATCGGTAAATTCAACGCCGATATCCAGGTGTTAGAGGAGGAAATCGACCGAAACAAAGCGATTAAAAAGGATTCGGAGAAGCTGATTACCCGGTATAAGGATCAGCAGATGAACGTTCGCAACAACCGCGAGTTTGACGCCATCTCGAAAGAAGTGGAACTGCAGACCCTGGAAATTGAACTGGCCGACAAGAAAATCAACGAAGCCTCGTTTAAAATCCGCAACAAGCAGGAGGAAATTAAAGCAACGCAGTCGGCGCTGGACGAACGCAAGGAAGATCTGAAAGCGAAAATGCAGGAGCTGAACCAAATCACGTCCGAAAGCCGGGATGAGGAGAAAGCCTTACTGAAAGACCGTGACGACCAGGCAACGCACATCGAAGAGCGCCTGCTGAAGTCTTACAATAAAATCCGGGAAAACGCCCTGAACGGCTTGGCGGTTGTGGTCGTGAAACGCGGTGCGTGTGGCGGTTGCTTCAACGTTGTGCCACCCCAGCGGCAGGCCGACATCCGGGATAAAAAGAAAATTATCGTTTGCGAGCATTGCGGACGGGTGTTTGCCGATGTCGAAGGCGTTCCCGAACCGGTATCGTCGCGTCGGTAATTGATCATATTCTTTTCCATGAAAAGGTCGCCGGGTGGTGGCCTTTTTTTGTATCCCTGTTCCGGGAACAGCCCCGAAACCGGTTCAGAAATTCTTACTTTCGCACCATGCGGATTCTATTGCTTTTGCTGGCTTTTGTTGGGACGTATACCCCGCTCCAGGCCGCCGATTTTGACTTCACGCCCACGCTCCAGCGCGCTTATGCCGACGTGCTGAAACTGAAAGTACAGGACGGTCGGCGGACGCTGGCCGGCGAGTTGACGCGTGAAAATGGCGTGGCGATTTACGTCGATAATCTGGCCGATATGGTCACCCTGCTGGTTTCGGACGACCGGAAGCTCTACAACCAGTGGTCGGACCGGGAGGATCAGCGGCTCGACCAACTCCGGGATCTGGACGAAAATTCACCCTGGCAGCGGTTTGCGCAGGCCGAAGTGCGGTTACACTGGGCGTTTGTCAAGCTCAAATTCGGGCAGGAAGTCAGCGCCTGTTGGGACGTTATCCGGGCGTATAAACTGCTGGAGGAAAACCGCAAAAAATTCCCCGGTTTTTTGCCCACCTACAAATCCCTTGGGTTGTTGCACGTCATGATTGGCGCGGTTCCCGATAATTATACCTGGGTGACCCGAATGCTGGGCCTGCGCGGGAACATCAAACAAGGAATGCAGGAACTTCGGACGGTTTCCCAGAAAGACGCCATTTTCCAAACCGAAGCGCGGTTGATCGATCTGCTGATCCGGGCGTATGTGCTGAAATTTACGGCAGCAGATGCGGCCAGTCTTAAAAAGATGGTGCAAGACAATCCGGATAACCTGCTGCTGAGTTTTTTTGCTACTTCCGTATTCATGAAAGACGCTCGGAGTGAGGACGCCCTGGCTTTTCTGACCGACCGGCCCACCGCCCCCGATTACCTCTCATTCCCGATTCTGGAGGATTTAAAAGCCGACATCCTGCTCCAGAAAGCTGATTATCAACAGGCGGCCACGGTTTACCGTACCTTTCTGAGTCAATACAAAGGTGTTAACTTCCTGAAAGACACGTATTACAAACTGTTTCTGTGCTACTGGCTCCAGGACGACGACGCCAAAGCCCTGCCTTACCTCCGGCAGGTTAGTCAGATAGGCGGTGCCGTCGTGGAGTCGGACAAAGCGGCTCAGAAATTTGCGGAATCCTATTTTAAAAAAGGCGTTTCGCCCCGGCAGAAAATTCTGATGAAGGCCCGGTTGGCCACCGATGGCGGTTTTTATGATACTGCCCTGACGACTTTAAAAAATTACACCGAATCCTCGTTTCCGCTCCTGAACGAGAAGGCCGAATTTAATTACCGCAAAGGCCGGATTTACCAGCGCGCGGGCGATGCCGACGAAGCCTTGCCGTATTTTGAGCGCGCCGTGATTCTGAGCGAAACCGATCAGTTATCGCACGGCGCGACCTCTGCCCTGCAACTCGGTTATATCTACCAGCAAAAGCGCAACCTGCCCAAAGCCCGGCAGTACTTTCAGAAGGCACTGAGTTACAAAAAACACGAATACAAAAACAGCATCGACAACAAAGCCCGGGCCGCGTTGAATGAATTATGAGTTAAGAGGTGCGCTGCCAAGTGACTGCGTCAGCCGGCCAACGGCGGCTCCTTTTAACTCTTAACTCTTAATTTTTAACTCTTAACCCATTAAAGGCTCATTAGTTCCTTGAACCGGATGGCTTGACGGCGGCTGATTTCGATCTTGTCGCCCCCTTTCAAGGTCACCAGCAGGCCACCGCTGAACCACGGCTCAATTTTGTCGATCCACGGCAGGTTGATGATGTGCTTGCGGTTGGCCCGGAAAAACGTGTTGGGGTCTAGGCGGTCTTCCAGGCTGTTCAATGACTTCAGCACCAGAGGCTTCTGATCGTCGAAATGCAGCCGGACGTAATTGCCCATCGACTCGAACAACCGGACTTTCCCGAGTTTGACAAACCAGCATTTCTCGCCGTCCTTGACAAACACCTGGTCGTTTTCGCCCAGCACCTTGTTCGTGTCCCGGCGCGGGGCTTCCGTTTCGGGGGCATGGCTGTTCTCCTCGATGCGGTTGATGGCTTCCGACAACCGGTTTAATTCAATCGGTTTGAGCAGGTAATCCAGGGCATTGTATTCAAAAGCCGTGATGGCGTATTCGTCGTAGGCCGTTGTGAAAATGACTTCCGGCGATTTGCCGTCAATGGCTGAGAGCAACTCAAAACCGTTTTTCCCCGGCATCTGAATATCCAGAAATAGCAATTCCGGCTGAAGGTCATCGATCAGTTTGAGGGCTTCGTCGGCGTTGGCAGCCTCACCGATCACTTCAATTTTAGGGAAATTATCCAACAATCGGCGGAGTTCATTGCGAGCCAGCCGCTCGTCGTCAACGATAAGGGTCTTCATTTTTTTTTGTTTAAGGTTTCGAGTTTAACGTTTAAAGCGTTTATCATTTAAGGTTATTACTGGGATCGTTAAACGTCAAACCTTAAACTTTAAACGACAAACTTTAAACCCGTTTCAATTCTTCCGTTCGTTTAAATACACCAGCGGATTGCAGCGGAATGACCACGTCGGCACAGACGACGTCGGCGGACTCCTGCTGAATGCGAAAGGTGGCTTCGGGGCCATAGAGCAACTCAAGCCGTTGGGAGGTATTTTTGAGTCCGAAGCCGGACGAAGCTTCCGTGTTGCCCAGCACGCCGGTATTGCGGATACGGATGTATAGCAGACGGTCTTCCAGCCAGGTGGTCAGTTCGACAAAACCGCCGGAAATGGCCTTCTGAACGCCGTGTTTGATGGCATTTTCAACCAGCGTTTGAAACATCATGGGCGGCACCTGCAAATACTGGGTTTTCGGATCGATCTCCAGGCGGCAACTCAAACGGTCTTCGTAGCGGACTTTTTCGAGGGCCAGATAATCTTCGACGGTTTTGATTTCTTCCCGCAGTTCAACGGTTTTCCGGCGGTCGGCCAGCAGCGAGTTGCGGAGAATATTGGAGAGTTGGGTGATGCTTTGCTGCGCTTTGGTCGGATTTTCGAGCACCAGGGCGCGGATGCTGTTGAGGGCGTTGAAAACAAAATGCGGGTTGAGCTGCGACCGCAGAACCTTGGCTTCGGACTCGCGAATGGAGGTTTTCAACAGGATTTTTTCAATTTCGGCATCGCGCGAGCGTTCCACATAATGATAAGCCGTATAACTCAGTACCCACGCCAACATGCATTTCCCCCAGTTTAACAAATAGCCTAAAACGATGGACGGTTCGTCGGACAGGTATTCCGGAAGCACCTGTTTATCAATGGGAAGGTTGATGATGGTCATGATGACGGCCAGAACAAAAACCGATAAAATGACCCGTGGCACGAGCTGAAAGAAAGGCAACTGAACCCACCGCCATCGTTTGATCATCAGGCGGTACAGGTGGGTTAGCAGAATACACAGAATGATGGTGGCAATCGCTTCGTAAAAAAAATCAGACTTGTATCCTTCTCCAAATGTAAAAATAGCGAACTCTGCCATGATGAGCATCGTCCACCCGACTATCTGACAAAACCAATATATTCTATTTTTAGACATGCGCTCACTTCAGAAATCAACTCCAAAAACATTGTACCTATAACGAATATACAAGTTTGTGGATGAAGTGGGGCTATTATTACAGGAGTGGTAATATAGAATTGTCAGTTGCCGGTTTTTAGTTATGTAACCGCTGGCGTTTTTCCGATGACAAAAAATGAACACCTTATTGATGCATGACCAGCGCCAGCAGGTGGGTGCTATCGTTGGAAACTTCAATCGTAAATTCGCTGGTGTCGTAATCGTAGATCAGTTTATAGAGACACAAATTGCTGTGTTCGTATAAATCCATGGTTGCCAGGGATTCGTTCATCAGCCACGACAGCAAAATGCGGATGGCCCGGCCGTGCATGCAGACCAGAACCGGGTTTTCGTCGGGGCGGGAAAGGATAAGGTCGATCACGGGTTTCTGGCGCCGGGCAACCTGCTCCGGACTTTCACCGTCTTCGGTCGGGTAGTCGGTGTGGCCAGCCGCCCAGTTTTCAATCAGCGTACGGTAATATTCGTTGTCGAAGCTGTTGGGTGTTTTGCCTTCGCGGGCACCCCAGCTAATCTCATTGAGGCCCTCATAGCTTTCGTGGGGAATGCCGGCATCGATGAAAAACCGTACCGACTGCATCGTGCGCCGGAGTTTTGAGGTGTATACTTTGGCAAACGGGATGTGCTGATACGCCTGATGAAAAGCCTGGGCCTGGGCCTGTCCCATCGCATTCAGATCTGAATCTACGCCACTGCCCTGAACAATGCCCTGTCGGTTGTAATCCGTTTCGCCGTGGCGAATGAGATATATCGTTTTTTGTTCCAATCCTCTGAGGTTGTAATAGGTATTCCGGTAAATGTAAAATGGAAAAGTTAAACGGTCTGCGAAATGAAAAACCGGCCGCTAGAATACTTTATTAATTCTCATTTTACATTTTAAATTTGCTATTTCACACCGTGACAGCTTCGATCTGTCTGGCAAAACGCCTGCAAAATTACGAAAAATTCTTCACACAATGAAGCCGGACTGGACTTTAGAATCCCTGCAGCAATTTCATAAAAACTCCATTGTTCATCACCTGGGAATCGAGTTAACCGAACTCGGCGACGGGTTTATAACCGCCCGGATGCCCGTCGACCACCGGACCCACCAGCCGTTCGGGATTTTGCACGGGGGCGCATCGGTAGTGCTGGCCGAAACCCTGGGCAGTGTGGCCTCGGTGACGCAACTCGATGATCCGACCCGCCAGCGGGCTGTGGGCCTGGAAATCAACGCCAATCACATTCGTTCGGTAAAAGAAGGGTGGGTCTACGGCAAAGTAACGCCGATCCACGTGGGCCGGACGACGCACATCTGGGACATTCGCATTACGGACGAAGCGGGGAAACTCGTCTGCATCAGCCGACTGACAGTGGCAGTACTGGAAAATAAGTAAGTAATGCGACAAAATACCGGAAAATAACTAAGTATTTATTCTGAAAAGTTTTGCATAATAATTGTTCGCCAGTGAGTCGTTGAAAGCATCCATTTAAATAAACTCACGGAAACGTTATGGAAAATTCTGGATCAGATAAGCGGTCGGTTATGGCCCCCCGTCTGGTGCCGGTGGGTGAAAACCCTACGCTTTGTTTTATTGAAGATAACGACGAGAATCTGATTCTGTATGAATGGATCAATGCGCGCTACCTGCCTGATTACACCTTTCAGCTCTATTCGGACGGTTTTTTCCTGCAAGAACGTTTAAACGCCATCGCTCCGAAACCGGACCTGATTTTGCTGGATTTGAAGATGCCCCACATCACCGGTTGTGAGTTGTTGACCCAACTGAAAGAACATCCGGACTGGAAGCACATCCCGGTCGTAATTTTTACGCATTCAACCTCACCAAAGGACGTGGAACACTGCTTTGCTGCCGGTGCAGACGGTTTTATCAACAAGGAGATTTCCGTACACGGCATTACGGCGCAGCTTGTCGAGGTGTGTGAACATTGGCTGAAGTACACGTAAATCCACCGCTTGCATTATGCAGTAAAGGCCTGACAGACGGTTTTATTTTTTGGAAGTTACCCCGACACTCCCTCCACCGCCGGCATCAGCAGCGGCACGCCCACTAGAAATTTCTGCTCATCGTAGTAGATCGTCACCGGCGAGTGGGCGAGGAGTTTGTACTTGATCATGATGTTCTGCAAACCAATCTGGTTAGAAGGAACGGCCATTTTCTTCTTTTGCAGATTGTTCTCCACATACAGGTGGCCTTCCAGCGTATAAAGCTTGATCGTCAGCGGACGGCTTACGGCAATGATGTTGTGTTTGATGGCGTTTTCGAGCAGAATCTGAAGCGTCAGGGGCGGAATCTGGTACGTCAGGTAGCGGGGGTCCAGATCCAGTTCCATGAAAATACCGTCGCCATACCGGGTTTTCAGCAAGTGGAAATAGGCTTTGATGAACTGGATTTCGTCGTTGAGCGGACACAAATCCCGGTTGTTTTGCTGGAGTAAATACCGGTAAACCGACGATAGTTCATCCACAAAAAGCTCGGCCTGCTGGGCATCGCTGGTGATCAATGACGACAGCGAATTCAGGTTGTTGAACAGAAAATGCGGATTGATCTGGGTTTTGAGCGAATCGAGCTGGCTTTGTAGGTTCACTTTTTTCAAATCCTGTGCTTCGGTATAGGCCACTTTCCAGCGTTGATACAGGTAAACACCTTCATAGTAGGCGGCTATTTGCACCGTTCCGGCGAAGGAAACGAGCGTATTGAAAAAATACGGCCTGAATTGCAGGTAATCGTCGGTAGGCCAGAGCCCGATGAGTTCGTAAAAAAACGTCTGGGTGATGCGGATCAGGCTGGCAAAAAAAGCAAACCAGATCAGTTGGTACAAAACCCGCTGCCGGGTCTGGGTCAGTTCGGGGTATTTTCGGCGAGAGAGGATGATGCCCCGGCGGTTGATTTCCCAAACCACCACACTGCCCAGAATGAAGAAAAACGGAATGCGCCAGTCGTCCGGGTAGGGGACATTCGTGTAGCCGTACATGGCCCACTGACCCGTAAAAGACAGCAACGGGATGCCCAGAATGCGCATCCATTTGTCATTCAGTTTCTGCATCTTATCGTCCAATCCATTCCCTGAAAGCCCGGATGCGGTCACGACTGACGATGATGTCCTGGGCGATGCCGCCGGAATCCAGGTCTACGGTAAGTTGACCATTAAGGTAGGAATGAATTTGCGAAACTGCTCGTCGTTCGACAATAAACTGCTCGTTGATTCTGAAAAAATGGTGAGGCTCCAGAACCTTTTCCAGCGTGTCGAGGGTATAATCAACCACATAGCGGTTGTTGTTGCGGCCAAAAAGGTAGGTCGTGCCTTCCCGGGTGTAAAAAAAACGAACCTCAGTGGCATCGACGGAGACGAGTTGCTGCTGGTATTTGGCCAGAAACTGGCTCCTGAATTCCGGCTGGCGCGTTTGTTTCCGCAGGTCATCAACCAACTCGCCAATGTCGGCCGAACGCACGGTGGCTGATTCGGGCTGTTTGTAGCGCTTCAGAACCTGTTCCAGTTCGTCTTTTTTGATGGGCTTCAACAGATAATCGAAGCGGTTTACCTGAAAGGACTTGACGGCAAACTCATCGTAGGAGGTTGTGAAAACAACCGGACAATCGATTGAGACCAGGTTGAAAATCTCAAAACTCTGCCCATCGGACAGTTCGATGTCCATCAGAATCAGATCGGGGCGGGGATGGGCCTTCAGCCAGGCAACAGTCGACTCGATGCCGTCCGTAATGCCAACCACCCGGCTGGGAACATCTGCCAGATTCAGCAGCTTTACCAGTTTCTGAACCGCCAGTGGTTCGTCCTCAACGATTAGAATGTCCATAGTGCTGCCAAATTAAAAGGAGTGGAAGTACGAATCAATAAAATCCAATAAAAACAGCGCAGGGGATAAACCGGAAAGTTTTCCGCACGAATTGTTGTTTTTCTGAACTGAAATGGGGAAGATTACGGCGTCTCAGGCAGATTTTTTGCGGACTTCGTCGATTTTTCCGCACAAAAAAGAAGAACAAACTGTTATTCAGATACAGCTAAATTTGCATCGACCCGATTTCGATAATGCAATTTTCAACACACTTGTCATCAACCGTACAAACGCAGCAAACCAGCCATTCCATTTGGCAGGGAGCTGTTCAGGCGGGTTATCCCGCAGCCCTCTGGCGCCTTCCCAATCGAACCGACCGCGAATTAATTATTGACGCTTCCGGCAATGTGGCCACCGTTGCCATGGATTTTGAGGAATTGCCAATGGGCTTTGCCGTCAGCCCGTTTGTCAATCCGGACGCCGAGAGCACCTTCTTTCTAAAAGCCGATTTTTACTGGCGTTTCGACGAAAACGGGACCATTCTGGCCGCCCAGAACAAACTGCCAACGGATCACCCGGCCTTTGAATCGCTCTTTCGGACCGACTCAAAAACCGCCGGCAAGGAAACTATTTCCGTGGTCAAGGTGGATAAATCTACTCAAAATCAGCAACTTGATTTTGAAGAAACCGTAAGTCGGGCCATCCGTCAGATGGAGCGTGGGACGTTTCGCAAGGTGGTGTTGTCGCGCACCAAAGCCATCCGGTTTGAGGAGCAGCCCGACATTCCGACGTTGTTCAATCGGCTCTGTCAGGCCTATCCGAATGCTTTTGTGTCTGCGGTTTATTTGCCGGATCGCAACCAGGTCTGGATTGGTGCCACGCCCGAACGACTGGTGAGCGTCGATGCCGACGGTATTTTTCGCACCGTTGCCCTGGCCGGTACCCAGTCGGCTTTCGACTCCGAAGGCCGGCAGAAGCGGCCGGCGGATGCGCCCTGGACGCAAAAAGAAATTGAAGAACAGGCGCTGGTCAGCCGCTACATCATCGGTTGTTTCAAGAAAATCCGCGTTCGGGAATACATCGAAGAAGGTCCCCGAACCGTTGTCGCCGGCAACCTGATGCACCTCCGGTCGGATTATTCCGTCGATACGCAGGCCGTTAATTTTCCCCAACTCGGCACGGTGATGCTACGGTTGCTGCACCCGACTTCGGCGGTTTGCGGCATGCCCCGCGAAACGGCTCAGGACTTCATTTTGCAACACGAAGCACACGCGCGCGAATTCTACAGCGGTTTTCTCGGCCCGGTCAACATCGCCCGCCAGGAAGGCCCCGAAACCGATCTGTTTGTCAATCTGCGCTGTATGAAGCTGGAAGGGCAGGAGGGAACGCTCTACGCCGGTGCCGGGCTAACGGAAGATTCTTCTCCGGCAAAAGAATGGCGCGAGACAGAGCTGAAATGCGATACGATGCTTTCGGTTTTAACGAAATAAATGTGAGTTTTTGCCCCTAAATCCCCTAAAGGGGACTTTTAGCATCCGAAAGTTTTTGCATCCAAGTCCCCTTTAGGGGATTTAGGGGCAAAAATAATAAAGGCTAAATGTAAAATGTTGAATGATAAAGTGTATAAATGGATCAGCCCACTTTATCATTCAACATTTTACATTTCGTATTTTACATTCCTTTTTCGGTTCGCTCAACGGCTACACATCATCTTCCTCGTCTTCTTCGAGGGTTAACTCCTCTTCATCGACGGTTAGATCGTCGTCATCATCATCGTCCGTGATGGTGAGTTCTTCTTCGTCAAACTCTTCGTCCTCATCGGGTCCGTCTGCCAGGGCCGCAGAACCGCCGTAGCCGCTGGTATTCAGGTTTTCGGGATATTCTGCGTTTGCAGTAGAATGGGTATCGGTTTCAATCAGGCTGGTTGTGAGTGCCATAATCAATGGGGTTAGCGTGGAAATATCACTAAAACGCGGCTTGGGAAAGAAGGTTTGAAAGATTTTTGACCGTTGACGTAATGGTAACGATTCTTTTCAAGTGGTAATCCTACTTTTCTTTATATTTACCTGAATGCGAATCGATTATCGGAATGTTTCGATTGATTGGGTTGTTTGTTGGCTTATGCCTCTTTTCTGCTGAAATCGCTTTGGCCCAGACCGACGCGGAGTCGGAAAACCGTGCCACCTGGGCGCGGTTAAAGCAACAACCCATCACGGAGACAACCTTTCGAACAGCTTGTGATCTGATGCAGACCGTTGGTCGGACGAACATCAACCGCAGTTACGAAATGCTGGCGGAATACGTACCACGGGTTCGAAAAACCGGTAATCGGCAGTGGGTGCATGTTTTGCTGATGGGCTGGGCACGGGCCAAATCGTCGATGATTTTTTCGGAAGAAGCCGAATCCTTATACCGACAGGCGCGCGAAAATGCCGGCAACCACACCCGGTTTTACCGGGAAGCTCTGGTCGGTACGGCATTGATGTACGGCGAGTGGGGCAAGGATTCATTGCGGGAACAGTACTCGACCATCGGCGAAAGGGAATGCCTGCGGGCGAATGACAAGGAAAACCTGTCTTTCCTCTATACCTTCAAAGCCATGTCAAACCCCGGCGACACGGCCATGATGCGTCGCTACCTTGAGCGGGCCATCCAACTGGCGACCGGTCTCAGAAATAAAAACGCCTTATTCACCGCCCGTTATAACCGAGCCAACCGGTTTTACCGATCCAATCCGCAAAAACAGGTCGCGGAGTTTGAGGCCCTGCTGGAGCTGGCGAAGGATTCCAGTCTGAATCGCTATCCCCGGAAACTCTACGAACGAACCGCGTTTACGTTCCGGAATGCGGGCCCCAGTGTCTATTACCAGCTCATGCAGATTAACCTGCTGCTGACGGACTACGAAAATGCCTGGAAATTTGCCGAGCTTTTCTACAATGCGACCGTGAAGCCCAATCCGGCGGGGGTACAGGCGGCCTATTTCAATTCGGAAATTGCCATTGTGAAAATCTACCAGAATGATCTGGCGGCTGCCCGCAACTACCTGAGTGAGAGTCGGAAACTGTTTGGGGGAGAAGAGATGAAAATCCCGTATTATGGCTATTTTCTGGCGGCTGGATTTTTGGCCGAAAAATACGGTCAGTACGGGAAAGCTTTGGAATACTATGAAGTCATCCGGAAAATGGGCGGGACGGGAATGGGGTTAAATTTGCTGCCATCGGATATTTACTACGCCCATGCGCTGGTTTTGAATCACCAACTGGCCCAGGCGGAACGGGTATTTGATGAATTTCGGCCGAAATTAAACGATAGAGTTTATACGGCAACCGGTTTTTATTTCTATAAGTTTTATGCCGAATTGTTGAAAGCAAAAGGCGATTTTCGGGGCTACAGCCAGGCGCAGGATCAGTATGATGCGATCAAGGATTCGCTGACCAGCCTGAATAAATACCGCGCCATCCAGGAGATTTTAGCGAAGGTTCGTATCCGCGATAAAGAACAGCAAATCGTGCGGTTAAACGAAGAACGCATCGCCCGTGATCGTGAAATTCGGCGGGAAAGAGTGTTGTATTCCATCGTTATCGGATTGGCCATCCTGACCATTTTATTGCTGGTTTTATACCTCAGAAACCGGCAGATTCGCAGCCGGCAAAAAGAAGCCTTGCAGAAAAGCGAAGCCGAACATCTGGAGAAACAGCGGCATATCGAATTGATACAGGGAATCATGCAGGCCGAAGAAAACGAACGCCATAAAATTGCCGATCAACTGCACGATGAGGTCAATACGATGCTGGCATTGGCATCGCTCAATATTTCATCGACGCTCGAAAATGGAATCCCCGACAACCGGGCGGAACAGAAACTGCATAAAACCCAGGAAGTATTATCGTCGGTTTCGACCACCATTCGCGGATTAAGCCACCGGCTAACGCCTTTAACGATTGAACGATACGGTTTTCGGAAAGCGATTGAAGAACTCGCCGAAACGGTTAACGTATCCGATAAACTGGACTTGGAAACCATCGTGATTGGCTTCGATGATGCCACCAAATACCCGATTCCTTTCCTGAATGATTTGTACCGGATCGTGCAGGAACTGGTGCATAACATCCTGAAACACGCCCACGCCAGTTATGCGCTGGTGGAAGTGATTGAACATGAACAAACACTCTCCATTGTGGTGGAAGATAATGGCATCGGCATTGATGAAAACGCTATCGGAAACGGGAAAGGATTGAGCGGAATGAAAGCAAAGGTGGCGTATCTTCATGGTCAACTTGAGATTAAAAGAAAGTCGGACAACGGAACGCTGGTTGTCATTGAAATTCCTGCTTAACGAATTATAATTATGGCTTTACGCCTTCTGATTGCGGATGATCATCCTTTGCTGGTCGACGGGCTGGTATCGGTTTTGGAGGAAATTGAAGATGTGCTCGTTCTGGAACCCGTCAGCAATGGCCGCCAATTGATCGACCGATTGAAAAAATGGGTCGTGGACGTAATTCTGCTGGACCTCAACATGCCGCATCAGGACGGCATTGCCTCCCTGAAAATCATCAAAGCCGAGTTCGTCCGCGTCAAAGTGATCATTTTCACCAGCTACGATCAGCCTAAATTGATCAAAGAGATCAAGGCGTTGGGTGCGGAAGGGTATCTGCTCAAAACGAGTAATTCGACAACCTTGAAAAAAGCCATTCAGGCGGTGGCTGCCGGACAGACCTGGTTTCCCGAAACCACCGTCGAACCGGCGGAGTCGGAGATGATGTCGGACGATTTTGTGAAAAAATACCAGATTACGAAGCGGGAGGTTGAAATCATTCGCCTGATTGCGGCAGGATTGACGACCAAACAAATCGGCGATTGCCTGTTTGTCAGTGAGTTTACCGTCAATTCGCACCGCCGGAACATTTGCCGCAAACTCAACATTTATACACCCGTCGGGCTGCTCAATTTTGCCAAAGAACAGGGACTGGTTTAAGCAGAGACGATTTTAAGTGAACGGGTTCGGTTGTCTCACAGGGACTTACCTGCGTAGTGTCGGTAGCGAAGCCGATTCATTCCTTTAAGCCTCGCGGAGTTTTCGGGTACGTAACCGATTTTTTGGCTTCAGCCCCTGAAAGAAGGGGAGAGCCGGGGAAAGTTCACTATATTGGGGGGCAAATCCTTGTGAGAAGGGATGGCACCCCTAAACGATTTCCTTAACCCCGCATGAAGAATCCCGCATCGGTTTCGCGCCGTGGATTTTTAGCCCGCACCGGTATGGTACTGGCCGGAACGGCTGTGAACCTGAACGGTTTGGCCGACGCCCTGGACGAACCCATCATCGACATCCACCAGCATACCGACTACATGGGCCGAACCCATGACCAGTTGATCGCGCACCAACGGGCGATGGGCGTTACCACCACGATTTTGCTGCCCGCAGGCACCCCGGCTTTCGGGATGTCGACGCACAAAGGCGAGTCGAATGGGCTACAGGCCAAGTGCAGCGGCAATGAAACCTGCTACAACCTGGCCCGGCAACACCCGACCGAATTTCTGTTTGGCGCCAATGAAGTGCCTGATTTGCCGGATGCCACGCTGGAAATTGAAAAATACCTGAAGCGGGGCGCTCCCCTCATCGGAGAATCCAAATTTGGCGTGAAATGTGATTCGCCCGAGATGCAGCGAATCTATGAACTCGCTCAGAGCTACCGGGTTCCGGTGTTGATGCACTGGCAATACGGGATGTATAATCATGATTTTGCCCGGTTTCATACGATGCTGGAGAAATACCCGAAAGTTAATTTTATCGGACATGCCCAAACCTGGTGGGCCAACATCGACAAAGGGCATCAGGACCAGACGGTTTTGTACCCGAAAACCAGCGTAACCCCCGGCGGCCTGACGGATCGGTTGCTGAGCGACTATCCCAACGTGTATGCCGATATGTCGGCCGGTTCGGGACTGAACGCCCTGCTGCGGGATGAAGAACACACCCGCGGTTTTCTGGAACGCCACCAGAACAAGATTCTGTACGGCAGTGATTGTCTGGATACGGCCGGCCACGGACCCACCTGCCAGGGTTCGCAAACCATCGCGGCCATCCGTCGGCTTTCTCCTTCCAAAAGCATCGAGCGGAAAATCCTGTACGAAAATTCGAAGAAATTATTCAGGTTATAATCGACCTGTTAAGAACCTTTTATTCCCTTTACCCACTTGAAAATGAACGAATTCCGCCCAAATCGTCTGTTGTCGATTGCCTGCCTGCTCAGTATCGTCCTTTGTTTGTCCTGTTCAAAAAAGCGGTATGCCGACCCACTTTCGCCCGAGGAAGCGCTTCAGAGCTTTCAGCTTCGGGAGGGTTTCAAGATCGAAACCGTTGCCGCCGAACCGCTCATCGCCGACCCGGTGGATCTGGTGTTCGATGAACAGGGTGTTGCCTACGTGGTGGAAATGGGCGATTATCCGGGCAAACCCGAAACCGGTAAGGGCAAAGGCAAAATCCGGATGCTGGCCGATACCAACAACGATGGCCGGATGGATCGTTCGGTGATTTTTGCCGATTCCATCGCGGATGCGACCAGCGTATTGCCCTGGGAAGGTGGTTTGATTGTGGCGGCTGCCCCCGATATTCTGTTTCTGAAAGATACCAATGGCGACTTCCGGGCCGACACGCGGGAAGTGCTCTTCACCGGTTTTTTTGCGAACAATTCCGAAGCCCAGATCACGAGCCTTCGCTACGGGATCGACAACTGGATTTATGCCAACAACAACGGCCAGGAAGGCCAGATCCGGTTCAATCGGAAACCCGACGCGCCCCTGTTGACCGTCAATGGCGGAGATTTCCGGTTTCGGCTGGATCGCGGCTTGTTTGAAGTGGAGTCAGGTTCCGGTCAGTTTGGGCTGGCCATCGACGATTGGGGACATCGTTTCTTTACCCAAAATACCATTCACATTCAGCAGGCACCGATTGCCGGGCGGTATTTGCGCCGAAATCCACACTTGCCCAGTCCCAAATCGTCCCTCAATATTTCGGATCACGATCTGGTGATGTTTCAGCAAACCCCGCCCCCGTACTGGCGCAAGGAACGCACCGAACGGCGGCAAAAGCAATATGCAGAAGCAAAACTGGACCGAAAGGAGTACGCCGAAGACCATTTTACCGGTTCTTCCGGTGGCATGTTTTACGACGGAGATGCCTTTCCCGCCGACTATTACGGATCGGTTTTTACGGGAGACGTGGCCGGAAATCTCATTCACCGCGACGTGCTGACACCGCTGGCCGATAGTCCGGTTTTTGTGGCCAAACGGGCGGAAGGCGAAACCGACCGCGAGTTTCTGGCCTCCACCGACCCCTGGTTCCGGCCCGACAATCTGACCACCGGCCCCGATGGTGCGCTTTATGTGGTCGACTTTTACCGCCAGCATATTGAAACGCCGGTTTCGATTCCAGAGGATCTGAAAGAAGACATGGACTTTCTGAATGGCAACGATAAAGGACGGATTTACCGGATTCTGCCGACGACGGCGAAAAACCGCCCGGCCGCTTCGCCCAATCTGCGAAACCGGAAACCGGCGGAACTAGTTGACGTGCTGGCGCATCCGAACCGCTGGTGGCGGTTGCAGGCGCAACGCCTGCTGCTGGAACGACGGGATCTGTCGGTTATTCCGAAGCTCAGAACGTTATTGACACAACACCAGGATCCGCGCGTCCGGCTACACGCGTTGTATACGCTCGAAGGGCTGAATGCCCTCAGCCGGGATTTGGTTCGGCAGGCATTGCAGGATGCGCATCCCGGCGTTCGTGAACATGGCCTGATGCTGGCCGAACGGTACCCTGATTTACTGCCTCAATTGTTGAAAATGACCGGCGATTCGTCCGTGCAGGTGTCGTTGCAGGCGTGTTTGAGTGCGGGTCAATTCACAAATCCCGCCGTTGTTGCCGCACTGGCGCAGGTGGTTCAGAAGCACAGTGAAAACGGCTGGTTCCGAACTGCCGTGCTGAGTTCTCCGGCGGGTTCGTCGCCGGAATTGCTGAGTACGCTCCTGAATCAGAAGGCGTTTTTTAGTGATACGACTGCCGGAAAAATGGCGTTTCTGGCGGATTTCGCGCACGTCGTGGGCCGTCGGAACCAACCCGCCGAAGTAACCCGGTTTCTGGGATTCTTAAACAGCCCAATCCAGCGAAAAGAAAGCTGGCAGGTGGCGGGTTTAACCGGACTGGCCGAAGGGCTTACCAAAGCTGAAGCCAAAACCGGCGGCAACGCCGACGTAACCCTGGCGCTTCAAAGTCTGGAAAATACCGCCCGGACAGAAGACGTAAAAAAAGCGATCCGGGCCGTACGGGAAGCATTGGCAAAACCGCCTTCGATCTGATTACAAACTCCTTGTCATTGATGAATGTACTGAAATCCCGCCGTTTTTTTCTGCAACGCTGTGCGTCGGTCGGTCTGGCACTGACCAGCGGAACCGTCCTGCTGACCAACTGCGATTCTAAACCTGCCACCCAGACTGCTGAAACGAAAAAAACGGCAGTCAATCCGTGTGAAGACTATTCCGGACTCAGTGAGGGCGATCTGAAAACCCGGCAGGGACTGGGCTACGTCACCCAATCGCCCAGTCCCGACAAGCAGTGCAGCAACTGCAACCTGTGGTTACCGCCCGCAGCGGGCAAGGCCTGTGGCGGTTGTATGCTATTCAAAGGCCCGGTGTATGCCACCGCCAACTGTACCTACTGGGCTCCACAGGTAAAAGGGTAATAGAATAGACCCCTGTCGGGCGGATCGTAATTCACTAAACGATCTACCGACGCTATTAAATCCCTGCGGGATAAGGGCTTAAACCGCGTTCCGTTCCCGAAAATAGTTAGAAGTAGGTATTTCAATGCGGTCGAAACCGTTGAAAATTTAGGAAACAATTGGTTGGTCTCCTAAATGAAATGGTTATGAAACGCAGACGCGCAATCTTGTCCTTCTTAGTTGGTGTTTTAGCTTCTTTGGCTGTCGTTGGTTGCACGGAAGATGAAAAAGAATTCATCGGATTTGTCGGTGATTACCTGGGAAATACGAATTCATTAAATCCTGCCGTCACCAGGGCGATGAAGATGACCATCACCAGCGAAGGGAATCCGGTTGTCGGCTCGTATACGCTCAGCGGGGGTGGAACAAATGACGCAGGAACCGTGTCCGGATCCGTATTAGGACTCATTTTAGATCTGAAATTCAAATCGAATGTTGGAGGACCCACCTATACGTTTTCGGGAAATATCGGGGATGAGAATGCAACGGTTAAGGGAACCATGAGTGGTATGGAAGCGGGCAAAACAGTAACGTATACGGTCGACTTAAAGAAAAAATAGCGACGGATTCGCTGACAAGTTCCGGGTGACTTTGATAGATCTGTATATCAAACGTAAAAGCTGAAATACCATGAAAACGTCTGCATTTACCGTAAAAACCGGCTTCGTTCTTCTGTTCGCCATCACGCTGACGGGTTTGCAAAGCTGCAAAGAAAAAGAGGTTGCCCCGGAATTTTACCTGTCGGCGACCATTGACGGAAAAGCCTGGCAGGCCAATGTGACCAACAGCCAGAATACCATCGTCGGGGCCGCCAAAGTCAATAACCAGGTTGCCGTGATCGGACAGCAGAAAACCGATAAAACCGCCACGCTGGTGATCATGTTTCCGAAAAATGTGACGCTGAACCAGTCCATGAATTTCACGGAGTCGCAGCTAAGTACGCTGGCCTATACGCCGGACGACGTGGCCGCGTATTCGACGGAGCCAAACCGGGGCGGTTCCGGCACCTACACCGTTACGCGGTTTGACGAGGAAAACAAGATCGTGGAAGGAACGTTTAGTGGCGAAGCCATCAACATCAGCAACGGCGTCAAACTGAAAATTACGAACGGCCGTTTCCGCGCCACTTTATTCGACGCTCCACCAACGACGACGCCCACAACCCCTGGCACGAAGCGATAGGGTAACGTAATCGTTAAAAACTTCCCCCCAGTGCTTTCAGCAGAGCGACGGTGAACGACGCGCGTTGGCCCTGCAACAACACCAACTGGCGTTCGGAGTCGAGGACGGTGCGCTGCGAATCGAGCACTTCCAGAAACGTCGTCAGGCCTTTCGTATACAGTTCCCGGTTGAGTCGTTCGGTATACCGGGCCGATTCAAGCGCCAGGTTTTGAGCGTCGATTTGCGCCCGCATGCTTTGCAGATTGTCGAGGGCGGTTTCGGCTTCGCGTTGCGCCACCAGCATCCGTTGCTGATAGGAGGCATCCGCGGTTTTGTATTGCTGTTGAGCCAACCGGATGTTCTGTTGATTCCGTTTTCCTTCAAACAGGGGCACGCTGGCATTGAACCCAAGCAAGTAGGTCATACTGGCCGGGAAAAACAACGTACCGATGCGGCCCGTCAAAGTTCCTCCGGCTCCCACGAGATTGATGCGGGGATACAGGGCCGCCCGATTGACCAGAATCTGGACATTGGCCACCTGCGATTGCTGTTCGGCCTGGAACAGATCCGGGCGACGGCGCAGTTGATCGGCCGAAATGGCGGTGAAAGGCAATTCCGGAAAAGCGGTTCCTAACCGCCCGACAGGGACACTGAAGGTGGCCGGATCCTGCCCACAGAGGCCCGACAAACCGTTGACGAGTTCGGTGCGGCTGCGCTCCAGACCCAGCAACTGAACCCGGACGTTGGCAATGTCGGTTTCGGCCCGTTTGGCGTCGATTTCGTTGGTCAAACCGGCCTGAAAACGGGCGCGGATGATGGAAATGGTGGAATCCCGAAGGCCGATGTTGCGCCGGATGACGGCCTGCTCGCTGTCGTTGGCACGAATGAGGTAATAAAGCCGGGCCACTTCCGAAGCCACGATCAGTTGCGTAATCTGCACATCCGATTCTGTCACCTGCCGTTGCAAGTCGGTAACCCGCACGGTATTGCGAATCCGCTTGAACAAATCCACTTCGTAGCTGGCGTCGATGGGCAAAACCTGCAACGAGTTGAGCTGCAAACGGGGCAGTTTGTCGGTGGCGACCGGAATGGCAATCGGGCGGTATTGCGATAGGCTTTGGGTATTGAAATTCAGGCTGCTACGAACCGACGGAGACAGGAATGACTCGGCCACCCGAACCCGTATCCGGGCTTCCTCGACCCGGTTGACGGCCACCCGGATGTCGGGGTTGCTGGTCAGACCCAGATCAATCAGGGAATCCAGCGTCCGGTCCCGAAAAACCGCCCAACCGTCGCGAACCGTATTGGTTTGAAAGGATGCGGAAGCCACCAAACCGCCCGAAGCGCTTCCCGAAGAAGCCGCCGACTGCGCGTGGGCAACCGTATTGCCAAGCATTAAAAGCATTAAACTGTAAAGCGCCGATTTTCTCATACTTTTTGTTTTGTCGCAGAAGCCTGTTCCTGCACCTTAATCCGAACCTGCTGCCCGTCCTTGAGCCGGTCGTTGGGGTTCGTCACTACCTGTTCCTGCCCTTTCAGGCCGTCCAATACTTCGAGGGTCGTTCCAAAATCACGCCCCAGGGTGATGGGCTGGAAACGCAGCACCCGGTTGGGTTGCACCACCACGATGCGTGGTCCTTCCGATGTCACCAGCAGCGTATTCGCCGGAATGAGCACGGGCGGGTGAATCGTGTTCAGACTGAATTTCACCTGTCCGTATAATCCCGATACCAGTTCCTGGTTCCGGTTGGGAATCGCCACTTCGGCCAGCAAAGTTCGCGATTCCGTGCGTAAGGTACCGGATGTGCGAACGACTTTTCCGGTAAAAGTTTTATTCAGTTCCGGTACGTTGATCGATGCCGTCATCCCGATTTTGATCAACTGATAATAGGTTTGGGGTACATCGACATACACCCGGAGCGTGTCCAGTTGCGAAATCGTAAACATCGGGATCGCCCCGCCACTGCCCGTTGAAACCAGATTGCCAACTTCGGCGTTGCGGGCGGTAATGATGCCGTTGAACGGTGCCCGGATTTCCTGCAGGGCTTTCAGGGCTTCCAGTCGCAGGAGGTTGGCCTGATTCATCTCGTAAGTGGCCTGCCGGTTGTCCAGATCCTGCTGGGAAATAGCACCGGGAAGGCTCACACTTTTTAGCCGATCCAGGTTCGATTGGGCCAGCCGGACATCAGCGCGGGCGCGGATCAGCTCCTGATCGAGTTCAGGGGCTTCCACCGTTGCCAGCATCTGACCGTTGCGGACTTTCGAACCGATGTCGACAAACCGCCGTTTCAGAAAACCCTGTGTACGGGCGTAGACCGGCGTTTCGCGGAAGGGCATGATCTGGCCCGGCAACAGCAAACCGGTCGAGTCGTCGGAATGGCTAACGGACGTAACCGTGACCAGTTCCTGCCGGTTTTTCTGCGCATCGGCTTCCTCCCGGAGTTCCTGCGCATTGTGAATGCGCGGCAGAACCCCGACAAAGACAAACAGCAGGATCAATCCTAAAAGTACGAACCAAATCCAGATGCGTCGCATGGTTGGGAATTGAAAGAGTTTCAAATGTATGGTTTATAGACTATAACCGGGTTGGTTTCTTGCCTGCTAAATAACTGAAAACCACCGGTACAAACAGCAGCGTAGTAAACGTCGCCAGGAGCAAACCGCCGATGACGGCCCGGCCCAGCGGAGCATTTTGCTCCCCGCCTTCGCCAATGCCCAACGACATCGGTAACATTCCGATGACCATGGCAATGGCCGTCATCAGAATGGGGCGCAAACGGGTTCGGCCCGCTTCCATCGCGGCTTCAAGGGCATTGAAATTGACGTCCGGCAGGTGATCTTTTGCAAAGCTAACCAATAAAATACTATTCGCCGTGGCTACCCCGACGCTCATGATGGCCCCCATCAGCGACGGAATGCTGAACGTGGTATGTGTCAGGAACAGGAGCCAGACCATGCCGCAGAGCGCCCCCGGAAGCGCCGTAATGATGATGAACGGATACCGGAACGACTGGAAATTGACCACCATCAGCAGATACACCAGAATGGCGGCAAAGACGATCCCGATGCCTAATCGTGAAAAAGCACTGTTCATGCTTTCTACCTGACCCCGAATCAGAATCTGATTACCCGGTTTTAGCTGGCTGCGGTATTCGGCCAGAATTTTTTCAATGCCATCGGAAACCGCACCGAGGTCTGTGCGTTCCACGGAGGCATAAATGTCGTAAGTGGGTTGGGTATTGACACGGTTGATGATGACCGGCGACAGTTTTCGCTCCACACGTGTAACGTTGCTCAGGAGCTGCGGAGTCGAGCGACCCTGACTCACCGCCATTGGCGTTTGCAGCATCTTATCGAGCGTATTCAGGCGATGGGGTGGTGTCTGAACGGCAATCAGATACGGAAAACCGGTCTGCGGATCGGGCCAGAAGTTGGGCGTCACCTGCGCGGTTCCGCTCATCGAAATCATGAGGTTCGTCGCAATTTTCTGCTCATTCAGACCCAGTTGACCGGCCCGCTCCCGGTCGACGTTGACAAACAGTTCCGGTGCGTCCAGCACCTGATGCAGGTGAACATCCACGGCTCCTGGTACCTGGGCAATTTTCTGCTGGAGTTCCCGGGCAATTTTGAGGTTATTCCCCCGGTCGAAGCCCATAACCTGCACGTCGATCGGTGCCGTTAACCCGAAGTTCAGAATCTGGCTGACGATGTCGGCGGGTTGGAAAAAGAAGGTGACATCCGGCAATTCTTCGCGGAAAAGCTGACGGAGTTTTCGGACATAGTCTTGCGTAGGGCGGCTTTTTTCGTCGTTCAGCGACACCAGCAGTTCGGCATCGGCGGGGCTAATCGACGAATTATCCGAAAAAATGAAGTTATACCGCTCGCTGGTCAAACCGATGTTGCTGATGATCGAACCCACTTCTTTGCCCGGAATCACCTCACGGACGAGCGCTTCGGTGCGACTGGCAATTCGCTCGGTTTCCTCCAGCCGACTCCCGGCGGGTGCCCGCAGGTGCAGCCGGAACTGCCCCGCGTCGACGCTGGGAAAAAAGTCGCGGCCAATGAAGGGAAGCATCGCCGACGTAAACAGCACAACAACGACAAATACCGCCAGGACGGACTTGCGGTGGCTCAACGCCCACTCCAGTGCTTTGAGGTAACGGTTTTGCAGCCGATCAAACCCCCGGTTGAAGCGAGTATGTAAATTCACCCTGTCAGCGCCCACCCTGTCAGCGGTCGAAGACCCTGACAGGGTGGGGGTGTGAGATTCCTCGCGCAGCATCAGATCCGCCATCATCGGCACCAGCGTCCGCGACAGGAGATAGGAGGCCATCATGGCGAAAACGACGGCCAGGGCCAGGGGGCCAAACAGAAACCGGGCGGGGCCTTCCAGAAACAGAACCGAGACGAAGACGATACAAATCGTCAGCGTGGCCACCAGCGTTGGCGTCGCAATCTGGTGGGCACCTTCCAGTATCGCTTCCCGAAGTGGCAGTCCCAGTTCTTCGTTGCGGTGAATATTTTCAATGGTAACCGTAGCGTCATCGACCAGAATACCGATGGCGAGGGCCAGACCGCCCAGGGTCATGATGTTGAGCGTTTCGCCCATCAAATACAAAACCGTCAGGGAGGCAAGGATCGAAAGTGGAATTGAAACCGCCACAATGAGCGTGCTGCGCCAGCTTCCCAGAAACAGCAGAATCATGACCGCCGTTAGCAAAGCCGCAATCAGGCCTTCGACCACCACGCCGTGAATGGACGCCCGAACGAAAACCGACTGGTCGAACAGGCCGACAATCTTCAGGTTGCTCGGCGCGGCTGCGCGCAGGGTCGGGATGATTTCATTCTGGATTTTATCGACAATGGCCGTGGTCGAGGCATTTCCGATTTTGACAATGCTCATCAACACGCCCCGACCGCCGTCCTGTTTCACGACGTTGGTCTGGATGGACGAACCATCGTGGACGTTGGCGACGTCGCGCATGTGGATGGTGACACCGTTGACGGCTTTCACCGGAATATCGTTCAGGGACTCGATCACATCCGGTTTGGTGTTCAGCCGGACCACATATTCACGTTCGGCCAGCCGCAACTGGCCGCTGGGCAACGTCAGGTTCTGGGCCGAAACCGCATTGACCACTTCTTCAGGTGTAACGCCCCGCGAAATCAGCAGATCGGGATCGAGATCAACCATGATCTGGCGCGTCTTCCCCCCGAACGGCTGGGATAAACGGCTGCCTTGCACGGTAGAAATCTGTGGTCGAATCCGGGTAACCCCATAGTCTGTGATTTGGGATTCGGTCAGACTATCGCTCGACAACCCCAATTGCAAAACCGGTACGTCGGTTGCATTATACCGGACAATCAGCGGGGGCTGGGTGCCGGGCGGCATTCGGACGCGAATCGTCTGGGCAATGGCCGTCACCTGCGACATGGCCTCCTCAATCTTGACTGAAGGCTGAAAATACACCTTCAATACGGCGGTGCCGTTATACGTCTGTGATTCCAGCCGCTGAATATCGCTTACGTTGTTGATGATCGCCGTTTCGCTGAAGTTCGTAATCATTTTCTCCATCTCGTTGGTCGACAGGCCCGTATAGCCCCAAATGACCGATACAACCGGAATGTTGATGCGCGGGAAAATGTCGGTGGGCATCTGCACGATGGAAACAACGCCCATAATCAGAATCAGCAGGGCCATCACGGCGATGGTATACTTTTTCTCAAGCGCTAAACGGACAATCCACATGACAGATAATCGGGAAAAGTAGAGGGCTACTTTGACTGAAAATTGAACAAATCGAAGGAGAGATGGCGCGGAACCGTATTGCTGTAACAACAGCTATTAACTTTAAAAAGGTTTCGGTAACTCTATAGATTTATGTAAGTTCTTCGTATTGCCAAATAATCTATGGTATTCTTTCCTTATAATCTTTACCATCGGTTTCAACCGGGGGCTACAAGATGAATCATCCCTCCGGGATGGGGTTTGGAAATCTATGACGAGTTAAAATCCCGTAGGGATGAATCATTTTGTAGCGGTGGGTTTTAACCCGCCGAATAATAGGCAACCAATACCGTAGAATAATCCCGTAGGGATGATCCATTTTGTAGCGGTTGTAACCCGCCGAAAGTAGGATAATAGAATGCAAAAAATCCCGTAAGGATGATCAATAGAACCGTTTTTTATACCCTAATTCATTACAATTGATGATCATCTCGCTCCCGAAGCGCGGAGGTAGCCCGGGAGGGAAGGGCCGGGGCGGTGGGTTGTCCGGGCGTCGTGGGAAGGGGTTGAATGCCGGGGCGGGGCGGCTCTGGAGCAGGGCCAAACAGCCGGTTGAACGAACGGGTGTACTGAATACTCATTCCGCCCCCGGTCGTCAGCGTTCCGTAGGTCGTGGCATTCAGCGAACCGAGCTGGTTCTGGTTGCGGTTATACATTTTCAACCGGAGCTGACCATCGGGCGAGAGCCAGTATTCCAGCGTCCATTCGCCGAGCAGACTGGCCACGCTGGTCTGGTTTTGTCCGTACGTAAAACCGCCATCCCGGCTGATGCGGAACCGGTCGTTAAAGCGGTACGAAAGTCGAACCTGGAGGTTATTGACCAGATTCTGGTCCAGACCATTCAGCGAAACGCCCACATCCAGGTTCTTATCCAGCGTGGAAGCCAGGCGGCTGATCTGGTTCGAAAGCAATTCGCTCAGGCTGTTGGTGAGTCCCGAACCCACCACATTGCTGCTCGTGGGCGAGGCCGGATCGATCAGGCCCAGGCCTTCGCCGGGAGCCAACTGGCTGAACAGCAGAATGCTGCTTACCTGACGGCCCAGTTCCTGATCGTTGCTTTGCAGGCGCGACTCAAAAGCCGCCACCGCCTGCCGGAAGTCCGGCTGTTGCGGGTATTCTTTGACTTTCAGATCGTAGGAAATATCCGGAGCCAGCAGCCGACCGTTTAAATTGATCAGCAAATCGACCGGGTACCGGCGGGTACGATCCGGGTTATTAGACGAATTGGACGAATAATACTGGAGAATCGGTGCCAGCGAAGCGTATTGCGTGTAGGCGGTTTTGACATCGACCATTGCTTCATACGGGTCGCCGGTCCAGGTGATGCGGCTGTTGGGCAGCATCTGAAACCGTTTGTTGATCACGTTTTCAAACGTGAAAGTGTATTCGCCCTGCTGAATTTCGTAGGCCCCCGTCATCGTGAAATCGCCTTTGGTGTCGATCCGCATTGCCAACTGACCGCTGCCGTAGGCCTTGATGATGTCGCCAGTTTGGCGGTCCAACTGAATTTCGCAGTAGGCGTCGGGCGTAATCGACAGGTTGAAATCCATCCGAATGCCTGACAGATCGACCTCGGGCTGGGTGTTGGCACTATCGCGATGGGCCGGATTGACGTTGATAAACCGGATCACTTCTTCCTGGGAAACCGAAGCCGCCTGGTCGAGCGGAATGTAAATCCGCGTTCCCCGGTTGCTGGTGACGTTGGCACGAATGGCCAGATTGTCGAATGGGCCTTCGATTCCCGCCCGCCCGCTCACCACGGCGGTGCCATAAAACTGGTCGTTGTCTTTGAGCGTCGTGTTCAGAATCTTGAAATTCTTCATGTCCACGACGTTCAGATCCACCGTAAAATACTTGAAACCGTCGTGAAATACCCCGCCCTGCAACGTGGCCCGCCCGCCGTTCAGATCCGTCAAAACCATGTTTTTGGCAACGATTTCACTGGGGCCAAAGTAGATTTTATCCGAAAAACCGAGATCTGCTTTCAGGTAATCAAGGGTCAGTTTTCCGTTGGTAATGTCGACCGTACCTCCCAGCACCGGGCTACCGGCTTTCCCTTTTATTGTAACAACTCCGGTGGCGGTTCCGCTGATGTTCGAGGCAATATCCTTGACAAACGGTTCTACCAGCCTTAGATCAGTACCTTCCATAACCGCTTTCAGGTCGAGGGGATTCGCGGCCGATTCACCCGGCGTATACATGCCGGTAATGGCCAGCACTTCGCGGTCGAGTCGCCGGATTCGGGTGTCCAGATTGATCCGGTTCAACTGGTCGAGCGTGCTGCGGTTGACGACATTGCCGATCAGAAAATCATTGTATTTCAGGGAATCAATGGTAATAGCTCCGTCCAGCAATGGCAAACCGTAAAGCCCCCGCACGGCCACTTTCCCGTTGGCAACGCCCGAAACCTTGGTTTTCAGCACCGGATTCAGGGTTTCCAGTAAGAAGTTCTTGGTCTCGATATCCAGCGTCTGTAACGAGTCCTGCGAAGCTTTTCCGCTGACCGAGATCAACTGGTTTCGGTTGGAAACCGCCAGATTCCGGACGGTAATTTCCGGCCCGACCACCCGGATCAGATTTTCGGGTGAAATCGTCCAGGTACTGTCCAGCAGCCGAAACTTCGAGCGTTCCAGTTCGATGTCGATGGCATCGCCCTTAAACGTCAGCGACCCGTTCAGATCGGCCCGGTTGGTGCTTTTCTGCTGTTGCAGACTGGTCGTGAAATCAATGTGGTTCACATCCCAGGAGGCTTCGGCCTGTAAGTTTTCGGTGGCCGCCAGCGAACCGAATTGTTGTTGGGTCGAATTGATGATCAGCGACGCCAGTACATCCGGCGAGTTGACGAACTTGGACGTATTGAGGTCGACGGTGCTTTTGTAAAAATTGTATTCATCAAATTTCAGGGTATCAATCGTGCCGTTCAGCGTCAGCAGTGAGGATTGATCGACCCCAAACCGGCCTTCCAGCTTTGTGTTGGGCGACACGTAAAGCGATGGATAAACGAGGGTGAGCAGGGGCTGCGAATTTTTCAGCAGGAAAGAATAATCAATGTTGTAGGGCGTAACCGACAGCGGTTTTCGCAGTTTTTCCTGGTAATAGGCGGCTAGCCCGGCGGCATTTCCGGCAAAATTAAGGCGGTATTCCTTCGCAATGCGGTTTAGATCGTCGGCGACCTGCGTTAGCTGAAAATTGCCTTTTAGGTCGGCGTCGAGGTAATCGGAATTGATGTTGATCGACCGTTCATTGCCGGTAATGGCCGACGACATGAACAGTGTGTCCAGCACCAGACTGCGTTTTCCGTAGGTGACAAACGTATTCAGCAGCCGGGCGTTGCCGACCAGTTCGTTGAGCGTGTTGCCCTGCAATTGAACATCCAGATCGCTCCGGACAATCAGGCTGTCGTCCAGCAGGTTCGTGGCCAGGAAATTCGCCTGTTGAACTGTGCCGCGCACATCGAACAGGTTTTTCGGTCCCCGCAGGTCAAAGGCCCCATTCAGGTTGAAGGTCAGGTTCGTGTCTTTGACGCTGACCAGCCCCCGGAAAAAAGACTGCTGTAAATTCCCCTGAACAACCAGGTTGCGGTAGTTGTACTTCTGAAAACCGACGCGGGTAAATTGCGCATTCAGATCGAGGGAACCGTCTTTGATGGTCAATCCGCGACCCACAAACTTGCCCTGCCCGTCGACCTTCTGCAGCAGATCCGGCTGGTCGATGAGCGAACCGACGTTGATGTCCGACAGCTTCAGATTGCCACTGTAGGTGGTCCGCTGATCGCCGTTCAGGTGCAGTGCGAGGTCTCCCGAAACCGTCCCAATGCCCGTTTTAAACGTTCCGACGGTTTTGAAATCGATGAAGCGACCGGCAAAGGTGGCGGCAAAATCGACCGTTCCAAGCTTTTTGGCAATGGAGTTGAAAGCCGAGTCGGAATAATACGGGCGAATGTCGGCCATATTGACCTGCGAAGGCTTGAATCGAAAATCGACCACGGTATTTTCGTCACTGTCCGGTAAGCCCTTGAAGGCCAGATCGCCCACCAGCCGACTCCGGAAGTTGGCGCCAAACCGGATGTCGGCGTTGGTTACTTTGAAATTCCGAATCCGACCCAAGTAATCGCCCGTTGCCCGGGCGACGTCAAAATTGGTGTTGAAATACGATGTAAACGGAGCCAGATCCTGCGCCCGAACGACGGCATTCCGCAGGTTGGCCCGCATCACAACTTCGTCGTTAAACTCGTTGAAAGCCGAAAAACTGTCGTACGAAAAAACCAGACGATTGCGAACCGTCGACCCATTGATGCGGGCAAACAGGCTGTCGAGCCGCATTTCCTTCGCACAATACAGGAACTTCGTATCGAGCCGGTGAATCCGTAGATTGGCCTGTTTTTCAAAGCCTTTCATGCGGCCGATGTTGACGGCAATGGTATCGCCCAGCAGCAGAAAGCTGTTCAGGTTGGCACTTAAACCGCTGACGAGAAAGTGGTTGTAGTCAAAAAGTCGCCCGCCCATCGTCGGTTTCCGCATGTCGTGGTACGTAAACTTTCCATCGACCAGGGTGGCTTTGCCAATGGTAAACGGGATATTCTGATTGGCGATGGACGGTTTGGTCGTATCGCGGGTCATCTCGTTGATCCGCTCCAGAAAGTCATCGATGTTCAGGTTGCCGGTTTTGGCGTCTTTCACCAGATCGACCTGGGGCTGGTAGAGCAGCACTTCATCCAGGTGAATATCGGTGGAGGAGTTGTTGATCAGCGTTTCGAGAGCGAGGGTAACTTCTAGTCGACCAACGCGGATCATCGGTTTCAGATCGCGGTTACGGATCGTGACTTCCTCCAGCGTAACCGAGTTGACCCAGACGTTGGGGAACGAAAAATTAATATCGATTTTTTGAATGTCGACCGGGAACAGCAGCTTCTCGGAAACCCGTTGGGCTGCGTAACGCACCAGTTTCGTCTGAACTGCCGGAATTTGCAGACTGACTCCCACAATTCCGACCACCAGCAAGACCACCAGAACGGTGTAGAGCAGGGTTTTGAGAAGTATGGTGAAAAATGAACGCATCCAGATGCAATGAACAATGACCGGTGAATAATGAATGACAATTCGTGCGTGTTGGTTCCAGACAGAAATCAGAAGGACCGCAAAAGGTTTTTCATTTCGGTCCGCCGACGCGGTTCATTGTCCATTATTCAGTAATTTTGAAAAATGACAATTTTGGCAATTGAATCTTCGTGCGACGAGACGTCGGCTGCTGTATGTGTTAACGGAAAAATACAATCCAATGTTGTAGCCACGCAGTTAATCCACGAACAGTATGGCGGAGTCGTCCCCGAACTGGCTTCGCGCGTGCATCAGCAACGGATTTTACCGGTCGTCGAACGCGCGCTGCATGAAGCAAATATACAGAAAAACGCGCTAAATGCGGTAGCTTTTACGCGCGGCCCGGGTTTATTAGGGTCACTTTTGGTCGGCACATCGTTTGCCAAAGCCCTGGCCCTGGCGCTGGATATTCCGCTCATCGAAGTCCACCACATGCAGGCCCACGTTCTGGCTCATTTCATTGACGAACAGGCCATTCCGCAGTTTCCGTTTCTGTGCCTGACCGTCAGTGGCGGACACACGCAAATTGTACTCATCCGGGATCATCTGGACATGGAAATTATTGGCCAAACCCAGGACGATGCCGTGGGGGAAGCTTTCGATAAAACCGCTAAACTGCTCAATCTGCCTTATCCGGGTGGCCCGCTCATCGACCGGTATGCACAGCAGGGCAACCCGCTGGCCTACCCGTTTCCGGAGGTCGAAATGCCGGGACTGGATTTTTCGTTTAGTGGCATCAAAACCGCCTTTCTGTATTTCCTGCGCGACCGTGTGAAAGCCAATCCGGATTTTATCGAACAGAATCTGCCGGATATTTGCGCCAGCATTCAGCACACGCTCATCAAAATTCTGCTGACCAAACTGCGGAAAGCCGCCCGGCAAACCGGCATTCGGGAAATTGCACTGGCGGGTGGCGTTTCGGCCAATTCCGGGTTGCGGACATCGCTGGCTGAACTGGGGCAGCAGAAGGGCTGGAACGTCTATATTCCGAAGTTCGAATACTGTACCGATAACGCAGCTATGATTGCGATGGCAGCCCATTTCAAGTATTTGAAGGGTGAATTTACGTCGCAGGAAGTGAGTCCGCTGCCGCGTTGGTAAAACGGTTTTGCTACCCATCGAACACCGCCTTACCTTTGACGCATGAACACACCTGTTTTAAAAGAAATCCGGATTTACCCCATCAAATCGCTGGGCGGTATTTCGCTTTCTGAAGCCGTGGTGGAACCGAAAGGCTTCCGCTACGACCGCCGATGGATGCTGGTGAAACCCGACGGGACATTTCTGACGCAACGGGAAAATACCGTCATGGCACTGGTTGAGGTTGAATTGACCGACCGGCATCTGCGGGTTTACCACCGCCATCGCCCGGATGACGTGCTGGAAATTCCCCTGGGAAAAACGACGCAAGAATCCCTGATGGCGTATGTGTGGGATCGTCAGGCCATTGATTCACTGGTCGTTAGCCCGGAAGCGGATGCCTGGTTTAGCCGACTGCTCGGTTTTTCGTGCCGCCTGGTCTACATGCCCGATGACTCGCTCCGGCCGGTCGATCCGAAGTATGCCCAGCCTGATGACGTCGTCAGTTTTGCCGACGGTTTTCCGTATCTGGTCATCAGTACGAATTCGCTCGATGAACTGAACCGCCGGGTGGAACAACCGCTCGAGATGGTTCGTTTTCGGCCCAATCTGGTGGTAGAGGGCGTTTTGCCGCACGACGAAGATACCTGGTACCATTTCAAAATTGGCGAATTGACGTTCTACGGCGTAAAACCCTGTGCCCGCTGCGTGCTGACAACCATTGATCCGGTTTCGGGCCAAAAGGGAAAAGAACCGCTCAAAACGCTGGCGACGTACCGGAAGCTGGACAGCAAAATCCTGTTCGGCCAGAATGTGCTGGCTGAAACGACGGGACTCCTGCGTGTTGGCGATCCCGTCACGATCCTCGAACAACGACCGGCCCGACTGCCATTTTCTCATTAATTTATTTTTGTTCCACCCCTGAGGACGGGACAAAACCAGTATATGAAGTTCTTTTACTCAATTAAACACCTGCTGCAAAAAGCGCACTACCTCAGTCTCGATGTGGTGGCCGGCGCGGTGATTTCCCATATCATGGTGGCGCGTTTGCCCGACGGCCACCAGCCGGTTGGTTGGGCAACAACGGTTTTACTGGCGATTTGTGTGTTTGTTATTTATGCCGCCGACCGCCTGTACGATGTCCGGAAGGGTTTGGCGGTTAACGCACCGCTAACCCATCGTCACCGGTTTCATGCTGATAATCAGGTTGTATTACTTCGAGTTCTGGTTGGGCTGATTGGGGTTTCCATCATTTTGATGTTCTGGTTACCCCGGACGGTGTTGTGGTTTGGGGCCGGGCTGGCACTGGTTTCCGGGGCTTACGTCTGGGGTGTCTCGCGTTTGTCGGGTTACAATGCCCGGCTGGCGTGGAAAGAACCGGCGGTGACGCTCGTCTATACCATCGGCGTCTGGGGCAGCTCGTGGGCTCAAAAACCAACCATCGGCTGGTCCGAAATCGGGTTGGGAATTTTGTTTCTGCTCATCGTTTTCCAGAACCTGCTGCTGTTTTCGGTGATGGAAGCCTACGAATTGCCAGACACCTCCTACTCGCTGGCGACGATCTGGGGCTTCGACCGGAGCGATGTGGTGCTGCGGACGCTGACGGTGGTGATAACGGTGTTGGCACTCGTGATTTTTTTCATGGCCGACGACCGGTTTGCCCAGCGGGCGGCCATTATTCAGGGCATGATGAGCGCCGTGCTGTATACCATTCAGCGGTATCCGAACCGGTTTTTGGTCAACAATCGCTACCGTTGGATCGGCGACGGCGTGTTTTGGCTACCGGGTTTAATTCTTTGAAAGCCCGGTGTCTTGTAAACTACTCAACTGATAAACGCTGATGAAAATCCTGCTTGTTGAAGATGAAGAGCGGCTGGCTTCTTTTATCCGCAAAGGAATATCGGCCGAAGGTTACGAAGTTGAAGTTGCTTACGATGGACGGGCCGGGCTGGACCTGTTTCGGCGGGAGATTTACGATCTCATCATCCTGGATGTCAACCTTCCGCAAATCAACGGTTTTGAGTTGTGTCGTCTAATTCGCTCGGAAAATGAGACAATCCCCGTGTTGATGCTCACCGCGCTCGACAGTCTGGCCGACAAGTCGGACGGTTTTAACGCCGGGGCCGACGACTACCTGGCCAAACCGTTTGAGTTTCAGGAACTGCTGCTGCGGCTTCGGGCGTTGACGCGCCGGAGTGGCTCCCGGCCAAAGCAAATCCTCCGGCTGGCCGATCTGGAATTGAACCTGGACACCAAAACCGTGACCCGGGCGGGAAAGCGCATCGACCTGACCACCCGCGAATACGCCCTCATCGAATACCTCATGCTCAACAAAGGGAAAATCATCTCGCGGGTAGACATCAGCGAACGGGTCTGGAGTCTGAATTTCGACACGAACAGCAACGTGATCGATGTGTATATCAGCTACCTGCGCAAAAAGATCGACAAAGATTTTTCGCCCCGGTTGTTGCATACCATTGTTGGAATGGGGTACGTTCTCCGGGAGGATTAATCCGATAGGTATGCTGATTCGAAACCGCCTGACGATCGTTTTTACACTGCTGGCTACGGCCATCCAGCTCACGCTGTCGCTGCTGGTGTGGTATTTCTATTCGCTGTACCGTCGGGAGGAGTTTTACAGCCGGCTGGAGTCGAAAGCCCGCGTTGCCGGACGTCTGCTGATTTCCCGGCGACATCTCCACGATGACTTTTTTAAAAACATGGTGCGTACCGACTTGCTCACCATCGTGGAGGAGCAAATCAGCATTTACGATCAGCGGCACAATCTGGTCTTTACCAACCGGACGCTGAAAGAATCGGAGTACTACAAAGAAAAAATACCGCTCCTGACCACCGAATCGCTGTTTGAATTCAAAAGTGGTCACCTCGAATCGATCGTGATTCCATACCGGCATGGCGGACAGCTCTTTTACATTTTTGCCTCGGGTTATGACCGGATCGGCCTGGCCAAACTCGGAACGCTGCAACAAATTCTGTTGCTGGCCAATCTGCTGGGGTTTGCGCTGATCGTGCTGGCCGGGTGGTATTTTTCAGGTGGCGTGCTGAAACCGATTGCCCAGATTGTGGATGAGGTGGAGCAGATTACCGCCCGGCAACTGCACAAGCGGGTTCATGAGGGAAACCGCCGGGATGAAATTGCCCAGCTTGCCATGACGTTCAACCAGATGCTGTTTCGGCTTGAAGATGCGTTTGTCTCCCAGCGCAGCTTTGTCGCCCACGCATCGCACGAACTGCGCACCCCGCTCACCAACACCCTGGGTACGCTGGAAACCTCCCTGCGGTATGACCAGAACCCCGCCGACTGGCGCGAGAGCATGGAAGTGGCGGTTGAAGAACTGAAAAAAGTGATTGCCCTGACCAACGGGTTGCTGGGCCTGGCCAAAGTGACCGATGGCCCCGTTGCCCTGACCGCCGTTCAGGTGGACGATTGCCTGCTCAACGCCATTGAGCATGTACAGGCCAAGTATCCGGGCCAGAACCTGAACCTGCAATTCAGGGCGGATGAGGAAGAATCGTTTACGGTGAAAGGCAACGCTACCTTGCTGACAACGGCTTTCCTGAACGTGCTTGACAATGCCTGCAAATATTCCAGCGAAGCGGTTTCGGTGCATTTGCAAGTCACAAAAGACCAAATTACCGTGACCGTTGCCGACCAGGGGCGCGGCATCACCGAAACCGATGCCGCTCACATTCTTGATCCGCTTTACCGGGGTGGCAATGTCGATGACGTGCCGGGCTACGGCATTGGCCTGGCCATCACGCAGAAAATCATTGATTTGCACCAGGGGGTTCTCCAGATCACCTCCAACGTAAACCGGGGGACTTCAGTGACGATTCAGTTGCCCGGCTTGGGGTAGGTTGAGTGAATGCGTCTGAAAAATATCCTCTCTGAAGTATTAAATAGAATTATTTTAAGATGTCGTAACTTCTATGAGTGTGGTAGGGATCGTTGAGATAAGCATAAAAAGCTTCTTTCTGTTCAAATTTTGCCCAGGGTCCGAGCTTACTCCTCAAACGGCCTGATTGGCCATATTAAACTTTTCTTCGATCTTTTAATTTCCTTCTCACACCGTTCTAATGTTACGGAGCGTGCTTTGTGCCAATCTACGATAGACACAAGCGATGCAGCGCCGGACTTTTCCCTCGATTTTGCTTTACGGCTTTGGACTGGCCCTGGCGCTCTCCCTGGTGTTCAATGGATTTCTGCTGTATGAGCAAAGCCGCCAGCGAATGATTTACGAATATGAATTAGGCAACTCGATTCCTCCGGTCGATCTGGTGGTTTGGCAACAGCAACTTTTGGACTGCAAACGGACCAACCAGCAGAAAGACAGCCTGATTCGGCAATTGGCACAAGGCCCCAACGCACCGCCGGGTCAGATCGTCACCCCTCAGCATCCCCTTCAAACCAGTAACGTGAAAAAATAGATCCTTATGAATAAATTATTGATGCTCGTGAGTTTGTGTGCCCTGGTGGGTGTGGCAGGCTGTTCCGAGAAAAAAGAAGAAAAGGAGGAAGAAACCAAGTATTTGGTGACCAGTCCTTTAAAAACCGATACGACCGTCACGAATGAATTCGTCTCCCAGATTCATTCCATCCAGCACATCGAATTGAGAGCCCTGGAACGGGGCTACCTGCAAAAAATCTTTGTAGACGAAGGACAGGCGGTCAAAAAAGGGCAGCTCATGTTTCAGATTCTGCCGATTCAATACCAGGCCGAACTCCAGAAAGCCCAGGCCGAAGCCAATTTCGTGGAGGTGGAATACAGAAACACCAAATCGCTGGCCGACAGCAACATCGTTTCGAAAAACGAACTGGCACTGGCCAAGGCCAAATTAGACAAGGCCAAAGCAGAAGTTACTGTCGCGCAGATTCACCTCGGCTTTACGGAAGTAAGAGCGCCTTTTGATGGCATCATGGACCATTTCCAGGTGCGGCTGGGAAGCTTGGTTAACGAGGGCGATTTGCTCACTACGCTGTCTGACAACAGCAAAATGTGGGTGTATTTCAATGTGCCGGAAGCGGAATACCTGAATTACAAAACCCACGCCCAGCAGGAAAATCTGAAGAATGTCAACCTGTTAATGGCCAATCAGCAAGTGTTCGATTATCCCGGCGTGGTTCAAACCATCGAAGCGGATTTTAACAACGAAACGGGAAATATCGCTTTCCGGGCCACTTTCCCGAACCCGAAAGGGCTGCTTCGGCACGGCGAAACCGGGAACATCCAGATGACCCTGCCGCTCAAAAACGCCCTGATTATCCCGCAGAAGGCGACTTTCGAAGTTCTGGACAAGAAGTATGTCTATGTGGTGGATAAAGAAGGCAAGATTCGGTCCCGGGAGATCACCATAGGAGCCGAAATGCCCCACATTTTTGTGGTTAAATCCGGTCTGACAAAAGACGATAAAATCCTGCTGGAAGGCTTGCGTCAGGTCAAAGAAAACGAAAAGATCCACTACACCTTCGTGCAGCCTGATTCGGTTTTGTCCAAGTTAAGCCTCTACGCCGAATAAACCGGTTTTCCAACCTGCAAAGATATGTTCAATCAATTCATCCGCAGACCCGTATTTGCGATTGTGATTTCGATCATGATCGTCTTCATCGGCATCCTGGCTATTGAGAAGTTACCGATTTCCCAATTCCCGGATATTGCCCCCACCACCGTCAATATTTTCATTGCGTATCCCGGTTCCAGTGCCGATGTACTGGTAAAATCCACGCTGATTACGCTGGAACAGGCCATCAACGGTGTCCAGGATATGCGGTATATTGCCACCGATGCCACCAGTGCCGGGGAAGCGACGCTCCGGATTATTTTTGAACCAGGGACGGACCCCAATGTCGCCGTTATCCGGGTAAAAACCCGGGTGGATCAGGTGATGCCGCTTCTGCCCGAACTGGTTCAGCGGGAGGGGGTTATTATTTCGCCGGTCCAGCCCAGTATGTTGATGTACGTCAACCTCTATTCCAAGGATAAAAGTATCGACGAGAAATTCCTGTTCAATTACGCGACCGTTAAGATGATCCCCGAAATTCAGCGGACCAAGGGGGTTGCCCGGGCGCAGATATTGGGGAGTCGGCGGTATGCAATGCGCATCTGGCTTAACCCGGACCGCATGCGGGCCTACAAGATTTCCACCGAAGAAGTGATGGAGGCCATCGGAGAGCAGAGCATCATTGGCCGACCGGGCCGGATCGGGCAAAGCTCCGGTATTGCAGCCCAGTCGCTGGAATATGTGCTCACGTATAAAGGACGGTATAGCGATCCCAAAGAGTACGAAGACATCATCATCCGGGCCAATTCAGCCGGTGAAAGCATCCACCTGAAAGACATTGCCAAAGTGGAGTTGGGAAGCGAGTTCTTCGACATCTACTCCAACCTGGATGGCAAGCCATCGGCTGCCATTGTGTTGCGGCAAAACTACGGGAGCAACGCCAGTGACGTCATCGAGGAGGTAAAAGAGAAGCTCGACGTTATGAAAGAATCCTTTCCTCCGGGTGTGGATTACAAAATCAGCTATGATGTGTCTAACTTTCTGGACGCGTCCATCGAGCAGGTCATCGATACGCTGCGGGACGCGTTTATTCTGGTTGCGCTGGTTGTTTTCATCTTTCTGGGTGACTGGCGTTCGACCCTGATCCCAATTCTGGCCGTTCCGGTTTCCCTGATCGGGGCGTTCTTTGTGATTCAGGCGTTTGGGCTATCCATCAACTTGATTACGCTCTTCGCCCTTGTGCTGGCTATCGGTATTGTGGTGGATGACGCGATTGTGGTGGTGGAAGCGGTTCACGCTAAAATGGAAGAAGAGCCGCATCTAACCCCGTATGCCGCAGTCAAAAAAGTGCTTGGCGAGATCAGCGGGGCGATTATTGCCATCACGGCGGTCATGGTATCGGTATTCCTGCCCATCTCCTTTATGTCGGGTCCGGTCGGCACGTTTTACCGGCAATTCTCCATTACGATGGCCAGTTCCATTGTGATTTCGGCCCTAATCGCCCTGACGCTCACCCCGGTTTTGTGTGCCATGTTGCTGAAAAACCACCACGGAAAACCCGCCCGGAAGAAAAACCTGCTCACCAAAGCGCTCGACGGTTTCAACCGGGGCTTTGATAAAGTGACCGGGCGATACGTTGGCCTGTTAAAATCAATCGTCAGCCGGAGAGTGGTTACCTGGGGTGTATTGCTGGCTTTCTGTTTTGGAATATTCTACGTGAATAAAATTCTGCCCGCCGGTTTTATTCCGAACGAAGACCAGAGTACGATTTACGCGATTATCCAGACTCCTCCCGGTTCGACGCTGGAAAAAACCAACGAGGTTTCCCGGCGGCTTCAGAAAATTTGCGAAGAAGTTCCGGGCATCGAATCGGTATCTTCATTGGCCGGATATGAGATCATGACCGAAGGACGCGGCTCCAATGCCGGGACCTGTCTGATCAACCTGAAACCGTGGTCGGACCGCGAGAAAAACGTGAAGGAAATCATGGAAGAACTGGAAGGGAAAACGAGGGGGCTTGGGGCCGTGGTAGAGTTCTTTGAACCACCGGCCATCCCCGGCTTCGGTACGTCCGGCGGTTTTTCCATGCGCTTACTGGACAAAACCACCGATACGGATTACCGCGAGTTTGATAAAATCAACAAGGAATTTATGGATAACCTGGGCAAGCGGAAAGAGCTGACCGGCTTGTTCACCTTCTTTGCCGCGAACTATCCGCAATACGAACTGGAGATCGACAACAAACTGGCCATGCAAAAAGGCGTGTCGATCGGCAAAGCGATGGACAACCTCAACATCATGATCGGTAGTACCTACGAACAGGGCTTTATCAAGTTTAACCAGTTCTTCAAGGTGTACGTGCAGTCGGATCCGTTGTACCGACGGCTTCCAACCGATCTTTTAAAGCTTTTTGTCAAAAACGATGCGGGCGAAATGGTGCCCTACTCGGCCTTCATGAAGCTCAAAAAAGGCCAGGGGCCGAATGAAATTACCCGGTTCAATTTGTACAATTCAGCCGCCATTCAGGGTCTTCCAGCCAATGGCTACACCACCGCCGATGCTATCCAGGCCATCCGGGAAGTGGCGGCCAAGACGCTGCCAAGGGGTTATGACATTGCTTTTGAGGGTCTTTCCTACGACGAAGCGAGCCGGGGCAATGAGTCGCTGTATGTGTTCCTGATTGTGTTGGCCTTTGTCTACTTTGTGCTGGCCGCGCAGTACGAAAGTTTCATCATTCCGCTGGCCGTCGTGTTCTCGCTGCCGGTGGGGGTCTTCGGGTCGTTTTTGCTGCTCAAACTGATGGGGCTGGAAAACAACATCTACGCCCAGATCGGGCTCATCATGCTGGTCGGGTTGTTGGGTAAAAATGCCGTACTGATCGTCGAATTTGCCGTTCAGAAGCGGCAGCAGGGCGAAACCATTCTGAACGCAGCCATTGAAGGAGCCAGGGTTCGTTTCCGCCCGATTCTGATGACCTCCTTCGCCTTTGTGGCCGGTCTGATTCCGCTGATCAGCGCGACCGGTGCCGGAGCGATTGGGAACCGGACCATTGGTGCCTCGGCGATGGGTGGGATGTTGTTCGGAACCATTTTCGGGGTCATCATCATCCCCGGACTGTACTTTATATTCGGCAAGCTGGCCGACGGCAGGAAGCTGATTAAAGGGGAAGAAGAAGATTCGCTGACCGACGTATTCGTCCATTCTGTAGACCAGTTTCCACAACCTGAAGAAAGTGAAATCAATGAGAAATAGACAACGAGTAGCCTGCGTAGGGATAACGATTCTTACCCTGCTCAACAGCGGCTGTAGCGTTCCCCGCCTGGTTCCGAAAGCCGAAAATAAAACCGTGCCGACGCGTTACAACAACGCGTCGGACTCGACCAACACGGCAAAGACAAGTTGGAAAGCGTATTTTACCGATCCAAACCTCCTGGCCCTGATCGATACCGCCCTGTATAACAACCAGGAATTAAACATTACGCTTCAGGAAATTGCGGTGTCCAACAACGAAATCATGGCCCGCAAAGGGGAGTATCTGCCCTTCGTCACGGTGGGCGGTGGCTCCGGCGTCGAGAAGGTTTCCCGCTTCACCAGTCAGGGGGCCGCTGATGCTGTGACCGATATAAAACCGGGGCGACACACGCCCGATGTTTTGCCGAACACTTACGTCGGCGCGTTTGCCAGTTGGGAAGTCGACATCTGGCACAAATTGCGGAACGCCCGGAAAGTAGCGGTTTTCAACTATCTGGCGTCCATTGAAGGCCGGAATTTCCAGGTGACGAATCTGGTGGCCGAGATCGCGAACTCGTATTATGAGCTGATGGCGTATGATAACCAGTTGGGAATTATCAAACGGAACATCGATATTCTGACCAACGCCCTGTCGATCATCAAGCAGCAGAAAGAAGCAGCCAAAGTGACCGAACTGGCGGTTCGCCGGTTTGAGGCCGAGGTGTATAAAACGCAGAATCTTCAGTATGACGTTCAGCAAAAGATTGTTGAAACGGAAAACCGGATTAATTTCCTGGTGGGCCGGTTTCCGCAGCGGATTCAGCGGAGTTCTGTGAATTTTAACGAGTTAAGTCCAACCAAAATGTATGCGGGCGCACCCGCGCAATTGCTGGAAAACCGGCCCGATATCAGACAGGCCGAACACCAACTGGAAGCGGCTAAACTCGATGTCAGTGTGGCCCGGGCCAACTTCTATCCCTCGCTGCATCTTTCCGCTTCGCTGGGTCTGATGGCCTTCAATCCGATTTATCTGGTGAATACACCGGAATCATTGATTGCCTCGCTGATCGGCGATCTGGTGGGTCCGGTCATCAACAAGAATGCCATTACAGCGATGTACAAAAATGCAAACGCGAAGCAAATTCAGGCGGTTTATCAGTACGAGAAAACGGTTCTGAATGCCTATATCGAGGTAGCCAATCAGTTGTCGGCTATCGATAACCTGGAAAAAAGTTACACCACCAAAAATAACCAGGTGCAGGCGCTGACCCAGTCGACCAACATTTCCCTTCGGTTATTTACCTCAGCCCGGGCCGATTACATGGAAGTGTTGCTGACGCAACGGGATGTGCTGGAATCCAGAATGGAGCTGATTGAAACGCGGATGCGGCAAATGAACGCGATGGTTAATGCGTATCGGGCGTTGGGTGGTGGCTGGAAATAAATGAGGTCTGTTTCGAGACTGTTTTGTCCAATAGTTTACGGTTTTAAAACCTTTTACCAAAAGGATTTGACTACGTCATTTAGAACTGTAAATTGGCAACCGATTCAAACTCTCATTTTTTATGACAACTGCAATTGATTCTGCAACCCAGGCTACCATCGACCATTGGCTCAACGGCAATTATGACTCCGAAACCAAAGCAGCGATTCAAAAATTGCTGGATAATAACGAATCGACCGAACTGATCGATTCGTTCTATAAAAACCTGGAATTTGGTACCGGCGGCTTGCGTGGCGTCATCGGCGTGGGTTCCAACCGGATGAACCGTTACACGGTCGGCGCGGCCACGCAGGGGCTGGCAAATTACCTGAATGCGGCATTTCCCGACATTGATATCAAAGTAGCGATTGCGCACGACAGCCGCCGGATGAGCCCGGAGTTTGCCCGGATTGTAGCGGATATTTTCTCGGCCAATGGCATCGAAGTATTTTTGTTCAGCGCGCTGCGCCCCACGCCCGAACTTTCTTTTGCCATTCGCCAACTCGGTTGTCAGAGCGGTATTGTCGTAACGGCGTCGCACAATCCGCCGGAATACAATGGCTACAAAGCCTACTGGAACGACGGTGGTCAGGTGGTGGCTCCCCACGATAAAAACATCATCACCGAAGTCAATAAAATTACGTCGATCGACGACGTGAAGTTCGAGGGCGTACCAGAGAAAATTCACCTGATCGACGAGGAAATCGATAGCGTATACGTCGAACGGATCAAGTCGAACTCCATCAATCCGGATGTGATTGCGCGGCAGAAAGACCTCAACATCGTTTTTACGCCCATCCACGGCACGGGTATTACGCTCGTTCCGCGCGTGCTAAAAGCCCTCGGGTTTACTAATGTGAACATCGTGGAAGAGCAGGCCGAACCGGATGGCAATTTTCCGACGGTGAAATCGCCCAACCCCGAAGAACGCGATGCCATGCGGCTGGCGCTGGAAAAAGCCGAAGCCATCAACGCAGATCTGATCATGGCCACCGACCCCGATGCCGACCGCGTGGGTTCGGGTGCCCGCAACCACCACGGCCAGTTTGAGTTACTGAATGGCAACCAGATGGCCAGCCTGATCATCTATTATTTGCTCCAGGCCTGGAAAGACAACGGCAAACTGACCGGTAAGGAGTTTGTTGCCAAAACCATCGTAACGACCGACCTCATCGACAAGATGTGCGATCAATACGGCGTTTTCTGCTACAACACGCTGACCGGTTTTAAATACATTGCGCAGATTATCCGCGAACTGGAAGGCCAGCAGCAGTTCATCGGCGGGGGCGAAGAGAGCTACGGTTATCTGATCGGGGATTTTGTCCGCGACAAAGACGCCATTGCTTCCTGCGCCATGATTGCCGAGCTGACGGCTTACGCCAAAGATAAAGGCCTGAGTTTGTTCGACTTGCTGATGGAGATGTATCAGAAGTTCGGATTTTATTACGAAGGTCTGATTTCACTGACGAAAAAAGGGAAAACCGGAGCCGAAGAAATCCAGCAGATGATGGCCGACTTCCGCGCCAATCCGCCGAAACAGATTGCCGGTTCACCGGTTTTGCGGGTCGATGACTACGCGAGTCTGGAGCGGACCGATCTGACCACCGGCGAAAAAACCGCCATTGAAGCCGGGAAAATGGGCATCGAGTCGTCGAACGTGTTGCAGTTCTTCACCGCCGACGGAACGAAAGTATCGGCCCGCCCGTCGGGAACGGAGCCAAAAATTAAATTTTACGTGAGCGTCAATGAACCCCTGAAAAGCAAGGAAGAGTTCGATGCGGTTTACGACCAGTTGAAAAAGAAAGTCCAGTCGGTGATGACGGATTTGAATTTGGAGTGATTGGTTCATTCCAAGTGTGAATAGTTAGGTCTTATGTCTAATAATTGTATTGCTTTCGCTTTTTGCCCCTAAATCCCCTAAAGGGGACTTCTAGAACCGGGTTTGTCGCGTCCAAGTCCCCTTTAGGGGATTTAGGGGCAAAAAGCGAAACGAGCCAGGATTTGATCCTGGCTCGTTTCGCTTTAATCAAACCACCCGGTGAATTTGTTAAAATTCCAAAACCGCTTTGGTCCGGCTGCTTTCCCCCGCCAGTTCGATAATCCGCATGACTGCGAGGGCTTGTTCCGGGGTCACTTCCTGCGGAATTTCACCGACAATCGCCCGGTACAGGTTGTCGTAAAAATGGTGGTAATTGCCCGGCTGGCTCGGGAACGTAAACCGGCCGTTGGTCGTAGTGAGCGTGCCATACTGGCTTTCGGGTTCGGCCCCCCAGTCCGGGGTGTTGGGCAGAATATTTTTGCGCTGGGTTTCTTCCTGAATGTCCAGGCCGTGTTTGATAAAGGAGCCTTTGGTGCCGTGAATGATGTAGCGCAGGCTGTTGTCGACCGCCAACATTGACGATTTCAGAATGACGCGTTTGTCGGCGTAGAATAGCTTTACGTCAAAATAATCATCCAGAATACCGCCCTTCCGAATGATGCGAACATCGCCCGAAACGGCTTGCGGCAAGCCAAACAGCGCAATAGCCTGGTCGATCAGGTGAGGGCCTAAGTTGAAGAGGTTTCCACCGCCTTCGGGATCTTTTTCTTTCCAGCTATCCAGAATATCCGGCCGGTATCGGTCGTAGCGGCATTCGTATTCTACCACGTCGCCCAGTTGATTTTCACGCAGTACCTGCTGAATGGTCAGGAAATCGGCGTCGTAACGCCGATTCTGGTACGGAATGGCTACGAGGCCCTTCTGTTTCGCCAGTTCCAGCAAATCGCGGGCTTGTTCCAGTGTATTGGCAAACGGTTTTTCAATCAATACGTGTTTCCCGGCTTCGAGGGCAGCTTTGGCGTAGGGAAAGTGGGTGTCGTTGGGCGACCCGACAATGATGAGGTCGATGGCCGGATCGGCCAGCAAGTCTTTATGACTGCGGACGGTCTGAATGCTTGAGTCGAAAGCTTCGGCTTCATTGCGGTGACGTTCCACCACTTTGGCCAGTTTAAAATGCGGGTTAACGGTTAGGAATGGCGCGTGAAAATACCGGCCTGATAGTCCGAAACCGATTAATCCAACCTGAATAGTACGGGACATACGAATGACAAATCAAGAGTTGAGGGCCGAAGATGACTAATTTTGTCCAGAAGGTCAACTGGATAAATTGAGCCAACGGTCAAATTTGTCCTGCCTATGCGCTCGATAACGGCCTGTAGGAGACCAAGAAAAGTATTATCTTTGAAATTGGAATTAAGTAAAAAGAATGATCCTCCGCTTTCAAAGCCTTGCTGAACTGGACGACGTTGCCGGACAATTGATCGACGCCGGGCGACCGCATTCGGTCTGGCTGTTCGATGGTGAGATGGGAGCGGGCAAGACCACGTTGATTAAAGCGATCTGTCGGCGTCTGGGCGTAATGAACGTAGTTCAAAGTCCAACCTTTTCGATTGTGAATGAATACATTACAAATTCAGGTGAACCGGTCTATCATTTTGATTGTTACCGGCTTCGCAATGAAGAAGAAGCCCTGGACAGTGGTCTCGAAGAGTACATCGACTCGGGAGAACGCTGTTTTATCGAGTGGCCGGAACGAATTGCCGGTTTGTTACCCCCCGACGCCTGGACCCTTCACCTCCGGGTGGAAGAAGGCGAACGAATACTGGAAACCAATTGACAAAAATGACGGATTAAGAACAACGGGTCGCAACGCCTTCGGGCGGTTTTCGGTGAAACCATCTCATCCAGGGAACGCGTCATTCGCAGTTCATAATTCATAAATCCCGTTTATAGTGACTGGGTTTGAACAATTAGCAAAACAAACAGCACTTTATCCGCAGGAAGCACCTGCCGCTGTTAAGAAGCACAATGGCAGCCTCATGATTGGGATGCCCAAAGAGGTCTCCCTACAGGAAAACCGGATTGCCCTGACGCCCGAAGCGGTCACCATTCTGGTGCGCCACGGCCACGACGTTCTCATCGAAAAAGGGGCAGGAGCGGGTGCAAAATTCTCCGATAACGACTACAGTGAAGCCGGGGCGCAAATTATGCCCTCAGCCAAAGAGGTGTACGATGCAAACCTGATTCTGAAGGTGGAACCGCTGGTGGATCAGGAGTTTGACTACATCAAAACCGGCAGCACCCTCATTTCGGCGGTCAACCTGCCCAACCACGAGAAGAAATACTTCGAGCGGCTGAACAGCAAAAAAATCACCGCGCTGGGCTACGAATACATCGAGGATAAAGTGGGCGGCATGCCGATCATCCGGGCGATGAGCGAGATTGCAGGCAGCACCGTCATGCTGATTGCGGGTGAATACCTGAGCAGTGCCAACAACGGCCGGGGGGTAATTCTGGGCGGTATTACGGGAGTTCCGCCAACCAAAGTGGTGATTCTCGGAGCCGGAACCGTGGCCGAATACGCAGCCCGGACGGCGCTGGGACTGGGTGCCGAAATCAAGATTTTCGACAAACACATCTACAAACTCCAGCGGCTGAAATACGCCATTGGACAGCATATTTATACCTCGATCATTGAAACCGATACGCTCTCGGAAGCCATTCAACGGGCCGATGTGGTGATTGGGGCCATGCGGGCGGAAGACGGTTTGAGTCCAATTGTGGTGACACAGGAGATGGTTTCGCACATGAAACTCGACGCGGTGATTATCGACGTCTCCATCGATCAGGGCGGCAATTTTGAAACGTCCAAAATGACGACGCACAAAGATCCGACGTATAAATACCAGAACGTCATTCATTATTGCGTGCCGAACATTGCCTCGCGGGTAGCCCATACGGCCAGTCTGGCCCTGAGCAACATTTTTCTGCCTTTCCTCCTGAAAACCGGGACCATCGGCGGAATTGAAGAAATGATGTTCGCCAATCGCTGGTTTATGAAGGGCGTTTACAGCCATAACGGTCTGTTGACCAACGCTTACATTGCCAAAAAATTCAACATGCGGTACAAAGACCTCAGTCTGTTGCTGGCCGCTAGAATTTAAATTGTTTACGGTTTTCAGTTTTCGGTGGCTAACGCGAGAGAGTGAATGCGTCAGCCACCGTATACCGAAAACTGAAAACCGAAAACCGAAAAAACATGATCAACAACAGTAACGAAAACTTCCTGCTCGACGACGCCAATTCGCCGGATGTTAACCGGAAGTTGATGAGTGCGGTTTCGACGGATTTTGTGAAAGTGTCGGAAACCCTTCGCGAAGCGTCGTACGTCATTCGGAAACGCGGGTTTACCGAAAATCCCATTTTTGTCGTATCCCGTCGGCCGGTTGATATTGGTCAGTTGCTGCTCGGACCGAACGAACTGGCGGCCAATGCGTGGAGCTACCGCGCGTCGCTGTTGGATGAATTCGTGCAGCGGAAACTGGTGGCGGAGGAGTCGGTCGATGTGTTCAAGGAGAGTTATAAGAATCCCGACGAATACTGCTGTCTTTTCGTGGTCGACGGCGACTTTGCCGGTTTCATCTTCATCCCTTTTCCAGAAGATTGATCGGTTTTGCCCCTAAATCCCCTAAAGGGGACTTGGACACGAAACCCTCCGGAGCTAAAAGTCCCCTTTAGGGGATTTAGGGGCAAAACCTTACACTACTTCCGAACCCGGTATTTGTAATAATCCCACGTTTTTCGAATGCCGGCATAGACGCCACTGCTGTTTTCAAACAAATCACCCTGATCGGCGGCTGCGGAAAACGTGACGAGCAAACCCCGCTGGTTGATGGGTAATTCGAGTGACATGGCGGACGAAAACTGCCGGAGGGTTTCAGCGAACGGGAAATCGTAGGTTCCGTAGTTTTCGCTGTAGGAAAATTTGAACTGAAACTGGCAGTTTCGGGCGAAATTTCCTTGAATACCGGTGTGATACACCCGGACACGGTTGTTACTAAAAAAACCGTAGGGAGACAGGTTGGGACGGGTGTCGGTCACTGGCGTAATGAAAGGCGTGCCGATGCCCCGGCCAAAATACGACCAGCCGTCCTGATACTGCGTGTGGTTGAAGTAATTGTCTTTCCCCCGAAATTTGTTGCCATCATCAAATACGCCCCCGCCCTGGCTTTTCGTGTACAATAACTCCACAACGGCACCGGTAATCCGCAGGCCGAATGAGGCCGGTTTCAGATTCCGAAACCGGATGCCCGTCAGGCCATCTTCGAGGTTCGTCAGGTAATAGAGCGAACCGTCTTCGTAGATACTCTGGTGATAGAGCAAAACAGACGTTCGGCGCGAACTGAATTCTATTCCTATATCAATGGTACCCAGGTGGTTGCCAACGCGGTTTTCCCGGTCGAACTTGCTGTAATGGGTCGTATCGACATCCGACAGGCGACCGAGGCTGTTGCCCACCGTCACGAAAAGATAGTCCTGCAGGCTGGCGGGGAAATGACCATTTTTGACAATGGATTCCGGTAACTGATCGGTGACGCCCCCCCATTGGGCCTGGTGGTTGAAACCGGCATAGAATTTGACGGGCCAGCGCGGTTTTCCCAGCCGCCCGTAGAACGACTTCTGGTGCAGAAAATAATGCTGAACCTTGCGCTGGCTACCAAACCAGCCGTGGGCGAAATTGCCCCGGAAAGAAAGCAGTCCTTTGGTAAAGCCGATGGGGGTGTAGTGGGGCAGGCTGATCTGGATTCTGGGCAGGGGCAGGGCGTTTCCCGACCAGCTATACGAACCCGAACTGAGCGTTGAATCGACTAAACCGACCACTTCGCGTCGGCGTCCTGCCATGAGCTCAAAGGCACCGGCGCGAATTTTGACATACGCTTCGGGAATTAAAAATGTTTTTTTTGTTTGAGCATCCAAATTTGAAACAACTTCAAAACCGTAACCAATGCCAAAACGATCCCGCCGGAGGGGAGACGTAATGTCGGTCAGGGGGGAATACCGGTAATCCTGCCGGACGCCCGCCCGAACGGTTGCATACGGCAACTGATTGGGCACAATACCGTATTGATTGGTCCGTAGCCAGAACGGGGTTTGTTTGGAAGAAGCATAAAAGCCGCCCATTTCGGCAAAAAAGTGCCTGGGCCGGGTTTCGATAACGGGCTGGCTGAAGGCAAAAAGCGGAAGAAAAAGAATCAGGGGTAGCGCTCTTATCATGTCTCATTGAAAAAGATTCCACGTTTCATTGAGCACTACAGGCGACAGGAAAGCCCTCTATACCCGGTTTGGGATAGCAACGACTGACCCGTTAACCCTTACGGATTTAGCCGGATCACGGATTCATAAAATCAACGGTGATTGGCCCGGACGGATGACCTGGAGTGATTCGATTGTACGTGCAAATATTATTCCAATTTTGCAATTATCCAAGCACCCGCGGACCCTCCTGATTGATCCCGGAAACATACAATTCACTCCCAATTCCGACCGAATGAAAAGCGGCCTGCATGTTGTTGCCGACCCGCAAAGCGGTAGCGTGATCACAACTGAGGGCAAACATGGAAGGGCCGGAGCCGGAAATGCTGCAACCGAGGGCGCCGGCATCGAGTGCGGCCTGTTTTACTTCGCTGAATTCGGGGATGAGGATGGCGCGGATCGGTTCAATAATGACATCGACCATCGAACGGCCAATCAGATCATAATCAGGTTTCATCAATCCCGCAATCAGCCCGGCGACGTTGCCCATTTGAATGATGGTGTTTTTCATCGACACTTCATTTTTCAGAATGTGCCGGGCGTCTTTCGTATTAACTTCAATTTCCGGGTGAACAATGGTGGCGAAGAGTTGCGCCGGGGTACTAATGGTGATGATATCCAGCGGGTTGTAGCTCCGGATGACCACAAAACCGCCCATCAGCGACGGCGCCACATTGTCGGCGTGGGCCGAACCACAGGCCAGACGTTCGCCCTCCATGGCAAAGGGAAGGAGGTCGATTTGCTTGAGCGGTCGGCCCAGCAACTCATTAATGGCAAACACGCCCGCAACGGCACTGGCCGCGCTGGAACCCAAACCGCTGCCGAGCGGCATTTTCTTATGCAGAATCAGTTCCAGTCCCTGGTCCGATTCGATGTGTTTCAGGTACGTCTGAATGGCAATACCGGCGGTGTTGCGTTCGGCCTCCTTCGGCAACCGGCCTTCATCGCCAACGATGGCTTTAATTCGAACGCCCGGCAAGTTGCTTTTCCGGACAATGATTTCGTCGCCGGGACTATCGACGGCAAAACCGAAAATGTCAAAACCGCAGGCAACATTCGCGACGGTCGCAGGGGCAAATACTTTTATTGAATCCACAGTCTGTAAGGGATTACCGTGGCAATCCCAATCTTTTGTCTATCTATACAAATTCTATGGGCGTGTGGTTCACGCCAGGTAACTTCCAATGCTGACCACATCTGCAAACACGCCCGTGGCCGTCACTTCCGCGCCCGCACCGGGGCCTTTAATCACCAGCGGGCGTTCTTTGTACCGCTCCGTCGTAAACGAAATAATATTATCAGCACCCGAAAGCGAGTAAAACGGATGGTCGAAACCGACCGACCGCAGTTCAATGGTCACTTTCCCGTTTTCAAACGTAGCGACATACCGCAGTTTTTCGTTTCGGCCTTCTGCTCCCAGTAGCAGGTTATCAAAATACGCATGATTGTGCTCCAATTCCTCGAAAAACGCCGGAATGCTCGGCGCCGTGATGCAGCTTTCGGGCAGCAGGTTGTTGATCGTCACGTCAGACGGTTCCAGTTCAAAACCGGCTTCCCTCGCCAAAATCAGAATTTTGCGGGCCACGTCCATACCGCTCAAATCTTCGCGTGGATCGGGTTCGGTAAATCCTTTTTCTTTCGCTTCCCGAACGACGGAGGCAAACGAAACTCCGGGTTTGAAAGTGTTGAAAATATAGGATAATGTTCCGGACACAATGGCCTCGATTTTTAGAAAACGATCGCCCGATGTCATCAACCCCTGTATGGTGTTGATAATGGGCAACCCCGCGCCCACGTTGGTTTCGTACAAAAACTTGACGCCCCGCCGAACGGTCGCCCGTTGCAGCCGTTTGTAGTCAGCATATGAACCTGAATTGGCTACTTTGTTCGGGGTAACAATCGACACGTTGGCGTTGAGCAACGGTTCGTAAAACAATGGAATGTCTTTATCCGCCGTACAGTCGATGAACACGCTGTTGGGCAGGTTATAATCTTTTAGTTTCTCGACAAAGGCTGGTAATGAAGTCGTTACGCCCTCGTTGACCAGCCGGTCCTGCCAGTTGGTCAGGTCGATGCCTTTGGGGTCGAGCAGCATTTTCTTCGTGTTCGACACGCCAACGAGGCAAATCCGGAGCAATTTTTCGTTCCGCAGAAACGCGTATTGGGATTCAATCTGTTGCAGCAACGTACGGCCAATCAATCCCGCCCCAACCAGATAGAGGTTGAGAATCCGGGCTTCGGACTGGAAAAAGACGTTGTGCATTGCATTGAGCGCTTTCGAGAGGTTGTTCTTGTTGATCACCACCGAAATGTTGATTTCCGACGACCCCTGCGCAATGGCGATGATGTTGACCCCGTTTTTGCCCAAAACCGAAAAGAGCTTCCCGGCAATCCCCGAACTCTTTTTCATGCCTTCGCCCACCGTGGCAATGATCGACAGGTCTTTTTCAATCCCGATGTAATCGACGTGACCGTGGGCAATTTCGGTCGCAAATTCCGCTTCCAGGATGTCGCGGACGCGCTCGGCGTTGCGGGGTTCGATGGCAAAGCAGATGGAGTGTTCCGACGAAGCCTGCGAAATCAAAATGACGCTGATTTTGTAATGCGCCAGCGTGCTAAACAGTTTGGCCGAGACCCCGGCGACGCCGATCATCCCGCTGCCCTGGATGTTGACCAGGACGATGTCGTCGATGGACGAAATACCGGTAATCGTAAAATCGCGCCGGTCGGCGGTGCGGCTGATCACCGTGCCTTCGTGACTGGCGTTGAAGGTGTTCAGAATCCGGATCGGGATGTTTTTGGAAAAAGCCGGTTGCAGCGTGGGCGGATAAATCACTTTGGCCCCGAAGTGGCTCAGTTCCATCGCTTCCGCGTACGTAATGGTCGGGATGTTGAACGCATTCGGCACCTTGCGCGGGTCGGCGGTCATCATGCCGTCGACATCGGTCCAGATGTCGATGAAATCGGCGTTCAGCGCGGCACCCAGAATCGAAGCCGTGTAATCAGAACCGCCCCGGCCGAGGGTGGTGGTTTCGTTGTGGGCCGTGGAGCCGATAAAACCGGTAACAATCGGCAGATCGGTTCCAATGGTTGAAAAATACTCCCGAATCAACTGGTTGGTCGTCGTTTCATCGACTTCGGCCATGCTGAACTGGGCGTCGGTTTTGATGAGTTCGCGGGCGTCGCAAAACCGGGCCGGAACGCCTTTGCTTTTCAGGCATTCGCTGATGACCAGACACGAAAGCCGTTCGCCGAAGCTCATGACCAGATCCATCGTCCGATCCGACAATTCGCGGATGAGCGACACGCCCCGCAGCAGATCCTCCAGTTCGTTGACCGTGCCGCGAACTTTGCCGAACACCTTACTTTGTTCTTTAATCGGAATTAAACCCTTGATGACGTTGAAATGGCGGTCTTCAATGCCCCGAATCAGTTCCAGGTAATCGGGGTTGTTGGTGGCGGCCATCCGGCCGATTTCAATCAACTGGTTGGTGACCCCGCTCATGGCCGACAACACGACGGCTCCGATGGTATCCCCGTTCTGGCGGTGGTTAAGAATGATGGCAATGACTTTTTTAATATTCTCAACGGACTTTACCGACGTTCCGCCAAATTTCAATACGTTCATACAGTGGGAAATTATTGAATTATTGAATTGTTGGTCGTAGTGAATCAACAATTCGGATGCTGTATTGGTGATGAAGAGAAAAGGAGCGCAAATATAGGGAAAAAGCAGGTTGTGTACAGCAAAGAAATCGAAACGAAAAACATAGGATTGTGGTCATAAAGGCCCTAAAACCGGGCATAGAGGCCACTGGCGGTTGTTTGTCGTGGTGGAATTGTCGAAAATTTCGTATTTTCAGGAAGCGAACAAATCCGGCGGGTGCGCTGTTCTTTCATCAACGCGAACTGCTGACCTAACGACCGTATTTCATGAAAGGATTCCAATTCTCCAATTATATTCCGCCCGAAAAAAAAGAAGGCAGCAAATTCGACCAGTTGCTCAACATTTTCCAGCAATTGTTGCTGATGACGTCGGGCAATGTCGAACAGGCGCTGGCCTATCTGAACGACCTCGACCGGCGGTATAGCTTAACCGACGACAAATACGGGATTGGTAATTTTGTCGAGGAAATGAAAGAAAAAGGCTATCTGACCGAGCAGAACGAAGAAGGCACGCTCGCAATGACGGCCAAGAGCGAGCAATCCATCCGGAAGTCGGCGCTGGAAGAAATTTTCGGGAAGCTGAAACGCTCGAAATCCGGCGGCAACCACCACACCCCGTTTACCGGCGTGGGCGACGAACTCAGCAGCGACCTGCGCGATTTTCAGTTTGGCGATTCGCTCGAACAGATTTCCATGACCGAATCCATCCGCAACGCCCAGATCAATAGTGGCGTCAATGAATTTACGCTGATGGAACGCGATCTGGAGGTGGTTCAGAAAGAGCAGAAAACCCAGACGTCCACGGTTTTGATGATCGATGTGAGCCACTCGATGATTCTCTACGGCGAAGACCGCATTACGCCCGCCAAAAAAGTGGGTATGGCACTGGTGGAACTGGTGAAGCAGAAATATCCCAAAGACACGCTGGATATTATTGTTTTTGGCAACGACGCCTGGCAGATTCAGGTGAAGGATTTGCCGTATCTGGAAGTGGGACCGTACCACACCAACACCGTGGCCGGGCTCGAACTGGCGATGGATTTGTTGCGTCGACGCAAGAACAAGAACAAGCAGATTTTCATGATTACCGACGGAAAACCGACCTGCTTGAAAGAAGGCATCAAATATTACAAAAACAGTTTCGGGCTGGACCGCAAGATCGTGTCGAAAACCCTGACACTAGCCGCCCAATGCCGTCGGCTCGACATTCCGATTACGACCTTTATGATTGCTTCCGATCCCTATTTGAAGCAGTTTGTTCACGAATTTACGAAAGTGAACAACGGCCGTGCCTATTACAGCGGTTTGCAGGGATTAGGAAACATGATGTTTGAAGACTTCCAGCGCAACCGCCGGAAAAATATGAAATAACCGGAAAGTATGACGACGATTAATATTTCGCTGGATGACAGCCGTTTAACCAAATTGCAGGAAAAAGCCCAAGCGATGAATCTGCCTTCGGTTAGTGAATTGGCTAAGCAGATCATTGAACAGGTGATTGACTCGGATGATTCTTTCCGAAAAGAAACGGCACTATCACCCGAACGCAGTGCGTTGCTTGATGATATTATTAACGAAAATCGGGAGTTACTTCAACGATTAGCTCAATGATTTCTACAGATGAAGTATTACTGATTCATCGTCGACTAATTGAGGATTTTGGAGGGAGTGACGGGGTTCGTGACGAAGGTATCATGCTTTCAGCTATTGCAAGGCCATACTCGGGTTTCGGTGATACGGAATTTTACCAGACGCCCGTAGAGAAAGCAGCCGCAATTATCGAAAGCATTGTAAAAAACCATCCTTTTATCGATGGAAACAAGCGCACAGGCTATGTACTTATGGAGATCATACTCCGTACAAATAATTTGTTCATTAACGCCAGCCAACAAGAGCGTTATAATTTTGTAATCCAAATAGCCGAGGGCAATCTGGAATATAATGGCATTTTGAGTTGGATTAAAAACCATACAGAGTCTCGATGAAAACTAATGAAACTCTGTTAAAGGCAACAAACATTTTTTTATATTCACAACGATTTCATGAGCTATTCATCCCTGAAGAGTAAAGAGTTAGTAAAAATAAAAACCCTCGGCGAACTGAAAGCTGCCGGTTACCAATCCAAGTCCATCAAACAAGAACTTCGTGACAACTTAATTGAGAAGATTAAGGCGAAAGAGACCGTTTTTCCGGGAATCTGGGGGTATGAAGATACCGTCATTCCGGATGTCGAACGGGCGATTCTATCGATGCACCACATCAATTTGCTGGGGTTGCGCGGGCAGGCCAAAACCCGGATTGCCCGGCTGATGATCAATCTGCTGGACGAATACATCCCGGTTGTGGAAGGGTCGGAACTGAACGACGATCCGCTGGTGCCACTCTCCCGGTTTGCCCACGATCTGGTAGCGGAAAAAGGCGATGCAACGCCGATTGGCTGGTTGCACCGGAACGATCGCTACACCGAAAAACTGGCGACGCCCGATGTTTCCGTGGCCGACCTCATCGGCGATGTTGACCCGATCAAAGCAGCAACGTTGAAGTTACCGTATTCGGACGAACGGACGATTCACTTCGGACTGATTCCGCGCTCGCACCGCTGTATTTTTGTGATCAATGAATTGCCGGATTTACAGGCTCGGATTCAGGTGTCGCTCTTCAATATTTTGCAGGAAGGTGATATTCAGATTCGCGGTTTTAAACTGCGCTTACCGCTTGATATTCAGTTTGTGTTTACGGCGAACCCGGAAGATTATACGAACCGGGGCAGTATCGTGACGCCCTTGAAAGACCGGATCGACAGCCAGATTGTGACCCACTATCCGAAGTCGCTGGAGATCGGGAAGAAGATTACACAGCAGGAAGCCGTTGTCAAAACCGAGCAGAAAGGCATGGTGAAAACCAACGATCTGATTGCGGATCTGATTGAGCAAGTGGCCCTGGAAGCCCGTGATAGTGAATACGTTGACGCAAAAAGTGGCGTCTCGGCCCGCTTGACCATTGCGGCTTTTGAAAACCTGCTGTCGGCCGCCGAACGCCGGGCGTTGCTGAATAGCGAGAAGGAGACCTACGTTCGGATTACGGATCTGTACGGTGTCATTCCGGCAATTTGCGGGAAAGTGGAGCTGGTGTACGAAGGCGAAGTGGAAGGCCCGGTGATCGTGGCCCAGAACCTGATCGGGAAAGCCATTCGGACGCAATTCCTGAATTATTTTCCGAATCCCGAAAAAGCCAAAAAACAGAAGGGCGGCAATCCCTACAAAAAAATAACCGACTGGTTTGGCGACGGTAATGTGATGGATTTCCTGAACGACCTGCCGACCCGCGATTACGAAAACCGCCTGAAAGCCATCGACGGTTTGGACGATGTGGTCGATTCGTTGCATTCGCGTTTGGGGAAACAGGAGAAGCTGTTCATGATGGAATTTGCCCTGCACGGTTTGGCGGAATACTCGCTCGTGGGCAAGAAAGCGATGGATACTGGCCAGCAGTTTAAAGACCTGTTAGGCAGCATGTTCAGCCCCGGCACGGCCTTCGGTGAAGACGATGATGATGACGACGAGGACCGGTTTTAATAGAATGATGAGTTATGAATGATGAACGATGAAAGGCAACCTGGCTAACGGGTTGCCTTTTTTTGTGTCGTGAAATGCTACAGGGAAACTACGCGATGAAAATCACGTAGTTCTTCTCTTTCGGGGCGTTGTTCAAGGATCTAATTTTGCAGCAACAGTAACAACAGATACACACACAGATTGAACACCCGATGAAAGCATCACTATTTACCGTGTGCCTGGTGGCGGTCGGCCTGCTGGCGGAAGCCCAGACCACCAAACCCAAACCAACGACGGCCGCCAAGCCGGTTGCCGCCGTACAAAAGAAACCGGTGGCAGCGGCCCCGAAGAAAACCACTACCGCCAAGCCGAAAACCACGGCCACGGCAGCGAAGAAACCCGCCCCAAAACCGGCGGTTGCGACAGCCCCAAAAGCCACGACCACGGCGGTAGAATCCGCAACAGCGACGGTCGAAGCCGAACCGATGCTGGCGCAGCAAACCGTTGTGGAGACCAAACCGCAAGCGGAGACGCCTTCGAAAGAAGCGACGAAACGCTCGAAAAAAGCGAAAGCCGAAAAACCGGCGAAGGCGCCAAAAGCTGAGAAAGTGGCCAAACCGGAGAAACCGGCCCGCGTCAAAACCGAATCGGCGTATTCGGGCCGGGGCTTGTCGATCGGTATTCGGGGGGGCGTCAATGCGCTGTTGAACGAATATGCGCCGGGCGGTGATCTGGACGGAGTCGGTGGCGCTTCAGAAACCGCTCCGGGTTTTACGGGTGGTCTGGTCATCAACTACGGGATTGGCAACGTCTTCTCGATTCAACCGGAGATCCTGTATACGCGCCGGTCAGCAAAATTTGCCGGGGAGGTGGAAGGCCAGAAATTCTCGCTTCAGGCTTCAGCCAACGCCATTGAAGTTCCGCTGTTGCTGAAACTTTCTTTCGGTCGCAAAACCCGGTTTTTCGTGAATGCGGGGCCGTATGTGGCCTACGGCCTGGATGCGCGGTATAAGTTTGTCGTGGATGGCGAGACGCTGGCCGACGAAAAACGAACGCTAACCAGCGACGATGCGCGGCTCGAATACGGTGTAACCGGTGGCCTGGGCGTATCGATTCCGGCCGGACCGGGCCGGTTGCTAATCGAAGGACGGTACAACTACAGCCTGGGAACCGACGCCGACCCCCAACCGGTGGAATACGTCAGCCAACAGGTGGCAACGTTCTCGCTGGGCTATGTTTTCCCGCTGGGAAGACGCTAGGCCGACCGATTACTCGATCACTACCGCCGTGCCGTTGGCACTCACCATGAGCAAACCGCCGTTGTTGCCGATGGTTTGGTAATCCAGATCGACGCCGATAACCGCGTTGGCACCCAGCCGCTGGGCCTGTTCGATCATTTCTTTCATGGCAATGCTTTTGGCTTCGCGCAGGGCCTGTTCGTAAGCGGCTGAACGTCCGCCCGCTACGTCGCGCACGGTGGCAAAGAAATCTTTAATCAGGTTGGAGCCAATGATGGCTTCACCGTTGGCCAGGCCCAGGTATTTGGTGATCCGTTTGCCTTCGATATTCGAAGTAGTTGTTATCAGCATAGACTTGATCTCGGTGTAACCGTCGGGCGGTTCCTGGTTTTAATGATGACTTGTTCCTCAAAATTAAATACCGGGAACATGCTAAATGACAGAGTTACACAGAAGATTATTTTTAATGGATGGGGTATTTGTTTTGCCTTACAGGCGGTAGTCGGTATGATTCAAATTCGGGTACAGAACGGGTATCGACCTTCAAAAACGATCTCCGAAAAGCCCCAAAAACCGGTGAACGCACTTCAGCAGACGGAAGTACCTGTTTAAACCTCAATATAGGCAATTCAGGCGTAATGAACTGGGTGGCCGCACCAATTTTGCCCAATTTTGAATCACAAATCAAACTTTTCTAACAATCAAATCAAACAACAGATGAAAAAGACAACCTTACTTTTGAACCGCGTGAATTTCCGTTATGGATGGACTATGGTCATGTTGCTGGCCCTACCGCTCTGGTTTGCAAGCTGTAGCAAAGATAAAGACGGCAATGGCGAACCGGATGTGAAACCCAATGCCATTGAAGGAAGCTGGAAGATTACAGGTATAAAAGCCAATGTCCAGATTGATTTGGGGAACGGTACGAAAACGAATGATTTTTTTGTCCTAATGAAAGCAATTCCCGGAACGGATGCCAATGCCTTAATTGCCTGTTTGACCGATTCCAAAACCACTTTCAACGGAAATGGTAGCATTTCAGGGACGCCGTCGCCAGCCTGTGCATCAGCGGATGTCGATGATTATAATCCAGTGGCAGACAAGTCGACCTGGAAGGTTGATGGCAATAAATTGACCATTACTACTGGTGGAACCTCTGAAATTTACGACTTGACTATCGATGGAAGTGTCATGAAATGGTCAACTCCGATTGAAGATTTAAATGATGATGGAAAAGAAGATATGGTGACGTTTGAATTCAAAAAAGCGTAATCTTCCTCGAACTCTTATACCACCGCCCGTCGACATTCGATGGGCGGTTTTTTTGTGTTGTGAAAATTTAGTTCTGAAAGTGTTACATCATCACCCCCGGCTAATCCACAGCCACAGGAACAGCCAAAATTCGTTACCGCTTAGGTAATTGTAAAAACATGTTGTTGCCTTTTTAAATGATCCGTAAACTGAATTTGTCGGTCACAAAAAAATAGTATGGGAATGGTTTACCCGGCATGAAATAGATGCTTTATTGCACAAGCATTTAAACGGTAAGCATTAATTCACATCAGGTTTCACTGCGCAACGGTGAGGTAATTTATAGTGTATGAAAAACACAGTAATAAGTTATGGGCTGATACTCACACTATGTGTAGTAAATTTTTGTTGCAAACAGCGAAACGAAGAAACCGCCCCCATTCCCTCATGCCGGATTGTTAGAGTCGTATTAAAGTCTTCCTCAACTCGTGATCGACCTATTCGTGATGAGGAAACAATACGGGTAGGCGGCAAAGACGTAAAAGTGAGTTTCTACAAAGAAAGCTTTTACACCTATGATCCACAGGGGCGACTAATCCGGGAAAAAGACCGGGTGGTAACCGGGGACTCTACGGTCGTCGGGTATGTCTATTCGCCGGGATTAGTGCTTAAGCAGACTACTTCATACTCCCGCCAATTGGGTACACAAGTATTCAATGATAGTATAGTCTTAAATACACAAGGGTTGGCTGAATCCAAATTTTATCAGCAAAAAGTCAAATATGATTCAGAAGGATATTTGACCCAACAAACAGTGCAGACAAGCTATGGCCAATATATAGGGCAAGTGGTAAACGGCAACTTAATAAAAGAATATAAGGAACTGGATTGGTTGTATATTTATAATTATTCTTATGATTTGACTCGTGCTGGTCAGCCTCCAATTCACATCTTCTTGGGAAAAGGAAGTCGTAATCTGCTTATGCATGAAGCAATTGAGCGAACAGACTTCAACCGACCACTGGTTTATTCAACCGACTACTCATATAAATTCGACGAAGAGGGCCGTGTAAAGAGGAAAATTGCTCACAGTGAAAAACGGACGGGCTGGCCCTATGATGCTAAAGTACATACTGTCGTGTTTGACTATGAGTATGATTGTTCTTCTTCCAGCCTTCATTTTAAACTCCCGCCCAAAAACGCTGAGCAATTCTAAGCACCTTGCCAGCCAAACTACCTCCAGACGTTCCTAAATTTAAATGGTTCTCCATCTCACTACAGGCCACTCTTTGTAGTAACCGATTTTGAATATGAGTGTAGTTGAAATTTACAACCCTCATTTTTAGCGATTTAGAATCATGTTACCGATTTTTGGTTCTAATAACCGCTTGATTTACAGGGTTTTTATATTGGAAGCTTACGTAAAAAAGCGCATAAAATCTTTGATTGTTTGTCTTGTAAATTATAGGTTTGTCCCGTCCCTTTTAGATCACCCATGAAGACTTCTTTCTTATCCATCCTGTTTTTGCTCAGTCTGCTGGCGATGGCGCTGAGTTGTAAAAAAGACCGGGATCTGCATCCGGCCGAGGAGTGGTTTACCGATCCGATGAATTTACCGCAACCGCCAAAAGGCTGTAAGATTGTCAAAACCACGTATAAGACCCTGATGCTGCCTAATGATCAGCGCCCAGGTGTGGAAACCATTACGCTGGAGGATGGCCAAAAAGTAAAGGTTGGCACTGTTTTTACGACTACCTACTCGTATGATGATCCAACTGGTCGGCTTGTGGAGGAATACCAACGTCGCTTACAGGGCCAGTATACCCTACAGCGCTATTCCTACACCCCTACTCACTTAAAACGCTACAAAGAGTATACGAGCGAAGGGGATAAAGGAGAACTAAGAGGTCCCTTTATCGAAGAGAATGAGTTTGCTTTAAATGCTAAGGGCAAGGTGAGCATAGGCATTGACTATACGGTTCCCTTAAAATATGATGAGGACGGGCATTTGGTTTTAGAAGGAGTCGAAGATAACACGTCGAATCAAGGCGTTTATAATTATGTGGAAGGAAACCTGGTACTCTTTCAACATGAGTCACTAAGGTATACCAATATACCGGCGGTTATGACTTTTACTTATACCTACCAATTAGACCGTCCCAACCTACCATCCATTTACAATTTTCAGGGAAAGGAAAGCAGAAACTTACCTTTATTAGAACGATGGGCAATCAAAAATAGCCGTGATTTTGAAGATGGCTCCCTCTATCAGATTAAGTACCAATACTTTTACAATAAACAAGGGTTTGTGAAGCGCCGGATTAAACACGGTAAAGCACTCAATCCCCAATGGCTGATCGAACAGGATCCTTTTGGTATCGCCGTGACGGATTATGAATATGAATGCCCCTAATTTTCCACTACTATCTAATGTGTGGCTTAACCTTGCTTAGTTAAAGGCCAGTCTGGTACTCATTCACTTTTCCACATTACCCTAATTTTTACTAATTATGCGAACAACTGTATGGTTTGTTATTTTAATTTTATTGCATGTGCATACAATTTTATGCGCTCAGACTCTTAACGTAAGTTTACCGCTGGATGGAGCTGTTTACCAACAGGTTGGAGGGAATGGAAATGTCAAAGTGTTGGGAACCTTTAATTCTAAAACATTTTTAGGGGGTGGGTACGTCGTACAGGCTTTCTTTCAGAAATTAGACCTGACCACCGGAAACCCAACGTCAGAACAGCCCCGTATCTATCAGGCCGCTCAGGGAAATACCAATTTTAGCATTTCCGCCAACGATTTGCCGAAAGGTTGGTATGAATTGACCGTAAGGGCCGTTCGAAAACCGACCTTTGGAAGCCCCAAAACGTATGAACAGAAACGAAAAGTAGGTATTGGGGAAGTTTTTCTAATTGCCGGACAATCCAATGCCCAGGGGGTACCGGGGCGAGTAGCACCTAATACCGTTTTTATGGATGCGGTTCGGGTATCACCCAATGTCATTCCGGAAGCACAATTGGGTATGACTGATCCCACTCAGTTGCCAGATAAATACAATAAAGTTCAGAACCTGGTACCCACGACGAGTCAGCCTTCTGGTATCGGTCCCTTGGGCAATTCGATGTGGTATTGGGCATCCGTTGGGGCTAAAATAGCCCAGGCATGTCAGGCACCGGTTGCATTTTTTAATGCTTCTTATGGAGGAACCACAGTAACTCAGTGGGTAACGTCCACTAATTTTGAGGCAAGATCGGCGAGTTTTGATTTCGCTGGGCAAGATAATCGTTACCAGCCAGGATCGCCCTATCAGTTTTTCGCTAATGTACTTCGCAACTATGCATCGGCGTATGGTGTGCGGGCAGTGCTCTGGATGCAGGGTGAAACTGATAACCTAGCCCAACGAGAAGGTAGCTCAGGGCAATCTCAGTGGAGCGATAAAACCTTGGTCAATCGCGCTTTTAGCCCTATTAATGCAATTTTAGGGAATGGAGCATCGCCGAATAGTCAGGAAAAACGTTACGTGCGCAACTCAGCAGAATACGCTCAAAAACTGCAATATGTTGTCCAGCAATCTCGGAATGATTTAAAACGCAGTGTTCCCTGGGTCATTGCTCGGGCATCCTATATCCAGAACACTACATCCCAACTGATCATCGATGGGCAGAACATGGTATTAAATTCGTCGGGATTGGGTTCCCTGGTTGCTGGCCCGGCCACCGATGGGATTACCAGCCGGGAAGATGGAACCCACTTCGGCTTGGGTGGTTTGGATCAAGCTGCGGATGCCTGGACAAATAGTATCATCAGCCTGTGTTCAAACCCAAATTGGGGCCAGGTGACTGTTCAAGACTTGGGAACAGAGGCCCAAAGTGTCAATATTAGTGCTGATGGGTCAACCGTATCGGCACCGGGCGGTTTATCCTATTCTTGGGTACGGGATGATGGAACTACGACCGATATGGATGCTGCTTTGTGTTTCGATCAGACAATTGGCAGCAATTGCACCGGGCGGTATCGGGCTGTTGTCAAAAACGCAGATGGAAATTTGGTCTTTTCCCAAGCCATTGATTTTCCCTATACGATCGTTGACGACACCAACGATGGCTCCACTGGCTCAGCCCCCCTCGCCACCGGCTGCTACACCCTCAAAGCCAAACACTCCAACAAATTCCTGCAGGTAGCCGATGGAAATGCCGGTACCCGCATCCGTCAGCAGGACGGCAACGGTTCTACCAACCAGATTTTCAAACTCGAAGTGGTCGATGGCTCCCTCTATCGCATCATCTCCCAATTCAGCAACAAAGTCATGGATGCGAATGGGGCCGGTACGGGCAGTGGTACCACGGTCAACCAGCATGACTGGGCCAACAGCGCGCAACAGAAATGGCGCCTGGAAGCCTACGGTGACGGCACCTACAAATTCGCGCCCTCGTATTCCAGTGCCCTGGTCGCCGATGTGGAGGGTCCCGGTCAGGACAATGGCGCGGGGCTGCATCTGTGGAGCCCATACGGCGGTGATAGCCAGCGGTTTTACGTGCAGACTTCCGGCTGCTCCGGCGGCACGACCCCTCCGCCCACCAATCCGCCTACCGGTTCATTAAGTGGCTGTTATGTGATCCGTTCCGTCCAGACCAATCAGCTCATGGAGGCCATTGCGGGCAACACCGTTGAGCAACGGGGCGCCAACGGAGCGAACAATCAGATTTGGAAAGCCGAAACTACATCGGCTAATCAGTACCGCTTCGTAACGCAAAATGGCAGTGGCCTGGCCATGAGTGTCAACGCCCTAAACAATGGCGAACTCCTGCGCCTGAGTGCGTCTTCCGGGGATACCCGGCAACTGTGGACGATTCAGGACAATGGCAGTGGAGCCTACCGCATCAACGGGAGCAATGGCGTGACCTGGGATATGAAAAATTACGGCAACGAGCCCCAATTGCAACTCTGGGGATCGACCAGTGAAGGCTTTCAGAATCAACGTTTGTTCCGTTTCGAGTCGACGGGCTGTCCGGGTGGCACCCCGAATCCAACCACTCCAACGGGGGGTAGTTTGGCTTTTCAGATTGTGAGTTATAATTGTACAACCGGGGTACTTCAATACCAGTTTACCAGTAGCAATAGCACTCCCGTCACGGTTTTTTTGCCCGGTATCTTTGCCGGAACCATGAATCCGAATATCGTCACCAGTTATACCTTTCCCAATGATGGACGAATAGGACAGACTGCTACGGGTTCGGCTACCCAATCCGGGAACCAAATCGCTATTAACTTTACCACGGGGTGTTCGATCCCAACAAACCCAACAACACCGACCAATCCCAATCCATCGGGCAGTTATGAAGGGCACTTAGATGGGGCAAATTGTGGCAATATATGGGGTTGGGTCTATACGCCCAATAGCCCCAATACGCCCGTCACTGTGGAACTACTTGCCAATGGTAATGTCGTCAGTTCGTTCGTCGCATCCGAGTTTCGTCAGGATCTACAGAATGCAGGGAAAGGGAATGGAGCACACAGCTTTAATTATTCTCCCCCATCTTCGATTAAAAACGGTCAGAATCAGTCAATCAGTGTACGAGTGTTGGGCAATGGTTTTGTTTTGACAGGTAGTCCCCAAACTATCAATTGCTCCGGTGGGCGGTTGTCGACTGGCGAAAATCTGGTTCAGGGAAAAATAACCCTATTTCCTAACCCGACAGATGGAAACTTTACGGTGCGATTCTTTGCTGCCAAAGACCAGTTAACTCAACTTAGCGTCCTCGATTTAACAGGCCGTAAACTGAGTGAGCGCACAATTACGGGAGAAGGAGTCGAACACGAAGAAGCGGTTTCGTTGTTTGGAGCTTCTAATGGCATTTATTTAATTCAAATTCAGCAGGATGTGAAAACAATTACCGAAAAGCTGATTTTGCGTAAATAATGCCGTGGGGCTTCGTTTAGGCAGCCTCCAGAAAGACAAAAACTAAAATAGCCTGATGGTCAGTTGTCAGGCTATTTTGGTACACAATCACCAGCGAAGCCCACCGGACACTTCCCGACCCCTCACGGGCAGCAATGGTCGGGAAACCCCGACGTGAAGGTTTGCAAAACCGTTTTACCTGTGTAAATTGCAGCGTTAAACGAAACGTCACGTATGAATTTTCCCGGAGAATTAAAGTATACGCAAGATCACGAGTGGATTCGCATCGAAGGAGATACGGCCATTGTCGGTATCACGGATTTTGCCCAGAGTGAATTAGGTGATATTGTCTTTGTAGACATCACGAGTGTCGGACAGAGTTTGGCAAAGGGTGACATATTTGGTTCGATTGAAGCTGTCAAGACGGTTTCGGACCTTTTTCTGCCCGTTGCCGGTGAAGTACTTGAAATTAATCCGGAAGTTGAAAAATCACCCGAACTGGTCAACGACGATCCGTATGGCCGGGGTTGGATCGTGAAACTGAAATTGACCGACGGTGCCGAATCCGATGATTTGATGTCGGCCGAAGCCTATAAAGAGTTGGTGGGGGCCTAAGTCCCCAATTGAATCAGGAAGCTCCAGCCGGGGCTTTTTTTTTGCATTTCCATGAAACTACTCATTCGTGCCGTCCGAATCATAGACCCACAGTCGCCCTTTGATGGACTGGTTCGTGACGTACTCCTTGAAAATGGTCTCATCCGCCAGATCGGCGAAGCGCTCCCGGTCGATGAGGACGACTCCTCGATTCAACGCATCGAACCGGCCGGTTTGTGCCTGTCTCCGGGTTGGGTCGACCTCCGGGTTTCGGCCAAAGATCCGGGCTATGAACACAAAGAAGACCTGACCACGGTTTGCCGGGCCGCCATGCTGGGCGGTTTTACGGACATTGCCGTGTTGCCCAATACCAAACCGGTTCTCGATTCAAAAGACACGCTCGGGTATGTCCGGCAGGCCACCCAGGGCCAAGCCGTCAGTGTGCATCCGATTGCCGCCATTACGAAACGGGCAGAAGGTCAGGACTTTACGGACATGATCGACCTGCACCACGCCGGAGCGGTGGCGTTTTCGGATGGCGAACAACCGCTGACGCATCCCGATCTGCTGCTGAAAACGCTGCAATATTTGCGGCCGTTCAACGGCTTGCTGATGAACCGCCCCGAAGAGCAGAACCTGACGCATTTCGGACAGATGAACGAGGGGCTTTCCAGTACCTTGCTGGGGTTGAAGGGTATGCCCGCCATGGCCGAAGAAATGATGATCGAGCGGGATTTGCGGCTTCTGGAATACCTGTATCCGCAATCTGCCGGGCGACCCGCCGAAACCGTCCTGCATTTCTCCACGATTTCAACGGCGCGTTCGGTTGAGTTGATTCGGCAGGCCAAGCAGCAGGGTTTGCCGGTGAGTTGCGATGTGGCCGCCCACCAACTGGCATTCACCGATTCAGATTTGATGGGGTTCGACACCAATTTGAAAGTAAATCCGCCGTTTCGACTGCCCGCCGACCGCGAAGCCCTGAAGCAGGGGCTGGCCGACGGCACCATCGACGCCGTCGTGTCGGACCATAATCCGCAGGACGACGAAAGCAAGAACATCGAATTTGACCACGCCGATTTTGGCATCATCGGGTTAGAAACCGCTTTTGCCGTCGTCCGCACGCATTTTCCGGATTGGCCGTTGGCATCGTTGATCGAAGCGTTGACCCACCGTCCGCGCCAGATTCTGCGATTGCCGGCGCACACCATCGACGAGAACCAGCCGGCCACGCTGACGGTTTTTGATCCGGACGTCGAGTGGACGTATGAGCGGACAGCTTCCCGGTCAAAAAACTCGCCGTTTTTTGGCAAGACTTTACGGGGAAAGGCGTTATGGATTATTAACAAAGGTTTTGTTGAATCTTTATAACACGCAGTGAAACAACTTATTTCGTTTTTTAACCACCCGCTGTTAAAGCTGCCGGTAATTTTCGGGCTGTTGGCGGGGGTATTGTGTTTCGGGTATTTCCTGGCGCTCTACGCGTTGGGCATCATGCCGCTGGGGAATCATAAAGTGCTGGATTTTGGTTTTCAGATCATCATGATGGTAGCGGCAGTCTGGTACTACCGCAAGCACATCGGGAAGGGATTTTTGCACCTTTGGGAAGCCCTGAGCATCTGTTACGTGGTCAATACGGTGGGCGCGATGCTGACGGCCTGGCTGATTTACCTCTTCCTGAAATACATTGATCCAACGATATTTACCCAGTATCTCGACGAAATGCGGCAGTTGATCGTTTCGACCAAAGGGCGACTGGTAGAAACACTGGGGCAGGCGGAATACGTGAAAATGCTGAAAAATGTCGATTTGATTACGCTGGAAACCCTGGTTGGTGACGAAATCAGTAAAAAAACCGTGCTGGCTATTTTACCCGTCCTGATTATTTCTTTACTTTTCAGAAGGCAGGACTATAGCCTCTACAATCCAACCCCCGACTTGCCGAATCCTTCCGAATCCCCTAAATCAAACTGATAAAACACGCACTGAAATGGAAGAAAAACCCTCTACCGCTCGTCTGGCCCTGAAATGGGGATTAATCTCCGGGGTTATTTTCATGGTCTACACCACTGCCATCAACGTCACCGGCCAATTTTCAAACACGGCCTTGCCCTGGCTCAGTCTGGTGATTTCCATTGTAATCACGGTTATGGCGATGCGCGAATACCGCACATTGAATGGCGGTTTTATGAGCTTTGGCGAAGGCGTTGGGTTGGGTACGCTGGTATCGGTCATTTCCGGCTTGATCTCCGTCACCTACAACCTGATTTACACCTCGTTCATCGATCCAACCATTCGTCAGCAAATCCTGGACAATGCCCGGGAGCAGATGGAAAACCGGGGGATGCCCGACGAGCAGATCGAACAGGCGATGGAGTTTACCGAAAAACTCCAGGGACCCGGTTTACAGTTTATGATTGGTATCCTGGTTGCCGCCATTTTTGGCGCACTCATTTCACTGGTCGCAGCCGCCTTCATCCGCCGGAACCGTCCGCCTTTTTCAGATTTTCAAAATTGATGGAGAGAAAAGACGTTAGACAAGAGAAATGAGATAAAAATATACCCATACCTGTAAAGCGTACGTCTTTGCTCTCTTGTCTAACCTCTCTCGTCTTATTAAACCATGCTCCCTGTTTTTCGGAAAGAAATCAACGGTTTTTTTAGCTCGCCGGTCGCATATGTCATCATGGTCGTCTTTCTGACGGCGGTGGGGCTGATGTTGTGGGTTTTCCCGGATACCAGCCTGCTGGACTACGGCTATGCCGACCTGGGGGTTTTCTTCAACCTGACGCCCTACGTCATGCTGTTTCTGATTCCGGCCATCACCATGCGGTCCATCGCCGAAGAAGTTCGGGCCGGCACCATTGAGTGGCTGCTGACCAAACCGCTGACCCGCTGGCAGTTGGTTCTGGCAAAATTTGGGGCCAACTGGCTGGTTGTGGTACTGTTATTGCTTCCCACTTTACTGTACTATTATTCGGTTTACCAACTGGGCAATCCGGTGGGCAATCTGGATTCCGCTTCGGTTTTCGGTTCCTACGTCGGGCTGCTGTTGCTGGGGGGCGTCTTTGTAGCGGTGGGCCTGTTTGCTTCCTCCATTAATGAAAATCAGGTAGTTGCGTTTGTGGTTGGCGTGTTTCTGTGTTTTTTGCTGTACGTCGGTATCAGTTCGGTGGCCGACCTGTCATTCTGGGGAACGCTCTCGTATCCACTCACCTGGCTGGCGCTCGATGAACAGTACCAGGCGCTGGGACGCGGTCTGATCGACTCCCGAAATGTGATCTATTTGCTCAGTGTGATTACGGTTTTTTTAGTTCTGACCGAGTGGCGAATGACCGCCCTCACCCGCTGATATGCGACTTGAAGTGTTGGTAAAATGGGCCGCCATCGGCTGGACCATCATCGTTTTTATTGGCTGTGCGTGGCCGAGTGATTATCCCTCACCAGAGATGACGGTAGATGATAAGTTTCTGCACATCAGTATCTTTGGCTTGTGGGGTTTCCTCTGGGGAACCGTCTATCGGTTTCCGCTGCGCCTTTTTGTCATCGGGGTTGTATACGGTTTTTTGATCGAGATTTACCAGTTGGTCATGCCCATCAACCGCAATTTCGAATGGCTTGATCTGGCGGCTGACGCCGTTGGTGTTGCGGGTGGGCTGCTGGTCAGTACCATCCTGATGCGAAGGATTATGAAGGGTTGATCGATTACTTAATTTTCATTTTTCGATAAATTTGTTGTGAAATCGTAGGAAATAAAACGGCTTTCTTTTTTATTTGCTCATATATGTACCACATAAGTACATTAAATAGATGAAGATCACGGACATTAGCACCCACCGGATTCGCCTGAGTGCCGAAGCCTGGTTCCATCCCCGGCCCATTCCACCCGGCCATGTTCCCTACTGGGAGTTTCCGCTGACGACGCTTCACACGGACGACGGCATTGAAGGCTACACGATGGATTACGGACCGCTGGGGCAGGGGCGGGCGTCAGCCTACGCCGTGCACGACGTCTATTACCACGAACTGGTTGGGAAAGATCCGTTGAATCACGAAGCCATCTGGCAGTCGATGCGGTCGAAACAGCGGCATTTGTATAACCTCCGGGAAGCCATCTGGGGCAATCTGGATGTGGCGTTGTGGGACATCAAAGGCAAAGCCGCCGGAATGTCGATTGCCAAACTGCTGGGTCAATACCGGGATAAAGTGCCCACATATGCCACCTGCCCACCGCAAACCATTCTGACGGTGGACGAAGTGGAACAGGAGGTTCGCCAAAAAATCGGACAGGGTTTTCGCGGGATTAAACTGCAACTGTCGGGTGGTTCGGCGCTGGACATTCCCCGTCTGCGGAAGGCGCGGGAGGTGGCGGGTGACGGTTTTCCCCTCATGCTCGATTCGTCGGCGGTGTTGACGTTTGAAGACGCACTCAGGATTGGGTATGAGCTGGACGCACTCCGGTATGAATGGTTTGAAGAACCGTTTCCGGATGCGCACCTCGTGTTGCTGAAAAAACTGTCGCAAGCCATCCGAACCCCGGTTCTGGCCGCCGAAACCGTGGGCCTGTTCGAATTGCCGCACTATATGACCGAAGGTGCCATTGACCTCATTCGGGCGGATGTTCACCACAAAAGTGGCGTCACCGGGCTGATGAAAGCCATGGGCATGTGTGAAATGATGGGCTACGGGCTGGAAATTCACACCGCCGGTGCCCCGCTGCTGGATGTGGCGAACCTGCATGTGGGCTGTGCTACGAAGCTCTCGCGTTTTCTGGAAAGTCACCATCCCATGTTCCGGTTTGGCCTGAAAACCGATCCGCTGGAAATTCGCGAAGACGGTTGCCAGCACTGTCCCACCGGACCGGGTCTGGGCGTCGACCTGGATTGGGATTGGCTGGATAACCATACCGTTGATGTGATCCGGGGATGCGAGTATTGAATCAGTCCTGAGTAGTCCTTAACCCGTATTATTTTTTCTGATAGAAATACAAAAAACTGGGGCTGCTCTTGGAATTTTCTTTCTTTCTTTTCAATATTGTGTAATTATGTACTACTTATTTACATAACAACAAAAGTCCTTTCCTAACACAACCTTACCTTATTTCGATTATGATCAATCCTCTATTTCGAGCCATCAGCTTGATTGGAATGCTGGCATTGCTGTTCAGCGGACCGGTCGCGTTGGCACAGGCCCGGCTTCAGGTGCAGGGTCGCATTGTCGGCGGAGATGGCGACGGCCTGCCGGGTGTCAGCGTCGTCATCAAAGGAACATCGACCGGCACGGTTACGGACACCGAGGGCAATTATACGGTTAGCGTTCCCAATCCGAAAAGCACGCTGGTCGTGTCGTTCATCGGCTACGTCAGTCAGGAACTCGCCGTCAATGGCCGCACACGGCTGGATGTGAAACTGGTGGAAGATGTGAAAGCGCTGAATGAAGTGGTCATTGTGGGCTACGCCGAACAGTCGCGGGCCAAAACCACGGCATCCGTATCGAAAATCGATGTGCAGGAACTCCGCAACATCCCGTCGGCGAGCCCGGTTCAGGCCTTACAAGGAAAACTGGCCGGGGTTTCGGTACCGGTTTTGTCCGGACAACCGGGAGCCGCGGGCAACATCGTTATTCGGGGTGGCACGACCCTGAATCCCTACGGAACCGGCTCGACCGGCAGTGGCACCAATCCGGTTTCCAACATCCAGGCCAGCAATCCCCTGGTCATCGTCGACGGCGTTTTTCGGAGCTTCAACGATGTCAATCCCGACGACATCGAGTCGCTCCAGGTGCTGAAGGACGCGGCTTCGACCGCTGCCTACGGCGCGCGCGGGGCCAACGGCGTAATCATCATTAAAACCAGAACCGGCAAGTTCAACGGCGGAAAAAGCAACGTAACCTTCCGGTATCAGCACGGGGTGGAAACCCAGGCCCGCAACTACAATTACCTGAATGCCAGAGAATACCTGAATCTGGCCCGCCGGACCTGGGCGCGTGGCCTCGACGTTTTCGACATCAACCAGAAGCTGTATTCCGCCGGTAATTCGGCCACTACGCCCACCTACACCCAAAAAGGGCAATATGGCAACGCGGTTTTTACGACTGCTTACCAGGACAATCTGGTGGCGGTTGAAGGCCAGCCCTACGTCGATAACCTGCTGGCCAACGGTTGGGAAACGATGGACGATCCGGTCAATCCGGGCCGAACGATTATTTTCAAGGACAGTCAGTATCAGGACGTGGTTTGGAACACGGCCGCAACCAACAACTACAACATTGGAATCGATGGCGGCACCGAACGCGCCAGTTACAACGTATCGCTGGGCTATATCGACCAGGGCGGGGTTTTTCTGGGTACGAATTACAAACGCTTCAGCTCCCTGGCCAACGCCAATTTCAAAGTGAGCGACCGGTTTCGGCTGGAAACCAACGTTTCCTACCTCTGGAACGACAATAAATTTCTGTCCAACAACCAGGTGCAGTTGACGCGCAGTGTGCGGGTGCCACCGCTGAACCGCCTGTATTACGACAACGGTTTACCGGCGCTGGGCGAGAGTGTTTCGGTTCGAAACCGGCTCCACGAGTTGTATTACCAGGATTTAAGCTCCAACAACGACCAGACGACGTTCCGGCTGGCGGGTGATCTGGAAATCGCCAAAGGGCTGCATTTCCGCCCGTCGGCTTCGCTCTATATCGTTCAAAACCGCTATCTATTTTTTGAGCGGGCTTTTCCCGGACAACAACGCCAGCGCGACAAGGCAGAAGAACTCACGCAGGACAAGCAGTTTATGACCGACCAGATTTTGCAGTATGACAACACGTTTGGCGGAAAGCACAACCTGACCGCCCTGGCCGGTTTCAACTTTACCCGCCGGGTTGAGTACAATTTGCGGGGAACGGGGCAGCGGTCTACGGATGATTACCAGACGACTTTTAATGGCAATCCGCCGACCACAGTGATCAACGGCGTTCAGCAACCGAACTTTGGGTTAACATCGGGGTACTTCGAAACCAAAACCGCCAGCCTTTTCGGTCAGGTCAACTACGATTACGATGGCCGGTATCTGCTGGGGGCTTCGTTGCGGTACGACGGTTTTTCGAGTTTCGCGCCCAACAACCAGTACGCGCTGTTTCCATCCGTTTCGGCGGGCTGGAATGTTCACCGGGAAAACTTCTGGCAGGTCAAGGCGATCAATCAGTTGAAAGTTCGGGCGAGCTACGGGCAAACCGGTTTGTCCGGATTGAATTACACCGATACCTACGGCGGCTATGGTTCGGCTCCGTACGGCGGCAACGGCGGTATTTTGCGGACCACACTCGCCAACCCGAACCTGCTCTGGGAAACCACCGAAACCATCGACGGCGGCATCGACATGAACCTGTTTAACCGGGTGACGCTGATTGTCGATGTGTATAACAAACTGACCAAAAACCGCCTGGATAACCTGCCGCTGCCAACCGAAACCGGGTTTAACAGCATTCGCTACAACGTCGGCAAACTCCGCAACCGGGGCGTCGAGGTCGAGTTGGGAGCTACCGTCCTGAAAAAAGGCAACTTTGCCTGGAATACCAATTTCTCGTTTGCGTTCAACCGAACCACCATCGTTGAATTGCCCGACAATGGCCGCGATAAAAACCGCATCAATGGCGGCTTGATTTATGATCCGGCCACGGGCAAGGACATTGAAGTCGGCGGTTACGCCGAGGGCGAGCGTCCGGGTGGTCTGTGGGCTTTTCAGTCGAACGGTATTTTTGCCACCGACGAAGAAGCCAAAAGCGCACCCAAAGATTTGCTCGTTACCAGCGTCGCACTCGGCAAACCCAAACACGGTGGCGACGTCAACTGGGCTGATCTGAATGGCGATGGTCAAATCGACGGTAAAGACCTGGTATTCATCGGGTACCGGGTTCCGGACAAGATTGGCGGGATGCAGAATGCCTTCACCTGGAAAGGCTTATCAGCCCGGTTTACAATGGATTATGCCCTCGGACACGTCGTCAGCGACGGTGCGCTGGCCCGGGCGATGGGGCAGGCAAGGGCCTCCAATGAAGGGGCGCCCCGCGAAGCCCTCAGCGACGAAACCTGGCAGAATCCGGGTGAAACCGGGAAATACTACCCCCGTTTCAGCTTCGGCGATGCCGACTTTGGCTACCGGAACCACCTGCGGCAGGTGACGCAGGTCGGCTACAACCAGGTGGGGCTGGACGACGGTTACGGCAGCGACAACTCCATTTATTTCGCCAAAGGCGACTGGCTGGCTCTGCGAGAGCTTTCGTTCTCGTACCAACTGCCAACCGCAATGGCCCGCCGGATTTTTGCGGGCTCGGTTCAGCTCAACGCCGGGGTCTACAACATTGGGTATTTGACGAAATACAAGGGACTGAATCCGGAAGTTTACAAGGGGTACGATGAGGGCGGTTATCCGCGTCCGCGTCAGTTTACGTTCGGAGCCACCATCCGGTTTTAATCAGGCATTCAATCGCTGCACTCATGAAAAAGACATTCATCCAATTCCTTTTGTTGACGGCGACGGGCTGGCTCGGCTCTTCCTGTCAGGATATTCTGGAGGTAAAACCGCGTTCGCAGATCACCAATCAGGTTTTCTGGCAGAGCGAAGGTGACTTCACGACCTACATGACCGGCATTTACCAGCGGTTTCGGGGCCACATGAACGAGCAGGCTTTCGGCGAAGACCGCAGCGAACTGTACGTTCAGGGCTCGCTGCCCCGGTTTTCGGCCTACTGGTCGCAGGTTATCAACGCGGGCAACTCGCGCGACTGGACGGCATTTTACGGCACCATCGGCCACGTCAACCTGCTGTTGCGGCAGATCGACGGTTTTACGTTCACCAACGAGGTGGTCAAAAAACGGACGCAGGCCGAGGCCCTGTGCGTTCGGGCGTACCTATATTATTACATGGCCAAAATCTGGGGCGATGTGCCGCTGGTGCTGGAACCGGTGGTCGATGAGAATGTGCCGCTGGTGGCCCGAACCCCCGTTGCCGACGTATTCAAGCAGGTCTTTGCGGATCTGGATCAGGCCCTTGCGCTCTTTCCCGAAGCCGGATATCCGGACAAAAACCGGTTTTCAAAACCGGCCGCCTATGCCTTCAAAGCCGACGCGAAGCTGTGGACGGCCAAAGTCCTGGGGGGCGGCAATGCGGATTTGAACGAGGCTCTGGCGGCCATTGCGGAGGTTGAAAAATCAGGTGTGAGTCTGTTGCCGGTTTTTCGGAATGTCTTTTTGTCTACCAATAAAAAGAACACCGAAGTGATTTTTTCGCTGTATTTCAACCGCAACGAAACGGGTAGCGATATGTACGCCCGGTCGGCTCTCCCGCTGATCAACTACTCCGGCACGGCTGCCAATGCGGCCGATTTACCGCTGGTGAAAGAGCCGGGCAATGCGCAGGCGGGTTATGCCGCCAGTCCGGAAGCCCTGGCGTTGCTGGATATCTATCCGGGCGATGTTCGCCGGGATGTGAGCTACATCTGGGAATTGCAGGGCACCAAAAAACTCATTGCCTGGCCCAATAAGTTCCGGGGGACGTTGTATGCAGAAGACCGGCTGGCCGACGATGATGTGATTCTGTACCGCTTCGCCGACCTGTTGCTGTTGAAAGCCGAAGCACTGGCGGCTTTGGGCCAGTCGGCCCCGGCCCTGGTTGAACTGAACAAAGTCCGGAAACGAGCCGGTGTGGCCGACTTCACGGCGACCGATAAGAAGACGCTGGAAAAGGAAATTCTGGACGAGCGCGGCCGGGAGTTTTTCCACGAAAATAAGCGCTGGTGGGATCTGGTCCGCTTCCACAAAGGTGGCACCATCAATGTCTACGAACTGGTGCCGAACCTGCGGGGAAAAACCACACCTTTGTACTGGCCGGTAGCGACGCGCGTGCTTTCGCTGAATAATTTGATTAAGCAGACCGAAGGGTACTGATCAATGTCCGGAATCCATAGACTCCCTAAACCTTTACTCTTAAAACATGAGGCACTTTATTTATTTCCTGTTTCTGAGTGTGTTGCTGGCGAATTGCAGGACCGCGAACCGCCCCGCTCAGGTGAGTGAGCAGCCGGTTTTTGAAACCACGGCTACGGTTTTTGATCCCGGCACTTCCTACGCAACGACCCGCATTCCGGCTTTGGTGATGACCACCAAAGGCTCGCTGCTGGCGTTTTGTGAAGCCCGCGTTAATAATTCCGGCGACTGGGCTGACATCGACATGATCATGCGCCGGAGCACGGACGGTGGGAAAACCTGGGAAGAAAATGTGGTCATTGCCGCCCGTGAAACCAAACGGCCGACATCCAATTGCACGCCCATTGTCGACCGCGATGGCAAAACCATTCATGTGCTCTATCATCGGAACTACAGCAATTGTTATTACGTCCGCTCGACCGATGACGGCAAAACCTGGTCGGCACCGAAAGAAATCACCTACGCTTTTGATCAGTTTCGGCCCGAATACAACTGGAAAGTGCTGGCCCCCGGCCCCGGCCATGCCATTCAGCTTCAGAACGGGCAGCATAAGGGGCGGCTGGTGGTGCCGGTCTGGCTCTGCGAACCGAATCCCAAAATTCCGGGCGGTGACCACCGGCCTTCGTGCGTGGCCACCATTTACAGTGACGATTTTGGCCAGACCTGGAAACGCGGAGCCATCGTGGCGAACACCACCCCGGAAATCAAAAATCCGAGCGAACACGTTGCCATCGAAACCGCCGATGGGCGGGTGATGCTCAACATTCGCACCGAATCCGCACCGCATCAACGGATGATTGCCTACAGCCCGGACGGTGCTACGAACTGGACAAAGCCGGTTTTTGACGAGGAACTGTTCGACCCGGTTTGTATGGCGAGCCTGATTCGGGTGAGCAGCCCCGGCAAGGGCAGTAAAAACCGTATTCTGTTTGTGAATCCAGACAGCCAAAATGATCCGGAATACCTCAACAAACGCAACGATTTTCGCAAACGGCAGAACCTGACGGCGAAGTTGAGTTACGACGATGGACAGTCGTGGCCGGTGCAGAAAGTGATCGATGCGGGCAAGGCGGGGTATTCTGATCTGGCCGTTGGTCCGGATGGCATGATGTACTGCCTTTACGAAACCAACGAAGGGTCAACCGAAACCTGGCGGTATCGCATTGTGCTCAAACGCTTCAACCTGGCCTGGCTCACGGATCAGAAAGATCAGGTCAACATGGTGTCTTCTACCCGCTAAATCTTATGAATTATTTCCTGAAACAATCGATAAAGTGCTGTATAGTAACGGTTTTAGGGGCTAGTGCGACTTTGTCTGCTGTAGCACAGCCTTACCACCCAAATCTCCCGATTTTGGATGTGTCCGGCGAGAAAAACCGGCAAACAGTCGTCGCCCGGGGAACGGATGAAATCTACCAGGGCCACCCGACAACGGTCTTGATGCCCGACGGCAAGACGCTGTTTTGTGCCTGGTCGTTCGATCACGGGGGCAAATGCGGTCCGCTGGCGAAGAGCACGAACGGCGGTGTGCAGTGGGAAATGATCCCGACACCCGCCGACTGGAGCACCACCTTCAATTGCCCCAGTATTTATCATTTAACGGACAAAACCGGGAAGGCACGTCTGATGGTGTTTGCGGCTCGTCCGGGCATGTCCCAGACCTGGAGCGAAGACGGCGGCAAAACCTGGACACCTGTCAAAAGTCTGGGAAAACCGTGCGTCATGGCCTTTTCGAGCATCGTCAAACTACAAAACGGTGATTATCTGGGGCTGTATCACCGGGGACCGGACGACAAGGACAAATCTCCGCTGAAAATCTGGCAATCGATCTCGACGGACGGCGGAGTGACCTGGGGCGAATCGGTGATGGTGGGCGAAATGGAAGGCCGCTCGCCCTGCGAACCCGCCGTGTTTCGGTCGCCCAACGGCAAACAATTGCTGTGTTTGATGCGGGAAAACCAGCGGAAAGGCCGGGCGTTGATGATGACGTCGGAGGACGAGGGAAAAACCTGGTCGAAGCCCGTCGAAACGCCCTGGGGGCTGACCGGCGACCGCCATATGGTGCGGTATACGCCGGATGGCCGGATTGTGTCGGTTTTTCGGGATATGGCCCCCAACAGCCCCACCAAAGGGCATTTCGTGGCCTGGGTCGGAACGTATAATGACATAATCAACGGGCTTTCGGGGCAATACCGGGTGAAACTGCTGCATAATTACGCCGGAACCGATTGCGGGTATCCCGGTCTGGAACTCCTGCCCGACGGTAAGCTCGTGGCGACGACCTACATCAAATATGAACCCGGAACGAAAAAGCATTCGGTCGTCTCCGTGCGGTTCAAGCTCGACGATTTCGACAAGAGGCTTTAAAATTAATGAGCGTAGAATTGACCAAAACACCATGAACGTACCAAAAACCGAAGGACTGTTGTCCGCACCATTCACCCCTTTTCACGAAGACGGTTCCCTCAACCTGGAATTAATACCGGTTATACTTGACAAAATGGTTGCCGATGGGCTGAGTGGCGCCTTCATCTGTGGCAGCAACGGCGAAGGCCCCAACATGACGACACAGGAACGCATGACCGTGGCCGAAGCGTTCGTGCAGGCATCGGCGGGGCGGTTGCCCATCTGGGTTCACGTCGGGCATTCGAGTATTCGGGAATCGCAGGCCTTGCTGCAACACGCCTACTCAATCGGGGCCGATGCGGCTTCGTCGGTCGCTGCGTTTTACTTCAAACCCACATCGGTTCAGAATCTGGTCAGCAGCATGGCCGAAATCGCGTCGGCCGCGCCCGAAATGCCGTTTTACTATTACCACATTCCGACCCTGACCGGTGTAGGCATGGACATGGTTGAGTTTCTCCGGTTGAGCGAAAAACAGATTCCCAACCTGCGCGGAATTAAGTATACGGCCACGACGATCTGGGAATACCAGGTGTGCCTGCGGTATGCCAACAGCCGGTTTGACGTTCTGTACGGTTACGACGAAATGTTGCTGCCAGCCCTGAGCATTGGGGCAAAAGCAGCCATTGGCAGCACGTATAATTTTGCCGCCCCGCTGTATCTGGAAGTTCAGCGGCATTACAAGGCCGGGCAGATGGAGCAGGCGCAGGAGGGCATGGCCCACCTGATCGAGATGATCCGGGTGATGACCAAATTCCCGCCCATTCCGGCTCAGAAAGCCATCATGCACATGCTGGGCTACAACGTAGGGCCGTGCCGTTTGCCATTGACGCGGCTTTCGGAGAAGCAGTACAATCAGTTATACACCGAACTGGAAACCATCGGTTTCTGGCAACGGCTCCAGGCGGCTTCCGAAAGTCCGGTCGTTCTGCCAGTAGTGAGCACGTCGAACGGCCAACCCTGAGTCGGTTTTTGAACGGGCTGAACGGCCCATCAACGCGTTTTTTTACAGACGTTATGAATCGAAACGGATTTTTTGTTCTTCTCTTTTCAATGGTATATGATCTTGCTTTGGCGCAATCACTGACCTGGCGACTATTGCCTCCCGTTCCCGATCCAGTGGGGTTTGCGGGTTCTGTCGCCGGGATCAGCAACGGGGCTATGCTGGTAGGAGGGGGCGCTAATTTTCCCGATAATGTAGGTCCCTGGGGCAAAACGCCGAAAACCTGGTACGACGATCTGTTTGTGCTGGAAAAACCGGACGGTTCCTGGAAAAAAGTGGGTAAACTGCCGCGAAAAATGGGGTACAGCGTGGCCTTGACGGTGCCTGACGGTGTTTTGTGCATCGGTGGTGCCGACGGGGATCGGCATTATCCGGACGTATTTGTATTGCAATACCGGCATGGCAAGGTGACGACGAAAAGCCTGAGTCCGTTGCCATTGCCGTTGGCCAATGCCTGCGGGGCGGTTCTCAACGGAATCGTTTACATGGCCGGTGGGATTGAAACGCCGACCGATACCACCGCCGAAAATCTTTTTCTGAGCCTGGATTTGCGCCAACCCGAATCCGGCTGGCAGCGGTTACCACCCTGGCCGGGGCCGGGCCGAATGCTGGCGGTGGCCGGTGCGCAGGCCGGAAAATTCTATCTCTTTAGCGGTACGGAAGTCTTTGCGGAGCCAAAAACCGGAGCGATCAAACGCCGGTATCTGGCCGATGCGTATGCCTACGACCCGGAACAACGAACCTGGACGCGCCTGGCCGATTTGCCGAATCCCACCGTTGCCGCGCCCTCACCCGCTTTTCCGTCCGGACAAAACCAACTGCTGGTGCCGGGTGGCGACGACGGTGCCAATGCCGACCGGAATCTGATTCTGAAAGAAAACCACCCCGGTTTTCGTGCCGAGGTTCTGGCGTACAACACCCTGACCAACACCTGGACGGTTGTGGGCAACGTCAGTCCCAAAACCGGGGCGAATGACGACACTAAGAAACCGGCGTTGTGGGCACCCGTTACCACGCCTGCGGTGGTCTGGAACGGGAAATGGATTCTTCCCGGTGGCGAGGTACGACCCGGCCTGCGCACCAACCGGGTACTCATCACCAGCCCCCAAAAACAATGAATCAGCCCCTCAACGTGCCGAAGCTGAAACCGGCTACCGGTTATCGACCCTGGAAACACCTGCGCTGGTGGGTGCTGGCGGTTTTGTTTCTGTCGGGTATTGTCAACTACGTGGATCGCAATGTGCTGTCGTTCACCATGATTGATCCGTCCTTCAAGCGGGATATGCTGGGGCTACCCGCCGATGCGGTTCTGACCCCGGCGCTCGACGGGCAGTTTAAGGAGCAGATGGGTTTTGTCGATGCGGCTTTCAAAGCGGCCTATGCGGTGGGCTTTCTGCTGACGGGCTGGCTCACCACGCGGCTGGGCCTTCGTCGGGGATTTTCGCTGTTTGTGATGATCTGGAGCCTGGCCGGAATGCTGACTTCGCTGGTCGGCTCGATCCGGTCGCTGGCGTTGGCGCGGGCGGGGCTGGCCGTTGGCGAGGCCGGGAATTTTCCGGCGGCTACGCGCACGGTATCGGAGTGGTTTCCCCAAAAAGAACGCTCGATTGCATTTGGTATTTTTAACGCCAGCGGTAACATCGGGATCATTCTGACGGCCTGGCTCGTGCCGTTCCTGACGCTGCAATACGGCTGGCGAAGTTGCTTTTTGCTTACCGGTTTACTCGGTATCGGGCTACTGGTGGCCTGGTTGGTGATTTACCGCCCGCTGGCCGAACATCCCCGTTTGTCGCCCGACGAACACGCTTTGATTCGGGCCGATGAGGTTCCTGAGCCGGAGCGGGCTTCCGTGTCCTGGTGGCAACTGCTGCGCTACCGCCAAACCTGGGCGTATGCGGGCTGTAAATTTCTGATCGACCCGGTTTTCTGGATTTACCTGACGTGGTTGCCCGATTTCTTCAACAGCAGCGAAGCCCTGGACCAGAAGCTCGACCTGAAAAATCTGGGGTTACCGTTTCTGGTGATTTACCTCGTTACCGATGTGGGCAGTATCTTTTTCGGCTGGCTTTCGAGTTACTTTCTCAAAATCGGCTGGTCGGTCAACCGCGCCCGCAAGACCACCTGGCTGATTTGTGCCCTCTGTGTGTTGCCGATTGTGCTGGCCGCTCAGACGCACAGTTTATGGGTGGCCATTGGTTTGATTTCGCTGGCCACGGCGGCCCATCAGGGTTTTTCAGCAACCTTGTTCGCCAGCGTTACCGATCTGTTTCCTAAACCACTGGTGGCCCAGGTCACGGGAATCGGTGGAGCGGTCGGGGCTATTTCCGGCGTTCTGCTGGCACTGGTGGCGGGTATCATCCGCGTCCGGTATGGCTATTTTCCGCTGTTTGTGGTAGCGGCCTGCTCATATCTTCTGGCGCTGGGGATCATTCATCTGCTGGTTCCGAAGATGGAACGGGTCGTGCTGGCTCCTGACTAATTGCCGGATGAAAAGCCGGTTTCGATTGGCTCATGGTTTCAAAATCGTCAGAACCGGTGGCCCCACCGGGTGTTCACAGGTGAACGTCTGGCCCAACAGCTTCGCCACCGTAGCCGCCAACTGGTTCTGAAACAAGACTGGTCCGCCGGACTGTTCGCCGGTGGGTGGCGTGTCGGGGCCGATCACGGCAAACCACATCTGGTAGGAATCCGGCGTTTTGGCACCGTGACCTTTCCAGGTGGCTTTCGGCGTGTGGCCCCGTCCGTGGTCGGTAGTGAGGATGAGCGTAGTTTTTCCGGCGTATTGCGGAATTTGCTGGATGGTTTTCCAGAGGTCGGCCATGAACGCATCGGCGGTGTTCACCATGCGCAGATCGTCGGCATACCGTCCGGCATGGGCCAGCCCGTCGGTTTCGTCAAACTGCATGAACAACACCCGGGGGCGGTTTTGCAGCAGGTAGCTTTTTGCGGCATAATAGGTCAGAAAATCACTGCGGACGGATTTGTCCCAAACCTGCGCCGGAATGGTCGTCATCATGCTGTTGAGCAGCGAATCGGTGGCGGTTTTGGGAGATGGAATCAACTCGTTACCGGCACTGGCGAAAATACCGGTTTTCTTCTCGTTTACAGCCGCTTCGATTACATCCCAGGACGAAAATGCCGCAATCCGGCCCTTGTAATCGGGTTGGTTGTGGAGAAATTCGAGAACGGTGGTATTCGGATTGTCGATTTTATCATTCGACTTGATGCGGTCGTCGGCATAACCCGAAAGAATTTCATTGTACCCCGGATAGCTGAACCAGTAAGGATTTGAGGCATTGACGCGACTGTTTTTCAGTCGGTTTCCGTAAAGCTGACCTTCTTTGGCGACGGTATTCCAGAAGAACGGAAACAACCGCTGGCGTCGTTCCTGGGGTGTGGCCGCCCAGAAAAACTTCCGTGCCGTGGCCGTATCGGGTGAATAAGCCGGGTCGAACAGCAGCGTCGAATCGGCACCGGAAAATACTTCCTGCCAGCGAACCCCGTCGAGCGTAACCAGAATGACGTTTTGCGTTTGCTGCGCCGTGGCGAAAGAAAGGCTGCTGATTGCCAGAAAAAAGGACAATGTAAAAAATCGTATCGGTTGGTTCATACCGGAAAGCAGAAAGATCTGATGAACCGGTAAAATACTGAAAAGCCATTAGAACCGCTGGCATTCAGGCTGTTAAATTTTTGTAAAGATTCATTTCGGCGGTTATTAAATTTAACACGAACTATGGGATTATTGGCCGCGTAGCGGACTGATGTTTCCGGGTGATCCGTTTTGCTACAAATATGTCGTGCCTATGGTACTTAATTAGCTCATAATCAATTAATAAATCTCATAGTTCGCGTTAAATTTAAATCAATTAGGAGAACGGGGCAAAAACGAAAGGATAAAGAATGCTAAGACACAAATCCTAAGAAAAGAAGTTGGACTTCTAAATTGCCCAATGGTTTGGTTACGTATCCGACGTAATGTACAATTTCAATCGGATGCGGTCGGTGGTGCTTTGCCGGTTTCCGAACGTAACGCGTTGAATCATAGTCTTCATCGTGCTCTGACCGACCGGAACCTTCAGCAACATAGGCCGGTTGACAGACAAACCCTTCATCACCTGGTTGACGTAATGCGTGATGTTGAAGACGTACGCGTCCTCCAGTTCGATGGCGTTGGGCAAATACGAATAACTGGCGACGGCGGCCGATGCACCGGTGGAAAAACCGGGAACGGCTTCCACCGTTTCGTTTTGATTGTTGGTAAAATACAGCGCCAACTGGTCGGGGGGCGGATTGTTGTCACGCACATCCCGCCGGATGGGTTCGATGATCAGTTCCGCGCGGTTCAGGCCAATGAAATTTTCCGGTTTAATAAATTCACTCAGCGACGGGATTTCGAGCCGGGTAGACAGAAACGCACCGGGCACGACAAACGATGAATTTTGCGTCGTTCGGCTGGAAACCGCATCCGATGCGCGCTGCAACGCCTGCAAGGGCGTTCCGCTGCGGTTGTTGGTCAGTTGGGTAAATTGCGACGCCTGGAACGGAAAGAGCAGGTTACCCGCCGTCTGGCTAATGTCGTTGCCCCGGTAATACAACCGGATGCCGGAAAGCGACGAGGTGAGGTTTAACCCCAGAAAAACATTGCTGGCCGCTGGACTCAAAAACGCAAATCCCTTCCAGTAATCAGACATGGTTTCGTTGCTGTTGATTTCCTTGCTGACCAGCTTGGCATAGAACGCCTGCGCCATGGCGTCGGGTATCCGAACCCGAACCTGCCGGATTTCTTCCTTGAATTGAGGGAGAAACGTGTTGGTAATCAGTGGTGTGGCGTTGTAGGCGACCGATTGCGTATTGTAATGAACCGCCCCAATATCGAGTGGCTGCCGAAGCTGGTGAATTTGAAGCGTAAACGGTTTCAGGGTGTCGCCCACCGAATAACCGTACACCATTTCCAACACCAGTGAGTCGAACCGGATGCCTTTTTGATCGGGTAAATCGTTGGTGACGTACGATAAGGACGCAAATCCCCGGCCTTCCATCTGGCCCGTCTGTGTGTCGGTCCAGCGCCCCACCAGAATCGTGCTGTCGGAGGAGGTAACAAACGAGTCGGGGACCATGACGGTCGACAGGTTGACCGTCACCGTGTCGATGTACTGGAGTTCCATTTCGTCGGGATTGATCAGATTCTGGCCGACGTCCAGATCCCCCGACATGCAGCCGGAAATCAACAGTCCGGCCACAATCGGTAGCGCTAAGCGCAGTAAGGTTCGCATGTATTTTTTCTAAAGTAGGGAACTAAAAACCGTAAACCGCTTATTGTACTGACACGCCTAGCTGGCTGAGTTCCGGCGGGCTGAGCGTGGGCGGGAATTGCCCCTGACGCAGCTTGGAAACAACGCGTTCGCCCACCTTTCGGGCCAGGGTTTCGCTGGCAAAACCGCGTTGGCCGGGCAGACCCGGCACCGTCGGCTGGTCGATCACGGTTTTTCCGTTCAGCATAACCTGATACCCCCATCCCGTCGGTGTGCGGGTCGTTTGAAGCTCATACTGCGATTTTTGACGGAACAAACGGTACGTCGTGACAATGGCCAGCCCGATCAGCAGGATCGCCAGGGACTGAAATTTTTTACCTTTCATGAGTCTCATCAATTCGTATCCGTGTCCTGTTCAACGGTCGGGTCGTATTCCCAGATGTCGTCGAACCGGCCGGAACCGCTGCTGCCGGTGGTGACGTACCCTTTGCCGTTGATGGCGAATCCAAAGGCATATTGCCGGGCCGATCCTTCAAAAATGCCCTGCTCATACCAGTCGTCAGTGGCAACGTCATACACCCAAACCGCCGTGCTGCCATCCCCGAGGGTTACATAGCCTTTGTTCCCAATCGAAAAGCCAACGGCGTAGCTGCGTTGTACCAGTTCATCGTCTTCAAAATCGCCTTTTTCGATCCACTCGTCTTTGGTCGCATCGTAGGCCCACCAGTCTTTTTCGGCCGATCCGTTGTTGTTGCCGGTTCCGACATACGCCAGTCCGTCGATCACGAACGAAATGGCTCCCAGCCGTTTCGCTCCGCCGTAGCTGGCGGTTTTCTCCCAGGTATCTTTGGTGGGATCATAAGCCCAGAAGTCTTTCAGATAATTGCCGTCGAAACCGGTGCCGACGTAGCCTTTGTTGCCCACCGAGAAGGCCACGGCGTTGCGTCGGGCGGTGCCGCCGAAGTCGGCAATGCGTTTCCAGGCGTTGGCGGTCGGGTCAAATTCCCAGAAATCTTTCAGCCGGTCGCTGTTGGCATTCAGCCCGGTACCCAGATAGCCTTTCGTGCCGACGGCAAAACCAACGGCGGTATTGCGGGCTTCTCCGCCAAAATCGGCCAACTGCGTCCAGGTGTTGCGGGCCGGGTCATACGACCAGAAATCCTTCAGCCGGTCGTTGTCGGCGTTGGTGCCGGTACCCATGTAAGCCACATTGTTCAGCACAAAACCGGCCACGGCATTGCGGGCCACGCCTTCAAAGTCGGACCGGCGGTTCCAGTCGCCCAAAACCGCAACGTCGTCTTCGTTGGAGCAACTGCTCAGCATAGCACCCCATAACACCCAGATTAAGGTGTAGGAAAAAGCCGGGATCAGGATCGAAAAACGATTCTTAAAAAATGAGCTTACCGTCGAGGGTGTAGAGCGCAACGCGCGGGGGAATGAAATTTTCATAGAAAAAAAGGGGAAAGTGAGTAAACAGAAAAACCCGTTACCGATGGGGCAACGGTGAAAGAAAATAAAGGGTGATTGTTTTCGGTATCGATATGCATGAGTTATAACTGAGTACGTCGTCGTTTTTCGTTGACGGTTTCCGGTCGATTGCCCCGCAGGTTAAAAATGCCCGGCATTTTTCGCAGGTCATAGCGGAGGGCGTAGACGTACCGCAAGGATACGCCTACACTCCAGCCGCTGCCGTCGGCCCGAAGGACGGCGGACTGCGACTCTCCGCGGTTTACGGTGTATAATAGGTTGGTTGTTATTGAGTTGCTGAGTCCCCAGTATTTCCGGGCAAACAGACTGAGTTCGGCTTTTCCGCCCAGTTTGACGGTATATTCGGCTGAGGCTTCGGCCATGCCGTTCAGGCGCGGGCTCAGGCGGGTTGCGCCAAAGATTTGAATGGTGTCGACCCGGGCGCGGCTATTGCGGCCAAAACCGCCCCCGGAACCACTGTAGCTGTAGCCTTCCACCAGAAAGCTGCTGACTTGCTGCCCATTGTTCGGGACCATCCAGACCCCGGCTCCGAGCCATAAGCCGGAGCGACGGGCGGCCCGGTTGCCAAACCGCATCAGCCGTTTGCCACGTACCACAAAACCGTGCTTATTGTTCTCAAACCGCAGATCGAGGGCATTCGAGCCGCTGCCCACCACCAGCGTGTTGTGAATGGGGGAACGGGCATAGCCACCTTCCACGGCCCAGCGCTCGTTGCTAACCCAGCCGATAACGGCACTCCAGCCGGTTTGTGTGGTTCCTTTGGTGCTAATCAATCCGTTGAAGGTTTGGTCAAGCTGCCCTTTGTCGGTTCGGAAAAAACCGTCTCCTCCGATGTACCAACGCTCCCGGATATACGTCTCGCCGTAGCGGGCGATCAGCTTCGTCATTTCGGCCCGGCGTTCCTTATTCGACCGGAATTCGGGCGTGAATTCATCCGCGGACTTCACCGGCGGGCGATAGTAGTCGGTGATTCCCTGGGCAATAGCCGGGCAGACGAGGATAGAGAGCCAGAACGTAGTCAGAGCAGTTTTCATGGAAAAAGGCCAGCTTAAAAGTGTTTTATAGGGTACTGGGTTTAAAGGTTGGCAAGCTTTTGATCATGCGTCCTCCGCCGGCTTTCCGCTGGATCGACGACCCCAGGGCAGGCAGGCGGTTGGGTTCGGCAACACCCCGCCGGGCGATGCGGCTTCCGGTAATCTGGTAAAGCGCTTCGTTGAGCAGAGGCTCGTTGACGTCGCCCAATGGTTGCAAATTGAGCGGTTCCTGCACTTCCACCGTGGGCGTAAAACCGGTGGAATAATCGGACTGGCCGAGGCTGTTGAATGACTTAAAGACGATTGGCTGCATACCCCATTTAATGTTTCCGGAATCATCGACTATCGTAATAGACCCCACATTTTTGCCATAGGTTGTAGTGCCAATGGTAGTTACGGTCATATAAGGGCGCAGGCCATTGATAATCAATTCACTGGACGAAGCGGTTCCGTCGGTGGTCAGCACGAAAACCCGCTGGAGGTTGCTGCCAATGTTTTGCGATTTGGTAACAAACCGCTGGATGAAGAACTCATCGCCGTATTCCTGCTGGAGATAAGGCGTCAGCGTAGAGTTCCATTCTTCGCGGAAATAGACTTTCGTTCGGTCAACGTTTTTTCCGATCAAACTGGCCAGATTGGCGGATGAGGACGTATAACCGCCCGGATTGTAGCGCAGATCCAGCACCAGTTCGTTAACGCCTTTGGCTTTGAAGTTGCTGAAAATGGCATCGACCTGGTCGTCATATTCCGAACCATTGCTGTTGTTGGGTGCCGGAACAAATTGATTGTAAACCAGATAGCCAACGGTTTTTCCGCCAACGGTGTAGACCGAATCCATGAAAACGGGGTTGGCCTGAAAAACCGTAGCCGTTACTGCGCGGGTCAGATCCGTATCGACCAGCGTGCTGTTTTGCAATTCGGCCAGACCAAAGGAGAACGTTGTGCCGCCCGAATAGAGCAACGAAACGTAGTTGGACGTCGTGATGGTTTGACCGTTCACTTTGCTGATGATGTCGCCCCGTTTGAAGCCCGCAGCGGCTGCCGGAGAGTTGGGCAAAACGTATAAAACCTGCGCAATAACGTTGGTAGAACCCTGCGAGCGCAGGTAGAGCATAAATTCCATGCCGGTGGTGGTCGATTCTCCGCTCAGCGACGCCGACAGATCGTCCGCATTTTCTTCGATCCACGAAAACCGGTCGCCATCGGGTCGGGCGGTGGCGTCGTAGGAATAGAGAATGGAATCGAAAAAATCGGAGGGTGCGAGCGTCAGATCCGGGCTGGCCGGAATTTTGTCATTCCAGTAATAATACTCCCGCATGTTTTCCAGAATCCATTTGTTGATGGTCTGGTTTTCGGCGGTCGTGGTGGTCGTGGTCGTTGGTTCAACGAGGTCGGTTTCTTTGCGGCAACCCGCTAGCAGCGTAACGGAAAGCAAAACCATTCCCCACCAGGCAGGGACACTGCGCAGTTTATTATTCATAGCGTTTTCAATTCAGGTTGTATTCAAAAAGTAAAAGTCATTTACCAAATCAATTGGCATCCTTCTCCACCGCTCCGTATCCTGTTTTCGGAGAAGGATGCCAATTGACTTTTCAACGCCGTTGCCTCAGCACCTGCTTGAAGGTGCCGTCGGCCTCAAAAAGCAGGGCTAACGGTTTTCCATCGCTGGTTTTCACAACGACCACCAATTGCCCTTCGGCATTTTTGGCCGCATCTTTAATCGTCGAACCGGCATACGTCGTCGTGATGTAGGTCGTAACGGCAGCGGGCAAATCTGCTACGGCAACGGCCGTAAAGTTGCCGCGCAACGGTTTGGAAACTTCCTTGTTGAAGGTTCCGTCGGTGTTGAAGAGCAGCGTTTTGGCCTGATCGCTCACCACAATCATCACCAGATAGCCGCGGGTGCTGTCTTTGGCTGCGGTTTTTACCTCGGCTCCGGCATAATTCGTGCTGATGTAACTGGTGATGGCCGATGGCAGGTCAGCGACGGCAATCTGTTCCAGCGATCCTTTTTTGCCACCGCCTTTTCCGTGCGAACCACCTTTTCGGCCGGGGCCGCCTTTCAGGGCTAATTCTTCGTTAAAGGTGCCGTCGGCGTTGAATAACAGGGCTTTGGTTTCGCCATTTTGCGTGATCGCTACCAGGAAATTGCCCGTATCATCTTTGGCGGCATAGTCAACGGTGGCGCCGGCATAATTAGTAGAGAGGTAGTTGCTTACAGACGTTGGGAGGTCGGTTACGGCGATTTTCGTAATGTTCTTCCTGCAAAAGAATCCGGAACTGTCGGACGCCAGCCGGGCGGTGCTGGTGGCCGAGATAGCCGAATCGGTGTCCGGCGTGACGGTTTGCTGGCTTTGGTTGCAGCCGTACAGGCCGGCGACGATAACGGTCAAGGCAATGAACAGGGATTTTTTCATGGTTTTGCTGTCTATTATGATGGTGGTTGGTAATGCAGAGTAACAAATTAGGTGTCCTGTTTCAAAGGACCAGTGGTCATGCTGGGTTCAGTTCGGTAAAAATCATACAGCCGTCGTCCGATCAGTTCGTGGCTGATGGCGTTGAGCCGTTCGCGGTCGCCGGTACTGAAAAACTCCTCGCGGGAATCGACCAGTGCCTGCACATCGAACACCCGGAACCCCCGGTGATGGCCTTCGCTTTTGAGGATGGCACTCCCTTTGCGTCGCAACCAGCCACTGACGGGTTCGCGGTGGGGGAAAGGGGTCATCAGAATAACCCGGCTGCGGTGAAACCGGAGGGTTTCCAGGATCATCGACAAATGGGCGTATACTTCGTTGAGGGGCCGAATGGCACCCAGCACGGATTGGATGCGTAACTTCCACGCCATCACATGCTCCACAAACCGGGTTCCGGCGGTGGGGCGCAGGGCCAGCCGCGAATCGCGCAGATGGCGGTTGGCAATTTGCAGAATGATCAGGTCATAGCGTCGGAGCGGAACCCGCTGCAACACTTCCGCGATGGTGCTGATGGCCATCGGCGCATGGTAGGTCACGATTACTTCCTGCCCCCCGCGTTCCAGTTGCTGCACGAACTGATCGATGTAGCTCTGCCGGGAGTTGAGGCCCGAGTCGTAATGGAGACTATCCGCAATGACCAACAGATGTATTTTCATTGCTTTAGAATTTCAGGTTCGGAGTCGGAAAAAGCGGGAGACTCACTCAGGAGCGAACCGTTTTTTTCGACGATACAATTGACATTACGCCGGGAAAACCGGCACCGTTGCAGACCAAATCGAAAAAAAATGTAGAAATTAGGAGAGTGAAAAAAAATAAAAAAAAGTCGTTAGCTGCTGCAACAGTCGCCCGGTTTTTGACGTACATGGGATGGTATGAGTGAATCATTTACTTAAATCGTTACGGCCTTGTTCTTCCGAAAGCGCCCCTCCTTCGCGGAAAACGATATTGATAGTGTTATTGAAGCCTGCCGCAACCATGATGCGCAGGCTCAGCGTGTTTTATTCAAAAAATTTTATGGCTATTCCAAAAGTATTTGCCTGCGGTATTCGGCTACGACGGAAGAGGCCGAAGAAGTGTTGAATGAGAGCTTTCTAAAAGTATTTCAACGGCTGCATCAATATGATGCCACGCATCCGTTCAAAGCGTGGCTGCGGTCGATTCTGATCAACACCGCCATCAGTTATTACCGCAAATACCACAAACTAGACATGAGTTCGTTGGAGGCCGGTCAGGATGTGCCGTTTGAAGACGATGTGATTGGCCAGATTTCGGCCGACGAAATTCTGGCGCTGGTGCAGCAACTGCCACCGGCCTACCGTACTGTGTTTTCGATGCATGTAGTAGATGGCTACAGTCTTCGGGAAATTGCCGAGGTGTTACAGAGCAACGAAGCCACGATCCGTTCGCATTTTTTACGGTCGCGGCAACGTCTTCAACAGGCCATCCGGTCTGCGTACCCACACCTGTTTCCATCCGACCCCGCGATTCCTATTCGTTACTATGAAAACTGATAAATTTGAGGAAAATATACGACAAAAGCTGGAGGGGATAGACCCTCCGTTCCAGGAGACAGATTGGGTGCATCTTCGGTCTGTTCTGCGTCGCAATGGCGTACCTTCCATTGGCGGAGCGGTTACGCAGTGGCTTGTGCCGATGATGAGTGCCGCCACGGTGGCCGGGCTGGTCATTCTGGCGGTGTGGCAATACCGTACCAATCAGAAACTGGAGCAAACCGTTCAGTCTCTGAAGGATACTGTCACGATTCTGCAACAGGCTCCGCTGGAAACACCGGTTGCTCAAGGGCCAAAAACAGACACGGTCTACATAACACGCGAAGTATCGATTCCATCACCCCGGTTATCGCCTTCTGTCCCGGGCGTTCAGCAGGATGATGATCGTGAGTTGGCCAACCGGTCAGAAACCGATCCGGCGGCAACGGATCGCTCCGGCGAAAGCCCGTCAATCGAATCAGCTTCAAATCCGAATCGGGAACGCAACCGGCTGGAAGGGAGTACTTTATCGGGTCGATCCGGCTCAAAAGAGCGCCTGACAGAATCCGAAACGGGGGTGAATGGATCGGAATCGGATCCTTCCAAAACCGGTCGTGTACCTTCGGAGCAATCGGAGCGAAATGCACTTCCTTCAGGCCGTTTGCCGAAATCCGCTACAGACCGCTGGAATCGGAACCCGGATCGGTATTCGGGACGGCAGAAACCTGCCGGTTTGGAAACCTCCCGGCCGTTGTCAAACGGTGTTTCGGGTTCGGTAGATGTTCCGGGGAATGACGGGTCGACAGCCGGTTCGTCCTCATCAGCTTCGATTTCCTGGGAGCCGGTGCTGAATCGGGCATTGAAATTTGATTCCAGTTATTACGTCGAAAACTACCAACGCCGGGTCCGCCGAATTCGGCCGTTGGCCATGCATTCGGCCGTAGCCACCTCTTCGGGTTCAAAACCGGTGGTGGAAGAACGGCAGCGGTTCGTTCATGTCCGGATTGGGGGCAGTGCGCAGTTGAGTGGCGGTCAATCGGGTTACGGGCTGGCGAGTGAAATTCTGATGGGGGATCGTTTGACGATCGGCCTCGGATTGACGCGCCTGAGTGTTTCGGGCGAAGAGTACATCACGGAAGGACAGTATTTAGTCAAGAAAAAGAGCGATTTTAGGCGGGATTATCAGGGTAAAGTGCCTGGGCCTGGGGATAAGCGTTTCGAAATTTTGAACATCGCCCGCAGTGGAAAGAGCTGGCAGTTACCGATCACTTTTGGGTATCGTCTGCCGGTCGGGAACTCTGTTACGATTACGCCATCCGTTGGCGCGAGTTTCAGTCTGGAAGCCCGCGAGAAAATTTCGTTTACCAACCGCATGGGGCCGTATGAATTTATGGCGCAAAAGTTCTACGAAAAATGTTCTCCCGGCGTGTACAACAACTGGCTTGTGGGGATTGCTTTCGAGAAGCAATGGAGCCACTGGGTGATTCAGGCCAATCCGTATCTGTCAAGCCCTTTATTGTCTTCGCAGTTTAGTTTGAACCGGACTTCAGCCGGGATGCGGGCGCGGTTGTTGTATCAGTTTTAGGAGGGATGAACTCTAGGCAAAATATGATGGGGCTACCCGGCGGCTATAAAGGAAATTGTTGGGATAAAGTGGTTATTGAGAGTTTTTTTAACTACTCTCATAAGCGATTTGATAAACCATATTCGTATCGTATCGGTTAGCTACCTTTGATGCATTGAGGATTGGCACAATGGCACAGGGCTGTGACAACATTCGCTATTCAACTACCGTACGCCCAGTTAAGAGGAATCATATTTTTACAGTTCCTTAGAGACTGTCTAAAAATGGTCTTTGAAATAAAATAAGGAGCCGGTAAGTTGGTAGGAACAAAGAACCACCAATGTATCCTACTGATCTCACCAACTCCCAGTGGCAACGGGGCCGCCCTTTAGGTTTGTGTGGTGGTAAGAAACTAAGAATTGGTAGCTTGCCATCAGTCAACCAGAGTGGGGTAAACTAAGGGGCCGCTAAGGAGAAAGACCTATGCGCGGATTCAGAACCCCACTCTGTTAGACTTGCAAAGGCTCGAATAGAAAGACGGGTTCGCGGCCCATTAGAAGGGTTTGAGCAAAGGCAACGGGGCCGCCCGAGCGGTCGGTTGACTGACAACCAAAACTAAACGCTTTTATGGACATTCACCACTACGTCGGCATTGATATTAGTAAAGCAACACTCGATTGGGCCGTCTTTGATGGCAAGGCTTTGGTTTCACAAACGACTACACCCAACACCGTTACTGGGATTAAAACAGCCTTACGGCAGTTGAAAAAAATCGTCAACTGGAATCTTAAACAAACCGTGTTTTGCATGGAACACACCGGCATTTATAATGCCCATCTACTCGAATTTCTCCACAAGGCGAGCCTGCCGATTTGGTTAGAGAACAGCACGCAGATCAAACAAGCCGGTGGGATGCAACGGGGCAAGAGCGATGCAGTTGATGCTCGACGCATCGCCGAGTACGCCTATCGTTTCCGAGACCGAATGCGTCTGTGGGAGCCGCCCCGACAAATCATCCAGCAACTTTCCTTCCTAAGTGCTGTTCGTCAGCGACTTATTCAGGCACATAATCTCTTAGCTGGCCCCTTGGCCGAGCAAGAATCGTTTGTTGGTACCCCCTTACAAAAACAGCTACGGGCCACGTCCAAAAATTCATTAGCCGCTCTGTGAAAGCCGAACAAAAAGCCATTGACCAGCATATTGATAGTCTCATTCAAGGCGACAGTCGGCTTAAAGAGCTTTTTGAATTAATCGTCTCTGTTCCTGGTGTTGGTTCTGCCACCGCTACCGAAATATTGGTATCTACCAACGAACTGAAAGCCATCAAAGATCCTAAAAAAATGGCGGCACGGGCCGCCCCGCTGTCATGCGGGTGTTGCCCCCTTTGAGCACCGTTCAGGAACAAGTGTCCGCGGCAAAACCCAAGTAAGCCATCAGGCTCGTAAACGGCTGAAGTCGCTATTTCATTTGGGGGCTATGTCAGCCATTCGAATGAAAGGCGAACTCCAGGACTACTACCAGCGAAAAGTCAGTGAAGGCAAGAACAAAATGTTGGTCTTGAACGCCATTCGGAATAAACTTATTCACCGAATTTATGCAGTTGTTAAGCGGGGTGAAAAATATGACGAAAAGTATTTGTCACCACTTGCATAGACCATAGAAATCCACGCGGTTATCCAAGAACTGCTTGCCGACCAACGAAAACGCAAATATGAACTGCGTAATGTCCTTAATGCTATCTTTTATGTTGTCAAGGGTGGTATTCCCTGGCGGCTGATGCCCAATGACCTTACCACCTTGGCGAATCGTGTTCTATTACTATACCAAGTTTCGTCGGTTGGGAATTTGGCAAGAACTAAATGATGCATTACGAGAAAAAATCCGTTCAAAGGCGGGACGCAAACTCAGTCCTTCTGCAGGTATTCTTGATAGCCAAAGTGTTAAGACAACCGGCGTAGGTGGTCAACGCGGTTTTGATGCTGCCAAATGGGTCAAGGGCCGTAAACGGCATATTGTCGTCGATACCCTGGGCTTGTTATTGGCGGTGGTCGTTCACCGAGCCGATATTGATGAACGTCGAGGAGCGGGATTTGTTTTAGCCCGACTCTTCAGTCGTAAAGCGATGTTTCCCCGCTTAGTGGTCATCTTTGCGGATGGAGGTTATAGTGGTGATTTTGAGACGCTTGTTAAGAAAATGTACCGTTGGCTATTGCTGATCGTACGAAAACCGTTTGGTTTAAAAATATTTATTCCATTACCGAAACGATGGATTGTAGAGCGCACCTTTGCCTGGTTAAATCAACACCGCCGATTAAGTGTCGATTACGAAAGATCGGTCAAGTCGTCAGAAGCTATGATTCAACTAGCCATGATTCGCACTATGCTTAAACGAATTTAAAGACCATTTTTAGGCAAGTCTCTTAAGGGTCGCCTAAAAATCTCCACTCACTATACTATTGCAAGTCCAAATTCAGTTTTCCACGAATTTTCAATATGTCTTTTCTTACATATACTAAAACCCCTGCTTGCTGGTCTATTAGTGTGTAGTTTGTCGAAATGATATTTTTTAAATTTGGAATAGTTTGGTGTGCAACCAAATTTGGATCTTCAAAAATTGAATTCATTCTAACTTCATCTATAAATACAGCAGGTCGATTCCGTTTGATATCATTTACATATTGCCGACAGTAATATTCAATAAGATAAGGGTCGTGGATAGCGCCTAAAGAGTTAGTTGTCATGCATCGTATTGAGTGATTTTCTCGAGTGCCTTGCCTTAATCCGGTAAGAGTATGATAAGTCAAATTCCATCCCCATACGACAAGGCAATCAGTTGGTTTAGTGTAGTAGTTAATTAATTTAATAACATTAATTTCATGTTGTGCAGGTTCAAATCTCTTGAAATTTTGATTTTTTCTATTATACTTAAATGTGTACACGGTAACAAGGCCGATGAATAATACAGCCATCATTATACTTACTATTGGAAAAGTATATTTTTTAATGTCACTGTACTCAAAGATATGGCTTAGCATATATGATGTGAGTAAAGTGATAGGAAAAAGTGTGTAGAATAAATAATGTTCAAAAGTATAGCCTGTGCGAGTAACAATAAGGTAAGAAAGTACAATGTTTATTGATAAAAAAATGAATACATTATCTTTATATATTATATATAAAGAATGTTTATTGTTAATAATTATGAAAAAAAATAACCAAACTGCAGTGCTATATATTAAAAAAAATAGATAATCGTAAGACGATTTGAATATTAATTTAATAAATAAACTAAACGGATCACCCGTATTATAGTGGCTTAAATTGGTTTTGATATACATTATATAGAAATCGTATAATATATTATTGTATAATAAATATACCAATAAAGATCCTCCTACAATTGCCATTCCACTACCAAGACCTAGAAAAGCTGCTATTTTATCTTTTTTATTTAATTTTGTTTTTAATATAATAAAAAATCCATATAATAAGTATAGAATAGCAAGCGGCCCTCCTTGCAGTTTTGCGAAAGGTATTAAACAGCAAATGATACTTAATAGAATGTATAAATATATTGATACTATTTTGGTACGATATATATAGGCCAATATGTAAATAATTAAAGTAATTAAAAAAAATGATGGTAACTCGCTATTATAATGGTTAAAATCATTGTGATTGGTGAAGAAAAAAAAACTGTATATTATTGTAATGCTTAAGAATGACACTTTAGTAGTATAAAATAGCTTTAATGTAAGATACGTAATGAATAAGGAAAATATGACTAATCCTGTAGCTGTAGCATGAAGCGTTAAGTAATTAAATGGTAATCCTATATATTTTAATAAAAGAATTATATAGCTGTTAATTGGGCCACTGGTAGTTCCATCAACTGATCGCCAAAATATTGGATCAAATTCTAACGTAATTGCCTGTGTTAACATTTGACTTTCATCAGGATTTATTTGACCATTGTATAAGATGAATGGCAATTTTTTAATTATAAATAAAATAGAAAAAAAAGTAATCGTTATATATTCCTGCGGTGACAGGCCTATGTAGCTCTTTATTTTTACTGCTGTGTTATTCTTGGTTATCATAATTGTTTCTTAATAAACTTCTCATAAATGGTCGTTACATAGCTATATAACGACCATTTATGAGAAGTTTATTTTACTGGTTTAAAAGTTAATACACGGAAATTAGAGTATCTTAATTAATTAAGACAACATGTAATGCATTGCCTTTAAGGATTATATCGACTGATGACCCGTCATTAAGGTTTACATTAATTGTTTGTATTGAATTTGGTTGACAGTATGGGTCAAATGCCCAGACAACTTTCTTATTGCCGTTATGTAAAATCATTGCCATGGGCTTATAGTCAGATGCATGTTGCAGAATAGCTGATCCATCTGCAGGAGCGGTACGCGTCGAGCCATTTAATGTGTATGTCGCGTATTCCCAATTCGGAGTTGCCGTTTCTAGCCAATTTAAAGCTCTTTGTGCTTTGATACGTCCGTGATAGCTTGCGTCAAAACCTACTAATGGTGATAATGGGACTATTCCCTCACTTGATGTCACAAAAGGAAAGTTATTGGTACTTCCAGGGTTCGGTATCCATGTGGTCGGGTAAAATTCACTACTACCAATTTTATTACGATCATTGCCTGTTAAAGGTAAATTATGAAAGTAGACTAATCCTTTTCCACGAGTTATCATATCAAATGCAAATACTTCTGCTGCAATCAAACTACAAATGCTGTGTGATTTTTGACGTACTTTTCCAATAGGGTTTGTTGTTTCATGCTCCCATTCATAAGAATTTTGTCCACTTGAAGCATCTCCTCCACTACTTCCCGCGGGATTTTCCCTAAGCGGCCAGAAATAGCCAATTGGTTTGTTGTTAGGATCTTGCTTTAACATAATATCCATTTCATGTAGTTTTACATAAATGATATCAATGTCATTTACATCAAAAGGGTAGAGGTTCAATAATTGCTCTACTCCTATACTACTCAGACTTTTTCCGCCATGATCGGAATAAAATGGGTCTGCGTTTCCATTGACTCCCATCCTTGCTTGTTGCTGACTTTGATACGGGCGTAAATAATTATTAAAATTTAAAGGATTACGTGAGCCGCCACCAAGAGGCTGGAAATTGTAGGAGAAGGCTCTATAACGAAAAGAATTTGAGCTGTAATTGCCAAAAGTATGGCTATTTGGATTTCTTGTTTTGTACCGTTCATGGTACCCTAAATAACCATCACTATTTCCTAAAACAAAATTATTACCTTCTCCAACTTGATCAATTAGCCATCCGAAGCCATCAATTCCTGCATAATCTTGGGATGCTACACCTTGTTCATAGGTAGGATTTCCATTAGAGTAATTTTTATTAGGTATGCTTGAATTTTGAAGGCCTTGCTTAAAATTATCAGAATTAGGCATCACCAATCGCTCACTTAATGGTATATCTTGGCCATTGATGTGTGATCGATGAAATACGTTCCATCCATGTGAACGATAATCATCTAAATTTGCAGTTGCATCTAAAGGATCTCCTCCAAAAATTTTCCCGGGAGGTAATGCTAAAGGGGAAGTGCTTTTCAAAAATTCAGAATTCCAATTATTTGACCTGATAAACCAGCTTTCGTATAGAGGTAGTAGTTTTCCTTTACCGTCACTTACGGTCTGATCTCCTATTGGCATACTTCCATCATACGTATCGATTATTTGCTGGTGCCAACTATTGATCCATTGAGAATCTTGACTGTTTTGTTTCCACAAATCGTCAACACGGTGGTATCCATTTGTTACATCAGACTTTGTGATCAATTTGTCTACAATGTACTTAGCATTAACAGGTAGTTGATAGTTATTTAAGCTCTTTCCAACGTAGACATCGTTTATAAAATACAATGAATTGTATCCGCTAACACTGTAGTTTGAAATATCACTAATGCCAATAATTCCATTTTGAGCATTAGATTTAGCAATGTCAAATTGGTCGCGTCGTGTCCCAGCTCGCCCCATATCTTGAAAGCTAAGAGTTGTACACCCTATGATGGTTACACTAGTATTTGCCGTTTTGCTATTGCACCCATTCTTGCTAACCGTTACGGTGTAGGTAGAAGTACCGTTATTGCTTGGAACATTGGTGTTGATTGATTGACCGTTTTGTCCGGTGCTCCACTGATAACTAACCCCGTCGCAATCAATTCCTGTGCAGGGGGCATTGAGAGTAATGGCACTAGTGCAATTAGCCGTAGTCGGCGCAGTGGCACTGACGACAAAGTCACAGGCGACAGTAGCGCTTCCACTGCGAAACAAGGCTCCGGCGGGGATCTCCTGCTTGGCAAAGGTGGGCCCCTGCCAGAACGTCTGGAATCCGAAGCCCCCGTCCCCCTGGCTGTAAAGAATCTGAATGGGGTGATAACCCGCCCGTAGACAAATCATACCAGTGGGTTCCTGGCCCGCGGTTGTCGTGCCGTGGCAACCACTATGAGCGACGATCAATTGCCCCCCAATGCTGAGCCGGGACTCATCGTCGCTGTTAAGAAAAAATGTATACTGTCCATCAGCCGGGACTTGAATATATCCGGCAAATTCGAAGCCAAAATGGTCGTCGCGCTGGCGGGGCGTGAGGCTAATGGTGCCGACCGAGCCGGAACTAACGACAGCCTGACTGCCGAGTCCGGTGGCTGAGCACCAGTCGTTGTTGGCGATGCTTTGATAATACTTATACGTCAAACCGCCGGCCAGGTTGGTTGGGGAGTCGGCATTTCGCGAGGTGGTGCAGGAACCGGTTACCGGAGGAGTGGTAGGACAACCGGTAGACTCGAATGTAAACAGACGCTGGTCGGCGAAACCTTCGGTGAGATTCCCCCACAACTGAAGCTGTGGTTCTGCGCCATAATTTCGCATATCCCAGGTAAGCCCATTGGAGGTGCTGAGCCGATAACTGCCGTTGTTGTCGCTTTGAAGTGTCCATTTCTGCAAATCGGCTCCGGTGTAGGTTCCGATTCGGAGTAATTCGCCTTGGCTGGCGGCATTGACCTGCATGGTTTTGCCGGAGCCATCCTGTGTGGTAAAACGGTATTGATTGGCTCCTACACTTTCGGCTTTCCATATCTGGGTTGCCTGGTTGTTGGCGGTTCGTTGTTCGACTACATCACCCGCTAGTGATTGTAATACTTGACCGGTTTTTTTTGAGCGGATGATATAACAACCCGTAAGTGATGATCCACACCCGTTAACAGTAACTGCCGTTTGTGCTGTTTTACTGCATCCGCTTTTACTTGCCGTAACTGTGTAGGTATAAGATCCATCGCTGGTAGGCGTATTCACGCTTATCGTCTGGCCATGTTGATCAACGCCATTTCCACTCCAGCTATAATTTAGCCCAGCACAGTCACTACCTTCACAGGTTGCACTTAAATTTACCGAAGTCCCACAGCCTGGGGTCATATTGCTAACGGTAGCAGATGGTGTATAGCTACAAGAGTTATCAGCGTTGGTCAGACAGATGTTATTAAAACAAACCAGGCCACCTTCGGTACCTGAACTTAATCCAATCGTGTGAGCGCCCGCACTGAGTGACACGGTACCTACGACCTGATTTATGTACGAAGTAGTCATGGCAAACGCTACATTTTGGGCAACACCATCGATTCGCACGATCCCAATCGCAGATTTTTCATGGGAACGGTAAGAAACCGCCAACGAATAGGTGCCTGTCTGGGCTACAGTAATAGTTTGATTGCGAATCTCAAAGTTGTTACCAGAACACACAATTGAAAAAGGTGTACAAGCAACTTCACCTACAGCAATTCGCGATCCTTTCAAAGAACCAGCATTGGCAAGGCTTTCGGCGGAGTTCTGGCAATGAATCTGGAATTTGCCTTTTTCTATAAATTTGCTGTCAGCACCGGCGTCCTTATGGCTTCGTAGCAAGCGGAAGGTGTGATTGCTGGAAATTGAAACAAACTTACCCTTGAGAGAATAAGTAACCGTTTTCCGGTGGGTAGAAAGCTCTGTACCGATCAGGTCGACATAGTCACCGCCCGTTTGAACGAAACCGTCCGGGACGAGCACTTTGAGACTGAACGCATTTGAGCCGGGAAAGGTCGCTAACAAGCCGGGATGCATGGCCATGTAGTGAGCCGTTATCGTTAATTCCACTTCTTCACCAAGGCTAACCTGCTTTTTATTGGTGTAAAAAACAAAACGAATCGGATCACTACCCGAGGAGGCTGATTTTCGATTGGGGGATGGATAGGAAGGAGAAAGAATCGATCTCCTGGATTTACCGCTTCCCGGGTTTCGGCTCTTTTCAAGTATGTATTTAGCGGGGTTCTCCATATTCTTTAGCAAAATAGACGGGATTTTTCCTTCCCTATTTATGTTACTAAATCGAAAAGATGGTAAACTTAATAGCGCCAATAATGCTATTAAGTTTATGAAGGTACGATTCCTTCCTGCAAGGTAGATTCTTTTTCTCATGATAGCAAGGATGTGAATTTTACGATAGTGTTTTTGTAAAATTCATAAAGTCTTTCCTTGACTACATGAGTGATATTATGTATATTTTTAGGATAGTTTACCTATTTTTGTTTCTATATTTAATATTTAGTTGATAAAATGTCTACTTTGTTTTTAAAAATGAATCTTAATAAAGAACCCGGCCCTCCATTTACATTTAGCTTCGAAGAAATACTTGCCTTATGGTTTTCGACTGTTTTGGTGCTGATGTATAATAGACCGGCTATTTCCGCTGTAGATTTGCCTTCCGCTAATTCCCACAATACTTCTTTTTCACGCCCCGTCAATTCATTCCATCCTTGTATAGCATGCGTTCTTGATATTGGGGGTAATGAGGGCAGAAAGCACTGTCCCAGGGAAATTAATCTTAAACATTGTGGTAATTCATGAAAACCACAGACTAAATCGGGCTTTAAATGCTGAATATGATAGTCGATAATTTTATTATAAATTACGCTATTGTCTACTAATATCGCTAATTGGAAACGTTGATCACGAAATCGTAATTCTTGCAGAATTTCAAAATAAATTGTCGATTTTTCATAAATGTCAAATAAAATCCAATCAATAGGTTGATGTTTTACGATCTTTTCAACTTGTTGAATGTCAAAAATGATGTTTATACTTAAATGTACCGATCTGGTAATTTCGGTCATGTAAGAGGCTATAAAATGGTTCGATGGTATACCAATTATTCTAATCATATAGTATATTTTTTGTTTTAAAAATTTGTATAAACTTATAAAAATATTTTATAAAATAATACTTAATTTTATTGGTAATAATGATAGATTTAATTAAAAAAAACACGCTATTTTTTGATAGAGTGTGATTTCACAAGCTGCTATTTGTTATATAAAGAACTGATTTAGAGTGTTATCCACGAATGGGAAACTAAATGACAGTGTTCAAAAAATGGAAGATTTGGATGGAAAGTCGATGCAGATGGAAGCGACCAGACCTTGACCCTGGATTTGACTGAAGCGAACTTTTGCAAAAAAACCTAAACAGACACCTGCGAAAGGCCGTTTAGGTAAGTAACCAGACAATCTGCTATGAGACCACTGTTAGGAACAAAGGCTAGCCCATCCATGGTGCATATTTCACTCTTGATACTGCGAATTGGCGTAGCGGCCCTCATGTTGACACACGGCTGGCCTAAATTTACAAAAGTACTAGCCGGTAATTTCACTTTTGGCGACCCCATCGGGATCGGTAGTATGCCATCGTTGATCCTGTCTATGCTGGCAGAATTTGCTGGTTCTATTCTAATTCTGCTTGGCTTTCAAACGCGGATTGCAGCCATCATCCTGATGATCAACATGCTGGTTGTCACCTTTTTTGCGCACGGTGCTGACCCTTTTGGAAAAAAAGAGATGCCCTTGCTCTATTTTCTTATTTATTTTACTCTCTATTTTGTAGGCCCCGGTAAGCACTCCATCGATGGCCGTACCAATAAAACATGGCCGGGTTGATAACCGGCAGGGCAGGAGAAAACTAAACTATTTCTTTCGCCACAGATTGGGCAGCAAGCGGTAATAGAGCAAATGTCGCCAGGTTGCCCAATCGTGAGCACCATCGCCCCCTACGTAATAATCGTGCTTCACATTGTGTTTTTGCAAAGCCTCATGCAACGCAACCGCCCGTAGCCCAATGGTGGCTATTTCGCCGGGTCCTTGCCCAACCAGGAGATAATCTACTTTTTTGTTGATATCCGGGTCGTTCAGAAAGGATGCGCTGGCTTGCTCCGTGTTCAGATCTCCTGAACTCAGACAACCGAACGAACTGAACAAATCCAGACAATTGAAACCCACCAGTTGCGTATGTCGTCCGCCCATCGACAGACCTGCCAACGCCCGGCCTTTGGGGTTGGTTTGCGTACTGTAGTTTTTATCGACGAACGGAACAATCTGCTTCCGTAATTCATCTTCAAACAGCTTGAAAGTCAATTCGGTATGTCTTGGGTCACTGCGATGAATGACCTGGTTATTCGGCATGGCAATAATCATCGGAACCGCTTTGCCTTCCGCAATCAGGTTGTCGGCAATAAAGTTGGCCCGACCGTCCAGCGACCAGGTAGAAGCCAACTCCCCGCTTCCGCCCAACAGGTATAAAACCGGGTATTTTTTCTTCGGGTTGTAACCGGGTGGTGTATAGACGTACAATTCACGTTCGCCCTTGAGCACATCCGAATGGTATGTGTGGCGGCTTACGGTCCCGTGGGGTACCTGGCGGGCATCGTAATACGCCGGGCTATCGCCGTGAACGACCAACTGGCTGTAGCCGGGCTGATCCGAAAAACCGGTTAGGGTGTTGTTGGGATCGACCACGGTTACACCGTCGATGATAAATTTGTAGACGTAAATATCCGGTTTCACCGGCCCGACGGTCAGCGTCCACAGCGTATCGTTGTCCTTTTTAAACGGAATCGGTTTACTGGCTTTGAGTGCCAGCAGCATGGGTCCACCGGTTAACAGAATCTCCTGCGCCCGGGGTGCCTTGAGTCGAAACGTTACCATGCGGTCGTCGCTAACCTCCGGTGAGATGACGTTAGCACCAAAGGGATTCAGGTTTTGGGTGTTTTTATGCGGATTCCAGTCTAAATTAACGTGCGCTTGCTGCGCCTGAACGGATGGAAACTGGGTCACAAACAGAAAACCCAGAAAAACTCGGATGGGGAATGATTTCATCATGGGTAGGTTTAACCCTGTCAGGGTCGGCGACCGCTGACAGGGTATAAAAATAAATAGTGTATATGTAAGGAATACATAAAGCTTATTTTTTATTTTTTCCCTATGAATTACAAAAAACAACTGGAGGAGTATTTCAAAGAGGTCGACATACGGTGTGTGTTGGGCCTTTCAATCGACTGCGTGATTTTTGGATTTTATGATAACCAGTTAAAAGTGTTATTGTTACGATGGAAGCAGACCGAGGAGTGGGGATTGCCGGGCGGTTTTATCTACAAGAATGAATCGGTCGATGTGGCAGCTCAACGCATTCTGGAAGAACGCACCGGAATCAAGGAGCTTTTTCTCCAGCAGTTTCACACCTTTGGCGAAGACGTACGGTATAACCGGCAGGAAATCAGCCAGAAACTGAGCTGGCCGGATACATCGTCCCGACAATGGCCCGACCGCACGGTTTCGATTGGTTATTTTGCTCTGGTCGATTTTTCGAAAGTAACCCCCACCGCTGATTTTCTGACGGATGAATGCCGGTGGTGGGATGTTGAAAAATTGCCTTCCTTGCTTTTCGATCACAATCATATTGTCGCCGTGGCTCTCAGGACGTTACGCGTTCAATTGAGCTGGCAACCGGTCGGGTATAATCTGCTGCCCGAAAAATTTACCATGCCCGAACTCCAGCGGCTCTACGAAACCATCCTGAACCGACCGTTGGACCCCCGTAATTTTTCCAAGAAAATGCGGGCGTTGGGCATCATCGAACGGCTGGAAGAACAGCGGAAAGGCGGGGCTTTCAAGTCGCCGTACCTGTTCCGGTTTAACAAAGAAAAATACGAAAAAGCGTTGCAGGAAGGCAATCTCGCTTTTAGCTAAAGGTCAAAACGAAGCGAGCCCGAACGGAGGTTTTCTCGGCTCTGGCTCGATTCATTTGAACACAAATCCGCCTATTTTTCCACCGGGCTGAACTTGATACTGACCAGGGACAGTAGCGGCTCGATGGCTTTCGCCTGGTCATTTTTGAAAACCAGGTAGACATCATGGACGCCGTTGGTTTCTTTCAGCGCAACTTTCAGAGGAACCGGGCCGCGGGGCGTGTAAGAAGGAGCAACCGCCGTTGTCGATTTTGGCGGAGTCGCAGCACCCGTTCCGGCTGTGGACGCATTGCCCCCGGCGGTTTGAATGGCCGTCGCCGTGGGTGCAGCCCCCGGCGCTCTCGGTTGAGCCACCTCCACAACGGTTTGGCCGATCAGATCGCCCGTTGGAGAGTCCAGTCGGATTTCAATCGTGCCACCGACACTGCCATCGCGTTTTTGGGCCGAAGCAATCAGTTCCAGTTGTTTGATGTCGGTCAGGTCCAGTTTCTTATAACCAATGTACCCCTTTGAAAAAGCCACCAAACTCACCCCGGTTCCCATGCCCCGGGCTTTGATATCGACGCCTTTGGTCACTTCGGCATCGGCCGGGCTAACTTCCGGGTTGCGCAGAATTAGCTGACTTTCCGAGGTCTGCGAGGGAATGGTTTTGACCGGTCGGTCGGTATAAGCCGCCCGCACCAGGACCGTCCCTTTTCCGTTGTCGCCTTCCGGAATTTTGAGCGCATAACTACCCTGCGTCGGTAAGGTGCTCAAGGTTTTTTCGGTGCTGTTCAGAATGTATTTAACAATCGCAGCGGCATCACCGGCCGACATCGCCGGGTGAGCGGGCATCACGACTTCGCCCCAGACGCCACCACCACCGTTGATGATTTTTTTGACCAATTGACCCGACGCTTCGGATTTGCCTTTGTAGCGGTTGGCAATGTCATGGAACGACGGCCCAACGGATTTAGTGGCAACCTGATGACAGACTTTGCAATCGCTCTGGCCAATCAGGGTCTGCGCCACGGCGAACTGGGTGGACGCATCGACACTACGCTGACTTTGAATCACTTCGGCATAATCGAATCCTTCGGACGTGTAATCGATGCTGATGGCCACCCGCGACGGACTGATTTGCCCTGGAGCCGCGTTCGCTTTGGCGAGGCTGCCATCTTCTTTATCGGTGACCTGAACCGCATACTGAATCGGTTTGTCAGGAAAGAAAAAGGACTTATTACCGGTCAAATTCACGGCCACAACGGGCGGTTCATTCCCCGCGATGATTTTTACCGACTGGCTGTTGCTGGCGCCTTTCGGATCGCTCACCGTCAGCGTGGCGGTATAAACACCCGGTTTATCGAAGGTTACCGTTGGGTTGGCGGTTGTAAACGACCGGGCGGCACCACCGGCCGAAGTCACTTTCCACTGGTATTTCAGCGCGTCGCCGTCGAAGTCTTTGCTGCCTTCCGACGATAAGGTGATCTGAAAAGGAACCGTGCCGCCTTTTTTACTGGCGGCTGCCTGAACAAGCGGTTTGCGGTTCCCGCCGTTGTATTCGAGCCGAACCAGCCGCGAATTATCGCTTTTTCGGAACCAGTTGCTGCCGTATTCCAGTGTATACAAATCACCATCCGGCCCAAATTTCATGTCGATTGGTTCAACCGGGCGGTAGTTGGGCAACACCCGTTCCATGGATTTGTAATCGCCGTTTTCGTCCATCGTAATGGCCATAATCCAGCCCCGCGAAAAGTCGGTCGCAATCCATTTTCCTTCGTAATAGGCTGGCCACGGACGCTTGGGATCTTTGAAATCGGAGCGGTGATAAATCGGGCCACCCGTCGCACTGCGCGAACCGCTGCCTACCAGCGGGAACTTCTCCGAAATACCGTATGGATAATAAATGAAGGAAGGCGCTACGGGTGGTAGTTCCGTTAAACCGGTGTTATTGGGCGAATTGTTAACAAGTTTTTTAGGGTCTTTTTTGTCCAGCGGTTTATTCGTTGCATAATCGAAAACCGGGAAAGCCTGGTCGTTGCCGACAAACCACGGCCAGCCGAAGTTGCCCGGTTTCCGGCCCTGGTTCAGTTCATCGTACCCGCGCGGACCAATTTCGGTGTCTTCACCGGCATCGGGGCCGACTTCGCCCCAGTAGAGAAAGCCGGTTTTGCTGTCGATGGAAATCCGCCAGGGGTTGCGGTGGCCCATCGAATAGATTTCGGGGCGGGTTTTGGCGCGGTCCGACGGGTCGGTTCCTTTCGGGTACAGATTGCCTTCCGGAATGGTGTAAGAACCGTCGGCTTCGGGGTGAATGCGCAGAATTTTACCGCGTAAATCGTTGGTATTGCCGGCGTGTCCCTGGTCATCCCAACTGGCGCGACCGGGCCGTTCGTCGGTTTGGGCCGCCTGCTGGTTGCCGGTGTTGTTGCCAACGGTCAGGTAGAGGTTCCCGGCTTTGTCCCAGGTCATCCCACCACCGGTATGGCAGCACACTTCGCGCTGGGTTGTTACTTCCAGCACCACCTTTTCGGAACTCAGTTTATCATCGACCAGATTCCAGCGCGTCAGAATGTGTTTTTTTTCGGTCGGGTGGGCATAATACAAATACACCCAGTGGTTTTTATCGAAATTGGGGTCGAGCGACAGCCCCATCAGCCCTTCTTCTGCTTCACGCGAGACGCCTTCGGCACTCGTGTATTTGGTGTTGACGGGAATGGTCGCAATCAGATTGACGGTTTTGGTCGCCGGGTCGTATTTTTTGAAAGCGCCTTTGCGTTCAATGATGTAAGCTGTGCCATCTTTGAGCACTTCAAAGACCATCGGTTCGTCTAAATTCTCGGCAATGACGACGGGTGTAAACCGGCTCTCATCCGGTTTTTGATCTTTAGGATTGTCTTGTATCGTAAACGAAACCAGCCCGATCAGCAACCCCGTATTCAGCAGGATGGAAAGCGGTTTTGGTAAATAGTCTTTATAGTTCATACTAATTGGTCAGGTATTCTTTGTGGTTTGTTGTTGAGCAACGAATGCCATAAAAAAGTCATTCGTTGCCATCAGAATGTAGCGGTTTTCATTAAAAATAATATTAATTAATGAAAATTCGTAAATTCTTTTGACAGCGAATGACTTAAAACGGTGAGCAGGAACTGCACGATTCTGAATTACATCGGTTTCGATTTCTTGCCGACCAGTTTCAGATCCAGCGTAAAGGTATCTTCAATGATTTTATCAGCCGCCGTACCGATAACCGCAGCCCGGTATTTGATGTCGTACGCCAGCCGGTTGACAACCAGTTTCGCCGTGGCTTCCACCGCGTCGCCCGCTACTTTCACAACCGCCGGAAACGTAATGGGGTTGGTGTTTCCTTTGATGGTCAGATCGCCGGTTACGTTGTAGTTGGCTTCTCCGGCTTTGGCTCCCGAAATGGCATCCAGCTTCGTGATTTTGAAAGCGGCTGTTGGGTTCTTTTCGACGGAAAAGAAATCATCGCCTTTCAGGTGGTTCACCACGCGCTCGCTGTTTTTATTCTCGCTGAGTGTCGTCATGTCGGCCGTAAACGTACCCGCTGTCAACTTGTTGCCATTGAAAACGAATTCGCCTTTCGATAATTTGATGTTTCCGGTATGTTCACCGCCCACTTTCTTGGCGTTCCAGACCACGGTACTCTGTTCGGTATCAACCGCGTAGGTAACGGTTTTGGCGACGACTTTTCCCGGACGTTTGTCAGATCCCGGCGTACCGGCGATGATGGTCAGTGGGGTGGAAGCCAGCATACCCAGAGCTAACAGGCCGGCAAAAATTTGCTTCGTTTTCATAAAAAATAGAGAGGTTGGTTAAATGATACGGTTTTAACTAAACCGCACTTTCAGAGTTTGGTCTGAAAGTGCGGCCATGGATTCAGGGTACTCCAAATTATTTTTGACGGGGACGTCCGCCCGTTGCACCACCGGTGGCGGGAGCCTGTTGTACGGCACCACCGCCATCGTCACCACCACCGCCTTTCTGGTCGTCGTTGTTGATGGTTTTCTTCCGGCGGCCGAAGCTGAATCCGGAACCGTCGAGGCTCATTTTACCCAAACGGTAGGAGAAGTTCACGCGAACCCCGGCATTGTACATGCTGTTGACGCTTCTCTGGGTCAGAATCGGTGATGACGATTCCGAACGCACTTTGAAGGGGTGGTTCAGGAAGTTTTCGGCACCCAGACCGATGCTGCCCCGTTTGTTGTTGAAATCTTTCTTGACACCCAGGTTGTAGAACGCAAAGCTGCCCTGATAACCCTGCAGGTTGATCTGACGTCCGCGTCCTCCGCCGAAGCCCTGCAGGCCCCAGCCGTTTTTCAGCGTAACGCTCGTGAACAACCGGCCACCGATGACCCAGCCCGAGTTGGAAGCGCCGTAGATGGCACTGGCGTTGTTGTTGGTCAGGTACGTGTGGTACAGATCAACACCACCACCCAGTTGCCATTTGGAGAACAGGGTCACATTGGTGAACAAATTCACACCATAGGCCTGCTCTTTCCCGATGTTCTGGAAGGTGCTGCTGATGGCCTGCTGATAAACCGGATTGGCTTCCGTTCCGGTATTGATCTGCGTCACATCCCGAACACTCGTAATGGAGTTGTTGGTCTGGCGGGCAAACAGCGTCGCATTCATGTAGAATTTCTTGATCTGACCGCTCAGGCCCAGTTCAACGTTGTCGGTATATTCCGGTCTCAGATACGGGTTCCCCTGGCTGGTGTTGAGGGGGTTGGCCGAGTTGATGTTGGGGTTCAGGAATTGGATGCCCGGCCGTTGAATCCGGCGGTTGTAGCCCAGTTTCACGATTTTTCCGCCTTTCAGTCCTTTCGACAGGTTCACGCTCGGTACAAACACGCCATAATCCGGAATATCACTCAAATCGCTGCCCTGCTCGTTACTGAACTTGGCGTTGATGAACGTGTATTCGTAACGACCCCCGGCTTTCAGCGTCCATTTCGTCTTGGATGCATACGTGTAGGCAACGTACGTCGCCATGATGTTCTGGTTGTAGTCCAGCGTATTGGCCGGTTGAATCGGACTGATCTGATAGTTCTCGTTATCGCCCATCGTCGTATAATACTGGTAGTCGCTGTTGACATTCCGGAAGATGCCTTTTCCGCCAAACTCCAGCAATTGATTCGCTTTGATCGGCGTCTGGTAATCCATCTGCAAGGTCGATTCCTGGTTGTAGCTCAGGTTGTCGTTGCGCTGGCGGCTGGTGATGGTTTGCATGTCGGTGCCATTGAGCAGTTCCGCTACAAAGTTGTTGGTGTTGTTATTGCGGCTGTATAACCCCAGAACGCTGAATTCCTGGTTCGGCTTGTAGGTTTTGGTGTAGCTCACGTTCGCATCGACCGTACCCGAAAGGTTTTTGGTTTCCACGTTCCGACCGGTCATGGTCGACAGCAGGTTGATATACGACAGCGTTTGCAGGTTATCCTGGTAATTGATCATGTTCCGCATGCCGTAGCGCAGGCTGGCCGACAGCGAGGTGTTTTTGTCGATGTCGTAATCCCAACCCAATTGGTAGTTGCCAAACATCCCGGCCTGGCGGGTATCGGCGTTTTGAATTGTGGTGGTCGTACCCAGTTGGCCGATGGTCTGTTGCGTGCTGTTGAAGGCCCCTCTGATGTTATACATCGCCCGGCCAAAACCGCCGAGGTTGAAGCCCATTTTACCCTGGCGATAGCTGGCATTCAGGTTCAGGTTCGAACTCCGGTTGCCCGTGCCGACGTCCATGTTCAGGGTCGCGCCTTGCAGGGTGTTCTTTTTGGTAATGATGTTGATGATACCAGCCGAACCTTCCGCATCGTATTTGGCTGAAGGGCTGGTGATGACTTCAATCGACTTGATCATGTCGGCCGGAATCTGCTTGAGTGCGTCGGCCACGCTGCTGGCTACAATCGTCGACGGTTTGTTGTTGATCAGCACCCGGACGTTGCTGCTGCCACGCAGACTGACGTTTCCGTCCAGATCGACACTCAGCATCGGCACTTTCCGCATGATGTCGGCGGCATCGCCCCCTTTGGACGTAATGTCTTTTTCGGCGTTATACACCAGCCGGTCTACTTTCTCTTCGATCAGAGCCGCCTGACCCGTAACGGTTACTTCGTTGAGCAGCCGAACGTCCTGCGACAGTTTGATGACGCCCACGTTAATATCCGACCCTTTCTCAATTTTGATCGGAGCCGACACTTTATTTTGGTAACCAATGAAAGAGTATTGGAGCCGGTATTCGCCGGGAGCGAGTTTCGATAAGGTAAATTTCCCTTTGCCATCGGCCGTGGTCCCGTCGATGGGCTTGCCGGTTTTGATATCGAGCAGGGCAATGGTTGTATATTCAACGGGTTTGTTGGAAGTCGAGTCCATCACCAGACCGGAAATCTTGCCGTTGCCGCGGGGTTTGTCGTCGTCTACCGTTCCGGGAATGAATGTTTTTTCTTTTTCACCACTGCGCTGGCCACCGGGTCCCATGCGACCCCCGCCAAAACCACCGCCCCCGCCCGGAAACTGGGCGAATGTCTGAACGGCAGCCAGACTGCATAGTACTGTAACAAATAGAGAGAGGGAAAATTTGTTCATGATTTTGAGTTCATTAGACAATGAATATGCAAATCAACCATTGTGGGGGGATTCTGAAAAACGAAATAGACTAAGGGCGTGAAAACGTCGCCGGATGGCGTCTTTTGACCGATGAATCCAAATGGTATTATTGGGATGAAGATCAGGACAACCATTGTTAGACGGTTGTCCTGATCTTCAAATTACCCAATGGAAACCGTCCGGTAGGTCGTGGGGGTTGGCACATTGGTCGAAATATTGATTTCCTGCGTCCGGGTGTTGGCACCATCTGACACCACTACTTTGTAGATGCCGTCGGTTAGGGCACTGATATCGAAGCGGGTACGGAGGGCTTTCTCGTGTTTGCCGAGTCTTTGCGTGGCCTGGGTATTGCCCAGGTGGTCGACGAGCCGGATCGTCAGGTTGGCACCTTCCAGATTCTGGACAACTACGTCAATTTTCATGGTAGACGGAAAAGCAATGACCGACGACTCGAAGGGGGCCTGATCACCCGGTTTGGGGTTGCTGTTGGCGAAAGTAAGGGATGAGGCACTGACCAAAAGAGCGACAACGATGGAAGCGAATGCGGTTTTCATACGGATATGTATTTTTGTGTGAAATGAACTGGTTTGTGGATTGGCTGCCGGTTTCGGCTGATCAACGACACAAAGCAACAGCGGAAAAAATGGCCCGCAAAACGCGATATACCAGCAAGTTACGGATGTCGACTAAAGGCGTGTTTCGACCGATTAATGCCAAAAACGAACCGGTTTTGTTCCGAAAAGAGGTTCGGAGGTGGCTAATAGGTAAAAATCGGCTATTGGTCGGGACAAGCTGGCAATTTGTCGATTCTTCCCGTCGGTTTTGGCTTTTGTGCCGTATGATTGTAAATCAATTGACACCGTTACTCGTTTGACACCCTTCCTTGATTTCCGTCGAACGATCACTACATAGATACACTTGCTGCACAGATATTTTTTAATAGAGATGGTAGTTGGACAACCTGGTTTCATTTGATACCAGGTTGTTTTGTCGTTTCAGAAGATTTTTGAACCTGAGCGTTTTGCTCACAATCATCCTATCATCCCATGAATTTACTCACGTTACGTCGTACTGTTCCGGTCCTGACGCACGTTCTGGCCTGGGGCTTGCTGGGTTTTGCCCTGCTGGTTTATCAGCCATTGAACTGGGACGTTACGTTGCCCACCTTATTCTGGATCAAACAGGGAATTTACTTCTGTCTGCTGGTCGGCGCCTTTTACCTCAACACGCTGGTATTGGTGCCTCAACTGCTCTTCCAGGATAAAACCGGGATGTATGTAGGATCGCTTGTTCTGACGGCGGCCATTGTCCTGATCCTGCTGTTTAGCATCGATACCTGGTTTAACTTGCCGGAGCTGATGTTCAGGGCGTTTCATCCTGAGGGTGGGGTTCGGAAACCCCGGAACATCTGGGGCTGGAGCCAGTCGGTGCTGGTCACCACGTTTTTGATGTTAGGCATCGGAACCAGCATTGCCTCCGTTCAGAAATGGCAGGAAGACGCCCGGCTGCGGCTGAGTCTGGAACAGGCCCGGGTCAGTTCCGAATTGTCCTTTCTGAAAGCCCAGATCAACCCCCACTTCTTTTTCAATACGCTCAATAACATCTACGCGCTGACGCTCCTCGACGTGGAAGCGTCGCGGGAAGCCCTGCACCGGCTGTCGCGTATGATGCGGTACGTTCTCTACGAAACCGGCAACGATACCACCATGCTGAGCAAGGAAATCGACTTCGTTCAGGATTATATTCAACTCATGCAGCTTCGGTTGACGGATAAAGTAACCGTGACGCTCGAACAACCGACGCCCTTGCAGGATGTGCCGGTTGCGCCGATGCTGCTGTTGCCTTTTGTCGAAAATGCCTTTAAACACGGGGTCAGCGCCATGCGACCCAGCCGGATCAGTATTGTTATTCATCAGGAAGGGTCAAAGTTGGAAATGGAAGTGAGAAACACGATCTTTCCCGAAAAAAATCAGTCACTCGAAGTCGGCAGTGGCATCGGCCTCACCAACACACGTCGGCGGCTTGATTTGCTCTATCCCGAGCGCTATGAGCTTTCGGTGAAAGAAGACACCCCCGAAAACGAGTATCTGGTTCATCTGAACCTGCAACTCACATGACCCTCAATTGCATTGCGGTAGACGACGAACCCCTGGCCCTCGGGCTGGTGTGTGCGTTTGTCGAAAAAACGCCGTTTCTTACCCTGGCTGGTCGCTACAGCAGCGCCGTTGAAGCCTTACAGGGCCTGCACGATCATCCGGTCGATCTGTTGTTTCTGGATATTCAAATGCCCGATCTGACGGGCATGGAGCTTGCCCGCGTGCTGGAGCGGAATCAAACCGGCAGCGCCCCACGGATCATTTTCACAACGGCTTTCAATCATTTTGCGCTGGAAGGCTACAAGGTCGATGCGCTGGATTACCTGCTCAAACCGTTTAATTACGAAGAGTTTTTGCGGGCAGCCAACAAGGCCCGGGCCTACTTTGAGTTGATCAACCGGCCCCCCATCGCCTTGCCGGTTGCGCCCGAACCGGAAGAAGAATACCTGTTTCTGAAAGTGGAGTACCAACTGGTTCGGATTGCCTTCAACGACATTTTCTACATCGAAGGATTGAAGGATTACGTGAAAGTGCATTTGCGCAAAGACCGCCCCGAAGCCGTTCCGAAGCCGATTCTGTCGCTAACAAGCCTGAAAGCCCTGGAAGACAAACTGCCCTCCCGGCGGTTTATGCGCGTTCACCGCTCGTTTATCGTCGCACTGGACAAAATCGAGGCTGTAACGCGCAACACCATCCAGATTGGTTCGGCCACCATTCCGGTTAGTGACCAGCACAAAGACGCGTTTAATCAATTCCTGAGCCGCTGGTCGTAGACTCAGCGGTTGCCATCTGGCGTTCAATGGTCGCTTCAACGCCCAGCGTCAGCAGGTTATTAAGCTGCTCGGCAACGGCGTCGGCAAAACCGCTGAGGGGTCGCAGGTCCATTTCCCACAAGGCCGAATCGTCGCAGATGGCGTGAACGAAATTGCGCACCGAAGCCGCATCGTGTACATCGACTTTCTGCCACATATTGAAGAAATATTCGGCGTAATCGTCGCGGATGGGGTAGGTGATGATGCCACCGGAGGGCGTAGTCGCTTCGCCCAGATAAGCCCCTTTCTCGAACCGAACCGCTTTCATGAACCGTAGATAAGCCGCAAAGCCGAGCACCATTCGTTGCGGCACCTGTTGCTGCTGTTCCACAAATCGCTGAATGGTCGGCAGATTCCGGGCGCGCATTTTGGAGGTTTCCTGCATCGTAATGCTGAGCAGGAGGTGTTCAATATACGGGTTGCGGAACCGGTCGAGCACGTCGGCGGCAAATTCGCGCACGGCGTCCGGGTTTTCTTCCGGAATCATCCACTCGGGTAGGGTCGGCACAATCTCCTGGGTAATCACCTCCTCCACAAAACGGCCCATCAGCGGGTGCAGCATCATTTCGTTGACGGTTTCCAGACCGAGCAGATACGCCAGCGGTACGCTGATGGTATGGCCTCCATTCAGAACGCGAAGTTTGCGTTCGCGGTAAAAATTGATGTCTTCGTCGATCACAACGCTCGGGTCGGCTTTGGCAAAGGTCAGCACGCTTTTGACGCGGTCGTCGCCTTCGATGGCCCACAGCCGGTAGGGTTCGGCCATGATCAGTAGTTTATCTTCATAGCCCAGTTCTTCCTGTTTCCGGAGCAACGTTTCGGCGTCGGGCTTTCCCGGTACAATGCGGTCGACCAGCGAGTTACAGAAGCGAACGTGGTATTTCAGCCACTTCATAAACAGCTTGCCGAGTTCGTTGTGTTTGGCTACTTTTTCGACAATGTCGCGCAGTTTCAGCCCGTTGTCGGTAATCAGTTCGGTGGGAATGACCACCATCCCCTTGCTGCGTCCACCACCAAAATTCTTGAATCGTTCGTATAAAAAAGCCGTTAGTTTGGCCGGATACGACTGCGGAGGATTTTGAAAAATGCTCTCGGCTACATACTGAATTCCTACTTCGGTCGTGTTGGAAATGATGACCTGCAACGACGGTTTTTTGGCAATGTCGAGCACGGCTTTCCAGTCTTCCTTCGCCGAAATAACGCGGCTGACGGCCGATACCACCGTATGTTTATCCACCGTCTGACCCTTCTGAATTCCTCGCGTCACCACCGTATACAAACCGTCCTGTTCGGCAAATTCATCCGTTGCACCACCGGTGGATTTCACCACAACGATGCTGCCGTTGAAAATACCCTGCTGGTTGGCTTTGTGGATCAGGTAGTCGGGTAATCCGCGCAACAAAACGCCCGTGCCAAATTGCAGCACGCGCTCAGGGTGAATGGTGGCCGGATGATTTGAACGATTCAGTGGTGTCATGATGATGGATACGTTGCTTGGTTGCCTGGACGGCGTCAAATGTTACCAGTATTGTGTAAAAGTAAATCCTAAATGAATAGAGCGCAATTGTTAAGTTAAGAGTTAAGAATTATGAGTTAAGAGTTATTATGCGTCAGCCAACTCTTAATTCATCACTCTTAACTCTTAACTCTTAACTCTTAACTCCGCCAGAATGGCGAGCACTTCTTTGGCTTTTGTTTCGATCTGATCGTATTGGCGGTTGGCCAGCACCTCTTTCGGGAACAACTGGGAGCCAATGCCTACGGCGGTTACACCCGCCTTGAACCAGGTGCTGAGGCTTTCGCGGGTCGGTTCGACACCGCCCGTCACCATGACACTCGTCCATGGCATCGGCCCTTTCACGGCTTTGACAAAACCGGGTCCCAGCGTGTCGCCCGGAAAGACCTTGACCACTTCCACTCCAAACTCTTCGGCGGTTGAAATCTCGGTGAGCGTTGCACAGCCCGGCATATAGGCCACTTTCCGGCGGTTACAGGTTCGGGCGATGGACTCGTGAAACGACGGCCCCACGATGAAATTTGCCCCCGACTGAATGTAAAGGGCCGCCGTTCCGGCTTCTACCAGCGTTCCGGCTCCCAGCACCAGCTCCGGGAAATCGCGGGCGGCTATTTTGGCCAGTTCCGAAAACAGTTCGTGCGCAAAATCGCCCCGGTTCGTAAATTCGAACGCCCGGATGCCAGCCCGGTAGCAGGCCCCCAGCACTTCGCGACAAACGTCGGCATCGGCGTGATAAAAAACCGGTACCACTGGCACCTGCCGAATGGCCTGATAAACTTCTAATCTTGAAAAACGAGCCACAGTTTTTTTGGGAATGATGAATGATGAATGATGAACGATGAATGGGTTCCGCCATACACTCATCGTTCATCATTCATCATTCATCGTTTATAAAATCATCTTCTCAGTCGTCCCGACTTGTCACCACCGACCATGGCTTCTACTTCCTGAACCGAAACCAGGTTGGCGTCGCCTTCGACGGTGTGTTTCAGGGCCGAAGCGGCCGCGCCAAATTCAACGGCGTATTGCGGGTCGTTTTTGGTTAACAAACCGTAAATCAGCCCGGCCAGGTACGCATCACCACCCCCGATTCGGTCGACGATGTGCGTAATGTCATAAACGTCAGACGAATAGGTTTTTGAGCCGTCGAAAAACTTGGCCATAAGTCGGTTATGCGACGCGCTCAGTGATTGCCGTTCGGTGTCGGTAAAATACTGAATCCGCGGAAACTGGATCTGCATTTTCCGGCAGGCATCTTCGAAAGAGTCGGCTTTTACGCCGTAGAGTTCCTCGAAATTTTCCTGATTACCCAGCACCAGATCGCAACCGGCGGTCAGCGCGGGCAAAATGTCCTGCGGTCTTTTGCCGTATTTCCACAGATTACTCCGGAAATAAATATCACCCGAAACCATCACCCCCAGCCGGTTGGCCGTTTCGATGGCTTCCTGCAAACAATCAGCGGCCTGTTGCGACAGCGCCGGCGTGATGCCCGACCAATGGAACCAGTCGGCACCGGCCAGAATCGTTTCCCAGTCGAAATCGCCGGGTCGAATCAGCGAAAAAGCGGAGTCGTAGCGATCGTAAATGATCTGGCTGGCGCGACTCACGGCCCCGGTTTCCAGGAAATACAGCCCCAGCCGTCCGTCGCCAAAGCTGATGCTCGACGTGTCGACGCCGTGGTACCGCAAGGTTGCAGCCGCAGCACGGCCCAGGGCATGGTCGGGAAACCGGGTGACGTGGGCGGTCTGGCAACCGAAATAGGCCAGTGAAACCGCCACATTGGCTTCCGTTCCGCCATAGACCACATTCAACGAATGCGCCTGCGTAAATTTTGCAAAACCCGGTGGCGCCAGACGCATCATGACTTCACCGAAAGTGACAATTTTTTTCAAGTACTGAATGGTTTTTGATGGTTGAAAATGGGTTGATGGTTATATGGTTAAAATGGTTGAATGGTTTGGGATGGTTACATGGTTGAAAACGGGTGACTGACAACCATTTTTAACCATGTAACCATTTCCAGCCATTTTAACCATGTAACCATTTTCAGCCATTAACCCATTTAAAACCCTCTTTCAATTTTAAACACCGATACTTTCCAGTTCCTTTTTCGTTACCGGCTCCAGGGTTGGCGACAGGAAATGGATGATCACCAGCGCGATCAGATAAGTCGAACTGGCGATGATAAACAGCGGCAAATAGCCCAGACTGACACGGATATTGCCCGCCACAGCCGCCAGCAAAATGCCGCCCATTGCCCCGAACATTCCGCCAATACCGGTGACCGACGCCACGGCATTTTTTGGGAATAGGTCCGACGCGAATGTGTAAATATTGGCCGACCAGCCCTGGTGGGCGGCCGTCGCTAATGAAATCAAGGCAATTGCTACGTAAATACTACTGGTCTGAGCCGCAAAAAAAATTGGAACGACGCAAATTGCGCAGATCAGCATGGTGGTTTTACGAGCCCGGTTGGCCGACCAGCCCATGTGAATGAACTTGGACGAGAGCCAGCCAAACAGCACGCTGCCGCCATCGGAAACGATGTAAATAACCAGAAAAGGCAGGCCGACATTCTTCAAATCGAGCCGCTGGTCGAGCGATTCGCTGCTGTTGAAAAAATCGGGAAGCCAGCTCAGGTAAAACCACCAGATGGGGTCACACATGAACTTGCCGACAATGAACGCCCAGGTTTGTCGAAAACCGAGCAGGCGCCACCACGACAGCTTTTCTTCCGGCAGATCTTCTTCGTAATCCTGCTGAATATAAGCCAGTTCGGCCTTGGTCACCCGCGGGTGTTCTTCCGGGCGGTGGTAGATTCGGAGCCAGGCAATCAGCACCAGAAAACCCAGCAGACCCGTAGCGACAAACGAAAACCGCCAGCCAAACTGAATGGTCAGCCACGGAATCAGAACCGCTGTGGCAATGATCCCAACGTTGGTACCGGCATTGAAGAGACCCGTGGCAAATGAACGTTCCTTTTTGGGAAACCACTCGGCCACCGATTTGATCGCCGACGGAAAGTTGCCTGCTTCGCCGACGCCCAGCATAAACCGGACGATGTTGAGCCCCCGCAACGATCCAATGAACGCATTCAAAATGCCGGCAATGCTCCAGAGAATGATCGAAATGGAAAACCCCCGCTTCGTGCCCACCCGGTCGATGAGCCAGCCGATGAGGAGAAAACCCAGCGCGTAGGCCACTTTGAAAACCGTATCGACGTAACTATAGAGCACTTTAAACTGATCCAGATCACTTTCCGTCAGGGCTTCATCGGCCGCCTTGCCCATCATTTCCCGCCGGAACGTTTCGTCGATCATCGTGAACGACAGCACCTGCCGGTCGATGTAGTTGATGGTCGTTGCAAAAAACAGAAGCAGCACGATTCGCCAGCGATAATTTCCGGAGGGGGCGGACATTATGAAAAGGGGTTAGCGATGCTATAAAGACAAAATTTTGCCAAACTTACCGAAATGTCACGAAAAAATAGTAGATCGAAAGGCCGGAAGGCGAAATGAGTAGAGCCATTCAACGGCCTGCTTTTTCAATCAAAAATACGCGCAAAGAAATGGCATTAGAACAAACCTGGAGATGGTTCGGCCCTGCCGATCCCGTTAGTCTCGCCGACATCAAACAAGCCGGAGCGACGGGCATTGTAACGGCGTTGCACCATATTCCCAACGGACAGGTGTGGTCCGTCGATGAAATTACCACCCGCAAATCCATCATTGAAGCCGGTGCCCCCGGCGAACACCGCCTGACGTGGTCGGTGGTCGAAAGCATTCCGGTTCACGATGCCATCAAAACCCGCTCCGACGGTTTTCAGCAGTATATTGAAAATTACAAAGAGTCGATTGTCAACCTGGGCCGCTGCGGCATCGATACGGTTTGCTACAATTTTATGCCGGTGCTGGACTGGACCCGCACCGATCTGGACTACCTGATGCCGGACGGGTCGACGGCTTTGCGGTTTGATGCCACGGAGTTTGCGGCTTTTGAATTGTTCATTCTGAAACGCCCCGGTGCCGAAGCACATTATTCGTCCGAACAACTTCTGAAAGCTCGAAACCGCTTTGAAGCCCTCGATGAAGCCGCAGCCCGGCGTTTGCAGTTAAATATTCTGGCGGGTTTGCCGGGTTCGGAAGAAAGCTATACGGTGGAGCAGTTTCAGGAAACCCTGAATGCCTATAAGCACATCGGCGACAAGGAATTACGCGAAAATCTCTACGCGTTTTTGCGGGAAATTGCACCCGTTGCGCAGGATGCGGGCGTTCGGCTGTCGATCCATCCCGATGATCCCCCGTATCCGATTCTGGGTCTTCCCCGCGTAGTGAGTACGGAAGCCGACGCCCGGATGGTGCTGGATGCGGTCGATGTGCCCGCCAACGGCCTGTGTTTCTGCACCGGTTCTTATGGTGTTCGGCCCGACAACGATCTGGTGGGCATGGTGGATCGCCTGGGAAACCGCATTCATTTTATTCATTTGCGCAGTACGAAACGCGACGAAGAGGGCAACTTTTTTGAAGCCAATCACCTGGACGGCGATGTGGATATGTTCGGCGTCATCAGTGCGTTGCTGGGCGAACAGCGACGCCGGGAAGAGGAAGGACTGGAAGATTTCAGAATGCCGTTCCGTCCCGATCACGGCCACAAAATGCTCGATGACCTGAATTCCGGAAAACGGACGAACCCCGGTTACACGGCCATCGGACGACTGCGCGGACTCGCCGAACTCCGTGGCCTGATGCTGGGAATCGAGCGGTCGAGTCTGTAAAACGACACCTGTTAGGTCTTCAAGACCTAACAGGTGTTAAAACCGAGTCTGTATTTTTTGTATATTGGTAGAAGTAAGACCGATTGACGGTTGACGGTTTTTAGTGTACGGTGGGGCTGTAGTGATGGTCCACCGTAGACTGAAAACCGCCAACTGAAAACCGTAAACCAAAATGGCTGAGGTTCAGGAAAAACAAATTAACAAACGCAGTCCGGAGCAGCGCGAGGCCCGGATTGCCAGGGCTCGTTTGCTCGAATCGCTCGTCTATGAGATGTGGGCCGGCAAACCGGTTTATTACGCCGGATACAAGGATGTATTGAACGGGACTAAAGCGGTTGAAGAAGTAATGAGTTCGAGTTTATTACAGGGGATTCTGGTCGCCAAACTGGTCGCGCGACTAATGAATGCATTGAATGAGGATGAGTTTACGGTCGTTACCAACGAATTGGGCATTCAATTTAAAAAGAACGATTGGCGTGCCTGCGACGTGGCGATTTTTTCCACGGCGCAATTGGCGGATCAGGATCTGACCAAATACGCCTGGATACCGCCGAAAATTGCGATAGCAGTGGACACCAAAGCCGACTTCACCCGCTTTCATTCCGATTTTAATTATTACCAGGAAAAAACCACGCAGTTGCTGAATTTTGGCACCGAAAAGGTCATCTGGATTTTTACCGAATCAAAAAAAATCTGGATCGCCGAACCGGGAAAAGACTGGATTTTGAAAAACTGGGACCAGCCCATCGACGTGCTGCCAGGCTGTTCGTTTGTACTTGATGTCCTGTTGACGGGTAAAAAGCCGACGCCTTAGCCTTTATTGGGTGAACGCAACCCCGTACGACCATGCTGGTTGATCAACCCATCAAATCCTTTTTAGACGAAGATTTTCTTCTCCAGACCGATACCGCCCGGCGGCTCTACCACGACTACGCCAAGGCGATGCCCATCATCGATTACCACTGCCACCTGCCGCCCGATCAGATTGCTGCCGATAAAACGTTCGAGAACCTGACGCAAATCTGGCTTTATGGCGACCACTACAAATGGCGGGCCATGCGCACCAATGGTGTGGCCGAAAAATACTGTACCGGCGATGCGTCGGATTACGAAAAGTTTCAGAAGTGGGCCGAAACCGTGCCGTACACGATGCGGAATCCGCTGTACCACTGGACGCACATGGAGCTGAAAAACCCGTTCGGCGTCGAAACCGTGCTGAATGGTGCCACCGCCCGCGAAGTGTACGACCGCTGTACGGAACAACTCCCCGGCATGTCGACCCGCACCCTGCTGCGGCATTTCAACGTGAAAACCGTCTGCACCACCGACGATCCGACGGATTCGCTGGAGTACCATAAAAAGATTGCCGCCGACGGTTTTGAGGTAAAAGTGTTGCCCACGTTCCGGCCCGACAAAGCGATGGCGATCGACGACGTTGCGGTTTTTCAGGCGTATGTAAAGCGCGTAGGAGAGGTTTGCAACCAGGAAATTCGCTCGCTCGACACGTTCATGGAATGCCTGAAACAACGGCATGACTACTTTGCCCAGGCGGGTTGTCGCCTTTCCGACCACGGTCTGGAACTGATTTATGCCGAGCCATATACAGAATCGGAAGTGAGCGGTGTCTTTCAGAAATTACTGTCGAATGGTGCCCTGAGTGAAACCGAGAGCCTGCAATTCAAGTCGTATATGCTCGACCGGTTTGCGGAATGGGACTGGGAAAAAGGCTGGACGCAGCAATTCCACCTGGGTGCGCTGCGGAACAACAACAAACGCGCGTTGCGGACGCTCGGCCCCGATACGGGTTGGGATAGCATCGGTGATTTCCGGCAGGCGAGTCCGCTGGCCCGGTTTTTAGGGGGACTGGATGACCGCGATCAACTGGCGAAAACCATTCTGTATAACCTCAATTCCGGCGATAATGAAGTGATGGCCACGATGATCGGTAACTTTAACGATGGATCGATGCCGGGTAAAATTCAGTTCGGCTCGGGTTGGTGGTTTCAGGACCAGAAGGAGGGAATGCAGAAACAGATCAACGCGCTGTCGAACATGGGTTTGCTGAGCCGGTTTGTCGGGATGCTGACCGATTCGCGCAGTTTTCTGTCGTATCCGCGCCACGAATATTTCCGCCGGATTCTCTGCAATATCTTCGGCAATGACGTCGAAAACGGCGAACTGCCCAACGACATCGACTGGATCGGCAAACTGGTGCAGGATATTTGTTACAATAATGCGAAGGAGTATTTTAGGTTTTAAAAGCAGGGAAAGTGTAACTCTTATTCGTTTTTTGCCCCTAAATCCCCTAAAGGGGACTTGGACACGGAATCATCCGGATGCAAAAAGTCCCCTTTAGGGGATTTAGGGGCAAAAAACGAATAGCCTAATTTATCATTCCCCATTTCACTGTTTATACACTTTTCCTTCTTTCATCACAAACCGCACCTGTTGCAGCGTTTTGATGTTTTGAACGGGATTTTCGTCGACGGCAATCAGGTCGGCGAGTTTGCCGGTTTCGACCGAGCCAATCTGCGATTTCATCCCCAGCAACTCGGCATTGACCATTGTCGCCGATTTGATCGCTTCCAGGGGTGGCATTCCCGCTTCAACCATGTACTCAAATTCCTTCGCATTGTAGCCGTGAACGAAAACGCCGGCATCCGTACCGAATGCAATTTTGACTCCGGCTTTGTAGGCTTTGGCGAAGGTCGCCTGAATCAGTGGGCCGATGGCGAGGGCTTTGCGGGTAACAAAAGGCGTATAATACCCGAATATTTTGGCCGAATCGGAGGTCACTTTCCCGGCAATAATGGTGGGGACGTAATAGGTGCCGTGTTTTTTGAATAACTCGATGGCTTCATCGTCCATCATCGTGCCGTGCTCGATGGTGGTTACCCCCGCGCGGATGGCCCGCTTCATGCCTTCAGCACCGTGGGCGTGGGCTGCAACGGCAAAACCGTAATCTTTGGCGGCTTCGACTACTGCCCGAACTTCTTCTTCGGTAAACTGCGGTCCCGAACCATCTTTGGCGTTGCTCAACACCCCGCCCGTGGCCGTAATTTTGATCAGGTCAGAACCGTCTTTGTAGCGTTGCCGAACGGCTTTGCGGGCTTCTTCGGGGCTGTTGATGACGCCTTCCAGCGGACCCGGATCACCCATCAAATCCTTGCGGTAGCCGTTGGTCGGGTCGGCATGACCGCCAGTGGTGGCAATGGTTTTCCCCGCCGTAAAAATGCGCGGACCGTCGACCAGCCCCCGGTTGATGGCATTGCGCAAGGCCACGTTGACGCCACTGCCGCCCAGATCCCGAACGGTCGTAAAACCGGCCATTAGGGTAGTTTGGGCGTATTTGGCCGACTGAAAAGCCACATCCGGTACGTTCATCGTAAACCGGTCGAGGGTTCCGCCCCGGCGGGTTTCGCCTTCGAGGTGGACGTGCATATCGATCAGGCCGGGCAACACGGTTTTGCTTTTCAGGTCGACCACCCGATCCGAAGCCGCCGGTTTGGCATAGCCTTTCTGAATGGCGGTAATTTTCGTGCCTTCCACGATCACGGTCATTTCGCGCTGGAGGTCGTTGCGAACGCCGTCGAGCAGGTTGCCGCAGTGAATCAGGGTGCGTTGCTGGGCCAGCGTTAGCAGGGGCGACGTCAGGAATACGAGAAGGAGTACGGCGGAAAGGTAGTTTTTTTTCATGCAGTTGGATTTTAAAAAGCAAAAAAGCCGCAGAGGTTGCGGCTTTCAAGATACACATTTATCGGACGCCCGAAGATGGTTTAATCGGGCTTTTTATTTCTTCACGATCACCCCATCGGCCACAAACGTGATGGCTTTTTCGGGCTCGGTTATTTTGGCAATTTCTTCCTTGCTTTTACCGGCATCTTCGGCATAGTGACGCAACTCGGCTATGGAAGTGGTTTTGGTTTCGGCGGTTCCTTCAAAAACGACGCTTTTGCCAACGATGTCTTTCGGAACAAAGAAACCATAGTCGCGGAACCGCACCAGCATGGCCTGGCCGTCGGCGGCTTTGACGCGCATCCAGCAGCCTTTCACCTGACAAACCGACTCGACGGTGCCTTCCACTTTGGTTTCCAGTTTTGTCTTGTCGCCCATTTTGGCGGGCAGCTCGGTGGTTGGCGTGGCGTGGTCGGCGGTTATTTTTTTGCCGTGGTAGCTGACGTTGTCCTGTGCGACGGCGCTAAGCGAGATTCCGAGGGCGAGGGTCAGGATGGCTAACGTTTTCATAGTCTGTCTGATGCGGTTTTAACATGATTGATTACAAAAATAGTAAAAAAGACAATCCGTTGATTGTAAATCATGAGGTTACGAAAGGCAGTATTTGGTAAACATTTTTAGGTGAAACTGATTCATGCTCTCCATTTATAAAAGATCTATGTATTTCAATACCTCATGGCCAACTCCAGCGTTTTATCAACCCCTGCCAATACATCAGCCTGCTGGTTTTTACTATAAATATGTGGTGAAATCCCAATACCTTCATAACTCTTACCGTCAGATCCCCGGTAGTCTCCTACACTCACGGTGATAAGCCACCCGTTTAGCAATTGAAAAGGCACCGTATCAGAAAAGGCACCGGCCGTTGTTTCTCCCATTTGAATTACATTTACATTTTCCCGCATGGCAAATGTAAATGTTTCACCGGCGCTGATGGTATGAGAAGTGGTTAGTAAAATGACGGGCTTTGTATACTGACTTCCACCCTCCGGCTCTACATACCATTCCAAGACGCTTTCAAAATCATCATGTGCCGGACCATTTCTTTTTTGGGAGGTCATAAACAGCCTTTTTGACTTGGCAAACCGGCCTGCGATGTACTTGCTTATATTGTCGCTCCCGCCATGGTGACCCCTGATATCAAAGACAATTTTTCTGCTGGAAGCCAACGCTTTGATGGCTTTGTCCATGGCCTTTTTAATATCTGAAAGATTGTCCATGTGGGATGAAACGTGTATATAACCTATCTCATCTGAAAGTTTTCCATAGCCAAAATTTTCCGTGCATTCCTGGTATTCAATTAGATAATGATTACGAACCGTTTTGAAAAGAAAGTCTTGTTGAGCGGGAATATGACCATTGTGGCCGCTGTTATAATCTGTCAGTATGGGGTCGGTTGTAATAATATTCACATGTTGATCCTTTAGGATGCTTAGCGCAGAAGAAAGGACGGCAAACAATTCTTTTTCGTTCTTTGCAGCCCTGGCCAGGGGCAGATGCGAAGTATATACGGCATCCCAGTCTATCTTGTTTACCAGAAAGAGGCCGTAGTGACTGTCGAATTTTTCCCACATTAGCTGAAAGTTATTTTCATAAGAATTATCCGGCTTCACCTCCACCAGCATTTTTTCGCAGGAAGTAAAAGAGAGAACTACCAGCATCAAAATGCCGAAGCTTATGGTTTTTTTTATATTCATTTTAGTACGATTAAAAAGTGAATCCAAGAGTCAACTGACTACCTGCTTGTGTAAGGTGTTCCGGTTTGTAATAGTGTACCCATAAAGCTTGGTAGGCGATATCAGTTGTAAACTTTTTGCTTACCAGCCAATGATATTTTACAGAAAATCGGAAATCTTGAAAATGGTTGAGTGTTTCAATATGATTATTGTCCATGAAGAAACCTGCTAGTCCAGACCTGCCAGGTATGTTAGGCGAATTGTGGTAAGGCATCCTGGTGACCAGCGATACAAGAGGAACGGACAGACCGAAACTGAGGGGTTTTCCATTCCACAGTAAGTAATCCAGCCTTGCTTTTGCATTTAATGAACCGTAGTTGATCGTGCCTATATTCAGAAAACCAGGGGTGAACGTGAAGTTTTCTTCAAGGCTACCTCCCAGATACAGTGTTGTTTTGGGAGTAACCGGTTTTGACAGTTTATGTAGGTAGCCAATTTCCAGATTGAATCCCAATTGGCTTAATGCAAGTTGATTTAACTCAGCGGTTTCAGAACCATGGATATCCGTTTCCTGAATATAAAAATCCAGGTCTGGACCGGAAACCGGTGTCAGAGATCCCAAAAATACATTTAGATTAGTAAAGAAGATTCCCTTTTTCAAGCGATTGGAATAACCCAACTGCACATTTGTTCTGACCGATTGAAATGTAGTGGGCGAGTACTGAAAATCCACCGTTTTACTGTAAGTGGCACCTAGCCCTACTCTGAATTGATTTTTGCTGAGAAGAAAATCCTTATTTTGCTGAGCCTGAGTTTGATTGGGAAAAACCATACTCAAGAAGGCAATGGCAATCAGGAAGCTCAATCTCCGGGAAGCTGGTGCGGCTTCGCCTTTGGCTTCTGTGCCTTTTTGGGTAATTTTTGTTTTCATGATTGAAAGGATATGAAGTGGTTTAAACTTTAGAGAAAACCGCACGAGGGGTTCCGCCCCAAAGTGGTGTGAATTTTGAGCTGAGCCGCCGGGCGTTGCAAGCTTCAAATAAGAAAAGCGACAGGAGTTTTTGATCATTTGCACTATTTCCTGTGACTGTTTTGGTCGTTGCCGCCACAATACTAACCAAGACCCGATGAATCGGGAAGGGCGAAGTTTCAATGGGGTACTTTGGGGCTACAATGGGTCGGTTTGAAGCTTCAACGGGTAATTGCCATTTTGCATTTTCTTTACGTTGCCCGAAGGCCACAATTCAATTGCCAGCCGTTATTTGGCAGGCTCGAACAAATGACCGAGTTTAGTCTTACCATCCCGGTCAGGATCACATAGGGAGCACCTCGCTATTTCTGGTGAATAAACCTGTATTCCTCATTATGGAACCCGCCGTATTCTTTTCCGTTCTGGTTATTCTGATTGCTAGCCTGGCTTCCAGAATCAAGAAGAAAAATGATCCTTTTTCGTAACGTTCAGCGATGTATACATTAACACGCTTCCTGACATGCATGTAGTCCGTTCCATGTCATTTATTTCAATGGAATGCCTGTCGATCGACAGGCATTCCATCTTTTTTTAGAACTTGCCGGTTCAACGCATACAAAACCACGGCTTTTGAACAGATATGGAAAACCGGAAATACCCCATCGGCCCCCTCACGATGCAGGAAACCTACTCATCAGGGGAATTGCAGCACTTGATTGTGATTCTTTCAGCCATGCCCGCCCGCTACCGGGAGTTGGTCGAAAACCTGTCGCCGGAAGAGTTGGCCAAGACCTACCGCGAGGGGAGCTGGACCGTTCAGCAATTGATTCACCACGTCAGCGACATTCAACTGCTGCATTTTCTGCGGATGAAAAAAGCCCTCACCGAGCCTGATTATGAGGTCGTCACCCTGATCAACATGGACGGCTGGGTGGCCACACCGGATTCGCTGACCGCGCCGATTGAAGATTCGCTGGTGTCGTTTGATGGCATCACGCGCCGGTATGTCTACCTGCTGAAATCGCTGACGGATGAGCAGTTGGCGATCAAATACTATCATCCAATTCGGAAACTCTGGTTCAGCCAGGCGCAGGCCATCGCCATGTCGGCCTGGCACACGCAGCACCACCTGGCGCACATCAAACTGGCGCTGGCGGGAGAGGCTACTACATAAGTCATCCCTACGGGATTAGTTGGTTAAACCGGGGGCTACAATATGATTAATCCCTACGGGATTAATTGCAATCGTCAGCAGGTTAAAGCCAAGTGCTATAATACGAATTATCCCTACGAGATTGGTTGCAATCTTCAGCGGGTTAAACCGGAGGCTACAAAATGGATCATCCCTACGGGATTGATTGCCAAGGGTAATCCCGTAGGGATGATCCATTTTGTAGGAACCACATCCGCTTCTACGGAAAATGAATCCCGTAGGGATGAATCATTTTGTAGCCGCCAGTTTTGACCGGGTTAAAGAGGGGCAATTTACAACCCCGCAATGCGCCAGCCATCGCGGTAAATTCGGCTCAGGTAGCGCTCGGCATCGGGATTATTCGGGAATTTCATTCGGGCAGCGTCCCATTCCAGCAGTTGCCCCGGCACCCGAATCGCAACGGTCCCCAGTAAAATAGCCTCGGTCATTGGCCCGGATTGGGCAAAATGGGATTCGGTTTTCGGGCCGCCCAGACAAGCCTCCGCAAAGTGGTGGTAATGGTTGCGTTCTTCCAGTTCCGGCACTTTGTAGTCCTTGAATTGGTCGCCCGGCAGCAAAACCGGCATCTTGCCGTGCGGAATCAGCAGGGCACCTTTCGTGCCGATCAGCATTGCCGACTCGGCGGGATAGTCGGTCACCGAGAACAAGGCCCGAATTTCTTCGGGCGGGTAAAATTCTCCGTCGAACCACTCGACCGGCAGGGTGCGGGCAGCGGTCATTTTGTTGCCCGGAAACGACCACGTAATGTGGTTGCCCTGCGGCCAGGTGTCACCCCGGCGGGCGGGTGAGTCTTCCCAGGATTTTTGCACTTCGGCAATCACCGACTTGGGCGGTTTCAGGCCCAATCCTTTCCAGACGGCGTCGAAAATGTGGCAGCCGATGTCGCCCGACCAGCCGGTGCCAAAATCCTGCCACGCCCGCCATTTGGTCGGGTGATAAATGTCCGGCGAAAAAGGACGCATCGGGGCCGTGCCCACCCACAGATCCCAGTTCAGGGTCGGGGGGGCTTCCTGGGGTTCGGCCGGGCGCGGGCCAACGAGCCGGTAATGTTCTACGGCACCGGGGCGGTTGGAGCAGAGATAGGCGTGTTTTATCTTGCCGATGGCTCCCTCTTTGATCCACTGAACGGCGGTACGGTCGCCTTTGCCCGCGGCTATCTGCGTGCCGAGCTGGGTCACGACGCCAGCCTTGACGGCGGCTTCGGTCAGCACCCTAACCTCGGCCACATCGTGGCACATCGGTTTTTGGCAATACACGTGTTTTCCGTTCCGGATGGCCTGAATGGCAATGGCAAAGTGATTATGATCCGGCACGGTGACGTTGACCGAGTCAATTTTATCGCCTTCTTTTTCAAGGAGTTCGCGCCAGTCGGTATATGTGCGGGCCTGTGGGTAGGCGTCGGAAGCCTTTTTCAACCGGATCGCGTCCACATCGCAGATTGCTACAATATTGACCCTCGGATGCTTACCGAATTGGTTGAGGTCGCCCCAGCCCATGCCGCCTACGCCAATGCAGGCATGGTTGAGTTTGTCGTTCGGGCCGAGCTTTCTTTTTGAAGCCTGGAGCACCAGCGGAGGGGCCAGTGCGGTGGCCGCAGCCGCCAGCAGAAAATCCCGCCGGGACACGGTAAAAGCGTTATCTTTCATTTTCAAAGGGAGTAGGTTTAGAATTCAGTAAGCAAAATCGGCGGGTCAACTACTCCGTTCCGGCGCGTTAACCCGATGTAAATTAATTGGATCATCGAAAATTTCCAATCGGCAATTTACCGAAACCCGCTTATCTTTAGTGCACCTTTACGGATTGATTCCAAACCCCTTTTTCTGATGAACTATTCTGCTTTTCGCCTTTTCGCTTCAGCCCCTAAATCCCCTAAAGGGGACTTGGACTCAGCACACTCCAGATGCAGAAAGTCCCCTTTAGGGGATTTAGGGGCTATTATACATAAGTTTTTCGCCCTTAGTTTACTAATTTCATTGCATTCAATGATTTCAGCCAACGTTCAGGCGCAGGTTGGCGTCGGCACCAGCGCGCCCAAAGGGGCTGAAATCCTGTTTGACGGGTCCCGCCAGATGCTCGATTCGAAGTGGATCTACTGGGAAGGCCCCCGGTTTGCCGCCACCCCGCCCATTAAATGGACCATTGAAAAAGATCCAGACGGAAAAGGCACGGTTCTGAACACCAACGACCCCACGGCTGCGGGTGGAAAATACGGCACCGCCGACATCGTGACGAAGCAAGCGTTCCGGGATTTCCGGCTGCATATCGAGTTTTATATTCTGAAACCGGGCGGCAACAGTGGGGTGTATCTACAAAACCGCTACGAAATTCAGGTGCTCGATGGCGACACCACTTCGCACGGGATGGCGGCCGTGATCAACGAAACGCCGTCACCGTACCACGCTTACAACGGCGTCGGAAAATGGAATTCGTATGACATCGTTTTTCGGGCGGCCCGGTTTCAGGACGGCAAGCGCACCGAAAAAGCCCGGCTGACGATGTATTTCAACGGCAAAAAAGTGCATACCAATCAGGACATCAATCAGGTGTGGGGCGGACCCAATTCGGGCATCGACGGCGGGAATGATGGGGGCAAAGGCATCACCGATACACCGGGCGGCCTGAAGCTTCAGGCCGAAGGGCACGATGTCTATTATCGCAACATCTGGATCAAAGAACTGGATCTGAAAAAAGCGGACACGGATTTTTGAAAAAGGGAAGGATAAATGATGAATGTAGGACTTCCGCTTTTGCCCCTAAATCCCCTAAAGGGGACTTTAGCATCCGGAGAATTCCGAGTCCAAGTCCCCTTTAGGGGGTTGGGGGCGAAAAGCGGACCGATATTGCTAACTTTAAAGATCCTAATTTCCAGAACTTAACAGCCCTCCCCTTTAGGGGATTTAGGGGCAGAAAGCGGAAGTCTCAATGTAAAATGATGAATGTTTAATGTAAAAGTGGTAGGCGCTCTTTGACTTTACCATTTAACATTCATCATCAGTACTGTACGAAGGATTGGTTTAACTCCTTCGGGCTTGGTGTGCTAAGTATTTTCTGAGTAGCTCAACGCCGTTGGGTAAGTCGAGGACTTCCAGAATGACGTTGGCTTGTAGTTCTTTGAA
>NZ_QOWE01000027.1 GCF_003334855.1 Larkinella punicea
CTTCCTGGGAAGCACGGGCGGGCTGGAAATCTTCCGAAGTGGCCGTTTGCGGTTTGGTAATCAAAGGAATGTCACCCCACAGACGAACCGCCGTAAAGTACGCAGAAGCGCGCAGAAACCGGGCTTCGCCCAGAATCTTGGTCTTCTGGGCATCCGGCATGGGCGTAATGGCGGGCACGCGGTCGAGCACCTGGTTGGCCTGCGCGATGACTTTAAAAAGCCCGTTCCAGTAGTTGACCACATGGGCGGTGTTGCCGTCGTGAACCAGCCCGTAGAGGTTGTTCAAATCCGAGTTCTGGGCGGTTTCGGTGGTCGAGGTGCCGGTGAGGGCTTCGAGCAACTGCCAGTTGGAAGAGAAGATCCCGGCCCCGTCGCCCATGAACCGCAGGTCGGCGTATACCGAAGCCAGGGCGGCTTCGGCGTGGTCAGGAATGGTATAAAAATTGTCGGGGGTTAGGTTGGAGGGTGCCTGCTCATCGAGGAAATCGGAACAACCCACCGGACCCAGCAGCACCGCCCCCAGCAGGGCGATTTTGCTCACTTTATTAACTATATGTTTCATCGTCAACTGTCTTTTTGAATACGTTTAATCAATTAAAACCCAATCTGCAGACCGAACATGTAGGTCGTCGGTTTCGGATAGTTGTGCCAGATCATCCCTTGAGAGAAGGCGCTGTTGCCATCACCCTGGTTGGTCGGGGTCACTTCCGGGTCACCTACGATTTTGTCGTCAACCAGCAGGAAGAAATTCTGCACGGTAGCGTAAGCCCGCAGGCGGTTCAGTTTGAGTTTGTTGGTTACGTTGCTCGGGAAGGTGTAGCCGAACAGCAGGTTACGCCCCCGCAGGAATGAACCATCCTTGATCCAGTGGCTGTCTACGTTGGTTACATAACCAGCGCGGGTATCCCGGATTTCAGCGATCATCGTATTCTGGTTGGTCGGCGTCCAGGCGTTCAATACCGAGGTGTAGCTGTTGGCCAGTGCCTGGCGGTCTTCGCTCGGGTGCAGGTTCATCAACATGACGTCGTTACCGTAGGAGAACTGCAATTCCAGCGTCAGGTCGAAGTTTTTGTAGCGGAAGTTGTTGGTCATGGCACCCCATGATTTCGGGCTACCGTTACCGATGATGCTCCGGTCGGCATCCGTGATGGCGCGGTCGCCGTTCACATCCAGGTACTTGATGTCACCCGGCAGCATGGTCAGACCGTTACGGTAGCTGGTGAAACGGGCGGCTTCTTCGCGCTCGGCTTCACTCCAGGTACCCAGACGCGTCAGCCCCCAGAACGACCCGACCGGCTCACCGATGCGGATGATGTTGGTTGGGTTGGTGAAGTTCGGACCACCTACGTTGAAGATGTCCGAAGGCGTCGCCAGGGCCAGTACTTTGTTGCGGTTAAAGGAAACGTTGAAGGTCGTGTTCCACTGGAAACCACCCGCGTCGATGTTGACCGTGTTCAAACCAAATTCAAAGCCTTTGTTTTCCATTGAACCCACGTTCCGGCGAATCGTTGCGTAACCACTCGTACGTGGTACCGGCGCATCCAACAGCATGTCGGTGGTTTTGCGATAGTAGTAATCCGCTTCCAATGAAATCCGGCCTTTCAGCAAGCCCAGTTCCACACCAAAGTCAGTTTGAGCGGTTTTTTCCCAGCGCAAATCCGGGTTAGCCAAACGGCTCAAACCCGTGCCCGAAACGCGTGCATCACCATAAATGGTCGCATAGTTGGAGCTAAGCAGCGACAGTGAGGAATAAGCCGGAATTTCGGAGTTCCCCGTCAAACCAAAGCTCGTCCGCACTTTCAGGTTCGAAATAATCGAGTTTCCTTTCAGGAATTCCTCTTCCGATGCCCGCCAGGCCAGAGCCGCCGAGGGGAAGAATGCGAATTTGTGGTTTTCCCCAAATTTCGAAGAACCATCGGCCCGACCGGTAACCGTGAACAGATATTTCTCCATCAGGCTGTAGTTCACCCGACCGAAATACGAGTTAAATGCCGAACGGGAAGCGCCTGACCCTACACCGGGGTTGGTGGCACCTGCACCAAGGTTGTTATACTCGAAATAATCGGTAGCGAAGTTGTTGACAGCCGCACTGATGCTGAACACATCCGTTTCCTGCCACGAAATCCCCAACAGGGCGTTGATGGCGTGTTTTTCGTTGATCTGCTTGTTGTAGGTCAGGTAGTTTTCCAACGACCAGAACGTTTCTTTCCGGTTGCTGGCCGATGCGTTACCGTTACCACCGATGTTCAGCGTCCGGGTTTGCGACTGGTTGTTTTCCTGGGTTTGCACGTTGGCACCCAAAATCGTCCGCATTTCCAGTCCTTTCGCCAGCGTGATGTTGGAATACAGGCTACCGATCGTCGTCTGGGTGTTCAGAATGTATTTCCGACCCATCAGGCGGTGAACTGAGCTCATGGTTCCTTCCGCAAACGGAAAATCCCGGTTGTTGGCGTAGGTTCCGTCTTCGTATTTAACCGGCAGGAACGGGAAATCTTCCACAATCTGACGGGCAACAGCATCACCCTGATCCACAATGTTTTCCGACTGGTTGTTGTAGCTCAAAGTACCCCCGATTTTCAACCAGGATTTCACCTGATCGTCGATCGTAAACCGGCCTGAATACCGTTTCATGTAGGAAGTCTTGATCAACCCCTGGTCATCGCGGTAACCGAGCGAAACCGAGTACTGCGTGCGGTCGTTACCCCCGCTGAAACCCAACTGGTGGTTTTGCGACAGTTTATTTTGAGTCGATTCTTCCAGCCAGTTTGTATCAAACTTGGGGCTTCCATCGGAATTCCAGACGCGGGGGTCGATCCGGCGCAGTTTAGGGTTCAGATACGCCCACTTGCCAGCCGCCCAGCCGACGGGATCGTATTTGGCCATGTTGGCCCAGGCCAGATCTTCCACCGCCATATACTGAGCCGTGTTCAATACTTCCGGCCGGTTGGGTCCGATGGTGTTCACGCTGAAATCGACGTTGTAAGTCACCTGACCTTCACCCGATTTCCCTTTTTTCGTTGTTACCAGGATAACCCCGTTCGCACCCCGCGCCCCGTAAATGGCGGTTGAGGAGGCATCTTTCAACACTTCCACCGAAACGATGTCGTTCGGGTTGATGTAGTCGATGGCCGAGCTGAACTGGTTCTGGTTCCCTTGTGGCAGCATCACACCGTCGACCACATAGAGCGGGTTGTTCGAGGAGTTGATGGAGCTAAACCCGCGAACGCGGATGGTGGTCCGACCGCCGGGACGACCCGAGTTGGTGTTGACCTGCACACCCGGCATCCGGCCCGACAACGCCTGCGTCAGCGAAGCCGCCGGACGTTCCTTCAATTCGGCTTCTTTCACCGAACCGACAGCACCCGTCAAGTCACTTTTCTTCGCCGTACCGTAACCGATAACGACGATTTCTTCCAGCACTTTGTCATCATTTTTCAGGCTGACATTCACGGAAGTCTGTGTTCCTACATTAACTTCCTGAGACAGATACCCCACAAATGAAAAAACCAGGGTGGCACCATTATCCGGAATTTCGATCTTGTAAAGACCATTCGCATCCGTCACCGTACCCCGTTGGGTACCTTTCAAAACAATACTCACACCCGGTAAAGGAGAACTTGACTCATCGGTCACCTTGCCGGAGAGAGTTCTGTCAACCGTACTGACTGCTAACGTGTTTTTCGATGAAGTGCCCGTGTTAGGATCTTTCGCTGCGAGAGCGACATTCGTGCAGACAAAAGCCAGCAGGAGTTGAGGAATGGATAATCTCATCATCCTGACAAGCCGGGCTTGCGGTAGTAAGAGTTTTACCATAGATGTTGTGAACCGTTGACACGGCGGTTTATTAGAGTGGTAGAATTAGTAAGAAAGAAATGTGATTATCTTTTGCAAAACTAATAAATAGTAAGGTTCTAATTGCCTACGATTAGTCACTATTAATAAAAAATATTAATAAATTAATAGTAGCCGTTTCATTTGAAATTTTGAATCCAATTTATTTTATTTCCGGACAGCGTATTAATAGACTGAAACCGGTCTCTAAACACCAATAAAATCGCTACTATACTATTTATAATCAAACACTTAACAAAAAAGAAAAACAGACTATCACTGTTCGTCTCTCATTCGGCCAGGTTTGCTTTTATCCACATTTTACTTGAATGTACACCATAGTATAACGAACTTTTTTACTTAGTAATCAAAAAAAAATACCTTTTTACTCCCTCATTTGTCAGGGGTCAGGAGCGTTTTGACCGGGCAAATGGGGTCTAATGGACTCTAAAAATCACGTCTGTTCATTTCGAAACCGTCCGTGTCGTGATCTGAATCCGATCTTCGGCAACTGAATTTGGGGCCATAGTACACCGCAGAGCCCTTAGCATTTCGGCCAGTGAACCCACCAGAATGCCATAACCATTCTCCTGTCGCAGATACAATCGCGGTGCTGGTTTGGTCGGAATCGGGCAAAAAGCGGTTTGGCTGGCATACGCCAGCAGGTATTCCGTTCCGAAAGGTTCCGCGCAGACAAACGACGCATCCGGCGCAATCCGAACATACTGATTCACCTGATCTGCCTTGATTTCGAAATCATTTTCCAGCAGGGTTTTCGTGCCATCCGCCAGCACATACACCAGCCGCAAATGACACGGGCGGTTTACCCGCGCTTCGATCGAGATCTGATTCCCCGGCCAGTATTCGACCCCGGTCCGGCCCCGGTCCGTTCGGATTTCCACCGTCAGTGGCGTTGGCCCAATGACGGAATGCTGCCGGATCGTATCCTGCACGGCCAGCACCCGCTGGTATTGCTCCGGTTTCAGCCGAAGGTTTTGCCCGCTGATCCAGGCCAGCGGCAACGCGGTATTCTCTATTTTTGCCACAACCCGGTTTGCGCGGGCATCAAACACCTCCGCGACGATTTGCAGGTTGTTCAGATCTTCCCGGTAATAGCCCCGAATCCACAGCAACGAGTCGGCACTTTGCATCGACAGAACGACCTCCACAGCCGCCTGTTTTTGAAGACAACTGTGCAGCGTGGCAAAAATCCGGTCCGATAACGGGTCGTTGATCCCGCAGCGGTCGTAGGTAAACCGGTCCAGAGCCAGGCGGGTACAACCGGCCGGAATCACTTTTTTTAAGTTCTCCGTTAGCGCCGATAGGGTTGTGAACAGGTCATTTTCGTTTTTCTCAGCCTGTTCCAGATCGTCCGGTTTCAAGGCAAAGGCGTCGGATGGCCACGCGTCTACTTTGGTGATCCCGGCAATTTTGAACGAATGAAATGCATTCAGTGCCGGGTCGAACACAAACCTAATCCGAAATTCGACCCGATTTTGAAACAGAAACGCCTTTCCCTCCTTTCCCACACCCTGCGCCCGTTTCTCGACGTATAGACTGATGAACGACAAACCGTCTTGCGTTCGACTGATCCGGTAACGAGCCTCATCCAGCGTCAGGGTGTTGGTTACCGGTTTCCCGGACGAAAAAATGCGGGTATCTTTCACGTATTCCTCGACAGTGGTGTAGGCATTGGAACCCGGTCGAAATTCATTGTACACCAGCACCTCCCGGTTCCGAAAAGCATCTTTCAGCAAGCCGTTGAGCTGGCTTTGCAACACCTCAAACGGCTGATTGGCCTCGTAGTGCGTCAGTACCTCCAGATTGGTTAGATAGCGGTCGCGCACCAGCCGACGGGCGTTATCGGCAATTTTCAGTTGGTCAGCCCGCGAGTACGTCTGCGCCACCGCCGATCCAAACGCAGCGAAGACACTGAAAAACAGGATGATCCGAAAAATCGCTTGATTCATTTTGGAGGTGAGCGATGCGTGTAACGGACTTTCCCGATTACGGGCGTCTGTCTGCCTTTTTTTTCGTCTTTATTCTCATTTCTTATTCCCGCTTCCAATCCCTTTTTCCGCAAGTCTGACATCCCCCAGCAGCACCGTCCAGCGGTTTTCTTCGTAGAAAGGGTCTTTCCGGGATTGCAGATCGACCGCCATCTGCTTGGCGGTTTTGGCCGCATAAACAAGCTGTCCTTTCGGATTAAAAGCCTGAAAATGTTGAAAGTACGTCGCCGTGGTTTCATAACCGCTGACGGTTTTTTCCCAGTCGGCCACCAGCGCCAGATCATAAAACGCAATGTTGATGTCGAAATACCGCTTCTCCAGGTTTTTCAACCGCCGGAGGTAAATCGCGATCGGGTAGGTTTTCACCGCCGTTTTGGGATTAGACGAACCGACCTGCATGGTGGCATCGTTCAAAAACAACAGCAGGGCATTTTCAATGGCCAGTTCCCGGATGTTGTCCTGTTGCTCAGGATCGGCAATAACCGATAAATACCGCTGAAATTCGTTCACTTTCTGTTCCGTTAACGCCCGGAAATCAAGGAGTTGCTGTTCGGTAAGGTGGTTTTCCTCCACCACGCCCTCCCGGTTCAGCAAGGGTTGTTCCGGCGACGAATACACCGTCAGCCGCCCCGCCGACTGCCGGGTTTCGCGCAGGTTGGCTTCATACAGCGATTGTTTGAAACGCGTGGCGATGTAGCGGGACAATTGCGTCTGGGTGTTTTTCAGCACGGTTTCCCACGACAGATCCGCTCCCGAACGAGCCGCCACCTCCAGCATTTCATCGAACGCGCGCGTATAGAAACTGCCCGAATCCGGGTGCGCACAGGCTTCCTGCGGGGGACGGCTGCTGGCAATCAGGACGTCGCCGGTGACGTCCAGCAGAAGTTTCCGGTATGCCCGATTCAGGGAATCGTTAGTCAATACCAGTGGTTTCGGCGGAATCCGTTTACGCCCGGTGGTGCGGGTGGCATCGATCACTTCGTTGCAACAATCCCCCAGGGTAATACACAACCGCGCTCCTTTCTTTTTCAACTGGGTATGAATGCTCAACAGGCCCGGATTCTGCCCGGCCAGGGCGTCCTCTTTTTCCAGCATCAGAATCGGAAACCGATCGGTGCGGTTTTTCAGGTTGTAGCCGTGGCCGGTGTAGTACAGAAAAAGAATGTCGTTCGGTTGGGGGCTGATTTCCTGCAACACGGCCTGGAGCTTTTTTTGGCCGAAATCATCCTGGGCCACAATCCGTTCGTCCAATGAATACTGAATAGCTGCCGCCATCTGAACAAATTGCCGGTGCATCACGTCCATGTCCCGTTTGCAGGCATCGATCAAAACCGGGTCTTTGGTGTCGGCCACCACAATGGCATAAAACGTCTGAGCCTGGCCGAACGTACTGAAAATCAGCCAAAACAGAACCGTCAGCGTTGGACAACCACCTGTTTTCATGGCATTTGAAAGAAAAATTTTCCCCGCAACCGGCCCTCGATGTAGGGTGGCTGTTTGAAACCGCGTTCTTCCAGTCCCCGATCGATCCGGTCGACCATCTCAAAAATATCGACGTTGGGCTGGCCGATGTGTTTGACCAGTTCGCTCGTAAAAAGCCCATTTTCTTCGTTGCCATCGTAAGCAGCTTTCCCCGGTTCGGTGGCGTAGATAATCAACGTTCCGACGGCGGGCTGAACGGTCGCAAAAACCGGTTCTCCCGCGCCCCGGTGCCACGACCGGTAGGGATTGTTCCGGCAGGCATCCCAGAAAATCACATTCGATCCCTTCGGATTGGTGCCAGCCATTCGGGCCACGAGCCTCCGCAGCGGGTAACACTCAAACTCGACATCCGGCTCGGCGGTCGGGTCGGCATCCACCGGCTGCACGTAGTTTTCGCCGTTGACCATCAAACCATGTCCGGCGTAGTAGAAAAGCCCGATGTTGTGGTTTCCTAATTCGGCCAGAAAGGTATCGAAACTTGTTTTCAGCTCCCGAAGTGGCAGATTTTCTTTGTAGGTGACCGCAAATCCCAGGCTTTCGAGTTGCTTTTTTACCGCTTTGCCATCGTTTGTCGGATTTTTGAGCGGGTATTTCGAATACTTTCCGTTGGCAATGATGAGCGCCAGCCGTTTGGGGGCCGTCGACTTGACGGCAATCTCCGTCTTTTCGGGTTCGTTGATAATCAGCCGCGTCTCCGACGTGGTCGTTCCGGCGGCATTGGTGGCCACGACATAGACCTCATTGGCACCGCTCACCAGTTGAATTTCTGCTGCGTATTCCGTACCGCAGGCCACTTTGATGATACCCCGTTGTAAGCCGTTGATTTCTTTGTCGTTGTGAAAGAACAGAAGTTTAGTAACGGGCTCTGCCGATTCGATGCAGACACTCAGCCGGTAAACCGATTTTGACTCCGAAACCCGCCGGGCCAGCGGAGTCCGCCAGGTGATGCGTGGCGCAACGGCGGGCGGTTTCGTCAATTTCACCCAATCGCTCTGTGCCGAAACCGCCGGAGGCTGCTGGGCCATTCCGGTTCCGGAGATGATCAGAAAGAGGAGCAGAGAATGTAGCGTGTTTTTCATGAGTGATGGTCCAAAACCCGGTACAGAGCATATCTTCAAAAAGACAAAAGGTTATCAGCGGTTTTTAAAACCGCATCGAAATCCCCAGGGTTGGCGTCGTTCCCACCCAACCGGCCACGACATTCCGGACGGATGCCCGCTTTTTCTTCCCATTTTTCATCCCCTTCAACACCGTATACGCCACATCGACGGCCCAAACCACAGCCGCTACCCGCGTTGCCACCAGATACCGGTGATGGTACTGCGTCGCCTGGTTGTAATACGGTTCCGCCTGTTGTTCGCCGGTCTGGCTTTCGTAGGTCCGATAAGTCTGTTTCGACCGGCTGCGTTGCACCAGACCGTAGGCAAGCAACCCGCCGTAGGTTGCCGTGATGACCGGTCGCCAGCCGATTTTCCGATTGGTCTGAACCAGTATGGTTCCCAGACCGGGTACCAGCGCCGAAAGCAGCGCATTGGCAGGACCTCCACCCGAAACCGGCTGTATCATCGGTTTGGCCAGAACCGTAACCCGAATCTCATCGTCGATGGTCACCCCATCCAGGCGGTAATCCCAGTAGATCGTTTGGTTGGGTCCGGACGAAACGCCTTTCCCAACGGCTCCGGTCACGGTTTTGGGCTTGAAAAACCCACTCCGGCGGCTTTCCACCTGAATGTATACCGAATCGGTAGCGATCAGATTGGCCACATCGTAGATGATTTTCACCCGCTGCGTATCCAGTTCGACGCGAACGTTGGAAACCGCCAGCCGGGCATTTCCCGGAGGTTGCCCGTAGGCGGTGCCGGTCAGAAGGAGGGCGAGCAAAAGTAGGAGCCGGTTCACTGCTGGTAGAGGGCTTTAATTTCAGATTCCGTCAAGGCGCGGTTGTAGATGCGGATGTCGTCCATCATCCCGCTAAATTGATTCAGATCACCCTCCCAGGCCACACCAAACCGCAACGGGCTCCCCGAACAGGCGTCGATCGGGCCATCCTTGAATTCGGTATTGGAAATTTGCTTTTGCCCGTTCAGGTAAAAAGTACCGGTTTTGCCTTCAAAAACAGTGACGATGTGTACCCACTGATTCAGTTGAAAGCCTGGATCAAAATACAAAACCCGCTTTTTGGTTTTGTCCTCCTGCTCACAATTGCCGTCCTGCTCAATATCCGCAATGATCTCGTACCCCGTTGTCGAACCGGTCGTGTAAGGCGGGGTAATTCGCGCCGTGTACTGGTTGTTGACGTTGTCTTTAAAAATCGCTTTCGAATAAATCTGGGTCGTCGACGTAACCCGCTGCGGTTTTATCCATAAGCTGATGGACAGGACCGACGGCCGCAGCAGCACATGGTCGGGAATTTCAAAATAGTCGTCGATACCGTCCAGCAACAGGGCTGAATTTTCGTTCGATTTCCGATCCAGTCCGTACGTGGCGCCATTTTTCAAGACACCGTGCAGGTTGTTTCCACTGGCATCGAGCGTGCTGCCGTTGAGTGGATAGTAGCCTACCGGCCCCGTTGCCACTGCAAATTGTTTACGCGGCAATACCCAGGCATCACAACTCAAGCCCAGCACGGCCACCCAAAGCCAGCAAAGCGACTTTAGCGTTTGGTTGCCAATGAATTGCCTGATCATAAGATGGTTACGGCCCGTTTTTCTATCAGTGCCTAATGTACTGCAAAATAACAGATAATACCTATTTTATCTTGTAATCAGACAACAATTTAGATACAGTCTATTTCCTGTAAAAACAAAAAACCGCCCCTGGCGTACGGGCGGTTTTTCATATCGATAAGTTCACTCGAACGATGAGGTGATTGGCCGCGTGCCAACGGCACTTATTCAACTCATTATAAACTATTTAATCTCATAGTTTGCATTAAGTTATCTTACAAACTTTGTTCTTCGACGTTTACTTCGACCTGCTTCTGGCTGCCGGTCAGTTCATTCAGAAGTTCCTGAACATTGACGGTGGCAAAGCTGCTGGCGTAGTCCGACATGGCATAGGGAATGATGAGTTCATTGCCGTTGATCAGGCCCCCGCAACTGTACACGACATTCGGTACGTAGCCTTCGCGTTCGTTTTCGTCGGGACTCAGCAACGGTTCGGTCAGGCGGCCGATCACTTTGCCGGGATCGTTCAGATCGAGCAAAAACGCACTGATGGCGTATTTCCGCATTGGCCCAACGCCGTGACTCAACACCAGCCAACCAGCCTCGGTTTCGATGGGCGATCCGCAGTTGCCGAGTTGAACAAACTCCCAATGGTAGGTCGGTTTCAGCAATATTTCCTTCGTTTGCCAGAAATAGAGGTCATCCGAATACATGATGTAAATGTTCTCGCCGTCCTGACGGGAAAGCATCACATACTTCCCGTTGATTTTCCGGGGAAACAATGCCATACCCTTGTTTTGCACCTCGGCTCCGTTTAACGTGCTGATGCTGAAGTGGGTAAAGTCCCGGGTGAGCAGCAATTGCGGAAAGGTAACCTGGCCATTGTAGGCGGTATAGGTGGCGTAATACGTCACTTCGCCGTCGTCTTCGACAAACCGTACGAAGCGGGCATCTTCAATTCCGTTGGTTTCATTGGGCGATGTGGGAAAAATACACCGCTCGTCCAGGCTCTGGTCTTCGTCAAAATCCAGCTCGTAATTGGAGCGGGCCAGCGTACGCAAACTGCTCGCAATGGCCTCGTATTCAGCGTGATGCCGGTATTGGCTCAGAACGCGTTTCAGCCGGTCTTCCATTTCTTCCAGCGCAAACTCCTCGCCCAAACCGGTCATCATCATTTCCGATATGGGATTTGATAACCGTAGTTCGTAGAGTTTCCGTTCAAACTGCGCCCGGTTGAACCGGTGGTTCGGCACAATTTCCGGAGAGGTAACGTAGCGGGACGGTTTTCGCAGGATGATCTTGCTGTCCTGATCAATGTAGCCCATGCGGAAGGTGATCGACGAAATGTGACCTTCGCCCGTCGCCCGCATGCTCAGAATAAACCGTTTGAAACCCGGCGGAACATTGGTCTGGTCGGGGTGCCACACCATCGACGGATTGAACAAAGCCGCCGATTCCAGCGAGTATTCCATGGTGAAATACGCGCCCAGCAGCAATTTCCGCTCCAGCGTCAACGGTTCGTCGGTGAGGAGCTGGGATTTAATGTGGTTGAAGCGTTTCAGAAAAAACCGCTCCAGTTTGTAATGCCGACTGCCAAATTCACGAATCACCTCGCCTAACTTACGCTCGGCTTCCTCTTCAGTCATGGCATTGACCCGGGCAATAATTTTCAAGGTTCGCGTTGAGCTACTGTGTTCAAAAGGGCGAAAAAGAACGCGCGTTGGGTCAGGACGCAGTACAATGCCGGTACGGGTTGCCTTTATCATAAGTACTAAAAGGTTGACAGACAGCAGGTTTATGGAATGAGGGAATGAACGTCTGTTTTTGAAGCAGTGCGTTTCATTCCCTCAGTGTCTCTGCCTTCAACGTTTAAACTAACAAGGTTAGTGCCGTATTTGCAATTTCAGCGTCGGAAATTTGTTTTTGGGTTAAATGCAGTTCGGTCAGCGCCATTAAATACGCCAGCGTCGATTCGGCCCCCTGGTTCTGGTTGACCCGGTCGACGTGCAAACCGTCGCGGCAACCACCCGTGTTGGGATCATAAACCGATAGACCCAGATCGTTATGGCCGGTAAACCACTTGAATATCTTCGTGGCCCGTTTCAGCCAGACGGCTTCGCGGGTGATCCGGTAGGCCGCCAGACAGGCCGAAACCGACCCCTGAACTTCCACCGGCTGCTGATCGAAATACGCCCGTTTTCCGCCTTTGGTATAAAAACCGTTGGAACCAATCGGCTGAAAATAACCGGTGCTGGCGATTCCGTTGCCCGTCATCTGCAAACTGATCAGCCATTCCAGTGTTTTAAGGCCCAGATCGGTCACCTTCGCGTCTTGCAACGTTTCTCCGGCGCAAATCAGCGCGTGGGATAATTTCGCATTGTCGTAGGTCAGATAGCCTTCAAACCACGGCCAGTCTTTGGATTTTCCGTCCTGATACCGGAGCAGTAATTTATCCACCAACTGCTGTAAAATGGTTTTTACCAGCCGGTCATTCGCAAAGCGTTTGAGGTACTCACAGGCGCCCATGATGCCGAAAGCCCAGGCCCGTGGTGAGGGCAGGTCGACCAGCGAGGGAAGTGCCTGGTGTAAAATCGGCATCGCCCAGGTAATCAGGTTTTTATCGACCGAACGACCGACACAGGTTCCCAGCGCCCAGATGGCGCGGCCCGTGCTGTCGTCGGAGCCCACTTCTTCAAGCCAATGGCGGTCGTAGCTCATAAAATTCCGAAACTGACCCCGTCCCTGCAGGTAAGCATAGTTGAGGAAAGCCGCAAAATCGTCGGTGAGCTTGGCCAGTTTCCGATCGCCCATACCGGCTTCTTCCACCATCACGGTCAGAATCAGCGCGCGGGCGTTGTCGTCGGTGCAATAGCCTTCTTCGTAGTGCGGCAAATGGTAACGGGCGTGTTGAATAATTCCCGTCGAATCGGTCAGACGATACAGGTGGTCGAGCCGAATCGGCGGTAATTTGTAGGTCCCTCCCCCATTGCCATTCAGCAACGCCAACGGACTTCCCGGCAACGCTATCGGCTGCTGACGCGCCTGAACGAACGCCTGAACGTAGCGTTCCATCACGCGTTCCCAGATCATACTGCGCCCGAGCATATACGCTTTTTTGCGCATCCCGTGCCGTAATGGCTCGTCACTCATCAGCTTGATAATGGCATCGGCAACCGCTTCCGAGTCGTTGAACGGCACCAGAACGCCCCGGCCGTCGGCCAGCAATTCTTCAGCGTGCCAATACGGAGTCGAAACCACCGCCTTGCCACATCCGAAAGCGTAGGAAAGCGTTCCGGACGTAATCTGCGCCGGATTCAGGTAGGGCGTGATGTAGATATCAGCCGCGCCCAGAAACTCGATCAGATTGTCCAGTTCAACGAACTGATTGAAAAACAGCACGTTATTTTTGACACCACAGTCGGCGGCCAGCTTTTTCAGACTGTCCCGATACACTTCACCCTGATCCCGGATGAGGTTGGGGTGCGTCGCGCCCAGCACGATGTAGACGGTATTCGGAAACTGGTCGACAATGCGGGGCAACGCCTTGATGACGTTTTCGATGCCCTTGTTGGGCGACAGCAATCCGAAGGTTAGCAGCACCTGCTTGCCTTCGATGCCAAACCGGTCTTTGTGAAAATGCGGATCGACAAACGGCATATCGGGAATCCCGTGGGCAATGACGTCGATTTTATCTTCGGGAACCTCATAAATATCTTTCAGAAACTGACGGCCTTTTTCGGTCATCACCACCACCCGCGCCGACAGATCGGCGATGGTTTTCAGCACCATGAGCTGGTCCTGATCCGGATTGCGCAACACGGTATGAAAGGTCGTTACCACCGGCATCGTCAGATTCCGGAGCAGGGTCAGAATATAGTTACCCGCCGTTCCACCGTAAATACCGTATTCGTGCTGCAGGCAGACGACTTCGGTATTCATGGAATTCAGAAATTCGGCGGCTTTTTTGTACGAATTCAAATCGTGCTGGTAAAATTCATACCGTACCTCGTCCGGATAATCGTAGCCCTCCGGCACATCGTTGACCGACACGACCATCGCCGACGATTCCGGGTAATACGTTGTAAATGATTTGTATAAGTCAGATGTAAAAGTGGCAATCCCACACTTGCGAGGGAGATAATCGCCTATAAATGCCACACTGGTAGGCATGTGCACACCAGGGGATACGTTTTGTAAGGTAGCAAGATTCATAATTATTCGTGGAAATAATGGTATAGAAATAACCCTGGCGCACTTGTAATTTAACTAAGCAAAGAATGACCGACTTTTTATGTGTGGACGCTAACTGATTAACTCCAAATAGCACGACTTGTTTAATTTATTTACGGGAGAAGTTATCCTGGACCCGGTTTTGTTAGAACAGCAACCAACAGCAAAACTGAACGTTCGACCTTCGTTTTCAAAAACACACCCAAATTTTGTACCTTGCGCGCTTAACTTCTGTTCTGGCTTGATGTTCTGGCACCGCGTTTCGGATTTCATCTTAAAAAATCGCATTCTCCTGCTCATTGTCATTTTCGTAGGGACGGTATTCATGGCCTATCAGGCCACCCGCATCCAGCTTTCCTACGAAATTGCCCGGATTCTTCCTTCCAACGACCCCGACTTTGAACTCTACGAATCGTTTAAAAAACGGTTTGGCGAAGACGGCAGCGTGATGGTCATCGGAATTGAAACACCTAACCTCTATACGTTACCGGTTTTCAAGGGCTGGTATGCGCTGAATCAGGCCATTAAGAAATCGGACGGCGTTCAGAATGTGTTGTCGGCCGCCAGTCTATTCCACATCGTCCGCAACGACAGCATCAAACAGTTCCAGTTTTTGCCCCTCGTCCCTCAACCGCCCACCACGCAGGCCGAGGTAGACAGCATTCGTTTAAAAGTGGCTAATCTGCCTTTTTACAAGGGGTTTGTTTCCGACAGTGCCGGTCGCTCGCACCTGATGGCCGTCACGTTCGACCAGAAGAAACTGAACACCAAAGACCGCATCGGGATTGTTCTGGAGATTGAGAAGAAAGTAAGAGCCTTCGGGGCCACGTATAACATCCCGGTTCATATGTCGGGTATGCCCTACATCCGCACCAAATTTACCGGCAAAGTCAGCAACGAAATGGTGTTGTTCATGGCGCTGGCGTTCGGCGTAACGGCCATCATTCTGCTCTTTTTCTTCCGGTCCATTGTGGCGGTTCTGGCGGCCATCAGCATCGTCGGGGTGGGTGTGGTCTGGTCGCTGGGCTTTCTGGTGCTGTTTGGCTACAAAATCACGCTGCTGACCGGTTTACTGCCGCCCCTGATCATTGTCATCGGTATTCCGAACACCATCTTTCTCATCAATAAATATTTCGAAGAATTCAGCCACCACGGCGACAAAATTCGGGCATTGAATACCGCCACGGAAGCTATCGGTGAAATGACGTTCTTTGCCAACGTCACCACCGCCATCGGGTTTTTTGTTTTCTATTTTGCCAGCAGCCCGATGTTGGCCCAATTTGGTTTGGTAGCTTCGCTGGGGGTTGTTGTGACTTACGCCCTGTGCCTGGTGCTGATTCCGATCGTTTTCGGCTATCTGCCCGAACCGTCGTCGCGGCAGCGGGGACATCTGGAAAGCCGCTGGGTGGTTTCGTTTCTGAGTTGGGTCAATCACACGGTTCACCACCGCCGTCGGGCGATTTATGCCTTTATCGGTATTCTGGTGATCGTCAGCCTGATCGGGGCCATGCGCATTCAGGCGGTTGGATACGTGGTCGATGATTTGCCGAAGAACGACCCGATTTATACCGATCTGAAATTTTTCGAGAAAAACTTCCGGGGCGTTCTGCCTTTCGAAGTGTCCATCGACACCCGCCAGCCGGGCCGGGTTTTAACACCCCAGACGCTGACCAAAATGCGGCTTTTGCAGCGAGAGTTTGAAAAGTATCCCGAGTTTACCCGCCCGCTGTCGGTGGTCGAAGCCGCCAAATTTCTGTATCAGGCGTATCGCGGGGGCGACCCGAAATATTACGTCCTGCCCGGTGCGCTGGAAATGGCAAAAGTGGCCAGCTATGCGCCCCAGATGAAAGGAAAAGCCAATCTGTTCAAAGGATTTATCGACAGCACGAGCCGCTACACTCGCGTGAGTTTTCAGATGGCCGACGTGGGTACGGTGCGCATCCGGGAGTTGCTGACCACTCTGCAACCCCGGGTCGATTCCATTTTTAACATCGACCGCGAAACCGGCAAACGCGTTTCCAACGGCGACATGTACGACGTCCGGCTGACGGGCAGCAGCAGCATTTTCACGAAAGGCAACGAGTACCTGGTGGATAACCTGAAGGAAAGCGTGTATCTGGCGGTAATTCTGATTACTGCCTTGCTGGCACTTTTACTCCGCGACGTCCGAACGATCATCATCTGCTCGCTGCCCCGCATTGTTCCGCTGATCATCACGGCGGGGATCATGGGCTATTTCGGCATTCGGCTCAAACCGTCGACTATCCTGATTTTTAGTGTTGCGTTTGGGATTGCGTCCGACGGCACGATCTATTTCATCGCCCGGTATCGCGAAGAACTCCGGCGGGGTCTCAGCATTTCCAAGGCCATTACCAACACCATTCACCAGGCCGGTATCAGCATGATTTACACGGCCTTTATCCTCTTCGCCGGTTTCGCCATTTTTGCCTTCTCGACCTTTCAGGGAACCGTGGCGCTGGGCGTTCTGGTGTCGATCACCCTGCTGATGGGCATGGCCGCCAACCTGATTCTCCTCCCCGCCTTCCTGCTCTCGCTCGACAAACGCAAGAGTCGGAAGGAGCTTTTGAACAACGAAGCCGTTTGAGGGGAGAAAAAAGAATGTTAAATGTAAAATGATGAACGCTGAATGTAAAAGTGTTTGGACGCGCCAGCCAACTTTTACATTTAACATTCATCATTTTACATTTATTATTCTTTTCTTTTCAAACTTCCTCCAGCAAACTCTGGAACGAGACATACTGATTCCCGAATCGTTCCTGGATTTTGTCCATCAGTTCATCGCCGTGGTATTTCTGAAAGCGGTAAAAATCCAGTTTGATTCGAAAGGAATACTGGAAGGTGTACGTCGCACCGTTGTTATCGACTTCCGTGAGTAAATGCAAAATTTTGTGGCTCAGTGGCAGGCCGGTTGCCATCACCGCCGGCACGTGTTCGGCCTTCATCCAGTGTAACCACTCCCGCTCAACGGTTTTGTCAATGTTAATCGTCAGGTTGTAAAGAATCATACGTTAGAGATAAGAGAAGAGACAAGAGAGCAACGAAAGAGTCTCTCCATCCGGATGCAACCGCAATTTCGTGCTTTTTGTCGGTAATCTTGCGGCTATTCTCATTCGTCTTAGCCACAAATGTTGTTTCTTTGCTCCAGACAAACTTACTCACTCTATGTTTTACAATATACTGGTTCGTGCCCACTCGGGCCTTCGCTGGGTTGTATTGATTCTGTTGCTTGCCGCCATTGTCACCGCATTTCGGAAATGGCAGGGCCGCGATGAATACACACCGGGCAATAACAAACTGTACCTCTTCACCTTAATTGCCACGCACACGCAGTTTCTGATTGGTTTGATTTTGTATTTTATCAGCCCCAAAGTGCCTCTTTTTGAGGGAGGAATCGATATGGGCACCATCATGAAAACAGCGCTGTACCGGTTTTACACCATCGAGCACATTACCGGAATGCTGATTGCCGTGGTGCTGATCACGATTGGTCGCTCCAAATCACGCCGGATCAGCGGGCCTGTTCAGAAACACCGGACGGTTTTCATCTTTTTTGGATTGGGACTGCTGGCCATCCTGATTTCGATCCCGTGGCCCTTCCGCATTCCCGGCGCAGGCTGGTTTTAAAACACCCCCAACCCCCTAAAGGGGCTTTTCATCCGGCAAAAGCCCCTTTAGGGGGTTGGGGGCAAAAAACATTAATCCATGCATCCCGCATCCCAGCACCGAACCATCCTGAACTGGATTCAGCCTTCCGACGCTGAACGGTACGAGATTTATTCGGAACTGGGACTACCACAGGCGGTTTTAACCATCGAAGCACACCAGCACGCGACGCTCGACTCCCGTTTTGGCAGCTACTGCATTCGGCGGCAGACGCCAGCCACCACCATTGCCGTGACCGACGCGGGCGGATCATCCATTGCCACCATTCGCTCCGGCTGGTGGGGACGCCTTTCCCTGACCTTTGACGACGGGCGCGAACTGCGCTTCAACTCCTCCAGCGTGTTTCGCAGCCGCTGGCTCTGGAGCAGTGCCGACGGTGATCCCCGGGCCGTTGTGCAACGCAACCGGATTTTCTTCGCCCCCGAATGGCCCATTCGCGAAGGGCTGTCGGCCCTGCTGGCCGGTCTATCCATTTACTTTATCGTCACCCGACCTAAATCAATATTCGGTTTTCGGTTTTCAGTTTACGGCGGCTGACGCATTTTTTTGTAAGCGTGCGACAGCCCCCGAAAACCGTAAACTGAATATCGTAAACCACATCAACTATGATAAACACCCGCTCTTTACCGGTTTCACCGGAACCGCAACTCCGCAACATTGGCTGGAACTGGATGCTCGGAACTGACACGCTGTCGTACCTGACCAACGAAGTCGTTGTCGTGAGCCCGGCCGAAGCCGATGCCTTTTATGAAGCCGGAAATCAGTTGTTTACCATGCTGGTGGAGGCCGGGCAGCACGTCATCGACACCAACCGGTTCAGCGAACTGGGAATTCCGGACAACCTCATCGACCTGATCAAACTATCCTGGAGCGACGACCGGCACATTCAGCTTTACGGCCGTTTCGACCTCGCGGGCGGTATCGACGGCCAGCCCATCAAACTGATCGAGTTCAATGCCGACACGGCGACCTGCATTCCTGAAACGGCGGTGGTTCAATACGCCCACCTGAGGGCCAACGGCCTGGACGAAGAACAGCAGTTCAATTCCGTTTACGAAACGCTGGTGGAGCAATTCCGCGACATCCTGCTGCACAACGAAGACAAACAACCGACACTGTTGCTATCCGCCATGCGCGGTTTCCCGGAAGACGACAGCAACCTGGCGGTTTTGGGCGAAGCGGCCCGGGAAGCCGGTTTTACAGTCGAATTCGAGTACATCGACAAGGTAGAATTTTCGGTCGATGAAGGTATTTTCAAGCAAAATCCGGAGAACGGGCAATTCGACAAGTTTGATTTCTGGTTCAAGCTGGTGCCCTGGGAATACATCGGCCACGAGGAATCCGACCTGGCGCACATCCTGACCGAAGCCGTGCGCCGTCGGCAGGTGGTGATCCTCAATCCCGCGTATTCGCTCCTGTTTCAGTCGAAGTACATTCTAAAGATTTTGTGGGAATTGTATCCGTTTCACCCTTTGCTCCTGAAAACCGACACCCAACCCCTCACCGACCGGATGTACGTCGAGAAAGTGTTGTTTGGTCGCGAAGGGGCCAACGTCCGCATTATGGACGAGCAGGGGCGCGTGCAGGCCGAAGCCGATGGAGACTATGACGACTACCCAAAAATCTACCAGGAATACGTGGAGCTACCCACCGACGGAACCGGCAAACGCTACCAGGCCGGGGTGTTTTACGTCGGCGAAAGCTGCGGTTTGGGTTTCCGGCGCGGGGGAGCTATTTTGGACAATGGCGCGCAGTTTGTCGGACATCTGATCGGCTAACCGATCAACCCATCAGCAACGACTCCCCGCCGTCGATCCAGATGGGTGTGCCGGTGATGTGGCTGGCCCGGTCGGAAGCCAGAAACGCGACCACTTCGGCCACCTGCTCACTGGTGCCGGGTTCGCCGTCCGTCAGCGGAATGACGCCTTCCGGAAATTCGACCGGTTCCCGGGCCGACTCCAGTTTGCGTTTTTCGGTGCTGTCATTGATGGCGGTATCAATGGCGCCGGGGCAAACAACATTCACCCGGATGCGATGTTTGGCGAGTTCCAGCGCGGCCATTTTCGCAAAGGCCAACTGACCGGCCTTGGTGGTTGAATAAGCCGTGGCACCCGTATTGCTAAAAATCCGCGTACCGTTTACCGAAGCCGTGATGATGACAGAACCGCCTTTTTCTTTCAGCATGGGAATGGCGTATTTGACGGTCAGAAACGTGCCGCGCAGGTTAATATTCATGGTTTTGTCCCACTCGTCCGGCTCCAGATCTTCGATGGGCGCCCAGACGCCGTTAATACCCGCATTGGCAAAAACGATGTGCAAACCGCCGAATTGGCTTTTGATGGCTTCAAATGCCTTTTGCATGTCCTCCGGTTTTGAAATGTCGGCCAGCAAAGCGATGGCTTCTCCTCCCTCCTGCTGAATTTCCTGCACGGTTTCCTGCAACTCGCTGTCCGTTCGGCCCAAGGCCACCAGTTTTGCGCCGTTTCGGGCCAGTAGCAGGGCTGCCGCCTTTCCAATTCCCGAACCGGCACCGGTTACCAGTGCTACTTTTCCGGTAAATTCCTTATCTTGACTCATCATGTTGCCAATCAATTACGTTTCTCCTGACTTATCTACCTGTACTTCGTCCTTTTTGTTAGAAAATTCAGCAAATTCTTTCCAAATTCTCCAGTAAATGCATCGTTCAGGATTTATTCAAAACCCAGGTTGTTCACCCCAAAATCGCTTTCCCCGTTCATGAACAACCTGAGTCTTTACGCCATTGCCGCAGTCTACATCGTGTCGGGAATCCTGCATTTCATCCGCCCCGAACCCTACCTCCGCATCATGCCCCCCTACGTTCCCTACCACCCGTTGATGGTGATTCTCAGCGGTATTGCCGAACTGGCGCTGGGCGTTGGCCTGCTGTTTCCGGTCACCCGGTCGCTGGCTGCGTGGGGATTGATTCTGCTGCTGATCGCCATTTTCCCGGCTAATCTGTACATGGCGACGGCTGACAAATTTTCGTCCATACCGGCCTGGATACGCTGGGGGCGGCTTCCGTTGCAGGGCGTCCTGATCTGGTGGGCCTGGCGCTACACCTGAACCAACGGTTGCGAACGGCGTCGTTCCCAGCGCACACCCTCTTCCACCGCACCGACCAACTGAAAACCGTTCTTTTGTAACACCCGCTGCGAAGCCAGGTGCTGGGTGGGCGTATCGGCTACAACCGCCTTCACATCCGGATGTTGAAAAATCCAGTCCAGAAAACAGGCAACGGCTTCGGTGGTAAACTGCCGGCCTTCAAACTTTTGATCCATAAAGTAGCCAATCATCGTTTGACCCGTAGCATCCGGTGCTCCGGCCACGCCAATCCCACCGATGGTCAGGTTCAATTCACGATGGACGACCAGCCAGTGGGTATACCAAAACCAGTGGTCAGGGTGGTCTTTGACCTGCGGGATGATATACTGCGGCAGTGCTTCATCGAACTCTGCCATGAAATCGTGATCACCACTAAGGCGAAGGTTCGAAATTTCTAATCCACGGGCCGTTTCCAGGGTAGTCCGGCTGATCGCCAGTTGTTCAAGGCTCGTCAGGGGCAATGGAATTAATTGCAAGCGTGTTGAAAAAAGAGAAGTCATTGCGGTAACTGGTAAATGATTGAAAATAAAGACAATAGGATATCACACCACCCGAATGGTGATGCGCTATCCGGACTAATCAATCAATAAACCAGTCCAGGCAGGAAGCCGGAAAGAAGTGACGTATTCAGAGGCAGTTGTTTTAAACCGTCGTAAAGATAGAACCAAATTGATTCTTTTTCCAGTGGTTACCGGCTTAAACGGGTAGCCATGAGAGCACTACCGGCCCCAATGCCCGAAATTATACAAACGGTCAATATCACCCAATTTACGGTAGGAATAGACAATAGTAAAAAAGCTACTTTTACCTCTTTCTCTTTGAGTCAACGAACAAATTAGTGTATGAAACTCCCAAAATCTCTCCTGCTGGCTGTTGGCGGAATGGTATGGCTTACGGCCTGTAAAACTGAAAAAGATGAAACCGCCCGCACGGTATTTTTCGACAAATCGGGCATGGATACCACTGTCGTTCCCGGCAATGATTTCTTTTCGTATGCCAATGGAAGTTGGGTAAAAAACACCAAAATCCCGGAAGACCAGACCGGTTGGGGCTCCTTTTACGAACTTCACGAGGAAAATCAGAAAAAAACGAAATCCATCCTGGACGAAGCAGCCGCCAGCGGAGCCGCTAATGGCAGTGTCGAGCAGAAAGTGGGGGATTTTTACGCCAGCGGTATGGATACCGTTGCCATCGAAAAACGGGGTTATGAACCTCTGAAAGCCGAGCTGGCGAAAATTGCGGGTCTGAAAGACTACAAGGAAGCCCTGATTTACATGGCCTCCGACGAAATCAACCGGGGGGGCGTTTTGTTCGGCATGGGCGTTGGACCCGACGACCGCCAGAGTACAATCAACCGGCTGAGTTTCGGCCAGAGCGGGTTGAGTTTACCGGAGAAAGAGTATTATTTCAAAACCGACGACGAAACGAAGAAAATCCGGGCGGCTTTTGTAGCCTACGTCACCAAACTTTTTGTGCTAACCGGCACGGATTCAACGACGGCCCGGAAAAAAGCCGACGGTATTCTGGCGTTTGAAACCACCCTGGCAAAGGCCCACAAAGCCGCAGCCGACCTCCGCGACCCGATCAAAAACTACCACAAACTGTCGATAGACGAACTGAATCAACGTACGCCCAACATCGACTGGAAGTCGTTTCTGACCGCCATGACGGTGAAAACCGATACGGTTCTGGTGGGGCAACCGGAATATTACCAGGCCCTGAGTGCGGCCCTGCCCGCGACGCCCATCGACGTCATCAGAGACAAAGCGGCTTTTGGCTACATCGACTTCAATGCGTCTTTGTTGAGCCGCCCGTTTGTACAGGCTAAATTTGACTTCTACAGCAAAACGCTCTACGGACAACCCGTTCAGTCGGAACGGTGGAAGCGGATTTCCCAAAATGTCGATGCCTATCTGGGCGAATTGTTGGGGCAGTTGTGGGTCAAAAAATATTTTACACCCGAAGCCAAAGAACGGATGCTTACGCTGGTCACCAACCTTCAGAAAGCCTATCGGAACCGGATTGAAAAACTCGACTGGATGTCGCCGGAAACCAAAAAAATTGCGCTGGTCAAACTGGACGGGATCATGAATAAAATTGGCTACCCGGATAAATGGAAAGATTATTCGGATGTTTCCGTCAAACGGGATGCTTATTTTGAAAATGTGCAATCAGCCCGCATTCATGCCTCGAAAGAAAGTTTTGCCAAAATCGACAAAACCGTCGACCGCACCGAATGGCTGATGACTCCGCCCGAAGTGAATGCCTACGCCAATCCGTCGTTCAACGAAATTGTGTTTCCGGCCGGTATTCTGCAGTTTCCGTTCTTTGATAAAGACGCCGACGATGCCATCAATTACGGCGCCATCGGCATGGTGATCGGTCACGAACTCACGCACCTTTTCGACGATCAGGGCCGTCAGTATGATGTTCAGGGGAACTTGCGCGACTGGTGGCAAAAGTCGGATGCCGATAAGTTTACGGCCAAAGCCAATCAGGTAGTCGATCAGTATAACAACTACACGGTTTTGGACAACCTGAAACTCAACGGACGTTTGACGTTGGGCGAAAACCTGGCCGATCTCGGCGGATTAGCCATCGCCTTCGATGCGTTTAAGCTGACCGATCAGAGTAAAAGTGATGAAAAAATCGACGGTTTCACGCCCCAGCAACGGTTTTTCCTGGGCTTTGCGCAAGTCTGGCGCATCAAAATCCGGGATGAAACCCAGCGGGCTTACGTTCAGGTCGATCCACACTCACCAGCGAAATACCGGGTCAATGGCCCCCTGAGCAACTTCGCGCCCTTCTACCAGGCTTTTAACGTCAAAGCGGGGGAACGAATGTATAAGCCGGAAGTGGATCAAACCCGGGTTTGGTAAGTTCGTTAGCGGCCAAAGTGCAGATTGGCCCCCAGTTTGATTTGCGGGCCGCGGTTGTGGCCCGCAAATACCGGGGCCTTGTCGTAGTAGTTGTTCTCGATCATGAGTTCGAAGCTCAGCTTTTCCATCGCTTTCACACCCAGACCCAGGCCAATGTTCAGGCTGCTGAAGCCCCGGCGATCGTTGGGACCGACATCGCTGGAACGGAATTTCCCGATGTTAAAACCGCCTTCCCCAAAGACGTAAAAGTTGTTTCGAACCGGGTAATAGCGCACAAAGGCACCCCCGGAATTAGCGCGGTAGCTGGTGGAGGCCCGGCTTTCAAACGCGCCCCGCAGGCCGACGGATAGGCCCTGTTGAACGAAATAGCTGGCTCGGGGATTAAAAGCCGTGTACAACCCCTGTCCTTTTCCCGTGGCAAAACCCAGGGCGGCCCCCAGCATGAAGGCTCCCCTTTGAAACCACGGCAAGCCAGGCCGTCTGAAATAGGAAGGCTTTACGTCCGAAAATACTTCCCGGGAGCGATACGTCGTATCTGGTAATGGGGCGGTGGGAACATCCCGTCGGAGGGTATCGGTTTCCTGCGCTTGTACAACAACGGTTGTAAACAGGCAAAGAACAATCAAGAGGCCAAGTCGGTTAGAGTACGGTTTCATGGAATTACGCTGAGTTGTTTATGTAAAACCAGCTTGCGGGAATAAAGTTTATTTAAATGCGAATAGCACCGGTTTTGGCCAGACCATCCCTGCGTTTTGTGAGGATGGTCTGGCCAAAACCGGTGCTATTCGCATTTATCAAAAATTAGATCTTCCCCAACACCTCGATCAATCGGCCGATCTGCTCCACATCGGTAGCCGGAAAGTTGGCAATCCGGATCTGGGTATCTTTAAACTGTCCGTAGCCACTGCCCACGACCATTCCGGATTCTTTGACTTTGCTGATGATCTCAGAAGATGGTTTTTGCGTATTGGCTACCACCACCGTCCGCGAACGGTGCCGGTCGTTTTTCACGAAAGGCGAGAATTGCGGGTGGCTTTCCACAAACTTATACAGCATTTTCGCCTTTTCTTCCGTCTCTCTCCGCAGGTTTTCGACGCCGATCCGGTTGAAATCCTGCGCAATTTTACCCAGCAGGTAGATGAACAGAACGTTGGGCGTAGCCGGTGTTTCGTACGTTTTGTAGTTTTTCCACAGCATGGGCAAATTATTGTGAGCGCCAATGTGCTGATCACCGTGTTTCAGGGTTTCGGCTTTTTCGAGGCATTTCTCGTTGGCAATCCACACGCCCAAACCGGCGGGTAGACCAAACGCTTTTTGAACGGAGAAAAAAGCCGTATCGACGAGCGAGAAATCCAGATCGGGAAACGGTGCCGACGACACCATATCGACCGCAATCAGTTTTTTAGCGTGACTGCGCTTCAGCTTATGAATGTCGACCGGCCGCATCTGCACGCCCGAGCTGGTTTCATTGTGCGTCACCGCAATCAGTTCGGCATATTCCGGCACCTCGATCTCGCTGTAATCGAACCCTTCGCCGAACGGTTTTTCCTGCTTGTGGGCGTATTTCTGCAAAGCCGTTGCGTAATCGCAGAATTTCTTCGAAAACGACCCGTTCACCAGGTGAAAACTTTCGTGCTCGACGCAGTTGAGCAGAATCCGTTCCCATACTTCAGAAGCCGAGCCGGTGAAGAAAATCCCGTGCGATTCCGGAATCGTCAGTAGCTCGCGCAACTGTTCGTCACAAAACTGATAGATACTCCGGAACTTGGCGCTCCGGTGCGAAATCGACCCGATCTGCTCATCCATCGCCGTTTGAAGGTGTTGGGATACAGTGGGGTACAGTTCCGCTGGTCCGGCGGTGAAGTAGGTTTGTTTCATAATTGATCAATAAAAATACTGCCTGGTCCAAATCAAGCTATCCGGAAATGCAAGTCCGAAATGTCCAAACTGTTCTTCGTTTGAGAGTATAACACTATTCGAAGGGTCTGCCTTCTCATAAACTACCGGCAATTTCTCCTCCAGCAACGAGTCTAGCTGCCACTCCCTAAGCGACCAGAAAGCCCGGCATTTACCCGTAAACAACTTTCCGTCAACATTGTACTGGACCTCTACCCGGTAGACATCTCTGGCTCTTCCTCTTTCGTATTTAAACCGGGAGATGGTTCCAACGGCAAATGCCTGATCTTTCTGAATCTGCTTTCGTTTGTAAATGGTATAAAACTTTGGCGCGGCTGCCAAGGAAAGCAAAAGAGAAGAAAAGGCCATGAGAATCACTTTTGATGATGGCCATTCCGTGTTTTTCCCTTTTACTTCCTCTCCCATCCGTTTTCCATGGATCAATACAGCAACCTGAATTTGATCGTATTATCGATATTCCGCAGTTCGTTGACCACTTCGTCCGAATAATCCTTGGCGATGTCGGTAATCACATACCCAACCTGTTCGGTTGTTTTCAGGTACTGCCCCTGAATATTGATGTGGTAATTGGCAAAAATAGCGTTGATTTTCGCCAGAATGCCCGGCACGTTGGCGTGAATATGCAACAAACGGTGCGAGTCTTTCAACAACGGCAACTGCACTTCCGGGAAATTGACACTACCGTACGTACTGCCATTGTTGATGTATTCCAGGAGTTTTCCGGGCACAAAATTACCGATGTTTTCCTGCGCTTCTTCCGTGCTACCGCCGATGTGCGGGCTCAGAATGACGTTCGGCAAACCGCGTAACTCGTTGATAAACTCTTCATTATTGGTTTTCGGTTCATACGGAAACACGTCGATCCCCGCACCCGCTACGTGCCCGCTCCTGATCGCATCCACTAATGCCGCAATGTCGACAATGTGGCCGCGCGACAGATTCAGGAAAATGACCCCTTCTTTCATCAGCGCAAACTCCCGGGCACCAATCAGGTTTTTGTTGCTGGCGCGACCGTCGGTGTGCAGGCTGAGGAAGTCAGAAATGGCGAGCAATTCGTCCAGGGTTTTGCATTTGCGGGCGTTCCCCAGCGCCAGTTTATCGACAATGTCGTAGAAATACACTTCCATACCCAGTGCTTCGGCTACCACCGACAATTGGGTGCCGATGTTGCCGTAGCCCACCAGACCCAGTTTTTTCCCCCGGACTTCGAAGCTATTTTTGGCTGATTTGTCCCAAACGCCTTCGTGCATTTTATTGCTTTTCGGCACAATGTTCCGCACCAGCATGATGATTTCGCCGATGGCCAGTTCGACCACGGAGCGGGTGTTGCTGTAAGGCGCGTTGAAAACCGCAATGCCTTTTTCGGTGCAGGTTTTCAGGTCGATCTGGTTGGTACCGATGCAGAACGCGCCGACGCACATCAGTTTGTTGGCGTGTTCGAGTACGCGGCTGGTCACCTGCGTTTTGGAACGGATGCCGAGAATGGAAACGTCCCGGATTTTCTCGATCAGTTCGTCTTCATCCAGCGCCCCTTTCAGAATTTCCACATTGAATCCTTCGCCCTCAAACAGTTTCACCGCTACAGGGTGTACGTTTTCCAGCAACAGAACTTTGATGCGGCTTTTGGGATACGACTGGCTGCGACTCAGCTTGTTGTGGTATAAAAACTCGTCGAGTGAGGGTGCCACATGGTCGGCTTTTTCGATAACTTTTGGACGCAGGACATTCTCGGTAAAGGCGTAAAACCGGTTGGCCAGACCAGACTCCCGGATTTCGTAGTCGGTATAGCCGTCGCCAATGACATAGATGTCACCTTCGAGCTTTAGGTCCCGAATCAGCTTCACCTTTCCTTTGTCGGTCGAGAGCGGGTTTTCACAATCGCAGCTCACGATGTTGCCGGCGGCATCGTAGACGAACGTATTGGCAAATACATTCTCCTCCTTGATGCCCAGCGACGTCACGATCGGGACGATAAATTCTTTAAAACCGCTCGACACGATGTAAATCTGGTCGGCATGTTCCGCCAGGAATTCCCGGTTCCGTTGAAACGAGTCCGAGATTTCAGTCTTCAGCGTTTCAATCAGCGCAGGCAAATGATCCCGGTGCGCCTGCAACAGTTCGAGCCGCAATTCGATGGATTTCGACAGCGAAATCTCGCCCGACATGCCCCGGTCGGTGATGATCTTGATTTTTTCGAGAATCGCTTCCCGGTCGCGGTGACCCGCCAGGGAGATTTCTCCCAGTACATCCAGGGCTTCGACTTTGGTAAAAGTGCTGTCGAAGTCAATGACGAAATACGTCTGTTCGAGTGTTTTGGTTAACATAATTGAGGATTACCCGTTATCAATAGACAATTGCTGTAAAACACTTTCTACTTTGATTTTCAGCGTCGGAATTTTGTCTATAATTGCCTGCCAAATAATATCATAATTGATTCCGAAGTATTCATGAACCAGAATATTCCTCACCACGTAGAGGGTATTCCACTCGACTTCGGTAAATTTAGTTTGTGTGTCTTTCGTAACAAAGTTGGCCGCTTCTCCAATAATTTCCAACAACTTGACCAGTGCCAATCTCAGTTTTATATCTTCCATGTATTGCTCGTAGGTCAATCCGGCAGTAAACTCCTGAATCAACCTTATTGCATCCAGCATATGAAGAAGTCGGGCTTTTTCGCTAACGTTCCCTTTCATAAATCAGCAATTTATCCCGGTCAATGAAGGGTTGGATGTAAGGCGAAAGACCTCCTGCTGAAACCAAATCCACTTCCTGTTTTAACAAATTTTCCAGTTGAATTTTCATGTTGGCAAACTGAAAAATATCGACCCGATCATCCAGTTCGACCAGAATGTCGATATCGCTTTCCGGCTGGGATTCTCCCCGTGCCTGCGATCCAAACAAGTACGCCCGGAGTACAGGTTGATTGGTAAAAAACTGTTGAATAACGGCCTGTTGCGCAATCATAAGCGAATTAGTCAGTAGTTTTCAAAAACCGCAATGCCCGTTCTTCCGACCAGTACACGGTTTTATTAGACCCCGCGGGTGTGAATCCGCAATGGCCGCCCTGGGTCGGAAATTCCATCCAGACGTTGGGCAGTTGGCGACCCAGTTCTTCCGGGAAACATTCGCGCGACAAAAAAGGGTCATTTTTAGCACTAACAATCAAAGTCGGAATCGCAATTTTAGTCAGGTAGGGCAAGGCGCTGCTCTGCTGGTAATAATCTTCCGCATCGCGAAAACCGTGTAAGCGAGCCGTAAACAGATTGTCAAACTCCCGCAAAGTACGGACTTTTTGCAATCCCTCCGTCTGAATGACACCCGGCATCAGGGCGGCTTTTTCAAAAACTTTGCGCTTCAGCGTCTTGTTAAACCGCTGGTTATAGACCTGACTATCCCAGGCTTCCAGTCGGCGCGATGCGCTGGTCAGGTGCAGCGGCACCGAAAAAACCACAGCTTTTTCGATGGCCGGATGGATCGCTTCCCCCTGCTCCCCCAAATATTTCAACGTCACATTACCACCCGCACTGAACCCCATCAGGTTAATGTGTTGGTAGCCTTTTTGCAGGGCGTAATCAATCACCAACTGCAAATCACCGGTTTCGCCAAGGTGGTAAAACCGCGCCTGCCGGTTCATTTCGCCACTGCAACTGCGGTAATGCCAGGCCAGACAATCGAACCCGTTAGCCGTCAGATGCCGAACCATCCCGGCCAGATACTGCCGCCGGGAATCGCCTTCCAGACCGTGGGAAAGGATAGTTAAGCGTTCAGAGTTAGGAGTTAAGAGTTCTTTACCACTCTTAACTCCTAACTCTGAACGCTTAACTCCCGAAAGGCTCCAGTCCAGATCCAGGAAATCATCATCCGGGGTTTCAATCCGTTCGCGGGTATACGATGCGCTGACTTTTCGGAACAAAGCCGGGATAATGGTTTGCAAATGTCCGTTCCACAAATGAGCGGGCGGGCGGTAATCCGACGGGGTAATCAGCGGCATAGCAATTCTCAAAAGAAGCACAAAGGTAAACGGTTCCACGGCAAAGGGAAAACCAAACGTCCGGAAACACAAAAGAGATTCTGCAGACCGATTTTTTTTGTAGTATTTGTTTACCCGCTTGAACTATTTCGACAGACCATTTAACGTATTTTATCCGCCGATTAAACCTTTGCGGTATCTTTTTGCTCTAAGTTTTGTTTTCTTTGTGATGAATCATTCACCAATAACTTTCTATTACCTATGAAAAAGGGATTATTAGTATGTCTGGCGTTGCTGATTACAGCAACCTCCACCCTTGTTTTTGCACAGGCAAAAAGTCCACACCTAAAAGTTGAAAGCCCCAGTAAAAGCGTAAAAGTCGTTTATGGCCAGCCTTCCAAGCGGGGCCGGGTGATTTTTGGGGCCGACGGATTGGAGAAATACGGTAAAGTATGGCGTACAGGTGCTGATGAAGCCACCGAAATTACATTTGCCAAAGACGTGATGTTTGGTGACAAGATGGTAAAAGCCGGTACCTACACCCTCTTCACCATTCCTGACGAAAAAGAATGGACGGTTATTTTGAATAGCAAACTGGGCCAGTGGGGCGCGTATGACTACATCGATCCCGTAAAAGGTGTCGAATTGAAGAAAAAAGACGTTGCCCAGATCAAGGTTCCGGCCAAAACCAACGCAACACCGGTTGAAAAACTGACGATCACCCCAACCGATTCGCAAGTGTCGATTGCCTGGGACATGGCTTCCATCGCCATCCCCATCAAACCGGTTGGTGGTACCAACTGAAGGAAATCCGCCGGAGCGATTCGCCGTCGTACGCTGTAACGACCGATCAATACCCCGGAAACAAAAAGCCCGACCACTTTGGCCGGGCTTTTTAAATAGTTAAGGAGTTAAGAATGAAGAGTTAAGAGTTGGCTGACGCATTAACTCTTAACTCTTCATTCTTAACTCCTTAAGGCTGATCCGCATTTTTCGCGGCTGCGGTTTTTCCACCCGACAGCGAGTTGATCCAGGCGGCAATCTTCAGCGCGTCGGCTTTCGGAACCTGCGGCATGGGTGGCATTTCGGTCGAATAGTCCGGCCAGTTCTGCGGTTTCGGATTGTAAATCAGCTCGACGATTTTCTCGTTTGAATACCCTCTTTTGGCCACATCGGCAAAAGCCGGGCCTACCTGCCGTTTCTCGGCATTGTGGCAAGCCGAACACGTATGGCGGTTTAGCAACGGTTTTACCTCCTCGAACGTCGGTGCTTTGGCGACCAGCGTGCCGGTTTTGGCACCGGAAACCGCCGTTGTTTTCGCACCCGCTTTTACGCCCGGTTTCGCGGGAATGCCCTTTTTGGCCGGAACCGCTTTGGAAGCCGCCGAGTTGAACGTGCTAACGCCCGTCATCGCCAGTTTCTGGCCTTCCGGAATGTTGTTCAGCGTGTAATACGCCGTTGGATGAACCAGTGAATACGAGCCCTCAGCCGCCCGAACGCCGTCGAGCGTCAGGTTGTGGATGTAATATTGGCGCAGGTTATCGACAATCACGCGGGCTTTCAGTCCGTCGGGCGACACTTTCACCCCTTTCACTGCGCAGGCTTCTTTGTTTACCGTCGGGCTACCATACACCGGGTGGTATTTGTAAATAAAACTTTCGACAGAATACGAAGCCAGATCCTCCGCCGATTTCCGGTCGACGGGCGTGGTGAATTCCACCTCAAAACCGTCCGGCATGGCGCGAACCGCCCGCATCTCGAACGGCATCTGGTTGTTCCAGGTCAGACGCTGCAAGCCTTCATCAGCTTCTCCCGCCGAGCCCCAGCCCCGGTTGGTTTCGCCGACAAACAGCGAGCCGTCTTTGGCCCACGCCATCCGCAACACGCCCGAGCGAAAACCGCTGCGAAAATCGATCGAAGCGCCCTGAAATTCGCCGTTCACTTTTTCCATGAACACGCGCGTAATCTTGCTCTGGCCCTGATCGCCCACCAGCAATTGCCCCGTAAAAGGCCCGAATGAACCTTCGGGAATCTGGACAATTTCCGAGTTGGAAATCCCCTGAACGCCGTGAGGCAGCCAGACGACGGGCAACTGAATTTCCGGAAACTCTTTCTTCATCTCGAACAGTGTGACGTATTTTTCGTCCACCACGTTCTCCGGTTTAATAGCCCGGCCCCGCTCGTCGCGGTTGTCGCGCGGGTTGATCTTCGCGTACAGTTGCTCCTGCGTCAGTTTGACCGGCGATTTTGGGTCTCCACTCCAGCGTAAACCCGCCGGATGGCCCATAAACGCGCCTTTTTTCACGTGCCAAACACCACCGGAACCAATCCAGTCGCCCTGGTTATCCGCGTAAAACAGCTCCCCGTCGATCATGCCCAAACCGGCTGGTGACCGAACGCCCGTTGCCCAAGGCTCGATCTGACCGTCTTTGGTGATGTGCATGATCCAGCCCCGCCAGGGGACGCGACTTTCGCCCGCCCACCATTTTTCGTCACCAAACGCCACATTTCCCGAGATAAAAAACGAACCGTCGGGGGCAATTTTCGGGCCGAACGTGTACTCGTGGTAGTGACCCGATACCGGAATGTTGGTTACCGTTTCGATGATGTCCGCTTTGCCGTCTTTGTTCGAATCGACCAGTTTGGTGAGTTCACCGCGCTGGGCGCAGTATAGCGCACCGTCTTTGTAGGCCAGACCCAGCACTTCGTGCAGACCCGAGGCAAATTTCCGGAAGAAAGGACGACGGCTGGTCGGGTTCTCGACGATAAAAATGTCACCCCGACGGGTGGCTACGCCCAGATCGCCATTCGGAAGCACGGCCAGACCGCCGACTTCCAGCAACGTCCCCTCCGGTGCCGACACCTTCAGGATTTTATAAAAATCTTCTTCCTTGGGCGATTCCTGCGCCCAACCCACCGAAAAAGCAGCCGCTGACAGCATCGTGCCAACCACCGCCCGGCGAAGAATGGATGTATACATTGGTTTCATCAGGATTTAAAACAAGATCGAATAAGTCAATTTCCCCTTCACCGGAACAATCAGTTCCTGGCGGTCGCCCACCTTCCGGACAGCGGGTGTCGCGCCCCCGGCATCGTCGATCCGTACGTAATACGCCTTTCCGTCAATGAGGTACATCCCATTTTCCAGCGGAGCAATCGTGCTGCCCTCGGCCAGCCGGGCATACAGATCCGCGGACGGGTTTTGAATGGTCACTTCCCGGCGAACGCCCTGGCTGTTGTCCAGCACGCGAATGGCATCCGTAACGGTGGCACCGTAGGATTGGTAGCGGAACGTCGGACGGTCGCTTTCATCGAGCACGTAGCCTCTCGTCCGAAAACCGCTGCCGGTTGTGTCGGTGGCCCAGGCGGCTGTCGGCGACGACAGTTTGGCAAGTCCCAGCACCGGCGCACCCAGCCGCTGCACCATGCCCATCGGGCGCGACGAGCCATCGCCCCGCTCGTGCCACATCGGCGTCGAATCCAGAAACTGACCCCGCCACACCTGCACCAGCGTGCCGTTGTCCATGTCGTAGGTATAATGCACCTGCTCAGGGCTTCCCACCGAAACCGCATGAACGACCCGTAACGTACGGCCCTGGGCATTTTTGTAACCGGGCATATCCATGAAACTCCGCAGAATGGTGTTGGACGACGCATCGACCAGAATCGGGTCGGTCGGATCGCCATTGGTAGCTCCGCTGGCGTCGCTGATGACGTATTCGCGAATACCGGGGCCCGTTACGGCCAGCCCAATTGACGGTTTGGCCCAGTCTTCCATTTTGGCATACAACAACTCAAACGGAACATCGCCCGCGGGCAGGGTAACACTGCCGCGCTGTCGGCGGTCGCCGGGCGTGATCACGGCTTTGTTGTTGATTTTCATCATGCCGCCACCACCCGCAGCGCCGAGGTTGAAGGCATATTCACCGGCTTCTTTCACACGGAGCGTACCGGTATACCGAATCAGAAAGTCGTTCGGAATCCGGGTGACGTTGGCGGTCAGCATCACCGACGACCCTTGCGCTTCCGGCGGCAGTTTGCTAAAATCCGGTTCTTTGTCAAACCTTCCTTTGTAAACCGCATACTTCAGGTTCATGAGTTCCGGACGCGGTTTGTCGTAATTCTTCACGATGATGTTCCGAATCGCTACCGGCCCGTGGTCACCCTGAATCCGCAGCGGTCCGCTGTCTACTTCGTCTTTGCCAAGCGCCCCCCGGGTTGGGCCGGAGAGTTCCACGTTTTCGTGAATCGCTACGCCGTTCAGTTCGACGAGCAACATGCGGGCGTTCTCAATTTTCTTACCGCTGGCATCAAAACGCGGTGCCTGAAACGACACTTTGAGGTGCTGCCACAAACCGGGTGCGCGGCTGGCGTTCTGGCGGGGCGGGTGGCCTTCGTATCCTTTCTGTCCGTCGGGTTTGGCGTCGTCCCAGCGTTCATAGATACCGCCGTTGTCGCCCGCTTTGGGATTTTTGGTTCCCCAGCTATCGAGCAGTTGAATCTCGTAGCGACCCTGCAAATAAATGCCGGAGTTCGATCCTTTCGCAATCAGAAAATCCAGATCCAGATCGACATCGCCGTGTTGAAAATTCGACACCAGATCGATGTTCCCGTCTTTGGCGGGCAGATTAGCCAGAATGCCGGTTCCCGGCGTACTTTTCAGAACATCCTTCTGGTTGAGATCGGCCGTCACATCACCGACGATCCGCCAGTTGTTGCCCGGTTTTTGAAAAGCACTTAAATCGTTGAGCGGAAGAGCCGCTGGTTGGTCGGCTTTCGGCTGGGCCATCACCAGTCCGATGCTAAAGACCCACCCGACACCCATCACCAAACGGGCGAACGTTGTGTTCATAGAGGTTGACTTCATTAGGTTTTATTTTGAGTCGGAAAGTTACCATATTTTAAATTTTTTAAAAAATAGATTCCCTTCCCAGTGAAACAGTATTTTTTCAATATACAATTTTACATTACCGGCACCTCAAATTTCGATCACAATTTTCAAGAATCTACCTGAAATAACAATTGGCCGGTTCCGTACTGCCCCCAACCCCCTAAAGGCCGGACGGCCGGTGCCGGGCTTCGAAATCCGGATGTTTTAGCCCGGCACCGGCCGCCCGGCCTTTAAGGGGTTGGGGGCGAAAAGCGGATCGATATTGCTAACTTCAACGATCCTAATTTCCAGAACTTAACAGCCCTGCCCTTCAGGGGGTTGGGGGCAGTATGAACAACGTGTTTTTCAGAACCGGTTTTTCAAAAGAAAATCGTCTTCCCTCCTAAAATCTTGACAATGACCTTCCTACGGTTTTGAACGCTGGATGAGTTATCTTTTTTCTACTCTTTCGGAATCAGTAACATTAGAATGCAAGTTATGGAGGTAAAACGGGCAATGCGTTGACATTTCGCTATCTTTGAAGGCGGTATTTCGTGCAAATCATTGTTCACACAATCCTATTTTTACGAATGAAAAAAAGTACTTTAGCCTTTGCCCTGCTTCTGGGGCTGGCCCAATGGGCAGTAGCTCAGGAGAAACCCAAACAAAATCCGGAATCGTCTGAAATCTGGGAACCGGTTCCACGCGTGGTCACACCGGGTGTTTTGTCGCCCGCTACGGCCTCCGGCACCACGGCTCCTTCCGACGCCATCGTGTTATTCGACGGCAAAGATGGCAGCAAATGGGTGTCTGTCAATGGGTATAGCGCAAGCAACTGGAACGGCGTTACGGAAGGGTCCAATCCCTGGCCGATCCGGGACGGAGCCATGTATTCGGCCAAAGGGGCTTCCCTGCGAACCAAGCAGGAGTTCCAGGATTTCCAGCTTCACATCGAATTCCGGACGCCGGAAAAAGTGGAAGGCAGCGGACAGGGACGCGGCAACAGCGGTATTTTCCTCCAGGGTCGCTACGAGTTACAGGTACTCGACGGCTACAACAACCCGACGTATTCAAACGGGATGGTGGGTTCCATCTACAAACAGGCAATTCCGCTGGTCAACCCCAGCCGCAAACCGGGGGAATGGCAGACCTACGACATCATCTACTTTGCGCCCCGGTTCAACAAAGACGGCATGATGCTGGAACAGGGTAAAGTGACGGTTTTGATGAATGGTATTCTGGTGCAGAACAATACCAACATCAAAGGCACGACGGAATACATCGGGTATCCGAAACTGCAACCCCACGGCAAAGGACCGCTCCTGTTGCAGGACCACGGCAATCCGGTGGGCTACCGGAACATCTGGATTCGGGAGTTGTAATCTTTTAGAGTTAAAAACGGGTTATTTCGCGGAGTTGAGCGGAGGTAAAGGGAGTTACGCAGAGTTTTTCTCTGATTAACTCTGATTTCCTCCGCTCAACTCTGCGAAATAACCTTTTTTAATGACGCACTCAAAATCCTTGTTTATATTGCGTCTAAATAAACAACCTGCGATGAAATACCTGCTCCTGTTCCTCCTTCCCTGTTTTGCCTTTACCAGCGATAAACCGGCTTACCAGTTTTACACCCAGAAACTGAAAACCACAAGTTATCAGAAAGTTTTGAAAGAGGCCGGGGAGGCCGATATCGTCTTTTTTGGTGAATTGCACAATAATCCGATCTGCCATTGGCTGGAATTGCAGTTGACGAAAGATTTGTATGAGCAGAAAAAAGAACAGTTGATGCTGGGCGCCGAAATGTTTGAAGCGGATAACCAGACAGCATTGTCGGATTACGTTTCCGGAAAAACGACGGACAAGGAATTCCCCAAACAGGCGCGGCTCTGGAATAATTACAAAACCGACTACCGCCCGCTGGTCGATTTTGCGCGGGAACACAAACTTTCGGTGGTGGCAACGAATGTTCCTCGACGGTACGCCAGCGCCGTGGCGCGTCAGGGTCTGGCGTCACTCGATACGGTTCCGGCGGCCCAAAAAGCCTGGATAGCTCCCCTGCCCCTGACCGTCGATTTGACCCTGCCCGGCTACAAAGCCATGCTGGACATGATGCACGGCGATGCGGTTTCGACCTCCGCCCGCAAAGAGCCCTCCGACCAGGCCGCCAATTTTGCCCGTGCGCAGGCCATCAAAGACGCGACGATGGCGCATTTTATCCTGCAAAACCGCAAAACCGGCTCTACTTTTCTGCATTTCAACGGTTCTTACCATTCCAACCATTTTGAAGGAATTATCTGGTATCTGCGCCAAAAACAGCCGGATCTCAAAATCGTGACCATCGCGTCGGTTGAGGTTCCGGACGTGGCGAAACCCGACAAAGCCAACCAGAATCTGGCGAGCTTCATCCTGCACATTCCGTCGGATATGACAAAGACATATTGAGTCGCCCCATCCACTCAGCAGCCCCAAATCCCCCATAAAAAACCCCAAAAAACCAAGCCTGAAAGGCTTACATCAATAGCCCCGGATGAAATCCGGGGAGGCCGGGATATGACGGGGGCCGGATGAAATCCGGGGAGGCCGGGAATATGACGGGGGCCGGATGAAATCCGTGGGGCCGGGAATATGACGGGGGCCGGATGAAATCCGTGGGGCCGGGATATGACGGGGGCCGGATGAAATCCGGGAGGCCGGGAATATGTCGGGGTGAACGCGAATATACCGGGGTGAACGGGAATAGGCCGGGAGAAGGAGACACCCTACCGGCAAATCATCATCAAAAAAAGCACAAAACTATAATCCCGCAGTTGCGTACGGAGCAATTTGAGCGCCTTTGAAAGGTGGTATTCGACGGCTTTGTCGGTCAGGGCGAGTTTTCGCGAAATTTCCGGGATGGTCTGGCCTTCGAAACGGCTCATCCGGAACACTTCCTGGGTTTTGGGCGGGAGTTTCAGCAGCTCGGTTTCGATCGTTCCCAGCAAGTCATTATACGACAGTTGGTCTTCAGTCGAAAAATCCGCCTGCGGGGCAAAAAACTGCTGGTATTCCTGAAATTTCTCGTGAACGATGCGGCTTTTGATGGCATCGATGATCGAATATTTCAAGGCCCCGAACAAATAATAATCGACCCGGCGAACGGCCAGCGACTCGCGTTTCTGCCAAAGCTGAACGAATAAATCCTGCACCAGTTCTTCGGCCATTTCCGGCGATTTCGTTTTTTGAAAAGCAACCCGATAAAGGGCATACCAATACCGCTCATACAGTTCCGCCAGCGCCAGCCGATTGCCATCGGTTAACGCCCTCAGTACCTGCTCATCATCCCACTCTTTCAGCGAAGAAAGTCGTAAATCTGCCGACATGTGTGCACCCGCGTCGATTAAAGAAAGACCAAATTACCATTTTTTTACAAAATAGTGCCAAAGGAGTTAACCCGCCCTCAGGGATGTGGCTTTGAAATCGAGACGTCAATTGAACTAAAGAAATAATATGTCGCCAAATTGGGCTTATTTATATAAACAATCCCCTATTTTATAAAAACATTTAGGGTAAACCGGGGCCTTGATCGACATACGCAGTACATGACAGCGTCAACGGCCCATGCAAAAAGAAGAATTCGCCCAACTGCTTACGAAATACAACGCCGGCCAATGCACGGACGCGGAAATCCGGCTGATCGATCGTTGGTATGATCAACTGGGAACCGGCAGCGCACTGGCATTGAGCGAAGAAGACCGGCAGAAGCTGAAGAAAAAACTGTGGCATCAGATTGATTTACAAACGACTGATGATCTTGCAGCGTCTTCGGATGGAGAGGAGAACGTACTCCGGTGGCCGTGGTTCCGGCGGTGGGTGGCGGCTGCGGCCGTTGTTGCGCTCATCGGTTTTGGCTCCCTGGTTTTCTACCGGTATCAGTCAGCACCCAGAACGATAGAAAATAGTCCGGTTGCTGCCGGGAATGGTTTCGTCGAACAAGCCAATAAAACCGCTAAACCCCTGATCATCGAACTAGAAGACGGCAGCATCGTTCACCTGCAACCGCAGAGTACAATCCGCTATGCCACCCAGGCGGTGCCCCACAAACGAGAAATCTGGCTCAACGGAAAGGCTTTTTTCCGGATTCACAAAGACGCCAGCCGTCCGTTTCTGGTCTACAGCGGTGCCATCGTAACGCGCGTTTTGGGAACGAGTTTCTGGATCACAGCCCCCACCAATGCGCCGACCGTGGAAGTGGCGGTTCATACCGGCAAAGTGGCGGTGTTTAAAAAGAATCAGCAGTCTACGCCAAAAACGGAAAACGCCGACGTCCGGGAAGCGTCGGTGGTGTTGACGCCCAATCAGAAAGTAACCATTTTTCTGGATGAAAACCGCCTGACCCGCGGCTTGATCGATCAGCCCGAACCGATCCAGACTGCCATCCGCCCCGAACCGGCCACGTTTGCCTTCGACAACAGCACGTTGCCAGACGTGCTGAAGCAACTCGAAAAAACGTACGGTATTGAGATGGTGATCGGCAACGACTCCCTGACCCATTGCCGGTTTACGGGAAAGATCACCCACCAGCCGCTCTACAGCAAACTGGAACTGTTGTGCCGGGCGATCAATGCGCAGTATGAAGTGCAGGGAAACCGCATTCTCATCACGGGTGTCGGCTGCGACCCCTCTTCTTTTGACCCACTTTAACCCACCCTGAACCCTATGAAGTAACCAACAGCTACCAAAAAAAGGCCGAAAGTGCGGCTACACAGTCGGCCCGGAATTTTCCCTTGATGCGCATCATCATTCATCTGCCAGGATGAACAGGGATTTGTTTTGTCGAATTCATTCATTTTCTCCCAACAAAACATACAAAAGTATGAAATTTTGTCGAATGCTCGGTTTGACCCTTCTAACCGTCATGAAAATCTCTCTATTCCCTATATTTCTCAGCCTGCTGCTGGCCGGATCGACTCTGGCCTACGACAGCAAGGCGCAGGATATGCTCCAGCGCCCGATCTCGATCAAGGCGGATGAGGTGGCCCTGAAGAACATCCTCACCCGGCTGGAACGGCTCGCTAAGGTCGATTTCGTGTACAGCCCCAACACCATTCCGGCGGCCCGGAAAGTGTCGCTGAATGCCCAGAATCAGAAACTGGCCGCTGTGCTCGAATCGCTCCTGAAACCGCTGGGCCTGACCTATCAGGTCATCAGTGGCCAGATCGTCATTCAGCTTCCGCCAGCGGCCTTACCGGCTTCCGAGTCGAATGCCTACCTGAATACTGACGGTGTTCCGGAAGCGGTCGACCGAACCATTACCGGGACCGTCACCGCCGAAAATGACGAGGGGTTGCCTGGCGTTAGCGTGGTCATCAAAAACACGACGCGCGGCACCTCGACCGATATGGATGGCAAATTTCGGCTGTCGATACCGGACGGGGGTGCTACGCTGGTTTTCTCCTTTGTGGGGTATGAAAATCAGGAAGTGGTGGTTGGCAACCAGTCCACTTTCGCGATTCAACTGGTTCCGGACCTGAAAACGCTGGAAGAAGTTGTCGTGGTAGGCTACGGAACCATGCAGAAAAAAGACCTGACCGGGGCCGTTGCGTCGATTCAGGGGGATGCGATCACCACCCGCAAAACCACCCAGATTTCCCAGGCGTTGCAGGGGGCCGTGCCGGGTGTCACCGTGACGCGCAGCAACAGCGCCCCCGGTGCCACCGCCACCATCCGGGTTCGGGGCATCACCACCATCAGCGATGCCGGTTCCAATCCGCTGATCATTCTCGATGGCGTGCCGATCGACGACATCAACTCCATCAATCCGAATGATGTCGATAACATCTCGGTGTTGCGGGATGCGGCTTCGGCTTCCATCTACGGTTCCCGGGCCGCTGCCGGGGTGATTCTGGTGACGACCAAACGGGCCAAAACCGGTCAGCTCAGCCTCGATTACACGGCGGAATACGGTTTTGAAAAAGCAACGCGACTGCCGGACTATGTGAACGCCAAACGGTATATGCAGCTTACCAACGAGCTTCGGTGGAACGACAACGGCAACAACGCCAACGAATATCCAACCTACCCCAAAGACCTGATCGATAACTACGACAACCTGCACGCGCAGGACCCCGACCAATATCCCAATACCGACTGGCGCAGTCTGATGCTGAAAGATTATGCGCCCCGGCGCACCCATTTGCTCAGCATTTCCGGTTCCGGCAAAGCGCTGCGGTCGCGGGTTTCGCTGGGCTACGACAAAACCGATGCGTTGTATGACGGCCGGAGTTACGAACGAATTACCGCCCGGGTCAACAACGACCTCACCATCACGAAATACCTCTCAGCCAGCGTCGATTTCAACTTCCGGCGGGCCTTTTCGCCCCAGCCCATCACCGACGACCGAAGCGGTTCTTATCCGTTTTACAAAATGGGCATCATGCCCCCGGTGTATGCCGCGACGTTCTCGGATGGGCGCATCGGTTCCGGGAAAGATGGGGCCAATATCTACGCCCGGCTGAAAAACGGCGGTTTCAACAACGCCTGGTATAACCAGGTCGGCGGCAAGATCAGCCTGGATTTCACCCCGATCAAAGGATTAAAAATCACCGGTGTACTGTCGCCTTTCTTCAATTTTGACAAGGTTAAAGTCTTTACGAAGAAGGTTCCGTATACCCTCTGGAACAGCCCAAATACCATCGCCGGGTACATTGAAGGGCAATCGCAAACCAGGCTGGACGAAAGCCGCAACGACAGCTACCGCTACACCACCCAGGCGCTGGCCAACTATACGCGCCAGTTCGGTGATCACAACCTGAATCTGCTGGGCGGTTACGAATATTTCTACGCGTTCAACGAATTCCTGGGCGCATCGCGCGGGCAATACATTCTGAATTCGTATCCCTACTTAAACCTCGGTCCGCTCGACTTCCGCGACAACAGCGGCAGTGCCAACGAGAATGCGTACCGGTCGTGGTTCGGGCGGGTCATGTATGGCTACAAGGACAAGTATCTGCTTCAGGCCAACATCCGGTACGATGCCTCGTCGCGGTTTGCTTCGGCCTATCGCTGGGGTTCCTTCCCCTCGGTTTCGGCGGGTTGGGTGATTTCGGAGGAACCGTTTCTGAAAACCAGTGCCTCCTGGCTGTCGTTCCTGAAATTCCGGGCCTCGTGGGGAACGCTGGGGAACGAACGAATCGCCAGCAACTTCTATCCATACCAGGCGATTCTGAATTTTGAAAACATGTCCCTGTTCTATCAGGGTAATACCGTGGTTTCGGCGCAGTCGGCGGCTCAGTTTCAGTATGCGATCCGGGATATTACCTGGGAAACCACCTCGTCCTACAACCTCGGTCTGGACGTCAATTTCTTCCGCGACCGGCTGCGGATTACGGCGGATTATTTCAAAAAAACCACCCGAGATATGCTGCTGGAACTGGAAATCCCCGATTACGTCGGTTTCGATAACCCGTTTCAGAATACCGGAAAAATGCATACAACGGGCTGGGACATGCAAGCCACCTGGAACGACCGCGCCGGTGATCTGACCTACAGTGCGTCGGCCAATCTCTCTGATTTTAAATCCGTTATGGGCGATCTGGGCGGAACCGTCTTCACCGGCGACCAGATTATCCGGGAAGGCAGCCAGTTTAAAGAGTGGTACGGTTATGTCTCCGACGGCCTTTTTCAAACCGCCGACGAGGTGGCCAACTCGCCCAAACTGAACGCCAACGTCAAACCGGGCGACGTGCGTTACCGCGACATCAGCGGCCCCACGGGCGTCCCCGATGGCCGGATTTCGCCGGAGTACGACCGCGTGCTGCTGGGCGGTTCGCTGCCCCGGCTCACCTATGGAGCCAACTTCAATGTGGGGTATAAAAACTGGGATTTCGGGCTGGTGCTTCAGGGCGTGGCCAAACAAAATTCCCGCCTGGGCGCGGACATCGTGCAGCCCCTGCGCGAAAATTTCGGCACCTTTCCCGCCATTCTGGACGGCAACGCCTGGAGCACTTACAACACCGCTGACCAGAATTTGCAGGCGCAATACCCCCGGTATTCGAACACCTCGGCGGGGAATAACTACACCCTGTCTGACTATTGGCTGATCAATGGCGGTTATTTCCGGCTCAAAAACATCAGCCTGGGCTACAACATCCCGAAAGGATTCACGCAGAAACTAAAAATGCAGAGCATCCGCGTCTATAGTTCCGTAACCGACCTGCTGTCGATCAGCAAGTTCCCCAAAGGCTGGGACCCCGAAATGACGTCGCTGGGTTACCCGATCACAACGTCTTTTGTCTTTGGAGCTACTGTCAAATTCTAACCCGATCCGCCATGAAACTAAATGTATTAATCTTCCTTTTCGGGCTGTTTTTCATAACCGCCTGTGACAGTCTGGACCTGAATCCGTTGTCCGACGGCTCCGGCGAAACCTGGAACGCCAACGCCGAGGAAATCGAAATGTCGTTAAACGGTTTATACAAAGATGCGTTCTGGATGCAGGACTCTGATGAGTGGACCGACGACTGGACGTACCGGGATGCCACCACGGCCATTACCGGAGCCACCATCAACGGCGAAACTGACTTTGTCGGCACCTGGTGGACCAATACCTATAAGGCCATTGCCAGAGCCAACCTCGTGATTCAGAGTGTGGATCGGGCGGCCGCCGTTTTGTCGAAGGAACAAATCGACCGCTATGCCGCCGAAGCCCGGTTTATTCGGGCGTGTCAGTATTCGCGGCTGCTTTCGCACTATGGCAATATCGTCTATACGGAAAGCACGCTTACCATCGACGAAGCGCTGGCGCTGAAACAGACGCCCAAAGAGACGGTTTTGCAGAAAATCTACGCCGACTTCGATTTCGCTGCTGCTAATCTGAAAACCACCTACAGCACCTCGGAGCTGAAAAGGGCAACCGCCGGAGCCGCTCATGCCATGAAAGCCCGGATTGCGTTGCAGATGAGCGACTGGAAAACCGCGCGCGATGCCGCCAAGGCCTGCATGGACCTGAAGGTGTACAGGCTCCACGACAGTTTCGACAATCTGTTTTTATCGAAGACCAAGAATTCACCGGAGGCCATTTTCGCCCTGCCCCGCTCGGTGGCGCTGAAGGTGACGCTGGGGGGACTCCAGGACTATGTTCCCCGGAACGCGGGCGGTTATGCGGCCAAAGATCCTTCCTGGGATTTGTTCTGTGCGTTTCTCTGCAAAGACGGTTTGCCCATCGACGAATCCCCGCTGTTCGATCCGCGAAAACCGTTCCTGAACCGCGATCCACGCTGCACGGCCACTATCGTTGAATTCCAGACTCCACACCTGGGCTTTGTTTTTCAGCCGCATCCGGATTCGGTCAAGGTTCTAAGAACCAGTAACAATACGCTGGTCAACAACAACGACACCCGGTCGATTGCGCAGTTTGCGTCGTTCAACGGGCTGATCTGGAAAAAAGGCGTCGATGCCGACTGGCTGCTGAACTCCTGGACTGCCGAGCCAGACAAAATCATTATTCGTTACGCGGATGTGTTGCTGATGTATGCCGAAGCCAAAATTGAACTGAACGAAATTGACCAGTCGGTGCCGGACGCTATCAATGCGGTTCGGGCGCGGGCCTATGGCGTCAGTGCGACGGCAACGACCTATCCGGCGGTAAAAACCGGTACGCAGGCGGCTTTACGCAAAATCCTGCGGACGGAACGACGGATGGAATTTGCGCTGGAAGGCATTCGCTACATGGATTTGATTCGCTGGAAACTCGCCGAAAAAGTCCTGAACAAACTCAACTACGGCCTGCTCGACCCGGCTGATTTGCGGACGAAAGTGGTCAAACCGGGTTTGTGGTTTTTCCCGCAGGTACCGCAAATCGACGACGATGGCGTGGCGGATTTCTCGCCCATGTTCAGTGCCGGACTCATCAAGCAACTGACCATCCGGAAGTTCGACGCCACCCGGCAATACCTCTGGCCCATTCCGTCGAAAGAAGTGTTAACCAGTGGCTTGGTTCAAAATCCCGGTTATTAATGGGAACACGGATTGAACAGATTGAACGGATTTACACCGATTAAAATCCGTTTTGATCCGTTCAATCCGTCTGATCGCATCGGCGACCCGGCCGTGTTCCTATAAACAGCTTAACGATTACAACATTCTATTCCTTCAAGGATGAAAAAAAACATTCTTTCCGCGTGCCTTATCGGCACATTAATCGCCGGAACGGTCAATCTTAATCCGGCAAACGCCCAAGCCAAAACCGGAAAATCGTTCAGCGGTATTTACCCGCATCTGGCCATGTATAACAACGAGGGCGAGTGTGGCACGGGCGCGGTGGTGCCCTGGGCGGGCAAGCTCTGGGCCGTGACCTACGGACCGCATTTGCCGTTTGGCTCGTCGGATAAACTCTACGAAATAACACCGGATCTGAAGCAAATTGTCCACGCTGAAAGCATTGGCGGTACGCCTGCCAACCGGATGATTCACCCGGAAAGCAACCAGCTTTTCATCGGGCCCTACGCCATCGATGCCAAAGGAACCGTGCGGGTAATTTCGCCCAACATCATGCCCGGTCGCCATACCGGCAACGCCCGTCACCTGACCGACCCGAAAGGCAAAATCTATTTCGGCACGATGGAAGAAGGGTTTTATGAAGTCGATGTCAAAACCCTGACCCCCACCCTGCTCTATGAAGACGGCAACGTCAAAACCAAAAAGGGAGCCGACGAATCGAACAACCACGCAGGGGCGCTGCTCCCCGGTGCGCACGGCAAAGGGCTGTATTCCGGGCAGGGTGTGCTGGTGTATTCTAACAACGGCGAACCCGGTCCGCAGGCACTGAAGCAATTCGACATTGAAGCGGGTTCACTGTCGGAGTGGAACGGCAAAGACTGGAAGGTGGTGCGCCGGAACCAGTTTGTGGAAGTGACCGGACCCGGCGGTATTTATGGCAACAAAAACCCGGCCACCGATCCGATCTGGGCCACCGGCTGGGATCATAAATCGGTTTTGATGGCCGTTCGTGATGCCGGTAAATGGAGTTTTTTCCGACTGCCGAAAGCGAGCCACAGCTACGACGGTGCCCACGGCTGGAACACCGAATGGCCCCGCATCCGGGACGTCGGAACCGCCCAAAAACCGGATTACCTCATGACGATGCACGGCCTGTTCTGGCGGTTTCCCGGACAGTTCTCGTCTAAAAATTCGGCCGGCATCCGGCCCCGGTCGGCCTATCTGAAAGTCATTGGCGATTATACCCGCTGGAACGACCAACTGGTTTTTGGCTGCGATGACTCGGCGCAGAAGGAGTTTTTGAACAAACGCAAAGCCAAAGGCGACATCGAAGGCCCCGGCCAGTCGAATTCCAATCTGTGGTTTACGTCCACCAGTCTGCCCGATCAACTCGGCCCGAACACCGCCGAAGGGGCCGTCTGGCTGAATGAAGCCGTCAAAGCCGCTGAGACCTCGGAGCCGTTCCTGTTTGCGGGTTGGCCCAATCGCTCGGCCTGGATTCAGAATCACGGCGACGCTGACGTGAGCTTTACGTTCGAAGTAGACAAAACCGGCAACGGTTCCTGGACGACCTTGAAAACCGTATCGGTTGGTGCCAAGAAAGCCGCTCATGTGGAATTTGCCGCCAACGAAACCGGCGAATGGATTCGGATCAAACCCAGCCAGGCTACTCACGCAACGGCTCACTTTTTTTACAGCGCGAATGATTCCCGCACCGCCACGCCGAACGCGTTATTTGCCGGTTTGAGTCCCGTTTCGTCGGCAACAACCGCTGGCGGTTTGATCTACGGTTTGGGCGAAAACCGGCGCGTGCTGGGCATGGCGGCTCTGGATTACACGGATGGGAAAGCCACCGAAGTGGGCTACTACGAACTGGACGGAAACATGAAACTCGTTCGCAAGGAAGATGACAAAGCCATGGCGTTCATCCAAAGCAAATTCGCGATTCCGCAAAAAGCCGTGACGGTGGATGAATCGTCGATTCTGGTGGTAGATGACAAGGGCCGACGCTGGCGGCTCCCACTCGGAAACGACGCCTATACCAACCTGACCAACCAGGCGGCACTCCGAATTTGCCGGGAAGTGGCCACGGAGCGTGATTTGTTCAACGCGCACGGCACCTTCTACGAACTGCCCGCCGAAAATGCCGATGGTTACGCCAAAATTCGCCCGGTTTCGTCGCACAACCTCCGCATCAACGACTATGCATCGTACCGGGGACTGCTGATTATGACCGGCTTAGACCCCAAGCTGTCCGCACAGAACGACCACATTGTGGTATCGGATGACAAAAAAGCCGCCGTCTGGGCCGGAGCCATTGACGATCTGTGGAAATTGGGAAAACCGACCGGCCACGGCGGCCCGTGGAAAAACGCGACGGTTAAAGCCAGCGAGCCTTCCGACCCGTTCCTCATCGGTTTTTACGACCAGCGGAGTATGCAACTTTCCCACAAATCCACCTCCCCCGTTACGTTCACTATGGAAGTCGATCCGGTGGGCAACGGCCCCTGGATGACCTACCAGGAAGTGACGGTCAAACCCGGTCAGACGTTTAGCCACACCTTTCCAAAAGGATTTCAGGCCCGCTGGATTCGGTTCAAAAGCAATAAAGATTGCGAGGCAACGGCTTTTTTTCAGTACAAGTAGAAAATTTTTACCCTTTATTTAATTGAATTTCAATGACTTACCTAAAAACATTCAACACAGAATAATTTTTTTTAACTTTTTTCAAATTCCCGCAATCTAAACATCCGGGTCATTCGTAGGTATGGGACACGCGATGAAGAGTACTATGGAGGTAGCGCGCTTCATCAGCCATACACGTTTCCGACAGAAAGTCCAGAGGCTCAGCTACTGGACTTTTTCGTTGGCAGACGGTTCGTTTTTCTAACCCGTCGTGCGAAATACTTTTGTTATCTTTGTTATAGCCGGTTTTTCCCATAATCCGCCGGTTTTCTATGCACGAGATTGAGCCTTTCTATAATTGGGAAAAATGGTATAACGCGTCGGAAGATCCGAATTCGCCGTTTTTTGGCCGCGTCTACAACATGACCCAATACACCAATACAATTTATGGGTATTACATTCACCCGCTTTGGGACGAAATCGGGTCGGAGACGCTGTACTGCAAAATTCTCTTTGCCGATTACGACCGCCGGTTTGTGGTGATCGAACTCTTCGGCGAGTGGAACGACACGCTGCACAACGACATCATGTATTTGAAACGGCAGGTGATCGACCCGCTGGTGAATGAACAGATCAACAAATTCATTCTGGTGGGCGAAAACATCCTGAATTTCCACGGTTCCGACGATAGCTACTACGAAGAGTGGTTTGAGGACGTGGAGGATGGCTGGATTGCCGCCGTCAACTTCCGGGACTTTGTCGAGAGCGAATGGAAACGCTTCCGGCTCGATTATTACATGAATTTTGGCGGTACGCTGGATGAGATCGATAATTGGCGTACCTTGAAGCCAGCCGCTTTCTTCGACCTCGTCAATAGTTTAATTATTAGAAGATTAGGCTAGTCGTTAATGCTTTAAGTATTGGATTTTAGGCGGTTTAGGCTAACTTTTTTTCCATTGCCTCGTTTTATTTTTGATTAATGACCTGGATTACATCTCATTTTTTAAAACCATGAACGGCCCCTTATCCATCTTACTCATCGGCTCCGACACCCCTGACCGCCAGGCGCTGGCTGACGCTTTTCGGAGCTATGGCGTTCCACACCGGTATCTGTCGGCCCAGGAAGACGCTACCCTGAATGCCTATTTTCAGAAGGGTTTGGCGGATGCGCTGTTTGTTCCGACCCTGATTATGCTGGACCGGGACACCGGCAAACCGGCGAAAATGCTGGAACTGTTGAAACAGCATCCGGTGCTTCGGCGGATTCCGGTAATTGTTTACGGGAGCGGCAACGATCCGGAGCAGGTCAGGCTGGCCTACCGGTGGGGCGCAACCTGTTACATGCCCAGACCGGAAAACTGGGAAGCATCGATGGCGCATTTTTGCTCCTACTGGAAAAAACGCGTTGCCCTGCCCACCATCAAGGCAGAAGACAGTTTATCATCAACCCAAAATTCGAATCAGCACAACCGCAGGCGTTGGGCCTGATGGTCCCGACCGGGTCTGCCAATAGCTGGCGGTTGGTTGGTCAATACCATATGAAAAACAAACAGATTATAGCTGTCGTAGACGACGACGATGATGATCTATTTTTGATACAGGAAGCCTTCAAAGTGTGTTTGAACGAGGAGAGAGTGCTGATTGCGACCAGTGGAATGGATCTGTTGTCACGGCTGGAAACCGTAAAGACTTTACCTTCTTTTTTGCTGCTCGACCTCAACATGCCCTTGATGAGCGGTTTTGAGGTGCTGGGAAAACTGCGCGCCGATCCCCGCTACAACCTGATGCCGGTGCTGATTTTCAGTACGTCGAATGCCCAGCCCGACATTGACCGGGCGTACGAACTGGGGGCCAATTCGTACGTCAAAAAACCGGATTCGTTCAATGACTACAAATCCGTGGTCGAAGACCTCTGCAACTTCTGGCTGCGCGTAGCCTCCACCCCTTCCAGCCGTTTTTACCGGTAAAGCCAGTAGCATCCTTCCGGGCTTTTTTATCTGATTTAATCAAAAACCTTTTACTAAACCGGAAGTTATAAGGACATTGCTTTGGCTTTTGAAATCAAAGCATTTGAATATTTCTATTCACTAACTCGTAACAAACGGTATGGAATCGAATGTGTTTCATGATTCGCAACAGGCGGACCTCGTATCCAACGAAAACGCTGATACAAAATACGGTCAGGATCAGGCCGATACGCATATGGTCAAATTGGTCGATGGAAAATTAGTGCCGACCGCCCACCTCGAAACGGAAGTAACCGACGACCTGAGCGATCGGTATACTGATGACGTGGAGCGTGGCCTGAACTCGCCCAACCAACGGACTTTCGATGTGGTCGATATCAAATCGGATCATCCCCAGGCGGATATGATTCCGGAACTTCCGTCGACCCCCGACCCCAACAATCCGATTCCGTCGTCGCCCGAATTTCCGAACCAGCCTACTCCGCCCCCGTCGCCCGGCCCCGAAATCCCGGATTTGCCGTCGACCCCGAAACCGGACAAACCCGAAATTACGGAACCGAGCGAACCCGGACGGTCACACGAAGTGAACAATGCCGGGAATTTCGATAGCCAGGTTTCCAATGAGGGCAACACGAAAGATACGCCCACCAGCGGTTTGGCGGATACGATGCCCGGCGCGGATGTGCCGACACAAAGCCAGCATCCGGGCGAGAAGGAGAAAGCCCCGGATCTGATCGATTCCGATGCCAACGACGGTCCCGGCCCGGCCAATTACATCAAGCCCAAAACCGACGAAGGCATGACCGAAAATCCGGATACGGGTTCTTCGGAACATCCTTACGACGTTAACGAAAAAGACAAAGAACCGTATCAGTCAGCCGAGCGTCCGGAAGAAACCGCCCAGATGCTGGATCAGCCGAAGGAAACGCTGGACGAAAGTGCCATCAAAAAACAGCCAATGCAGGAATCCACCGCCCAGGCACCGTCGGATATGAAATCGACCGATCAACTGGATCGAAAATACAATGATCCGGATGCGGCACGGGAAGACGTGGTTTAGTGAAAAGAATTTAAAATTTAAACCGGGTCGCCGGAGCGATGGTGAATGTTAAATGTAAAAGTACCCGCGTAGGGAACATTTTTACATTTAGCATTCATCATCGCTCCGGCGACCCGGTTTACATTTATCATTAAAAAAATCTTCTACAGTTCCTTCACCCGAATGTTCCGAAACCGCAGCACGGAACCGTGGCCCAGAAAACCGATGTGGCCTTTGGTACGTTGCAAACCGGGATGTTCTTTGTGATCCAGCGTGCCATTTTTACTGGCTTCGGCAATATCGCCGTTCAAAATCTGAATCCCATTTAACACGACTTTCACCTGATTGCCTTTCACGGTTACTTCCTGCTCGTTCCACTCACCCAGCGGTTTGAGCGCCCCGCGTTTGGCCGGAATCACGCCATAGACCGAACCGTGGTATTGGTACACCTCCAGTTTTTTGTAAATATCTGCGTCATTGTCCAGAATCTGGAGTTCCATGCCCACATAAGCCGCATCGCCCTCCAGCGGAGCGCGGATGCCCAGCCCATTGTTTGCACCGGGCGTTAGCTGAAACTCGAACCGGAACACGAAATCCGCATATTCTTTTTTCGTATACAAATTACCTTTCCCACCATTGTTGTACCAGACGATGTCGCCATCTTCGGCCACATAATCCTTCGTATTGCCGGTCCACTGGCTGAAATCGCTGCCGTTGAACAACGCCTGAAAACCGTCCTGTTTTTCGGCTTCGGTCACTTGATACGGTTTGGGTTGGGGCAACTCTTTGATGTAAATATTCCGGTAAGCCACGTAAGTGCCGTGCGCCTGGAGTTCAATCTGTTCCGACGGGAAAATAGGCTGGCTGCGATCCCAGTAATTTTCCAGCACCGTATTGTCCGTTACCAGTTCGCCATTCAGATAAACCGTCACGCGTTCACCTTTCATGATGATCCGGAACGTGTTCCATTCGCCCACCGGATTGTCGACCCGTTTCAGCGGTTTGCTGGCAAACTTCTGGTTGTTATACAATCCGCCTGAGCCGACCTGTGCGCCCACGTTCGTCCGCGCCGGGTCCCAGATCTGCACCTGCGGAGTACCGCGCAGGTAAATACCGGCGTCGCCTTCTTTGGTAATTTTCCAATCGACCAGCATCTCGAAATCCTGGTACGGTTTTGTGGTGCAGATGTTGTTTCCGTGTCCGTTAAAAACCAGCAACCCGTCTTTGACCGACCAGCCAGCCCGCATGATTTCATCGGCCTTCTGCTGTTTCAATGCCAGCGAATCCGCGCTCATTTTGCTTCGTTTGACCGGGTTTTCCACCAGCCCTTTCCAGCCCGAAAGATCTTTCCCGTTGAAGAGCGCCACAAAACCGTCGCCAGCGGACAGGGTTTGCAGGCGTCGCTGGATGGCCTGCCGCTGGGCGTCGCTGTCGGGACCGGTGACGACCTGGCTGGTTTTTTCCAGCAACTTCCGCACCACATCCCCCGTAAAATCCCGGCTGGATGAAGCCACTGTTAAAACCGTCGCGGCCGCCTGTTGCTGCACCGCCGGATCGTCCAGATAGTTTCCGGCAAAAACCAGCGCCAAAAACGTCCGGCACCGGCTGACCGATTTCAGAATGTCGATTTTCTGCTGCGGAGTTCGGGCCACGTCCATCGCATCCCGGAGCAGCAGCAACCGCTGGTCGGCCGGAAAAGTTGACCGGTCGATTAGTTTGAGATAACCGCTCAGGGCCGATTCGGAAACCACGCTATTCTGTCGCGCAATCGCCAGCAAAGCCGGAGCCGCTTCGGGCGTCAACCACTCCGACAGAGCCGCTACGGCAGCAGGCTGGGCAATGCCTTCGCCTTTTCCGAACGATTCCTGCACGATTTGTAACGCTTTCGGCCCGCCAATGCCGGCAAAAGCCCCCAGAAAACGCGGTTGTGCGACTGTCGGAGCCTGTTGCATCATGCTGAGCAGCAAATCTGTCCGTTGGAGCGAGTCGCCCACCGAAACCGTCGCAGCCGCCAGGGCTTGTTGCAACGAGCGAATGGCTTTCGGTTGTGTTGTGCTGGTTAATAAAGTCACCAGTTGCGGAAGTTGCTCCTGACTAACCAGAAAAGGCAACGCAGCCGTGGCTGCCTGACTAATGGTGGTATCGCTGTCCTGCGCCTGAGCCAGCACCTGCTGCACGCTCGATCCGGCAGCGCGGGCGCCCAACACCGACAGCAAAGCCGCCCGCGCTTCGGCGGGCATGCTCGGCAACGCGTGCGTGATTTGGGTCACAACGTCCGGGCCTTTCAGGGTCAACACCGCATCCCGGATCGCCGTTATTTCCGGCGACGTACCGCGCTTCATCAACGCCAGCAAATCGGGCAATGCCTTTTGCTGACCGGTGTGGGCAAGAGCGGAAATAGCCGCCAGCCGAACCGCCTGATCGTCACTTTTCAGACCCATCAACAGGGATGGCGTCAAAGCCGCATCGCCGGTTTGCCCCAGTTGGGTAATCAAATCTTTCTGCACCTCGCCGGTGGTTTTGGCTACCAATTTGGCTAGTTGCAGATTGAGCGGTTTGTTCTTCAAACCCGTCGCCAGTTTCAGGGCCGCAACCCGGTATTCGCCGGATGGGTCCTGCACCGCCGTGGTGAGCAGGGGCAGGCTCTTTTCTTTGTTGTTATCGACCAGAATTTTCAGCACGGCCGACCGCGTATGAACCTGTTTCGCATCCGTGCATTGGTCCAGCAGCTTCCGGGCCAGCACGTCGGCCTGCGGTTTTTTGCCCAACACCGAGAGTTGTTTGATATAATCGAGGTAGCTGGCCGTGGCTTCCGTTACGTCATATGTAAAACCGCTTTGTTCGGCGGCTTTGGCCAAAACCGCTCCGGCAGTCGGAGCCGCCAGCCGGGCCAGGGCATACATCGCCACCTTGCTAAGTTTCGGATCGCCCTGCTCCACCAACGGAATCAGCGCCGGGGCTGCGGGCTGGTAACGCGTGTCGCCCAGGGCTTTCACCAGCGACAACCGGCTGGTTCCCTGCGATTCGGCCAGAGCCTGCAACAAGGCTTTCTGAGCCGAGGGCGTGTTGATCTTAACCAACGCCCGAACCGCCGGGGCGCAAAGCCGTTCATCAGAGAGAGCCGGTTTCAGAAAAACAACGGCATCGTCTTTTCCGACAATCTGCAATTGACTGAGGATAAACGCCTTACTTTCTGGATCGGTTAGCTTTTCCAGCGACTGCCCGTAGGCCCGTACCGCCACCGCCCGCTGTGCTTCCTTGCCCGGTTTGGTAACGTAATAGGAAAAACCGCCCAGCGCGTATTCCAAAGCTGTGTTGTCGCCTTTGCCGGGTGCCGCCAGTCGCAGAACCATCTCCTGAAGACCGGTCGAACCCAAAGCAGCCATCGCATCCATATTGGCGATCAACTGTTTACTGTCTAAAGCTGGCATTTGCGCCAGCTCATCAGCGACCCGGTTTTCGAGTGGGCGCGGGTCGGGTTTGGGTTGCGCCCAACTGGTTGAAGTGAGTAAAAACAGGCCCGCAAAGGCCATCTGAGGGAATTTCATGACAGGATAACGAGGTTAAAAAATGCCAACGGCAGTTATTACAGAATCCAGGGTGCGCGCATGGGCTGGTCAATCAGCCGATTGGCGCCCTCGTCGTTGACAAATACCTGATTGACCGGATCAAATTTCAGCGAGCGACCCAGTTGCAGGGCGATTTTACCCATGTTGATGAGGGTGCACGAACGGTAGCCATTGGCTTCATTGAGCGCAAAACGCTTGCGCCCCCGAACAGCGTCCACAAAGTCGGTTTGCTGCGGCAACGGTTCGGGAAAAGCGGCCAGTTTCTTCTGCAAATCCGGAATATCGGACTTAAAGCCTTGATACAATTTCCCTTTCGGCCCTTCGATATAGGGCATGTTGACATCTTTGCCCTCACCATCCAGAATGATTTTACAGCCATCGGCGTAGGTATACTCGATGCGTCGCCAGGTACCAACGGCGTCGGGATGTTGCTGGGGCGCGTCGATTTCGACCGAAATCGGACTGGTGTCGTCTTTCCCCAGAAAATACTGAATGGGGTCTAAATAATGTTGTCCCATATCGCCCAGTCCGCCCCCATCGTAATCCCAGTAGCCCCGGAAGGTGTTGTGAACCCGGTGCTCGTTATACGGTTTGTAGGGGGCCGGACCCAGCCAGGTTTCGTAATCCAGTTCGGGTGGCACCGGCATGGGCTCCAGGTCGGTTTTCCCGACCCAGTAAAATTTCCAGTCGAAACCGGTGTGTTTGCTCACGGTCACTTTCAGCGGCCAGCCCAGCAAACCGCTGTCGACCAGCTTTTTGATGGGTTTAACGGGCGTACCCATGCCGTAGAAATTGGATTCGAACCGAAACCAGGTGTTGAGCCGGAAAATCCGGCCGTGTTGCTGCACGGCCTCCATCACGCGCTTGCCTTCGCCGATGGTGGTGGTCATCGGTTTTTCGCACCAGATGTCTTTGCCGGCGCGGGCCGCTTCAGCCGCCATGATGCCGTGCCAGTGGGGCGGGGTGGCAATGTGGACAATATCGACTTCGGGCAGTTGAATCAATTCCCGGAAATCCCTGAAGGTTTTGAGCGCGGAGTCTTTGATGATCCCTTTGGCCAGCTCCAGGTGCCGTGTATCGACGTCGCAAATGGCCGCGACCCTCGTTCCGGCGTAGGGAATGTGTCCCCGGCCCATGCCGCCAACGCCGATGATGCCTTTGGAAAGCTGGTCGCTGGGCGCCAGATAGCCTTTGCCCAGCACATGGCGCGGAACAATGGTAAAAGCCGCCAGGGTTCCCAGCGAGTTTTTGAGAAAGGTACGTCTTGAAGGGATCTTTTTAAATTCCATTTAGCCTATTGTGTTAACATTGAGCACTATGTTTTTTTGAAATATTAAATGTAAAATGATGAATATCGAATGTAAAAGTGATGGCTTGGAAACTACTTTTACATTTAATATCCATCATTTTACATTTATCATTTCTACAGTGAAAATTTCCCAAAACAGCTCAATATCGAATTATAGCTCCTGAATAACAAATCGTAGGTACCTGGCTAATTCCGGGTTTTCGGGTACATTTACAATACTACTACTTTTCCCCTTAATAAGACCATCACCCGCCCAATCACCTCATTTCGCGGGGTGTTTTTCCCGACGTAAACTAAAAAGTCGTAAATTACGGCTTCCTGTAAACGCCTAATTTAATTCTATGGAAAACCCTGAACAGGTTCCTTCTCGTCGGTCCTTTCTAAAAACATTGGGACTGGCCGGAACCGCAGCCGCAGCCGTTCCGTCTTCGCTCGCCCAGGCCGGTACGGCTCCGATGTACCTTCATTTAGTGAAAAGTCATAGCAGCACAGCCGCTAACGACAAAGTCCGCATCGGGCTGATCGGAACGGGCGGTATGGGCATTGGGGATACGGAGACCGCACTGATGGTCGAAGGAACCGAAATCATTGCCGCCTGTGACCTCTACGATGGCCGTTTGCGCCGGGCCAAAGAGCTGTGGGGCGATGGTTTGTTCACCACCCGCGACTACCGCCAGGTGCTCGAACGGTCGGATGTCGATGTGATTATCAACGGAACGACCGACCACTGGCACGAAAAAATCTCGACCGACGCCATGCGCAAAGGCAAGCACGTCTACTGCGAAAAGCCGATGGTGCAGAAGGTCGAAGATGGCCATACCCTGATCAAAGTTCAGAAAGAAACCGGTAAAGTGTTTCAGGTGGGCAGCCAGTTTGCCAGTTCCATCATCATCGCCAAAGCCAAGGAATTGCTGAAAGCCGGCGACATTGGCGAGCTGGTTTTTGCCGAAGCCCAATACGACCGCCACAGTGCCATGGGTGCCTGGCAATATTCCATTCCGCCGGATGCGTCGCCCCAAACCGTCGACTGGGACACCTATTTAGGAACCGCTAAAAAGCGTGAGTGGGACCCGAAGCGGTTTTTCAGATGGAGAAACTACCAGGACTACGGAACGGGGGTAGCCGGTGACCTCTACGTTCACCTGCTGACGACGCTCCACACCATTACGGGTTCCAAAGGCCCCAACCGGGTGTATGCCAGCGGTGGGCTGCGTTTCTGGAAAGATGGTCGTGATGTTCCCGATATTCACCTCGCTATTTTCGATTATCCAAAAACCGCCGAGCATCCGGAATTCAACCTGACGACGCGGAGCAATTTCGTCGATGGTGGTGGGGGCGGTTACCTGGTTCGGCTGGTCGGTACAGAAGGCGATTTGTCGGTTGGCTGGGATAGCCTGACGGTTCGGCACCACAAACTGCCGAAAGCGCCCGGTCTGTCGATCAGCAATTTTCCGAAAGACCAGCAGGAAGCGTACCTGAAGGAATACAAAAAAATGTATCCCGAGCGCCCCGAAATGGAAGGCCCGCGCGAAATGGTCTACAAGACGCCGAAAGATTACAAAGGCGACCGCTACGAACACTTTGTCAACTTCTTCGATTCGGTTCGCAACCAGAAACCGGTGGCTGAAGATGCAACCTTCGGGCTCCGGGCCTGTGGACCGACGCAGTGTGGCAACATCAGTCTGTTCAAAAAGCAGATCGTCAACTGGGATCCGAATGCCATGAAAATTCTGAATGCTGTATAGGTTTCTCCTTTCATTATTCAATATTCGTTATTCATTATTCGATATTGACAAGTCCATTTTTTTCAATAAATCCCTGATAATAAGGCATTAATATCGAATGTTGAATAACGAATATTGAATAATGAAGGAAAAACATAACCCTACAAAACCATGAAAAAAGCAACCTTTGCTCTGGCCCTGCTGGCGGGCGTCATTACCCTCACGAGCCTTTCGAATAGCGGCTCGAAACCCGGCAAATGGGTATCGCTGTTCGACGGAAAATCCACGAAAGGCTGGCACAGTTACCTGAAAGACAAGGCCATTGGCTGGAACATCGAAGACGGAACGCTGACGCCCGACGGCACCGGCGGTGACCTTGTGACGGACAAGGAATACGAAAATTTCGAGCTGGAATTTGAGTTCAAACTGCCGCCCAAAAGCAACAGCGGGGTGGTTTACAAAGTGATCGAAGATCCGGCGAACAAAGCCACGTACTGGTCCGGCCCCGAATACCAGGTGATCGACGATACCGGCTACCAGTTGGGCGACGGTGCCAAGCTGAAAGGCAGCCAGTTGACGGGTGCCAACTACGACATGATCGCGCCCAGCGACCCAACCATCAACAAACCCGCCGGGCAATGGAACAAAGGCCGGATTGTGGTGAACAACAACCACGTTGAGCATTACCTGAACGGCAAGAAAGTGGTGGAATACCATTACGGCGGGGACGAATGGCAGAAGATGGTGGCAGGCAGCAAGTTTAAAGACTGGAATTACGCCAAAGCCCACGCCAAAGGCAAAATCGCGCTGCAAAACCACAGCCCGAAAGAAGTGGTCTGGTATAAAAACATCCGGATTCGGGAGTTGTAGGATTTTAGAGAATTTGTTTAACGGGGTGTTGCCGGACGGTTTTTGAAACCGTCCGGCAACACCCCGTTTTTATTTCGCGATTTGCTCTTCTACAAAAGCTAAACTCTCCGAAATTATTGACATATTCGGATGGTTAGCTCCCCAAGCTTTTACCCCAATTTCAAGTGCTTTTTCAAAGCCGTGTTTAGCTTCCACCCAGTTTTTCATGGCGATCCACACATGTCCCAGATTATTGTAACGAACCGCCACATTCGGATGGTCTTTGCCGAAGTTGGTCAAGTCCGATGCCAGGGCCGCTTCCAGCAAGTCCCGAGCCCGGTTGTAATCCCCTAAGGCGCGATACACAGTGGCCAGATTCGACTGACGAACCGCCACTGTCGGATGGTCTTTGCCGAAGTTGGTCAAGTCCGATGCCAGGGCTGCTTCCAGCAAGTCCCGAGCCCGGTTGTAATCCCCTAAGGCGCTATACACATTGGCCAGATTCGACTGACGAACCGCCACTGTCGGATGGTCTTTGCCGAAGTTGGTCAAGGCCGATGCCAGGGCTGCTTCCAGCAAGTCCCGAGCCCGGTTGTAATCCCCTAAGTCGCGATACACATTGGCCAGATTCGACTGACGAACCGCCACTGTCGGATGGTCTTTGCCGAAGTTGGTCAAGTCCGATGCCAGGGCCGCTTCCAGCAAGTCCCGAGCCCGGTTGTAATCCCCTAAGTCGCTATACACTGTGGCCAGATTCGACTGACGAACCGCCACTGTCGGATGGTCTTTGCCGAAGTTGGTCAAGTCCGATGCCAGGGCTGCTTCCAGCAAGTCCCGAGCCCGGTTGTAATCCCCTAAGTCGCTATACACTCTGGCCAGATTCGACTGACTAACCGCCACTGTCGGATGGTCTTTGCCGAAGTTGGTCAAGGCCGATGCCAGGGCCGCTTCCAGCAAGTCCCGAGCCCGGTTGTAATCCCCTAAGTCGCGATACACAGTGGCCAGATTCGACTGACGAACCGCCACTGTCGGATGGTCTTTGCCGAAGTTGGTCAAGTCCGATGCCAGGGCTGCTTCCAGCAAGTCCCGCGCCCGGTTGTAATCCCCTAAGGCGCTAAAAATGATACCTGCGTTATTTTTTAAAGTTGATATCTGTGATTGTTTCAAATCATCTTCTGATAAGCAAGCCAGTAAAAAGTCGGCTACAGGGAGAAAAGAGAATAAATTTATGGTATTGGTTGAAACATCTGAGTGTAAAAAGCCTGTGAGTGTATCCACCAACAATTTTACATCTTCAAACCCAGGCTGTAGTTGATAATGAACCACTTGTTGAATCAGCCGGTGAATGCTAAAAACAAGATCTTTTCTTTGCAGCCAGCCCTTTTTCTCCAGGCTTTGCAAATTCCCGGCAAACTTTCGCTGCTCTTTTTGATCCGTCAGTTGCAGCCATTCCATCAACTGTTCCTGCGGATAAGCTTCGGGTGGTAAAACCGCAAATTGCTTCATGACCCATTTTTCATCGTCACTCAAAGCCGACAAATCGAAGGTCTGCATGAGGTGGATAAAAATCTCGGTTTCCTCGCGGCTGTGTTCGGTTTCAATCCGTGCTTGTAAGTCGGGGTCATCCAACTGTTTGCTTTTATACTTTTCGGTCAGTTCAGCTACGCTAACCAAACCGTAGTGATTTTCCAGCGTTTTCGCGGCCAGCTCGATCGTCAAGGTGTGATGGTCGATAACAACCAATAGTTCATCCAGTTCTTCGCCCGTCAGGGCATACGTATAGAGCGTTCGGAAAAGCGTTCGGGCGGCTTCGGGATCGAGTTTATCCAATCGAATCAGGTCAAAACCGCTCAGTTTCTGACGAGAGGTCACCAGCACCTGCCAGTTGGGCGGTCCGGGCAGGAGATCACGAATGGCGCGGTCGGCAAGTTCGGTACTGGCATTGTCGATAATCAGCAGATTCGGGCCACTCAGGTTTCGAAGCACATTCATGATCTGGCTAAAGAAAACCGTTGTATCGACTCTTTCGGGCAATTTCAGCCGCAGATTCCCTAACAAAATCGGGTCAAGCACAAACGCATTCAGCAGATCGTCGGCGGTTTGGGTTTTCACATCCGGCACCACGATTTCCACCCACAGTACGTGCTGGTAAGCCAACTTGTGTTGCTGCATGAATTTCCGGGCTAAAGTGGTTTTGCCAATTCCACCCAAACCGTTCATCAACACCACCCGCTGACTCGTTTCTAGCTTTTGCGCCAATTCGGTCAGTTCGTCAACCCGCCCAACAAATTCCCCTGAAAACGCCGAAAAGTTGTTCAGTTCGCGGGGATACGTAATGGCCGGTTTTTCCAGTAACTCGATAATTCGCCTAAAGTAGCCAACCGATTCGGCATGGTTGTCACGAAGAATCTGTTTCAATTCCGTTGTTTCTTCGGCAAACTGCTGTAAAACCGCCGTTGACTGACCCGTTTCGCCATTTTTTAGCGTTCTGATTTCAGCCAATAATAATTCCCGTCCCTCCTGTATTTGTTTCAGTATCGCCCGGTTTTGTTCCTGAATTTCTTCCAGCATCCAGATTTGAAACGAGCGAAAACCTTTGTCATCGTTCTGTAAGGCTTCTTTAAACGCCAGTTCGAAGCAAGTCGGCAGTTTTTCGGCAAAAAAAGTCCGCAATTTCTGCCATTCCGCCAGCGATTCGTCCACGCGCGAGACAACAAACAGGTAATCGGTAATGGTCGTCAGGCAATCCTCAGGATTTTCGAGCAAACCACTCTGAATAGTTTCGTGTTTGACCCAGAACTGCAAGTCCCTCTCCATCGTCTCCAGCACCTCTTTCGCCGTACGGATCGGATTTTGCTCAAAGTGCTTTTCAAAAAACGACAGGTCGGTTTCCTGCCCCAATTGATCCAGATACAAGCGTTTAAGGAAACTCACGGAGCGAACAGCGGCATCTTTCAACAAATTTTCGAGGTTGTGATTCAGTTCGGACGGATGCGCAAACCGCTCCCGGAGTTTGTTGTAGCTGAGGTCGCAGGTAAATTGATGGACAAAGTTGGGCGCGATGGCATTCGCCAACCCCAAACCAATGGTCGTAACTAAGCCCGCACCGGGGATCGCTTTGGCGACTTCTTCATGGGTCAGGCAATAGCCGACGCCTGAAACAATCGCCTTGACAAGGTTGGAAGAGGGGTTTGACATGGAAACGCTGGACAGGTTCAGGATGGTTGCTAAAGATAGACTTTCGTGGCAAAACCCACAACCATCTTTGCACCCGTCTCCAATTTTCAGAATCGACATTTCGCCCCTTCACCCCAGAAACGCCTGAATTTTATCCCGGTAATTGCGGGTCCATTTCAGCGTCTGCCCCAGCTTGAGGTGAACGATGTAATCGCCGTTGAAATGCGTTTCTACTTCCTGAACGTAGGCCAGATTGACAATGTGTGAGCGGTGCATCCGCACAAACTGGTTCGGATCGAGCCGGGTTTCGAGCTTCGTCAGGCTGTCGTACACGATGTGCTTGCCGGTGGCCGTGTGCAGGGTGATGTAATTACCGTCTGCATCCAAATACTGCACGTCGTTCAGATTCACGAAATACATCCGGCCCTGCTCCTTCACCAGCACCCGCGACAGATACTCGCGCGGGGGTGCGGGCGTGTGCGCACTGAGCAGTTGGGCCAGCAGGGCCTCGATTTTGGGCTGGTTCTGGTTGTTGAGCCGTTCGATGGCCCGGCCCAGTGCCTGCCCGAATCGAATTTCGTCGAAAGGCTTGAGCAAATAATCGATGGCGTTGACTTCGAAAGCCTGAAGAGCATACTGATCGTATGCCGTCGTGAACACCACCGTCGGCTGGTGGTCGGGCCAGACTTTCCGCAGCACGCTGAAACCGTCGAGCCGGGGCATCTGAATGTCGAGAAAAATCAGGTGCGGGCGGTGAAGCAGAATTTTCTGCACCGCTTCCAGGCCATTGGCCGCTTCGTCGACCACCCGGAGCATGGGCGTGTCGGCCAGCAACGTCCGGATCACCTCGCGGGCGGCCAGTTCGTCGTCAATGATGAGCGTGTGATACGGGTTCATGGGGTACCGTTGAATTTAACAAGGAACACTGGCAGGGAATCCGCAAGCTGACGGTGGTGGTGCCGCCCGGCGGCTGATCGAACTGCATCGTCGCCTGTTCGCCGTAAGCTTTCTCCAGCCGCGAAAGCGTGTTGGACAGGCCCAGGCCCATCCCGGATGTATCGTGTAGTTGTTCCTGACCCAAACCGTTGTCGAACACCTGAATAACGACGGTTTCGTCAAGCCGTTGCGCCGTGATGCGAATTAGCGCCCCTTCGGTGAGGTCGGCAATGCCGTGGGTAATGGCGTTTTCGACGATGGGTTGCAGAATCAACTGCGGCAACAGGCATTCTTCCGCTTCGGGCGCAATCTCGTATTCAACCATCAAGCGGTCTTCGAAGCGAATTTGCTGGATCGACAGGTACTGCCGGGTCAGGGTCATCTCGTCGCGCACCGAAATGAAGTTGGCCTGCTGACGCACCAGCACACTCCGGAGCAGGTCGCTCAGCGTGGTCACCATCAGGGCGGCCCGGCGGGTCTGGTTCCGCAGCATCAAACTGACCACCGTATGGAGCGTATTGAACAGAAAATGAGGATTTAACTGCATTTTCAACGCCTGCAACTGCGCATTAGCCAACTGACTTTTGAGCTGTTCGTTGACCAGTTCGGCCTGTAAATGTTGCTGTTTCAGCGATTGCAGTTGGTAGACGTGCGTCAACACGGTATAACAAACCACCAGCAGCATGTACTGGGCAAACGCATTGCCAAAACTCAGGAAAAATACTGTCATCACCCGCCGAATGGTGATCACCTTCCCCTGCTCGTGGGCAATGGCGGCTCCCAGCAGCAGGTGTTCCACCACCAGTTCAACCCCATACAGCACCGCAGCAATCAGCAGGTGCGTCAGCACCTGGGTGACAAACCGGCTGGCGCGCTGGGTTTTCAGGAGCGAAAACCGCTGGGCGCAGAAAATGATCAGGGGCGTTGCACTCCACCAATACAACAGCTCGATGAGCCAGTAAAGCGTATCGGTGAAATACAGCCGGGCGTTGGGCGTGAGCAGCCAGACCATGACGGCCTGACCATACCAGATCAGCGAAAAAAAACTCCAGTAGAAAAAACTGTACCACCAAAACTGGCGGACGGTCAGCGGCAGACCCGAAGTCTGCAACAAGCGATCGATGGCGGATTTCATGTGTGAACAGAACGACGATAACCGGGTTCCGGCGATTCTCTCAAAAGACAAAGCAATTTTTCTTCCACTCCTCCCTTTCTTTCAAACAAATACACGGCAGCCCGCGCGGACTGCCGTGTAAAACCGGATGAAACGACCACCCTACTGAACAATCAAGTGTTTCGTTATCAGCGTTTTCCCCTCCAGAATCACCAGATACGTACCACTCCGCAGATTCCGAACCGGCACGGTTATTTCAGTAGCATGTTCGGCCACATCGGCGGTATACACCACCACCCCGACGTGATCTTTCAGCACCACTTTCCGAACCTGGGTATCCACAAAATTATAGCGAACCAGCACCTGTTCCTGACCCACCGCCGGGTTGGGGTAAATCATGATGCTTTCACTGGCGTCACTCAGCGTCGCCGAATAGGTGGTTTTGCATTGGCTGACGAGGTCGGTGACCACCACGGAATAGGTACCCGCCGGAACTTCCCAGATGTTCAGGGTTGTGGCACCATTGGACCAGTCGTAGGTATAGATGCCACTCCCGCCCGTCACGTTCAGGTTGATGTAACCTTTGCCGTTCAGGTAGCTGACGTTGGCCGTGACTTCCGGTGCCGAGCCGGACCCTTCCAGCGTCACCTCTTTTTCAATCTGAAAACCGCCGTCGCCTTCCACTTTGATGCGGAAGGCTCCCGGCACCAGCCCCCCAAATTCGGGGTTGTTGATCCCGGCCGGATTCGGTTCGCCGTTAATGTAGTACCTATTGTTACCACCTGACCCCTTCACGGCGGTTACCCGGATTTTTCCATTGGGCGCACAACTGGGGTTCTCAGGGGTCAGCTCGATTCCGGGAATGACGATGGTGTAGGACGCCGTGGTGCTACAGCCCGTTGCCGCATCGGTCACCTCCACCTGGTACGTTCCGTCGAGAACCTCCCACAGATTTTGGGATTCCGACCCTTCCGACCATTTGTAGATGTAAATTCCGCTGCCACCGGTAACCGTCAGATTGATGTACGCTTTTTCATTTTCGATACTGATCTCCGCCTTGACGACCGGTTTTTCGCCCTTGTCCTGCACGGAAACGGTTTTGGCAAACCGGAAATCGCCATCGCCCGTAATAACAATCTCGTAATCGCCCGCAGCCAGGTCGCTGAAAACCGGTTGGTCGCCCCCCGCCGGATTCGGTTTACCATTGATGGCATACTTCGTGTTACCCCCCGAGCCAGTAACATTTTGTACCTCGATCCGGCCATTGGGTTTACACGTCGCGTCGGTCACCACAAAGTCCGCGCCGGCGGTTCCGCCCGTTGCGGTTATGGATGCTTCGATGGTACAGCCGCTCACCAAATCCGTCACCGTGACGCGATACGTACCGGGCGCTACGTTAGACAGATCTTCCGTCGTGCTGCCATTCGACCAACGATAGCTGTAGGAACCGCTGCCGCCCGAAACGGTTAAATCCAGCGTCGTCTGGTTCTGCACAATGGCGGCCGACAACGGATTGGTGCCCCCACCGATGGGTACGTTTTCGTAATACAGAAAACCGTCGTTCCCCTCGATTCGTAAATCATATTTTCCGGGAGCCAGATTACTAAAAACCGCCACATGCTCCCCGGCCGGATTGACCACGTTGTTCAGGTAAAACGTATACCCCGAAACCGCTTCGCTGCCGTTGATGGAAACCACCCGAATGGCTCCGGTAGAACCGCAGGCGGCATTTTGCGTCGTCAGTTTGACATCCGCAACGTTGCTGCCCCCCGCTTCGATGTCATCGACCCAGAAATCGTAGGCCTTGTCCAGTCCGGTCGACAGAAAACCGATCCGCGTCACCTGTTTCGTATCAATTTTGTCACCCGCCAGCAGTGCGCTCATCGGAACCCGAACCCGCTGGTAATCACCGGAGAAAGCAGTCACATAACCCCCTCCGCGCACCGGCACGGGTGAGGTGCTTGCGGCAGAGCGGTCTTTCAGGAACACCTGAAAATCAAAGTTCTCTCCGGGATTGCTGACTTTCACGTAAAACGTCAGGTAACCCTTGGTGCTCAGGTCTTTAATGGCTTCGTCGTTGGTGTTTTCGTTCCAGTCCCAGACCATCGCGGCAAAACCGTTGTCGGCCATATCGAAGTGCATTTTCATGCTTTTGGGAGCCTTGTTGCCGTTGGCTTCATCGACCACGCAGGTCGTCACCGCGTTGAGCGTGGTCGGTTTTCCGGTATTCACCACATCGCCATCCCACAGAACCACCGAACTTGCTGGCTCATTCACCGTGAACTGAACGGACGCATCGGCGGAGTTGCCTTCGGCATCCACAGCCGCAATGTTGAGTTGCTTTGTGCCTTTGACAACGCCCGACGGAACCGTTACCGTAGCCGAATACCGGCCATTTTCGAGCGTCATGGCCTGTTTATTGGCAAGTCCCAGCGGAGCCAGATCGACGGTTACCGCCCGTAGGTTGTTGTCCGGGTCGTCCACCTGCGCAAAAACCGTAACGGTCGTTTTTCCATCGGCATATCCGCTAGCCGGTGTAATCCCCGTTTCGCGGATAACGGGTTGCAAAACCGGGTTGGAATACGGCAGCACCCGCACGTCGTCGATCCAGACATCGAACGGTTTCTGGGCCGTGTTGCAGTTAAAATTCAACTGCCAGATCTGTCCGAGATCAATTTGCGAGTCGGTCGTGAAGGCCGACAGCGGAATTTTAACCCGCGTGTAGCCACTGGAATTGAGCGAACCGAGGTAGCCGCCCTGCTTCAGCCACACGGTGTTGGAAGTGTGCATTTGCGCCGTAGCATCCCGCAGACTCACTTCAATATCGGAATTTTCGGGCGCATTGGATTTGAGGTAGAACTCCAGGGCTCCGAAATCCCGGATGTCCCGGGCGTCGGCGGGGTTGTCATTGTCGGAAAGCCGCCAGGTCATGGTATTGTAGCGGTTATTGGCGTGTTCGAAGTGCATAAACAGACTGCCCGGCTGGTGCTGTCCACCGGCTTCGCGCCGTTCTATTTTTGCATTTAGGGCCTGTGTATCACTCGGATCGTAGTAAGAACCCCCGGTGCCCCGCTTGATTTCGTCGCCGTCCCAGATCACGGTTTCCGCCGTCCGCTTGATGACCCGGTACGAAACGGCGGCTTCGGCGGTGTGATTGGCGGCATCCTTCGCGGTAATTTTTATGGATTTCGATCCGGCCGCGGTTCCAACAGGCACCTGAACCGACAGGCGATACTGCCCCGCTTCCGTTGCACTGGGCGTAAACGCCACGGCAGTTCCCCCGCCCAGGGGACTCAGATCGGCCGTTACACCCGCAAGATCATTGTCGCCATCGGCGACTTTGGCCGTTAGCTCAAACGTTGCCGTCCCGTCGGAATAGCCCGCCGACGGATTGATCGTCGTTTCGGTGATGTCGGGATAAATGGCAATGTTTTCTTCCGACAAAACAAAATGGCAGGCCGTCAGCGCCGGCAGGACGTATTCAAAGGTATTGTTGTTGATGGTTCGAACGCTTTTCAATTGTTTCAGCACCGGGCTGGAATTGTCGAACGCCCAAACCGTGGCACTTTTGTATGGGCGGCTGCCGCCGATGGTAAAAGTGGCGGTGATGGGGCCATCCTGGTTTTTGCTGAGGGCCACGACGTGCAGTTTCGCATCGTCGCTGCCATTGATGGAGGCAAAAACCGAGGTATTGACCAGATCATTCGTGCCTGACTCCACCGAAGTATCGCCAAAATGACCACCCTGTCCGTCGTAGTTCCGGTACAGATCAAACCCCGATTTGATAAAATCCACGACGCCACCCCAGTAGGTAGCCAGGTAAACGCCCTGCTTGCCAAAGATTCCCAGCGCGTCAGCTTGGGCAATCCCGCCGGAAGCGTGCGTCAGACCCATGTAGCTGTATTCGGTAATGGCCAGTTTCGTTCCCGGATAATACTGCCCGATGTGCTGGTGCATTTTGGGCAGAAAGGGCAAAAACAGTTGCCGTTTGACCGGATCATCGCTCACGAACGTACCCTCACTATACGTCGGATCCCACAGCGAACGGGTCATGGCCATGCGGGCAGCATTGTTGGCGTAGTCGGTCCGGTTGTCGGTCGGGCGAAGGCCGTCATTTCTCCGTTCCGGATACCAGTGTACGTCCAGCACGTCGAGCAATCGCTTCCCGCCCTGCTGCTCTTTTTCCCGCATCTTCCCCAGGTACAAATCCAGAAAAATGGGATAATTGCCCTTTTCCTGGTCCCAGTCGGGCGCAAACTGCAGGTTTTCAAACTCCGAAATCCCAAACGATGCCGGACCGAAAACTTCGGCCGTGGGGTCCATTTCCTTGATGCGCTGGGCCAGTTCAAAGGAGTTGTCCATCAGGTAGCGAACGCTGACCGGCGTCGTGCCCCACATGCGGCTGTGGGAACTGGCCCACAAGCCCGGTTCGTTGTCGAGCGCATAGCCCCGAACACCCCGGGGTGTGTTGCTCCGGCCAAAGTGGTGTTGCAGATAATTCAGTTCCTCGTCCACGTACACCTCGCCATCGTTGACATCAGGCAGCAAGGTGAACGGGCTGGGTTTGCGGTATTTGACAGCCGCCCAACGGCTCGACGGAGCCGCCTGCTCCGGCGTAACGGCCCCGTTTTTATCCTTCGTTACGTACTTCGCCATCGGGAGCGTCACCAGCGAGTAGGCATTCTGATTCAACGACCGCTGATGGAATGTCGACAGGGCGGCTCCTGGAACATCGTACTGATTTTCAGGCACATTCTGCTGTCCGGGGACGTAATTATCGCTTTCGTGAAACCAGTCGAAACCGGCGTTCGACGCATTGTTTTCCCAGTTGTAGTTCGTAATGCGGTTGCCGCCCAGCCGCTTGGCAGTCGCGTAGGGGTATTGATCGTTGGTGCCGTAAATCAGCGGGCTGATCGGCTTGCGGGAATTTTGGGGATTGATGCTAAAATTGACACGGGTCTGGCTGTAGGCGTAGCGACTCAACAGAATGAGCATGAGACCCAACAGGGAGGACTTCCAGAAAAGCCGCAGTTTCGGAAGCCGGAAGCTCCGAAACCGGTTGTTGTTTACAGGTTGTGGCACGGTGGTAAATGATAAGTGAATAGTGGACTTGTTTTGTTGTTATACTGAACGCCCGGACGAAGGGTCAAAAAATGGATTGATCCGGTTATTTATCAGACGAAATACGGAAGATCATATCCCGGGATTAAGCACAAATGGCTGAACTGGACTTTCTATTATTCAAACGGGGGTTTGCAGCGGATGAAAAAAGGATGGAGGTAGCCCCCGGTTTCTCAGGCCGGTTCCGGAAAACAAATTGCAGTACTAAAAACCGTAAAATTCCGTATCTTCCCCCCCAAATTCCTAAGCCTTCATGAAAAAGTACTTTATTCTTCTGACCGGGTTACTGCTGGCCTTTACGCCCCCTTCCCGCGAACCCATTGGCAAGGAAATGGCAGCCGCCGTGACCTCCTTCCTGAAATCCCTCGATGAAGAACAGCGCAAAGTGGCGATGTTTCCGTTCAACGACGACGAACGGTTTGTGTGGTTTTACACGCCGGTTCCGCGCAAAGGGTTGTCGATGAAAAAAATGACGCCAGAGCAGCAGAAAGCCGCCATGGCCCTGCTGAAACTGGCCATGAGTGAGCAGGGATTTGAGAAGACAACGGCCATCATGGACATGGAGAATGTGCTGCGCGTTCAGGAAAATCGCCCGCCGAACGACACCCACCGCGATCCGATCAACTACTTCTTTACGTTTTTTGGCGAACCGAACAGCAAAGAACCCTGGGGCTGGCGGCTGAATGGGCACCATTTACTGTGGCAATTTTCGTCGCTGACGGGCAAAATATCGGGCATGACGCCCACCTTCCTCGGCAGCAATCCGGACATCGTCCGGGTCGATGTACCCCAGAAAGGCAAACAGATTCTGAAACAGGAAGCCGAATTGGGGCTGGCGCTGGTCAACTCGCTGAACAGCGACCAGTTAAAGATGGCCCTCATGAGCGAAACCTCCCCGCAGGAAATTTTCTCCACCAACGTTCGGAAAGTATCCATCGAAAAAATGGAGGGCATTCCATTTCTGAAACTGACGGAAAGCCAGCAGAAAACCTTTCTGACCTTACTGGATACCTACCTGAACAACTACCACGTGACGCTGAAGAACCAGCAGATGGACAAGCTGAAAAAAATCGGGCTGGACAAACTGGTGTTTGCCTGGGCGGGCGACCGGCAACCCGGTTTTGGTCCCGGCAAAGGCCAGTATTACCGCATTCACGGCCCCACCCTGCTGATTGAGTACGACAATGCGCAGAATCAGGCGAACCACACCCATACCGTAGTGCGGGATTTAACCAGTGACTTTGGTGAAGATGTGCTGGCGGAACATTACAAATCACAGCACAAATAACTTAAAACTAACCAAATAGCCGTTTAACCAATTCTTCTTTTGTCATCCCAAAATGATTGGCAATGTTATTTAGGATGGCGTTCAACGTACCAATCTTAAGCGGATTGTGGCGAGGGATAGTTTCATGATGCAGGCCATTCTGTTCAGTTTCAATACGGACATGGCTACCGGTTTGACGAGTTATTCGATACCCCAGCGGTTTGAGAATTTGAATGAGTTCAGTACCGGTTAAATCGCGTGGTATTTTCATGACCCAAACGTAGAAGGAATTTGCCTTGATGGAAAGGATGGTAACAAATTGCAACCATGAAAATACAGTTTATTATAGGGCAAAAACTTCATCTTTCACAAAGTGAAGCCGAACAATCTGGGGCCATTGGCTGGCGTCATCAAAGTGGCAGTCAATGGCATCTCGAATCATTTGCTTTAATTCTTCGACGGTTTCTCCCTGGGTAAAAATAGTTTCTCCCAGCGCCCGCGCCGAATAGCCCCCTTCCGGATCTTCTTCAACAACAAAAATCAATTCTTTCATAAAACCATCTGTTTTTGTAAAAATACGACTTTTTCTCATCGATCATTCACTTTCTCCCGCCAGGTTTTTACCTCAAATCGGGTCCAACCGGCGGCAGCAATTTTCCGGGGTTCATGAGGTTGTTGGGGTCGAGGGCGTTTTTGATCGCCCGCATCACGTCGAGCGCTACGCCGTGTTCCTGAGCCAGATACGCTAGTTTCCCGATGCCAATCCCGTGTTCTCCCGAACAGGTTCCTTCCAGCGCCAGCGCCCGATGCACCAGCCGTTCGTTCAGGGCTTTGGCTTTTTCAAACTGGCCGGGGCTAGCGGGATCGATGGGGATGGTGAGGTGAAAATTGCCGTCGCCCACGTGTCCGAGAATGGGGGCAAAAAGCCCGGTTTCGGCCAGATCAGCCTGCGTATCGACGATGCATTGAGCCAGCCGCGAAATCGGTACGCACACATCGGTCGACATCATACTGGAACCGGGCACCATGGCCAGGGCGGCCGGGGCGGCATCCGTCCGGGCCTGCCATAATTTCAGGCGGGCGGCTTCCTCCTGTTCCCAGATCAAATCCGTTCCCCCAAACCGACTCGCAAAAGCCTGTACGCGCTGGATCTGCCCTTCGATTTCGGCGGGTGAACCGTGAAATTCCAGAAATAACGTCGGTTTTTCAGGATAACCGAGACCTGAATACCGGTTGACAGCCTGCATCATCAGCGCATCCAGCAACTCAATTTTGGCAATCGCTACGCCGGCCTGAATCGTTTGGATAGCGGTATTGACCGCAGCTTCCACATCCGGGAAGGAGCAAACGGCCGCATAAATGGCTTCCGGATAGCTGTGTAACTTGATGGTCAGTTCGGCCAGAATCCCCAGGGTTCCTTCCGAACCGATGTACAAGCGGGTGAGGTCATAACCGGTCGAGGATTTCCGGGCTTTGCTGCCTGTTTTAATGACCTGACCGTCCGGCAATACCACCTTTAGCGACAGCACATTGTCTTTCATGGTTCCGTAGCGAACCGCATTCGTTCCCGACGCCCGGGTACTGGCCATGCCGCCCAGCGTGGCATTGACGCCGGGACCGATCGGAAAAAAGAAACCGCTGCCTTCCAGCCAGGCATCCAGTTGGTTTCGGGTCACTCCCGCCTGAACGGTGGCGCACCGATTGGCCGCATCGACTTCCAGAATCTGATTCATCAACTGCAGATCGATGCAGACGCCCCCTTTCAGCGCCAGAACGTGGCCTTCCACCGAGGTTCCGGCGCCGAACGGAATGATCGGGAGCTGATGTTCCTGGCAAAGCCGGACGATCGCGGCAATTTCCTCCGTCGTCTGGGGATAAACCACCCAATCCGGTGGCTGGCAGGGGTGGTAGCTAAACCCAGTTCCGTGTTGCTTCCGGATTTCCGGCTGGTCCGTTACCCGGTCGCCCAAAAGAGCCTGTAGCGTCGTGGAAACGCGTTGTCTGAGCAGATCGTCCATGCGTTCTTAGTCAAAATCGACTTTTTTTCTGCGTTCCTTGACCTCACCCCTTTTTTTCTTCGCAACCAGTTTTTCCTCCCGCGACGCCTTCGTTGGCCGGGTGGATTTCCGGGGCTTTTCTTTCTCAAAAGCCTTGCGGATGAGCTGGTAGAATTTCTCGGTGACCTTATCGCGGTTGCCCAACTGGGTCCGTTCGGTCTGGTGGTAGAGCACCAACACGCCCTCGGTGGTGATTTTATTGATGAGCTTTTCGAGCAAAACCGCTTTTTCTTCCTCCGTCAACACCGCCGAGTGGGGAATGTCGAAGTATAATTCCGCTTTTGTTGCTACCTTGTTCACGTTCTGACCGCCTTTGCCCCCACTGCGGGCAAACTGGAATTGTAATTCGGGGTATAGTTGGGTTGGGTCCATGTTCTGCAAAAACTTGACAAAGCTACAAACATTCCCCGATACCAGCGGTTCAGTTTACAGGAATACGACATAGCACTCGAGCAAAATGGAGCCCCAAAACGATTTTTTAGACAGCCTTCCCGAAACAAGCGAACTGCTTGAGAATACGATCGACACCCTGACCAACGGCATTGATTTGGAAGCCGGCAAAGCCGATACCAGTCTGCTTCAGAAATGGATCGACATTCTGAATCAGACCGAAAATACGCAACCGCTGGGAAGTAAATTGTCGGAACTGAACGAGGCACTGACTACTAAATCGCCAGATAAAGCTACCACCCAGCGGCTTCTGAATGACATTGCCGATGCCACGACCGAATTCGCGACCGAGGTAGGCCCTGAAGGAGAACTTCCTCCCCAATTGGAAGGACTCGCTGCGGCTTTGCGCAATCTGGCCATTCAGCTTTCGTAAAGCGGTTTTATAGGTCGATCTGCATCTTGATGTTCGACCGCTGGTAGGGCGACGGACAAGATTCGACCTTGGAAAAACCCACTTTTTTATACAGCTCCAGCGCGGGAGTCAGGCTGGTGTTCGATTCCAGATAGACCTGTTTGGCTCCCATTTGCCGGGCGGTTTCCAGGGCGTGAAGACAAAGTTTCTTCCCAATTTGTTTGCCTTGCGCTTCCGGTGCTACGGCCATTTTGCCGAGTTCATAGATTTCATTGCTGCTTTTCAACAGCGCACAGGTTCCCACGATTTCGTTACGATACCGGGCAAAAAACACCCGTCCGCCTTTGGCAATCACGTACCCTTCGGGGTTGCTTAAAGCCCGAATATCGGGTTCTTCCACTTTGAAATACTTCTCAATCCAGGCCAGATTCAGTTGCTTGAACTGTTCGCGATAGGCCGGATCGAAATCGATGATTTCAACCTCGTCGAGCTGTTTCATTTTGAAATAAGTTTTGAAACGGGTGAGGTAATGTTCCTGCGCCCAACCGCTAACGCTGATTCCAGTAAATCAGCAGATTCAGCGTGGCCCGACCGGACGCGATCAGATCCAGGTCGCCATCACCATCCAAATCAGCGGCTTGCAGGTCTTCGGCCGCCATCATCACGCTGTCGTCAAGGACGTGTTGCTGCCAGGTTTGCAACGTCTTATCCGGCACAAATAACCGTACGCCCACTTTCTTTTCGGCATTGGGGTTACGCCAGCCAACGGCAATCTGATCGACGCCAAGTTTCAGAAAGTCCCCACAAGCGAGCGCGTGGCCCTGGTTCAACCGCTCCGTCAGCGTCTGCTGAACACCGTACATCAGCTTGTCGGGCGCATCGGCAATCGGGCCGTTTTTATACACCACGAGCTTGTTGCCGTGCATGGGTTCGACGGCGGCCACAAAGGGCAGCCTGGCAGTCTGGAAGCCCCGACGCACCTCTCCCATGCCGTTTCCGGCCCCGATCCAGCGATCCACAGGCGTCCATTTGCCGTTGCGATAGGCCACCGTTTTTCCACCTTCCTTGCTGCCAATCAGCATCCGGGTTTCGGCGCCATCTTCCCAGATCTCAAAATTATGCGTCATGTGCATCGTTGAATCGACCAGTTGCATCCGCCACGGATCGCGGGGGTTTTTCGGTTTTTCGTACCCCAAAATCCGAACACCCCGCCCCTCGCCGTTTTTGTTCCCCAGCCCGTGCAGCGGCACCACAATCAGTTGATACCGATTTGGTGCCACTTTAGCCCAGCGCATCCGGTGGGTCGTCACTTCGTGGTGCAGCCGAACGGCTTCCCAGATTTGGGTCGGATCGTTCGGGCGAATCAGGTAAAAAACCGCCCCGGATTTGGTGGAATCGTTGGTTTCGGACGGGTTCCAGCCCGCTCCGACCGCCACTTCCACTTTGCCATCGCCGTCGATGTCGCGGGCGGCCAGGCAGACGTTGTCCTGCGGGGTTAGATTCTGGGCCATCACATGCCGCTGCCAGGCATCAGCCGGTTTTCCCGGGTTGCGGTACCAGACAATTTCTTTCTGGTCGGCCATCAGAATATCCGGTTTTTTGTCGCCATCGACGTCACCGATGGCCAGTCCGTAGCCAATATCAATCTGATTATCAACAACCTGAATCTTGAAATTGGGATTTTGGGCATAGAGCGGCCCGGCAAGCAGAAAAAATGCGGCTATTTTTTTCATGGGAAGAAAGGCAGGGTTCGTAGATAGACCTTTCTTCAATATTCGGCATTCAGCCGGCAATAATCAACAGTTCCGGCCTATTCCTTTTTTCCGCTCCATCGCTCGCCCAATCGCAGCACTTTAAAGGGCGTCTGCTGCCGTTCCGCTTCGCGAACAAACTGGGCGGGATCTTCGGTATTGAACTCAAACAGGTGGTAATGGTGCGGAATTACCAGACTGGCACCAATCTCCTTTCCCAGGCGGGCAGCTTCTTCCGGATTGAGGTTTCCGGCCACGCGCCGTTCGGGTTTGTTGCCATTGATGGGCAAAAAGGCAATGTCGACATGAAACGATTTCAGCGTTTCGACCATCCCGTCATACCAAAGGGTGTCCCCGCTGTGATACACCGTCCACGGTCCGGCCTGCACCACAAACCCCATGAATTTGCAACGCCCCAGATCGTCGCGCTCCAGGTTGTTATGGGCCGCCGGAACGCCGTGAAACATAAAACCGGCGACTTCGGTGGTTTCGCCATCGTTCAGGCCGATGGGAAAACCGGGATCGCGTTTGGTTCGGTCGGCCACAAAAAACCGGTTGGCTTCCGGAATGACGAACTGAATTTCCGGGTTGGCGTTGAACAATGGAAGCAGGGTTTCCGCGTCCAGATGATCGGTATGGTTGTGACTCGACGTGACGACATCGATCCCGGTGAGTTGGCCCGGATCAACGACCCGTTCCGACATCCGAACGTGCGGCTTGTCGGTTTGAGCGTATTTAACCGACAACGAATCAGACAAATACGGATCAAACAATAACCGTCGATCCTGCCATTGCAGCAAAAAACCGCTCTGCCCCAACCACCAGATGTGCAGGTGACCGGGTTGGGAACGGGCGGTTTTCAGATCCGAAAGAAAGGTCTGGTCTTTTTGGAAAGCAGGGATTAAATCGTTCATAGAATGGTAGGACTCTAGCTTGTTGCTCCTAAATCCCCTAAAGGGGACTTTTAGTAACCGGATTAAACTGCGTCCAAGTCCCCTTTAGGGGATTTAGGGGCGATTAATTGAACGCCCTAATTTTTAATTCCTACCCCAACCGCACTTTTTTCGCGCCAGCCACCATGTTCGTCAGTTTCTGGCGGGCGGCCCAACGGGCGGTCTGGCTCAGACCACAATCGGGTGCAACGGCCAGTTTTTCGGCGGGAATGTATTTCAAACACCGCTCAATGCGCTCGATTACGTCTTTGACGGTTTCGATGTAATAGTTCTTCACGTCGATGATGCCAACGGCGACATCCATTTTTTGGGCAAATTCCGCAATCAGTTCAATTTCGTCAAACTCGCGGTTCGCCATTTCAACGTGCACTTCGTCGACCGCCAGATCCAGAAAATCCGGCAACATCGGGTGGATTTTCCGGTACCCCACCGGTCGCCCTTTGAAATTCCCGAAACAGAGGTGCGTCGACAGGCGGCATTTCCCGACGACCGGTGCGACCGTCCGGTTGAAAATATCGACAAACCGCTTCGTATCTTCCTTGTAAGCATAACACGACATCGACGGCTCATCGACGGTGATTTCGGTACAGCCAGCCGCCACCAGGTCCTCCAGTTCTTTCCGAACAAAGGGCAATAGGGCTTCCGTGATGTCGTAGCGGTCTTTGTAGCGTTCATTCGGCAACATCCGGCCACTGAGCGTATACGGCCCTGGAATTGAAGCTTTTAACGTGGGACCAGCCGGAGCCAGCTTCTTCAGTCGTTCGAATTCGCGGACGGCTCCCAGTCCTTTCGGCGCGGTCAATTCTTCCACGATGGAATGCTTGCCGCGCTGGTCGTGGGCGGGTGGACCAAATTTGCGCGTCTCCGAATGGTTGGGTTGCAGGCCTTTGATGTAGCCGTAAAACGACAGATTGAAGTCCAGCCGGGTTTGCTCGCCGTCTGTGATTACGTCCAGGCCCGCCGTGGTCTGGTCGTGAACAGCCGCTACAACGGCATCTTCAATCATTTCCTCAATGTCGGCCTGACCAAACTGATCGAGGTTCTGGGACGCAAATTCTAGCCAGCCGGGAAACGGGTAGCTGCCGATGACGGTGGTGCGGATGGGGTTGGGTTGCATGAATAAAGCTGTTTAGGCGTATCGATGAATAAATGTTGAAAATAGTCGGCTAAATCAAGTCTCCGCAAATAGTCGCGAAAGGTGGTCAGGAGCCACGTCAGGCCCGGTTTTCCGCCGTACGACTGCCAATAGGTGTTTCGGGCGGCATCCATGCCCACCGTAATCTGGTTCGGAAATTCGGGCAACAGCGTTTGCAACAGCGTGTACGTCCAGTTTTGCTGATCCGGCTTCCAGCGAAAACCGCTGTCGTATTCGACCCGAACGCCGGTTTGCAAAACCGCCCGATTATACGCAATGTCTTTGTACCGATCGACATGCGAGAGTACCACATGCTGCAAATCCGCTCCCAGCCTGGCGAATAATTCCGCCTGGGCGAGTGCGTGTTTGCCTTCATTCGTATGGGTCAAAATCGGAATACCGGTTTCCCGATGCGCATTGACTACGGCCCGAAAAACCGTCTCCTGATGCTTCGTAAACGGTTCGTCACCCGTAGCCAGTTTGATCAAACCGGCTTTGTGCGGGGTTCGTTCGATGACCGGTCCGCTGTAGTCAAAAGCGTCGATGCCTTCTTCGAAATCAGCAATAAACAGACGCGTCAACTGATCTTCCGAATACCGGTAGCGCCAATGATCGGGCGGGTAATACATCTCCAGATGAAGCCCGGTCGGTGCCAGAATCTGCATATTGGTTAAGCGCGAAACTTCCGCCAGTTTCAGCGCATTGCGGCCACAGTTGGCGGGCATCGCGTCGACCATCGTCCGTCCTCCGGCTTCATACACCCGCTGTACTTCCTCTGAAATTTTACCAAGATCATTCAGCAGGAAATCCGGATTGCCGCGCGTCGGAAAGCTTTCGTCGATCACCACATGCTCGTGCGAATACGTGATCCCCAGTTGTTCCGGATCAATGTCCCCCAAAACCGTTCTGACAAAATTCATTGTTTCCAGCCTTTTCGCGATGTATCGGCTACCGCATCCGGTAACTCCAGAACCGCCCCAATACCGTATAATTTTCCCTGCAACGAACTGACAGTAATCTGATTAGCGGCTTCATCATAAGCCAGTGACTGCACAGCCGCCAGCCCCGCAGCCTGGCCCATCGACATGGTCTGCGCCATCGACCGGCACGACGCGTGGGCATCGTGGGTGGCCGAAAAACACCGTCCCACCGCCCAGACCGACTGACTGCCTTTGGGCACAATCGTGCCGTAGGGAACGCCATAAACGCCGTCGCCGGGGATATATTCCCAGTGCGTTTCGTCTTCTCCGTTGAGTCCCTGCCGGTGGTCCTCGATGGGCGCTCCACAAAGAAAAATCCGGTCAGATGGCAGCTTGCCCGACAAACATTCCTCTTTCGTCAGGCGGTGTTCACCATTAACGCGCCGGGTTTCACGAACGCCAATCTGGTGCGACAACCCGATGATGTTCGACTGTTCAAAACCGGGTACGGCATCCCGAAAAAAATCTTCGTATACAAACGCCTGCCGTCGCCCTTCGACCTCGGCCTGCGTCAGTTCGTCCGCATTCAGGGCAGATAAACCGCTCACTTTCACGGCCACCGTCGAAATACAGCCTTTCGCATTCATTTCGTGCGCCGAACCTTCCTTGCGGGGTAACCGATGCCGCCCGGTTTCGACGGCCATCCGCATTTGCTCCGCCAGCATTTTCTTGCCGCCTTCCCGCTCGTAGCGGTCCAGATCGACGTTGCTCATCCGAAAGGTGGTGGTCATGCTCTGCGCCGGTTCGTTTTCGCCCGCCGTTTCGTAGGCAAAACCTGCCAGATGGCAAAAATCGGCATCGCCCGACGCGTCGATGACCCGTTTCGCCAGCACCTTGCCAAAACCGGCTTTGTTCCAGAAAATACAGGCATAGCGTTCCCCTTCCGGACTCACATCGACCAGCGTTGTATGCAGCCAATACCGGATGCCGCTTTGCAAAATCAACTGATCCCAGACAAGTTTCAACCGTTCGGGGTTGTAATTGACGCCCGTTCCGGCCCCGTAGGTATTGGGACGCAGAAAGACCGCACCGGCTTTATTCAGTTCATTGACCACCCGGTCGGGCCAGCCGCCCACGACTTTGCGGGGAGTGGAACCGGGGGTAAAAAAACCGTAAAACGTGTCCAGCATCTGCGTGGAGGTTCCGCCCGGAAAACCGTAGCGTTCCACCAGCATCACCGAAAACCGCCTTCCTTCGGCAGCAGCCAAAGCCGCCACGCAACCCGCCGACCCGGCCCCAATCACGAGGATGTCGGTTTCGGCCCGAAGCGGTATTGGGGTATGGTTTAAAAATGGATGCATGTGAAGGCTTCTCGGATGATTAGACTCCAAATTTCTGACGGATTACGTCACGGCTCATTTTCAGGCTTTCCCGAATGGGCCGGGTTGGTTTAAAACCGCTGGGAAAAGCCAGTTCAACGGTGATATCGCCCGCAAAACGATTTTTCTTCAACTGCCGGGCCACCGCTCCCCAGTCGGCAATGCCTTCACCCAGTGCCTCCGACCGGGTTCCCGTCCAAAGGTGATCCCGCAGGTGGAGATAAACGATTTTATCAGAAAATTTTTGCAGGAAAGTCAAAACGTCCACTTTGGCCTGAAACAACCAGTCCAGATCGGGACCCAGAGCGATGTCGGGTACGCGCTGCAAGGTGTTTTGCAGGTCATATAAATCATCCGCTACTTCGTAAATGTGGTTGTGAAGATTGGGAACGACCTTGTTCTTTCGGCAGATTTCCTGAATTTGTTTCAGGGTTTCGGCCTGCACATCGAACTGCTCGGGCGTTTTCTTTTTCGGGGTGCTACCGACCGAGATGCCCAGCGTTCGGCCACCCAGTTTACCCAGACGCTCGACCACCTTTTCGGCATCGTCCAGAATCTCCGTCTGTTTGCTTTTATCCCACATCGGCTGGCTATACGAGGTCCCGATAACGGAAACCCCGCTCTTCCGGGAACTGTCGCCAATCCGGTCGACGGCGTCATCGTGCCGCAAGTTGACTTCCATCAACTCGACGGCTTCAATTCCGGCATATTTTGCGTCCGAAAACACCTGATCCAAAATCGGAAAGCAATCGTAAGCAGGCTTGTCCGATGAATAAATCCAAACGTGCAGTCCAACAACGGGTTTGCGATCGACGGCGGAAAAAACATCCGGTATGGCCAGCGCCAGGGTGCTGGAAGCCAGAAAGTCACGACGGTTCATAGGACTCTATTCAAGGTTTTTGACTTACTTTTTAGCGAACAACGGTCTTTTTACCAACCTCGGCATACAACTTTGCCAGCCGATGCGCGTGTTCGTCATAGGCGGATTCAAACAGTTCCGTGGCGCGTTGAGAACCGACCAGGGCGGTGGCCGTCAGCACTTTCGGCGGCTGACCGGCTTCGGTCAGCAAGCGCGCCAGTTCGGCTTTGATGCTGTTCACGATCAAGGCACCACCAACGGTACTGCCGGGTGCAACCGGCGTTTCCAGCCCCGGAACCGTCACCATCGCATCGCCGACGGGTGCGCCGGTATCCAGAATCAGATCGGCGAAATCGCTCAGTTTCAGGCCGTCTTTGCGTTTGCTGGTGCTCTGGTCCGAATGTTCTTTGGTGATGAGTGCCACCACTTTCACGCCCCGCTTCTGAAACTCCTCCGCCATTTCAATCGGCACGACGTTGCAGCCGCTTGACGAAATGATCAAAGCCGTATCTTGTTCTGAAAGATCGTAATTGCGCAGAATCCGCTCGGCCAGCCCGGAGACATTCTCCAGAAACATCGCCTGCCGCTGGCCGTTGGCCCCCACCACCAGGTTGTGAAACGTAAGCGACAATTCGACAATGGGATTGAAACCCGGAAACGAACCGTAGCGCGGCCACATTTCCTCGACCATGATCCGGCTGTGTCCCGAGCCAAAGACATGCACCATCCGACCCGCCAGAATCGTTTCGGCAAACCATTGGGCCGCCTGTTGCAGTTGTGATTTTTGCTCCTCGACCGTATCGATCAGTTGGCGGCATTTTTCTAAATAGGTTGTTATCATACAATCTTTTGGTGGATCTCCGAACGTATTAAATTACAAAACCTGCGGCTCCTATGGCCCCGGCCCAGTCTTCAAAATGCGCTTTGCAGATGGCGGTTTTCTTACCGGCCGGTCGCCATTCAAAAACCGCCAGAAAGGCTTCCAGCGGACTGAACAAAGCTTCGCCGGCCTGCGTGATTCCCCCGCCCAGCACGACCACTTCCGGCGAAAACGCATTGGCAAAACCGGCAATGGTAACGGCCAGTTGCCGAACGGACGTGAGCCAAACCAGCGTGGCCAGCGGTTCCTGTTGCCGGTAGGCATCGACCAGTTCCTGCGTGGTCTGGTACTTGCCGTTGGACCGCCGAAAAACCGTCGCGTTGCCGATTGCATCTTCCAGGCTAGCCGGTATCTGCGTAATATCCAACTGGTTGCTGTCGGCATTCACCGAAACGTGGCCCAAATGGCCCGCCATCTGGTAATAGCCCTGATACAGATTTCCGTCGATCAGCAACCCGCCCCCAACGCCCGTTCCCAGCGTGAGCATCAGGGCGTTCCGAATGCCTTTCGCGGCCCCATACCGGGCTTCCGCCATCAGGGCCGCGTGGGCGTCGTTCAGCACCCGCACCGGAACACCCAGAAACGCCGACCAGACGAAGCCTTCCAGCCCCGGCAGTCGGCCCGGCATGCAGGCAATGGCGTCGTTGGCCGGGGTTGGCAAACCGGGTGCCGACAAGCCCACGCCCGTTACCGGTTCGGGAGTAGCGGTTTTCAGTTGTTGATAGGTATCGGCAACCGCCTGTTTCCATTGTCCGTCCTGCCCATCGTTGGTCGGGCAAACCACGCGATGCAACACCGTTCCGGTTTCGACGTCGATCAAGACGCCTTTAATGCGGGTACCGCCAATGTCGATGCCGATTGCGTTCATTTTTTTACGGTTCTCAATACTGTCCTTCGCTGACGCTCCAGCCGCCGTCGACAGACAGCACCTGGCCCGTCGTGTAGCGGGAATAATCCGACATAAAATAGATGGCCGCTCCGTCTAAATCCGTGGGTTGGCCGATGCGACCGCCGTCCAGGGGCTGTTTGGTGGCGACAAATTTCAAAATGGTTTCGTCGGTGGCGGCCCGCTGCGCCATCGGCGTTTCGACCAAACCGGGAGCCAGCACGTTCACGCGAATGTCGTGGGGCGCGTAATAGGCGGCAATCGATTTCGTAAAACCGATGATCGCGGCTTTGGTGGCGGCATAGGCGTGGGTCGAAAAGTATTTCGGCGACGGCGAATAGCCCAGCACCGACCCCATGTTCAGGATCGTTCCGCCGGTATTCTGCTCCTGAAAAGCGCGGATGGCCGCCTGATTCGACAGCATCAGTGAGGTCAGATTCAGTTCGAAAGTTTTGTTCCAGCCTTCGAGCGTCAGGCTGTGCAACGGACCGTCGCCAAACCGTCGGCCACTGCCGCCCGCCACGTGGTAGAGTCCGTCGAAACCGCCAAACTCGCCCTGACACAACGCGATGGCCGAAAGAGCCGTGGCCGGATCGGTGGCGTCGCCGTTCAGCGCAAAACCGTAGCCACCCAACTGGACTTCGGCTGCTTTGCAGCTTTCCTCATTCCGGCCCACCACCACGACCCGCGCGCCTTGCCCGACAAAAGCATGGGCCGCTGAGAGGCCCAAACCCGTTGTTCCACCAATGACCACAATCCGTTTGTTGGCCAGCCAGAGTTGATCCATCCTGAAAAAATAAACGATTAAAATCCTGTAACGCCCCTAAATCCCCTAAAGGGGACTTGGACACGGCAGCATCCAGATGCGAAAAGTCCCCTTTAGGGGATTTAGGGGCGTTAATACGAAAAATCTAACTACGAACGACGAAGGTATAAAGGCAATTTTAGTATTGCAACAACTTATTATAATAAGTTTCAGATTAAGCAGATTTTCGTATACTTGTTCGTCAACAACCTTTCTCTATGAACGATCGGCCTACCCGCATTCCCCAATATCAGTACCTCTATGAATCGTTACGCCAGCAGATTATCCGGGGCGATTTCAAATCGGGGGATCTGTTGCCTTCTGAAAAAGACCTCCAGAACCAGTTTCGTCTGACCCAGCCCACCATCCGGCAGGCACTGGGGCTGCTGGTGCAGGATGGCTACATCCGCAAGCACCAGGGCAAAGGCAGCATTGTGCAGCCCCTGCCCATCGGTTTGGGCGTGATGTCGATCGTTGGTCGGCTGGCCAATACCGCCAACGCGAGTCGCACCGAGCGGATGACCACCGCCATTTTAACCAAACCAAAGCTTCATACTTTCCCGGACGACTTTCTGTTTACCCCCACCGAAGACGATACGAAAGCCGGTTTTTACTTTCTGGAACGCCTGCGGGCTGTGGAGGAAGAGCCGGTATTTTTTGAGAAGATCATTCTGCCAAACCGCTATTTACCCGGTTTCTCGCGTCAGCGGCTGGAAAACCGCTCGCTGTTCGATTTGCTGCGAACCAAATACGGTTTACTGGTGAAAGGCGGAGAGCAGAAGGTGCTGGCCGTGGCGGCTGACGGCGATCTGGCGCGGTTGTTAAGCGTTCCAATCGGCAACCCGGTTTTGCGGCTCGACAAAAGACTCGACACCAACCGGCCCGATTTCAGTTTTTATTCTTCGTTGTACGCCCGAACGGATCGGTATATTTTGCACGGGCGGTTTTAAGAAATGAAAGCAAAACCTATTTTCAAGTGTTCTACCAAAGCATTACATTTGACCACTCGTCTATAGCCACAATAAAACACGAAAAATTGAAATTTATCGTCGTTTTTTTTGAATATTAAGGAAGTTATGAGCTTAATTTTAGACACAGACTATTAAGAAAATTGTTTTATAAAATGAACACTTTTTCAACAAGAGACAAAGCTATACTAATTGGCTTGTATCTTTCAAAATTTGACAAAGATGCTCTAAAAATATTGGGATTTGAAAGTACTAAACAAGCATTTAACACTTTGGGGTATTGCATCGGTGTAAAACCTGCTTCTATAAAAAATTACCGTGATGAATTCGACCCCTACTTCCCTAATTCCCGGAAAGGGTGGCATAAAAGACATTTGAGAGATTATTGCAAAAAGTTACTTGATGACTTTAATCAAATTGATTTTAGTGATCTTACTGCTATTATAAAAAGTTTCACAACTAAAAACAATGAAATTGAACAAATCGTAGAAAATATTAATAAAAAAGACTACAGCGAAAGTGTTGCTAAGCGACTCATTACAGGAGCTGCTGCCGAAGAATATTTCAAAATCGAATACAGCACGATCCCTGAATTTGAACATTTTAATTTAAATGACACCACAAAACTTGCCTGCGGATTTGATTTCCATTTAACATTGGCAGCTAATTATTATTGTGTAGAAGTAAAAGGATTAAACGAATTATCAGGTAGCGTTTCTCTGACAGAAAAAGAGTTCCTTGTGGCTCAAGATATTCGAGAAAAATACTGTCTTTTTATCGTTTCTAATTTCAGAAATAAGCCTTTTCATCAATATTTTTTCGACCCAATAAATAGTGGTCTTTTATTTAAAAAGACAGAAACAAAGATCATTCAAACTACTTATCTTACCAAGATATGAATGATGAAATTAATACCAAATGGGAATGTTACGTTTGTAGCACAGAGAATCTTTTCAAAATCCTCCCAACGGGCTATTTGAGCAACTACCACCCATTATGTAAAAACTGTGCTGATAGTATCTTAAAAGATCATCACCATAAATTCTACTATCGTTTAACTTATCATGCACAAATTGGTGAATTAAAAATTATCGGTAGCGTTGTCACTCAAGCTGATTATTTTAATTTAAATTGATACAAACTACGAGATTATTGGCCTCGTAGCGACTGTAGGCCGTTGCCGTCGAATGTTTCCGGGTCGGGGGTGAGAAGCAAATGAGTTGTTACAAAAAGATCGTGCCTTTGGCACATATTCATATCAAACAACCTGAAGAACAGATTCTGGAAACATTGGGCTTTGATAGATCCTGGATCAGTGTAACAGAAAAAATAACCTTCCTCATTAACAGTTAGTAAATCAGTACTGTATGAAGGATTTAAAATGATTGGTAAACCGTTTTTCCTTCCCTTTTTTGGTCACGATTCTTGCAAACGCTTGTCGATGCTAACGCAAATGAGGGATGGTTGGCCGCGTAGCGGACGGATGTTTGTAGCCACAGTGTGCCATCAAGAAAGCCCGCGTGCCTTTGGGTGCGCAATCACCTGCACCTGCCTGTTGCGTACCCAAAGGCACGCGGGAGGAACCGGGTAGTCTTTTCGTTACAAACATCCGTCCGCTACGCGGCCAACCATCCCTCATTCGCATTATAGTATCAGAAAAAACCATTCTAAAGATCGTTCTACGCCAACAGCCAAAGAGGGTAAAAAAAAAATGCATCCTTCGTACACTACTGGTTAGTAACCGATCATGGATCGCCCGTTGCAACGGGCGATCCATGATCGGTTACTAATTTGTCAAATCCCGCTCCGAAATCCGTCCGGTTTGCTTGTCCTTCAGGATTACCTTGTGTCGGCCATCGTGCGTAACTTCCTCTTTGATGAGGTAAAACTCTTCGTCGTAATCGACCAGCGTCGACTCCTGTGTCAGCCCTTCGCGACCGCGCCAAACCGGTAACTTCACCTGCTCCCACTGTTTCGTTTCGGCGGATCGGTACGCAGCATCCAGAATGGCATTTACGACATAGCCATCATAGAACGTTTCGGCCGGTTCGCGCCCCTGCTCGGCCGCGTTGAACATGTCCGTGAACATGTGGTTGTAGCCCAGGTCATTCACTTCGTCGCCCACCGGAAAAAGCCAGCCGGTGGTGCTTTCCGCTTTTTCGGCCACATAGTCCGCGCCTTTGCCAGTCGTGAACATTTCAAAACCGGTGCGCAGGAAGTTGTTGATCCAGATGGTGCCTTCGGTGCCCATCACTTCGTCGCGTAAATCCATGCCACCCCGGAACGTCCAGCTTACTTCAAACTGTCCGATGGCACCGTTCTCGTATTTCACCAGCGCAATCGCGTGGTCTTCGGCGTCGATGGGTTTCACCTGTGTGGCCGCCCAGCACATCACCTCAACGGGTCGGACGTCCTTGCCGATAAAATTCCGGGCAATCTCGACGCAATGGCAACCCAGATCGAGCATACAACCGCCACCGGCCTGCTCTTTGTCCCAGAACCAGTCGCTGTGCGGTCCTGGATGTGTTTCGCGGGATTTGGCCCAGAGAATCCGGCCCAGTGCCCCATTCTTCACACTTTCCAGTGCCTTCAGGAATTTTGGCGTGTAGCAGAGATCTTCCAGATACCCGGCAAAAATACCGGCTTCCTCCACGGCCTTCATCATCCGTAAAGCCTCATCGGCATTGCGCCCCAGTGGTTTGGTGCTGACCACCGCTTTTTTGTGTTTGACGCACAGCATGACGGCGGCTTCGTGGATGTTGTTGGGCAACGCAATGCACACCATATCGACTTCCGGATTGGCAATCACTTCCTCCATATCCGTCCCCCAGATGGAACAGCCGTAGTCGTTGGCAAATTTTTTAGCACTTTCTTCCCGGCGGGCGTAGATGGCAACCACCCGGTCACGGCCGCGTTGACCGTGGATGGACTCGGCATAAAACCGGCCAATAAAGCCGGAACCCAGCATGGCAATTTTTCGCATGTGTCGAAAGAAATTTAAGCGAATAAATTCAATCCTGTAAAAAATTTAGACAAGTCTAAATCTATTCTCTATATTTGTTAAAATGGTTACAGACGCAATCTACAACTTATTATAAAGAGCCATGTACTGGTTGCCGGTTTATCGACGAAAAATTGCCCGCGTCCTGCTGATTCTCTTCAGCCTGATGATGGTCAATTCGGTGGTTTTCCGGCACGCCCACAAACTGGCCAGTGGGCGGATTATCGTTCACGCCCACCCTTTCAAACCCGTTGGCGACAGCCCCTACCAGCCCAATACACACACGACCAACGAGTTAGTCTGGCTCGAAAACTTTACCAACCTACTGTATGACGGCCTGACGCCGTTCGTATTTGCCTGCGTCGTTCTGAGCGCACCGGCCACTCAGCGGTTTTGGTCGGTTTATTCGTTTCAGAGTGCATACGTCTTCCCCTACTTCTCCCGCCGGGGTCCGCCGGTTGTCGGATGATCGTTTCCTGATGAGTCGCTCCCGGCGATTCCTTTTCAATGCCCTGCTGCCACTCGCTTCGGTGTGTGCCGGTTTGTAACCGGTTGAATCATCGCGTGTTGCCGACATTCGGGCCTTCATTTCTTCTGATCGATCCCATACAACCATGTTAAAAACGATATACCTATCGGTTCTGTTTATTTTAGGCAGTACCTTCCTTGCCCATGCCCAGTCGACGGCCACCGTCGAAGGCAAAGTAATTTCCAAGCAAAAACCGGTCGAACTGGCCACGGTGGCACTGAAAGGCACCCGGTTCGGCGTTCTGACCGACACATCGGGCGTTTTCCGCCTGACCGGCATTCCGGCGGGTCGCTACCAACTGGTGGTTTCGCTGGTGGGATTTGACAGTTTTCAGAAAACCGTCAACGTAACGGCAGGCCAGACCATCCGCCAGACGGTCGACCTGCGTGAAGCCGCCAACACGCTGGGCGAGGTCGTCATTACGGGAACAATGAAGGAAGTTTCGAAGTTGGAAAGCCCCGTTCCGGTGGAGATTTACACGCCGAAATTCTTCCAGAAAAATCCCACGCCCAACATCTACGACGCCCTGCAAACCATCAACGGGGTTCGGCCCCAGTTGAACTGCAATGTCTGCAACACCGGCGACATTCACATCAACGGGCTGGAAGGACCGTATACGATGGTGCTGCTCGACGGGATGCCGATTGTGAGTTCGCTGTCGACGGTGTACGGTTTATCCGGGATTCCGAATTCGCTGGTGGAGCGGGTCGAGGTGGTGAAAGGCCCGGCGTCGACGCTCTACGGTTCGGAAGCGGTGGCCGGTTTAATCAACATCATCACGAAAAATCCATTGAAAGCACCGACCGTGACGGCCGATGTGTTCGGCACAAGCTGGCAGGAATACAACGCCGATCTGGGCGTGAAATACCGGGTTGGAAAAGCCAATTCGCTGATTGGTCTGAACTATTACAACTACCAGAATCCGTACGACAAAAACAACGACGGTTTTACGGACGTGACGCTGCAACACCGGATTTCGGTGTTCAACAAATGGCAGTTCGAGCGGAAAGAAAACCGCCAGGCCAGCATTGCCGGACGATATTTCTACGAAAACCGCTGGGGCGGGCAAACCAACTGGACGCCCGAACTCCGGGGTACCGACAGCCTCTATGCCGAAAGCATTTACACGAAACGACTGGAACTGATTGGCTCTTACCAACTCCCGACGACGGAAAACATCACGCTCCAGTCGTCGTTCAACAGCCACAACCAGAATTCGTATTACGGCACGACCTCCTTCAACGCGACCCAGCGGATCTTTTTTGCCCAGTTGCTCTGGACGAAGGAGTTTAACAGCCAGTTCAGCCTGCTGGTCGGAACGCCCTTCCGCTACACCTTCTACGACGACAACACACCAGCCACCCAGTCTGCCGATTCGCTGCGCCCCGCCAACCAGCCCGACCGCACGGTTTTGCCCGGTGTTTTCGTGCAGCCCGAGTTTACGTTCAACGAAAAACATAAACTGTTGCTGGGTTTGCGTTACGACTACAATTCGCGGCACGGCAACATCCTGACACCCCGGTTTTCGTATAAATGGGCACCCAACCGCGACAACATCATCCGGTTGAATGCCGGAACAGGCTACCGGGTTGTCAACCTCTTTACCGAGGACCACGCGGCCCTGACCGGCGCCCGGCAGGTGGTGGTGCAGGATGAACTCAAACCCGAACGAAGCTGGAATGTGAACCTGAACTATACCAAACAGATTGTATTCGGGAGCGGTTTTCTGGGCATCGATGCGTCGCTGTTTTATACGTATTTTACCAACCGGATCATTGCCGACTACGACACCGACCCCAACAAGATTTTCTTCGATAACCTGAAGGGCCATTCGACGTCCAAGGGGGTCAGTGTAAATTTTGACGCCAGTTTTACGTTCCCGCTGAAGGTTAACGCCGGTTTTACACTCATGGATGTGTATAAGGTGGAAGACGATGCGGACGGACAGGCCGTTAAAACCCGCCAGTTACTGACCGAACGCATTACGGGTACCTGGACGGTTTCGTATGATTTCGGACGCGGTTTTTCAACGGATTACACCGGGAATCTCTACGGGCCGATGCGGTTGCCGCTGCTGAGTTCCGACGATCCACGGGCCGAATATTCGCCCACCTGGAGCATTCAGAACATTCAGTTGACCAAAAAATTCAACAGCGGTTTCGAGATTTACGGCGGGATCAAGAACCTGCTGAATTTTACGCCCCCGGCCAACAGCATCGCCCGCGCCAACGATCCGTTCGACAAGCGCGTCGTGTTCGATCGGAACGGGCAGGTGGTGGCAACGCCCGACAATCCGTACCGGCTGACCTTCGACCCGAACTACGTTTTTGCCCCCAACCAGGGCATCCGCGGTTTCCTGGGTATTCGCTACACGGTTCGGTAGTGGACGGCTTCGCTGTGCAACGATTGACGGTTTGATCCTGTCCTTACCACTGAATCCAAGCGGTTCAAACAATTTAACGGACCGGATCGTTTATTGGATTTTCGCTTTCTGCCCCTAAATCCCCTAAAGGGGACTTGGACGCGGCTTAATCCGGATGCTAAAAGTCCGGCTGCGTCCGACCGTCCTTTAGGGGATTTAGGGGCAGAAAGCGAAAGTTCGATAGAACTATCAGACGTAAGTTCTACGTTTATTGGAAAAATTCTATTTCAATCGCCGGCTTTTTAAATTATTGTATCGAATAATAGAACAATAACAAGAAAGCCCTGTTTTAATGATTTGATAACCATTGCATTACTCATTTTTCCATATAAATTTACAACCGTAAACCAAACACTCTACTCTATATGGCACTTGCAAAACAGTATGTAAAAAGCAAGCCTACAATTTGCAAAGTAACGTTTACGCTGCCTGCTGACGCCGTTAATGGTGCGAAAGCGGTTGCTTTGGTTGGTGATTTTAACGGCTGGGATGCGTCGGCTACGGCTCTGAAGAAACAAAAAGACGGTTCATACAAAACAACGGTTGAACTTCCGGTGGGTCAGGAAACGCAGTTTCGCTATCTGATCGATGGTGAAACCTGGCTGAATGATTCGGAGGCCGATAAGTACATTAGCAGCGGTGTTTCGTCCGACGAAAATTCGGTAGTTGCTTTGTAATTGATTTCCATTTCGTATGTTCAGCCGCCTTTATTCTGGCTGTGAATACGTGTGATAGCCTGATCTTCTGATCGGGCTATCTTGTTTATCGGGGATCTGACCGTAGTTTTGGGTTTTGATAGCATTAGTCAGCCACAATGAACCCCGGCCGAGCATGAAATTATACGTCAACAGACTGCTCCTTATCCTTTTAAGTAGTTTTTTATACCCGGTTTTTGGGCAAAAAAAACCGATGAATGTGCTGGTTCTTTATTCCGACGATCAGCGTTATAACACGATTCATGCGTTGGGAAATGACGCCATTCAAACGCCCAACCTGGATCGGCTCGTCAAAAAGGGCGTCGCCTTTACGCGGGCGCAGACGATGGGCGGTTTACACGGTGCGCTGTGTGTTCCAAGCCGGGCGATGCTCCACACAGGCCGCTACCTACACAGTTTACACAAATCCGGCGATGTGATTCCCAAAGAACACACCACGCTGCCCGAATACCTCCGAACGAAAGGATACCAAACGTACGCGATTGGAAAATGGCACAACGACAAAGCTTCGTTTTCGAGGAGTTATGAAGGGGGGGCCGCCCTGTTTTTCGGCGGGATGCACCTCCCGGAAAAAGGCGGTCAGGAGCATCCGCAGTATGTAAATTTTGATCCCGCCGGGCAATTTAAGGAGCCCAATAAAAAGGCCGATGTGTATTCGTCGGAACTGTATGCCAATGAAGCCATCGCCTTTTTGACCAACCGAACACCGGAAAACCGATCTTTTTATTGCTACGTCGCGTTCACGTCGCCCCACGACCCGCGCACCCCGCCGGAAGCTTTTCGGAAGTTATACCCGAAAGAACAGATGAAATTGCCCGCTAATTTTCTCCCGCAGCACCCCTTCGACAATGGAGAACTGAACGTACGCGATGAGAAACTACTGCCGCGCCCATTGACCGAAGTGCAGGCGAAAGAGGAACTTGCGCTCTATTACGGCATGATTTCGGAGCTGGATGCCCAGGTTGGCCGGATTCTGAATGTACTGGAAAAGAACGGCTTACTCGAAACGACGCTGATCGTTTTTGCGGGCGACAACGGGCTGGCAGTGGGCAGTCACGGCTTGCTGGGCAAACAGAATCTATACGAACACAGCATGCGCGTACCGCTGGTCATCAGCCATCCGGCCCTGCCGCAAAACAAGCGCGTCGATGCGCTGGCCTATCTCGCCGATATTTTCCCGACGGTGACGGATTTTCTTGGGATGCCGGCACCAGCGACGGTTGAAAGCCAGAGTTTGCTCCCCTTTATAAAAGGAACCAAAAAGCCGGGCCGGGAGTCGGTTTATTATGCCTACCGGGATTTTCAGCGGGCCGTGCGAACCCGCGACAACTGGAAACTTATCAAATACAACGTCAATCGGCAGGAAACCACGCAGTTGTTCGACCTCAACAAAGACCCGTACGAAGTGAACAATCTGGCGAACAACCCGGATTTTGCGCAAAAAAAGAAGGTGCTGGAAAACCGCCTGATGAGTGAAATGAAGACGTATCACGATTTTCTGGACCTCAGCCAGCCTGATTGGGGGCGGCAACCGTGATTGAACAATAGAATGGAGCGCCGGACGCCCGGCGCTCCATGAATACTAAACCGTAAAGCTGTCCGACTCGACGTAGGCTTTGATCAAAGCGGTTTCACCTTCTTTGCCCGGATAGGCATTGCCGTGTTCCATGCCCCAGATAAAGTCCTTGTTTTCGGCTTTACCTTTCTCGTACACGTGTTTGAAAACGTTCTTGTAATTGATTTCGCCCGTCGTCGGCTCCTTCCGGCCCGGATTGTCGCCGATCTGGAAATAGCCGATTTCGCTCCAGCACCAGTCGATGTGCGGAATGATGTGCCCTTCGTTTTTCTGCATGTGGTAGACGTCGAACAGGATTTTGCAGGCCGGACTGTTGACGGCGCGGCAAATCTCGTAGGTCTGGTCGGAAGTGCGTAAAAACAGATTTGGCGTGTCGCTCAGCGGTTCCAGCACCATCGTCAACCCGTTGGGGGCCAGAATGTCAGATCCCCGGCGCAGCGCGTCGATCACGTGGCCGGTTTGAATGCCGATGGGCAGATTGCGCTGAAAATCACCGGGAACCACCGTCATGAATTTCGCATTCACGCGTTTGGCCACCTCGACGGCTTTCTTGCAACCCGCCAGAAAAATGTCGATGAATTCCTGTTTGCCGGCCGCGAGCGTATTTTGTCCGTTTCCGCCCTTATCGACCACAAAAACGCCCATTTTCATGCCCAGGCGAGTCATTTCCTTCGCGATTTTCTCCTGCTCCTCCACCGGACGGCCCATCATTCCGTTGTCTTCGAGGGCGGTAAAACCGTTGTCGGCCATGAACTTTAGCTGGTCGATCACGTCTTTCCCGGCACTATTTGTAAACATCCCGAAGTGGGGGGCATATTGTAATTTGAACTTGTTTTTCACCACCGTCTGCGGCTGTACAGCATTCGTACCCGCCAGGGCATTGCCGACAAGCGTCGCACCGACAAGGCCTAACGTTGATTTGACAAAATCGCGTCGTTGAATCATGATAAAGGAAGGTTCTATTTTTTCTTTAAACTCGATAAGTAATCCACTAAATCGACCAGTTCCTGCGTAGACATGTTTTCCTGCAATCCGGAAGGCATCATCGAGGCATCCATTTGCTTCATGGAAACGACGTCGCTCATTTTGTAATCGCTCACCACCCCACCCGGAAACTTCATTTGCAGGTCGGTTTCGGTTTTGCTGGAAATGATCCCGGAAACCGTGCTGCCATCTTTGAATTTGACCTCAAACCCTTCGTAGCCGAAGCTTACCCCGGCATCGGGATACAAGATGGAAAGGTATTGTCCTTCTTTCGGCAATTTGCTCCCGATTTCGGACAGTTTGGGGCCAAAATCCATGCCTTCGCTGTTGATCTGGTGGCAAATGGCGCAATTGGTCTTGAAAACCGTCAGCCCCCGGCCTGCGTCGCCGGTCATGGCCAGCAGATCCGGAATGGCGGGCAGTTTCTTGCCTTCTGCGCCTTTGGCACCGTCGAGATAACTGGCGGCTTCCGTCCGGACTTTCTTCCGCCAGGTGTTGCTAACCCCCTGAACAGCCGCCGTTTTGTACTCCGGTTTAATCTGGCCGGAGCGCAGGAGTGACAGAATCATTTCTTCCCCGTCGTTGCTGCCGCCGATGGCGCGGGTGGCTTCTTTCCGCAGCAGTGTCGGACGCTTTTCGTCCAACGCAATGGTTTTCAGCATTTCGAGCGACTCCTTGGTTCCCACCCAGCGCAGAGCCGACACCATGTTGATGGCGGCTTCCGGGTTGCTGCCATTCAGGATTTCCCAGACCTGCTTCCCACCACCCTGCTTCAACAATTGACGGGTAGCGTCGCGGCCCACAATGTCGTTGAACTGCTTCTGACTCAGGGCCAGCAAGCGCGGATTTTCGGCTACGGGTTCATACCGGCTCACCATTTCCATGTATTCAGGTTTGCCGTAGGTTTCGTCCAGCAATTTGGTCAACGACGCCATCGCTTCCGGCGAATTTTTCACGAAGTTCTGGTCGAGGTGGCGCAACGCCAGTTTGGTAATTTGTACGTCGTTCGGGTTGGTTTTCAGAATGCTCAGCAAAGCGGTCGATTTTTCGGTAGCCCCCGGATTGAAATCGAAGGCCCGGAAATACCGCAACCGGCTCGTCAAATCGGTTTTCGAATCACCCGCCAGACTGGCCAGCAAGGGCACCGATTCTTTGGTGCGAGCCCGCCAGACGATGTCTTTCCCGGCATCGGTAGCCACCGGATTCGCGCCCGACCGTTTCAACCAGGCGGCATAATACGCATCCCACTGACCATCAGCCCCAATGCCGAGTGCTTCCAGATACCAGCGGTCTTTGCCATCGTGTTTGGCGGCCAGTTGCGCCCACAAATCCGGCGCTTCGGGTGATGTGTTCCGGCGCAGGGCAATGGCACATTCCCGGCGAACCTGCGGATCAGTGTCGTTCACCAACTGCTTCACGTAGGGAATAATGTCAGTTTTCAATTCACGAGCGGCCCGCAAACCGGTGATGCGCAGGTTCGGATCGCTTTCTTTCAGCGCGGTTTCGATGTATTTTTTGCCTTTGCCATCCAGTTTGCTCAGCAACCAGAGGGCGCGGGCTTTCATGCGCGGATCGGGTGATGTTTTGTACAGTTTCGCCAGGTCTTTTTCGGCTTTCGTGCCCAGATCGTGCAGTTTGTTCCAGGCGGCATAGCGAATCGCCATGTTCGGGCTTTGCAGGGCTTCAACGGCACCGGCGGTCGTAGCCAGATCGACTTTCGGTATTTTGTACGGTGTGTTCGGTGGGGCCACGCGGTAGACCCGTCCCCGGTTTTGATCACCCGCCTGGTGACCACCCACACCGGGATCATACCAGTCGGAAATGAGCAGCGAACCATCGGGCGCAACGCACACATCCGAAGGCCGGAACCACTGGTCGCGCACGCCTTCCAAAAGCGGCACGATGGTGGCTTTGTAGCCCGCGCCGTCTTTCGTGACCGGATACGACCGAACGATATTTGGCCCCGCGTCGCAGTGAATCATCTGACCCTGAAACACTTCCGGCAGCAATTTTCCTTCATACAGAATAATACCGGTGGGCGAACCCGCGCCGGTTTGCAGCAAATTCGGCACCACGCCGGGGTCGTTCAGGTGCCAGTGTTGCAGCGGAATGGTGGCTTCCAGGTTGGTGCGGTTCACGCGCCAGCCCGCGCCGGTCATTTCGTCAGTATAGCCGTAATTGCCATACTCCATCACATAATTGATCCGAACGCCCTTGTTGCCGTCGTCGTCGTTGTCCGACTGCCACATGGTTCCGTAGGAATCCAGCGCGACTTCGAAGTTGTTCCGGAAGTTCTGGCCCAGCACTTCCATGTCACTGCCATCCGGGTTGCACCGGAAAACCATGCCCTGGCGGTAGTTTTTGGTATCGATTTCTTTGCCGGTCGTGCGGTCAAAAATAGCTTTGCCGTCTTTGTCGCGGATTTGCTTGCCTTCGTTGCCGAAATTGAAATACCACTTGCCATCGGGTCCAAAAACGAAGGAGTGCATCCCGTGGTCGTGGTCGGCCCCACTGAGTCCGGTAAACAGCAGTTCTTTTTTATCGGCTTTATCGTCGCCATTTTCGTCCGTAAACACAAACACATTTGGGCTATCCGACACAATGACCTTGTTGCCCTGCACCCAGACGCCCAGCGGAGAAACCAGTTCCGGCCCCTGGTAAAACGTTTTGGTGACGTCGGCCTGCCCATCGCCGTTGGTGTCTTCCAGAATCAGAATCCGGTCGCCTTCGGGGCGGGTGGGGTTTCCGCTGATGTTGGCGCGGTAATTATACGCTTCGCAAACCCAGACGCGCCCCCGGGCATCGACGTCGATGTTGGTCGGATTCGTCAGCATCGGTTCGGCGGCAAAGAGCCTGGCTTCCAGACCCGGTGCTACGTTCAGACTACCCACCGCGTATTTCGGATCGCGCTTGTCGTCGTCGGAAAGTCCGGCGAATAAACGGTTAAGGTATTCCCCGGAAGCCTGATTGAGGTTGTCGTTTTGCCAGGCGCCTACCAGGACGCCCCCGACGATCAGCCCGGCGGTGGACCAGGCCAAAGCCCGCCGTGACAGCCGGAAAAAAGAAGAGTAACGAGTTGAGTTCATAAACGCCCCGTAAGGTTTGTAAGGGTTGGAATAAAACGTGTAAATGTAGCAATAAAACCCAAATGTTATTTGATAAACTCCCTGATCCCGTCCGTGGCAACGGTTTTCAGGTTTCCCGCATCGTCTTTGTAGATCAAATAGGCGTCCAGTTCGCGGTGTTGGGACAGAAACCGCCGGGTTTTGGCCAGGCCCATCACCAGAAAAGCCGTGGCAAAGGCGTCGGCGGTCATGGCATCTTTGGCAAAAATCGTGGCACTCAGCAGCGCGTCGGGTTTGGAAAAACCGGTTTTGGGGTTGATGATGTGGCCGTAGGTTTCGCCGGTTTGCCGGTAAAAGTTGCGGTAATTGCCAGACGTCGCCATCGCCCGGTTCGCCATCCGAACCGACGACTGCAGCCCGCCGGGTCGCACCGGGCTTTCGATCCCGACGTTCCACCATTGCCCGATGCTGCGTTCGCCCCGGCAGCGAACCTCTCCGCCCACTTCCACCATGTAGTGATCGATGCCGTTTGACTCCAGAAAAACCGCCAGGACATCAACGGTGTAGCCCTGGGCCAGTGCGTTGAAATCCAGCCGGACGTTCTTTTTGCGCTTTTTTACGGAAACCGTATCAAACGAAATATACTGAAAATCAACGTATTCCAGCAAAGAATCCGTATTGGGCAGCCAGGGTTCCCCGGACTTTTTGCCTTGTTCATAAGCTTCGACCAGCGGTTTCACCGTCGGATCGAAGGCACCGTTGGTAATCCGATATACTTCTTCGGCTTTTTTAAGAACCGGGTAAAAATAAGGGCGTTGAAACCGGTGCGATTCGGATTGATTGAACTGCGAAATCTCCGAATCGGGGCGGTAGGTGGAGAGACAAAGATCGATTTCGGTAAGCAGCGAATCGACCGGTTTTTTAAAATTGCGCTGGCGTTCGTCGCGGTATTTGATGTGGTAGGTTGTGCCCTGCGCTTCGCCTTCCAGACTAACCATTGGAACCTCCGCCGACCGCTGATAATCAGGCGATTTGCCCCAAAACGGAACCAGCACGATCAGCCATACCAGTCCTTTCATGCGTTGTTTCGACTATAAATGATGCTTCGTTTTGTAGGCATTCAGTTGCTCCGTCACGCGTTGATCGTCAATATTCGCACTTTTCAGGTAGATAAACGCTTTTTGGGAGAGGAAATTATTCTCACTTTGCAACAGGCCGGCAATGATCCGCCCGGTTTCCCGATCCGACACTCGGTGTTGTTTGAAGAGATCCAGAATATTGGTCAGTAGTTCACCATTGGCCGACTTCAAGGCATTGGCCAGGGCGGTTTTGACCGAAGAGTTGAGATGGGGGGCTTCTTTCAGTTTGGTAACGATCAGGTTTTTCAGGCTGTAATTCACTTTGGGGTATTTTTCAAACAGCATTTTTTGCAACGAATCTGATTTCAGTTCGGCGGGATTCAGGGCGTTGATGGCGCGTTCGGCGAGATTAAACCGGTTGTTATCGATGAAACTCAGAACGGTATTTCGCAGCGCGGGCGTCAGCTCGACCTGCCCGCGAATGTGGTTCAGCGCCCAGATTTTATCGCCGGAATCGGAGCTTTCCAGCACCTTCAATAGAAAACCGGGCGACAATCGTTTTTCGGTCAATTTGATCACTTCCTTTTGCGCGGCACCATACACAAAATGCCACATTTTGTAGGTCGTATACACCGCCCCTTCGACCACGTAATTCAGCACATTTTTCGAGGTAGCCGACGAAACCGCATCCAGTCCCGAAGCCGCCAGATCGGCTTTAGGCACTAGTTCCTCGTACGAAAAGTTGGCCAGTGGCGAAAACGGATCGGCCAGCAGGTCGTTCAACCGGGCGTATTCAGCGGGTTTGAACGGTTCGTGTTCCGTCTTGCTCAGAAATTCCCCTTCCGGCAATTCATAGCCCAAATAGCGTCCGGTGACGTTCCAGTAGAGCACAATGTCCAGCAACCGGCATTTGTTATCGAAGCAGACACTCGTTTTAATTTTCCGGAAATACGAAACCGGATACCCTTCTTTCGACCGAATCTGAAACAGGGTATCGTTGCCTGCATCGTCTTTAAACTGACTCACAAACGCCTGAATCGTATCCGATTTTAGCGGAATCGTTTGGGTTTGGAAATAGCGAATCCGCTCACGACTGTGCGCCCCTAAATCCCCTAAAGGGGACTTTTTGCATCCTTTCACTTCAGTGTCCAAGTCCCCTTTAGGGGATTTAGGGGCAGCAAGCGACATGTTTGAACAAGCCAAAAAATGGATTGCCACTATGATAACCGCGTTGAGTAAACCTATCCTGAGCCAATTTCGCATACCAAAAAAATTACCCTTTTTGAGCCGAAACCGGCACAATTCCGCCGTGTTCTTCAATCAGTTTCCGGAGGTCTTTCATCGACACGTCCAGCGGTGTTTTGTTCTGCAAATTGGCTAAAACCGCCACGGCTCCGGCCGCCTGACCCATGCCCATGCAGGATGCCTGCACCCGAAGCGCCGAATTCGCCAGCCGGTCGCTGCTCACCATCCGCCCGGCCACCAGAAAATTCCGGCTGTTTTTCGGCACCAGCGCCCGCAGCGGCACCGTCGGCACCACGCCTTCCTTCAAATGATCAGGAATCACGCCGTTTTCGTCGTGGACGTCGATGGGATAATAGGAATACGAAACCGCATCGTCGAATACTTTCCCGGTGACGTAATCTTCGTGCGTAATTTTGTAATGGCCGTCGATGCGGTAGGTTTCCCGCACGGCAGTTTCGTTCTGCACATCCGCCAGCCGGATTTTCTCACAGCCGGGCAGCGTTCGCAGAAACCGTAGCGTCGTCAGCAGCGACGACCGCCCTTTCAAATTCGCCACGGTATGGGTTTCGGAAGTCGTGGAATCGGCGCCCATCACGTGCTGGATGTTGTCTCCTGCGCTTTTCAACAGGCCCACGATGTTGTTCCGAAAGTCGGTTTTGACGAGTTCGCCTTTCTGGATCGCTTCTTCATACCGGCCCTTGATCAACTTTAAATCCAGCGATTTAAAATCGTAACCTTCCAGCCGGAACATCAGCGTTCCGGGTTGCGTGACCGACTCCCGCAGCAGCGGAAAACCGGCCAGCGAAGCCGCGTAGGCATTTCCGGTGCAATCGATCAACTGGTTGCAGATGATCTGCGTGCTGGTGCCCTTGCCGACGGTTTGAACGGTCCAGTTTCCTTTCTGAAAGGTTGCACTGGTGGGGGTTTCGTAAAACCGGATTTGTACGCCTGCGGCAACGGCTTTTTCCTCGATTAACATGGCATACAACTGCCCATTTACCCGCACCTGATGCCGGGGGTGGTTTTTGCCGTGGGGAATCGAAAAATCCGGCAAGGTATCGTCATTCAGGGCAACGGCTTCCTGCACCATTTCCCAGCCGATGCCGCCGATGACCTGCTTGCCCCAGGCAAAAAAGATTCCCGGATAATTCACCCCGCCGGTCGTCGTCGTGCCGCCAAGCTGGCTTCCGTTTTCGACCAATATCGTTTTGCGTCCGGCCCGGGCCGCCTGAATGGCCGCCACCACGCCCGCCGTGCCGCCACCAATCACCAGGATGTCGGTTTTTAGCGTTTGCTGAACCAGTTTGTAAGGCTCACTCAGTCGTTCGCCTTTCGACAAGGTCGGTACGGCCATCCCGAAGGAAAGTGCACCGAGCGAGGTTAAAGCGGATCTTCTTTTTATTTTTTCCATGATTTTCAAGTTTTCGGGTTTGCAATTTTTAGTTTAGCGTTTACCGCGCACTATGAGATTCCTGGCCGCGTAGCGGTCTAATGTTTGTAGCAAAAAAGGCTACCAGAGTTCTCCTGCGTGCCTTTGGGTACGCAATTTTCAGCACTGATTGCGTACCCAAAGGCACGCGGGTTTTACCACTTACTTCTTCTACAAACATTCGTCCGCTACGCGGCCAGGAATCCCATAGTGCGCGTTCGAATTTACCTAAATCGATACCAATCAGACTCAATGATAAACACTAAACCGCATACCCATTTTTAATACCCCGGATTCTGGTCCGTCGCCGGGTTCAGGGCTTTGTTGTAATTCATTTCCGAAACCGGGATGGGCCACAGGAGGTGTTTGTCGGCGACAACTTTGCCTTTGGCCGCCAGAATCACGGCTTTGGCGGTTCCGGTTCGTTTGAGGTCCAGCCAGCGTTTTCCTTCCAGTTGAAATTCGTAACTCCGCTCCTTTAAAACCAGATCAACGAACGTCGCAGCGTTGTAATCGGCCAGTTTGAAATCCACCGCCGACGCCACGGCGGGGGCTTTGCCAAACGCCCGGCGATGCACCTGATTCAGGGCTTCCATCCCGGCGGCTGTGGGGCCGTTCCCGGCTTTGGCCGAAGCTTCAGCATAGATCAGCAACACGTCCGAATAGCCGTAAACCGGGTCATCATTCCCCGCGCCGTTTTGTCCCACGGCGGCCTGATCGATAAACTTCGAACTCACGAGCGTGTTGGCCCCCAGACCGAAGTTGATCAAATCCCACATGCTTTTGCGAAGATCACCGGCATCCCACGATTTGTAATATGTGCTGTTCACATCGACGTAAATCACATACGCACCACCGAAGTTGAATAATTTCGTATCCGGGTGGTTGCTGATCCAGAGCATATAATTTCCCTGGCCAACCTGACGGGTGTATTTCAGGTAAAAAATTTCCTCCGACGTCGACACCAGATCCGGCCCGAACACCTTGGTTTGAAAGTCATTTTTGGTCGCCACCGGCACCAGCGAAAACAGGTTGGATTTCATCACCTCTTCGGCTTTATCGCGGGCTTCGGCGAATTTTCCCAGTTGCAGATTGACATCCGCCAGCAGGGTTTTGGCAGCCCATTTCGTCGGTCGGCCCACCTGAGCCGGTTTTTCGGGCAGGTTGGTTTCAGCCTCTTTCAAATCGGCCAGAATCAGGGCATACACCTCATCGGCGGTGCTTCGTTTCAGGTTGATATCGGTCATGTTGCTTTCCGTCCGAATCGGAACGCCCCCCCAGTTTCGCACCAGTTGGAAGTAATTAAACGCCCGCAGAAACTTCGCTTCGGCGACGTACCGATCCACATCGGCTTTGCTGATGGATGTGCCGGTGGGCGCATTTTTAATCACCAGATTCGCGTTCCGAATGCTGAGGTAGAACGAGTTCCAGAAACCGGACACCCGCGAAATGTTGGCGTCGTTGAAGCCCTGAAACTCGTGCAAAGGTGCCCAGCTTCCCCGACCGGAGGCATAGTCGGCCTGGCATTCGAGCGTGGCTTCGTAGTTCGAGTACATGGTGCTGCGCAGGGGCGAAAAAATGGCATTCACCGCCGTTTCAACATCGCTGGCCGTGTTAAAAAACGTTTCGACCACAATGGATTTCGGGGCTTCCACCAGCGCGTCTTCGCAAGCCGTCAGAAGCAGGGGTATTGAGAGGAGAAGGAGTATCTTTTTCATAGTAGTTTCAATTTTGAATGATAGAATGAGTGAATGATAGAATAAATCCATAAGCTTCTTTCTTCTATTTTTATCATTCACTCATTCTATCATTCACTCATTCAAAATTAAAACCCAACCCGCACGCCGACGGTGACGGATTTGGAGGATGGATAACTGTTGAAATCAAAGCCCTGGTTGGTTGAGTTGGCTCCGCCGTTGGAGTTCACTTCGGGGTCCCACCACGAGTAGTTGGTCAGTGTCAGCAAGTTCTGGCCGCTGGCATACAATTGCGCATTCCGAATCCAGTTGACGCCCCAGGTTTGCACCGGCAGGTTGTAGGCCAGTTGAATGGTCTTCAGCCGCAGGTAGGAGCCGTCTTCGATGTACCGGTTCGACACACTCGTCCGGCTGGAATTGCTGATGATCGGGTATTTCGCGTTCGGATTGGTGGGCGACCAGTGGTTGTAAAAAACCTCCTTCGGCATGTTGAGGCCAAAACCGTAGTCCATCGTGTTGACAATCGAGCTGGCGTTGAACAGATCGTTGCCCTGAACGCCTTGCAGGAAAATGGTCAGATCGAAATTTTTGTAGCTCATGGCCGAATTCACGCCAAACGTAAACGTGGGATTCGGATCGCCGATGTAGGTTTTATCCTTGATGCTGATGGCCCCGTCGCCGTCGAGATCCTTGAACTTGATTTTGCCTTTGTCGTCATACCCCTCTTCGACATAGCCCCAATACCGCCCGATGGGCTGGCCTTCGCGCAGGATGTTCGTCACGTCGTTAATGGCAACGACACTAACGGTTCCGCCCAGAATGTCCTCGCCCCCCTGCAACTTCACCACTTTGTTGCGGTTCAGGGAGAGGTTGGCATTCAGATCCCACCTGAAAGCGCCGGTAAAGACCCGGGCATCAACACCCAGTTCGAAGCCTTTATTCTGAACCTGTCCCACGTTCTGAATCGTGCTGGTAAAGCCCAGCGACGACGGCAGAACGACGGTATTGAGCAGATCACGGGTATTTTTGATGTAGTAATCGAGCGTAAACGTCACCCGGTTTTTCAGAATTCCCAGATCGATTCCAACGTCTTTCTGTTCCGTCGTCTCCCATTTCAGATTGCCGGGCAGGCGCGTACCGGGTGCAAACGTGTTGTATAACGCATTGTCATACACGGTTTTGCCCGACGAAAGCTGGTTCAGCGTTGCATACGCCCCAATGGCCTGGCTGCCCGTCAACCCCCAGCTTGCGCGGAATTTCAGGTCCGAGATCACGGTATTTTCTTTCAGGAAATCCTCATTGGAGACGCGCCAGGCAAAAGCCGCCGACGGAAAAGCGCCCCACTTGTTGCCGTCGCTGTATTTCGAAGAACCGTCGCGCCGAAAGCTGGCCGTTACCAAATATTTTCCATCGAAGTTGTAATTGACGCGCGCCAGATACGAGAGCAAAACCGACTTGGAATACCCGGAGTTGAGAATGCCCGGCGTGATGGAAGCACTCAGGTCATAAGTACCGAAGATGTCGCTCAGAAAACCGTTACCGCTCCCGGACAGTGACGTACTCACAAAATCCTGGTAGGTAAAACCGGCAACGGCCGACACCGAATGTTTTTGAAAGCTTTTGGTGTAGCTGATCGTATTTTCGCTCAACAGGCTGGTAATTTGATTGGTGCTGACACCGGCGACACCCGCCGAGTTCACAAAATTGCGGGTGCGATAGGAGTCGGTGCGGTCATCGCGGTTTTCAATACCGCCCGCAATCTTGATGGTCAGATCGGGAATGGGGCGAAAAATCAAGGCCGCATTCACCAGCGCCAGATTCGCCTTGATCTGGTCGGATTGTTCGTTGATAAAATTCAGCGGATTGATTAAATCCGTCGCCACAAACGGATATGAAGTGGCCAACACGCGATACGTGCCGTCATCTTTGTAGGGTGTCAGCGTCGGCGGGGCCGAAATCGCCCCCGAAATCATCGAGTTCCCCCGGCTCCCTCCCCCACTGTCTTTGCGCCCCGTGTTCAGGCGGGTCAGCGTGCTGGAGAGGTTGACACTGAACTTCTTACTGATTTCGTGATTCACATTCGCCCGCAGTGAATACCGTTTGTAATCACTGCCTTTGACAATACCGGCCTGGTTGAACACACTCCCCGACACCGAAAACTGGGTTTTCTCATTTCCTCCGCTGATGTTCAGCGCCGAGGTGGTCATGGGCGCTTTCTGGAACACCAGATCCTGCCAGTCGAACCCCTCGCCAAAACCGTCGATCTGCGCCTGTGTGAAGTAAGGGGATAATTTATCGTTGAGGGCCTGTTCGTTGTAGAACGTCGCGTATTCTTTCGCGTTCATCAGATCCAGTTTTTTGATCAGCTTCTGGCTGGTGTAACTGGTCTCGAAATCGACGTTGGTTTTGCCGGTTTTGCCACGTTTGGTCGTGATGATCACGACGCCGTTGGCACCCCGCGAACCGTAAATGGCCGTGGCCGAGGCATCTTTCAGAATCTCGATGCTTTCAATATCCGAATTGTTGAGGGCCGTCGGATTGCTGCCCGAAATCGGGAAACCATCCACGACATACAGCGGTTCGTTGCTGCCCTGAATGGAGTTGGTACCCCGAATCCGAACGCTGACACCGGCTCCGGGCGCACCGGTATTTTGCAAAACCTGCACCCCAGCCGCCCGGCCCGACAAGGCCTGCAACACATTGCTGTTTGGAAAAGCGTTCAGTTCCTTGGATTTGACCTGCGATAACGAACCGGTTAGATCGCTTTTTTTGACGGTTCCGTAGCCCACCACCACCACTTCCTCCAGGCTTTTGGTATCGACTTTCAGATCAACCGCCAGATCCGTGCGGTTTCCAATCGCCACTTCCTGGCTCAAATAGCCCACGAACGAAAAAACCAGTGTCGTTGCATTGTCCGGCACATTCAGTTTAAAGCGACCGTCGGCATCGGTGCTGGTGCCGCGCGTCGTGTTTTTGACCACCACACTCACACCCGGCAAGCCTTCGCCTTTTTCGTCCGTCACTTTTCCGGTAATCGCCCGGTCGAGCGGTTTTTCGGTTTCGAGTTGGGTACTTTTCGGTGAAATCCCGGGATTGATGGCGGGCGAAACCGGCGGTTTGCTGAGCAAAATCTGCTTCCGGCCCACGACTTCATACGACACGGCGGCATTGCGGAAAAGCTGATCCAGAACGGAAGATAATGGCTGGCTGGTGACGTTGAGCGACACCCGGCGGTCGGCCTGAATCTGTTGTGGGATGTACGAAAATGTCACCTTCGCCACCTTTTCGATTCGGGATAAAACCACACTAATTTCCTTATTCTCAATCGACAGCGTAACGGGTTGTTCCAGCAGCGCCTGCGCGCTGACGGTTTTGGCGTAGGTCACCCCCACGACCAGAAACGTACAAATCAGTTGGGTAAACGTGATACGCATAAGGGTAAGGACGAATGCGTGAGAGATTCGAGGTAATTTCATACCTTTGGATGTTTTTGTTTGAGGATTTAGGCAAAGACAAAGAAGCCCTGCACATCTGAAAAGATGCGTCGGAACACGATCCGGCGGCTGGGGCTTGATCCGGTCGGTGATGCTTGGACCCATCGCCGACCTTCTTTTTTTGAGTTGCGTTAGAATTACATCATACCTTTCGGGTTAAGTGTGAAACGGTTTGGTTACTGGCAACCCGGCCCGGAAATGACGATCTGGGCGTCGATCACCTTGTAGCTGGCTCCCAGCAGTTTACAAATGATGTTTAGTTTGTCGTACAGGTCTTCCTGTTCCAGAGAAGTAGTAATGAAGCAGTTACTCATCACCTCCTCGTCGTACACCACATCGACACCGTACGTTTTTTCAATGGCAGTCATCAGCACCGAGATCGGCGTGTTCTGAAACGTGAAGGTGGGGAGTTCGGCTTTCTGAACCAGCACAACCGGCTTTTCCACCAGCGTTTTCACCAGCCGGTGTTCCAGATCCAGGTAGGTTACCTGCTGGTTGGGCGTCAGGACCACGCCAATGGTTTCGGGGTCGGATTTGGTTTTGGCCACCGTCGCCAGCGTGGGGGAATACACCGACACGCGCCCCGTCCGTACCGAAACCGTAATGTTCCGGTTGGCCGCATTGGCTTTGATGCGAAAGCTGGTTCCTAATACTTTGGTAATCAAATCATTTGAATACACCAGAAACGGTTGGTGCGGATTTTTCTGAACCTCAAAAAATGCCTCGCCTGTCAGAGTAACTTCCCGGTTCTGGCCGGTGAACGTGGCCGGATATCGGATTTTGCTGCCGGGTTCCAGGGTTACTACACTCTTGTCACTCAGGGTGATCCGCTCGGGAAGGGCCGAGGTGTTGGTCTTCTCAAGAAAGGCCGGTTTTGCATCCGAAATTTCGAACGGTTGTGTCGGTACGCTAGTCGTTTTCCAAATCTGAAAATACCAGCCGAGTCCCATCAATACCGCCAAAACTGCAGCGGCTGCCCAGTAAGGCCGGAAATGGATCTCCTTTACCGGTTTGTTTCTCAGCGTACGCTGGCTCAGATCCTGCCAGTTTCGGGCCAGAAGTTGTTTTTTTTCATCAGCCGTGGCCGGCAATTCCACCTCCGCATCCAGCGACGCAAACCACTGGTCGATCAGTTCCCGCTCTTCGTCGGAGCAGTCGCCGTTCAGGTATTTGGCCAGCAATTCCTGGTATTTTGCGCTATCCATCGGGCTGAGTGGTTCGTTCAAAAGGCATAGACGAATACCACCGGAAAATCCCTAAGGTCAAACGCGATTTTTTTGAGATTTTTTCTTTTGACACCCATAAAAGCGATTGGGGTCCCTACAAAATGATTCATCCCTACGGAACGGATGGCGCAACCACATCCACACAAAATCAAAAAATCCCATAGAGATGGACCATTTTGTAGGAACAAGGATAAAATGAACCGTCCCTATGGGACTCATTCATTTACAAACGAACGCCTTTGCTACAAAATGAACCATCCCTACGGGACGGATGGCGCAACCACATTCACACAAAATCAAAACAATCCCGTAGGGATGCCCCGTTTTGTAGAAACCACATCCACAGGAAAATCAAACAATCCCGTAGGGATGCCCCGTTTTGTAGAAACCACATCCACAGGAAAAACCAAACAATCCCGTAGGGATGGCCCATTTTGTTAGGAACAAGGATGAAATGAACCGTCCCTACGGGACTCATTCATTTACAAACGAACGCCTTTGCTACAAAATGAACCATCCCTACGGGACGGATGACGCAACCACATTCACACAAACCCAAAAAAAATCCCGTAGGGATGACCCGTTTTGTAGAAACCGCACCCGCAAAAAACCAAAAACAATCCCGTAGGGATGGTTCATTTTGTAGCAGGACCGACGTTTTGGGATTTAGGGGCAAAGGAAAAACACCACCCAAACCGCGACGAAATCGCGCAGGTTCTGGCGGAGAAAGGACGTGGAACGGGAAAGGTGGTATTCGATGGCTTTTTCGGACAGTTCCAGCCGCTGGGCAATTTCACGGATTGACAGTTGTTCAAACCGCCGAAGGATGAAGACCTCGCGGGTTTTCTCGGGAAGCTGCGCCAGCGTATTCTGAATGGCTTCCGTCAGATCGTTCAGTTGGACGGTTTCGGTGGTTGTAAACGTTTCGACCGGAAAAAACAACCGGAGTTGATCGAGATAGTGTTCTTCCAGAATGTTCCGGCGGATGTAATCCACCATCAGGTTTTTGAGCGTAATGCCCAGAAAAGCCGGCAAATTCAGAATTTTGAGCGAATCCCGTTTCTGCCAGAGCATCACAAATAGCTCCTGCGCCAGTTCTTCGGCTACTTCTTTCCGCCGGAGTTTGCGGTGGGCCACGACGTACATTTTATACCAATACCGCTCATACAACGCTCTGAAAGCCTGCTCATCATCGTTTCGGAGCAGGTCTAACAATTCGGTATCGGTGAGTTTCTGGTAAGGCATTCACACAGAGATTTATTATCAAAATTGTAACAAATCTCCAAATATTTCAAAATGTAGCGGGTTTTTAATTTTTCAAGACCAGTTCTTTTTCCACGGAAACCCGCTAAACCTTTTTCATAACTACTAGAAAACCTGATTCAGCTTCGCTTCGTAATAGGCCGGGATGACTACAAAAAACCGCGACGTGTACAGTCGCTGCCAATCGTAATGCATCAGCGCACTTTTCAATTGCGGTTTATAACACTCGATTAACGCCTTATTGCCGGACAAAAGCACCACCCAACAGGCAAACAGCGGTTCGCGCATGTGCTTGTCTTCATAGCCACGGGCCGGTGACAGCTTATTCCACTCCCGAACCTGCTTGAGCGCTACGTCGAGCGTCGTAGCAATGTCGGGCTGCGGTTTCCACAGATTATTCAAAAACCGCCAGTTTTCGGTAAACACCAGGTCGTGGGCGTTGTCAAAGTTTTTATACCTCGACAAATGCAGGGCGGCCCGTTCGGCTCCCGCTGTCAGGCCGTTCCGGAATTTTTCGCGCCGTTCGGGGTTGTCTTCCAGTTCGACCAACGCCTTCAGCATGGCCTGTGAAATTCCGGTAATCCAGAATTCATTTTCGGTTTTGTTGCCTTTTTCCAGATTAACGGTTTCGTACGGAAGGCCAGCCGAACACAATGCCAGCCGGTTCATCGAATCGCCTTCGGGAATCTCGTTCAACCGCTGGTGGTAGCCGTCCAGCCAGTGTTTGTTCTTCGTCACATCGTACAGCGCCCGGTAAATAAACACCAGCCGCACCGAAATCCGGCAGCCTTTGTCGGTCAGATTGCCGCGAAAACCGTAGCCAGCCCGGTCACACGGTAGTTGCCAGTTTGTTTTTTCCAGGGCCTTGCCCACCGATTCCATCAGATTGATCAGGCGTTTCTGTTCGGCCTGATCGGGAATGCCGCTTTTGATATACCGCCATAAACCGTAGAACCACGGCCCGGTCTGGTCGTCGGAACCGGCGACGTGGTGGCTCTTTCCATCGGTCGAAATGCCCCGCGCAATGAAACCGGGGACACGCCCGACGGTGGCCAGCAAAACCAGGCCATCGGCTACCTTGCGGGCTGCCAAAGCATCCTCTTTTTTACGGCTCAATTTCCAGCGATTGCAAAGGCCATCCAGGTAAATCCCGTTGAAAAATGCCCCGTTTTCGATGGGCGACCACCACGACAGCCCATTCGGTTTATCCGACTGACATTCTTCCGGGGTTGGAATAAAATTGTTTCCATCGCGACTGGCGTAATCGTACAGAATCCCGGTTTGCGGACTCATAAACCGCTTTTCAATTTCCTGACCCGCCCGTTCGATCTGCTGCCGGAGCGAATCATCGGACGGCAAAACCGACTGGTTCTGGGCACAGGCGGGGAGAAAAAGCAGGAAGCCAATAACCGACAAACCCGTCGTAAAACCCACTTGAAAAGACTGGATACACTTTTTCATCATAAACCGTTTACGGATGCTGAAGACGAAACCAGACGGCTTCGGCGGGGAAAAACTGGGAATAATAGAGCCGGTCAGGCCGAAAATGAGCCAGGGCACCCCGGATTTCGGCCCGATGCTGTTCCACCAGCTTCCGGTCGGGGGCCATCGTGACAATCCACGCCATCCAGAGCGGTTCGCGGACAAAGCCCAGCTCCTGATTTCGGCGCGGAGACAACTTCACCAGCTCATTCAACTCCGTTTGAGAAACGTCCAGCGCGTCCTGTTCGCTGCGTTGCGGTTTCCACCACTGGTTCAAAACCCGCCAGTCGTGCAGAAAGGTTTTCTGATCGTTGTGATCGAATTGACGCCATAGACTGATCCCGCTGGCAGCACTGCGCGCACTGGCATTCAGCCCGTCTTCATACGCTTTTCGCAGAACCGGGTCTTTCTCCATTTCCCAAAGCGCCCGCACATCCACGGTGCTCGACACGCCCGTCCAGCGAAATTGCTTGGGAACGTCGAATTTCATGCCGTCCGCACAAATCTGGAGTCGGCTGCGTTTGGCCTCACCGCCCACTTCGCGGGCCGCTTTCTGATAGAGCTGGTCCCATTTGGCATCGCCGGTCAACTGATGCATCGCTTTCAGGATGAACAACAAGCGGGGGGCACCCTCCCAATTGAAGCTGGCAAACGAGTTCCGAAACCGCGCCGGAGAATACGACATGGTCGGCAACCGCCAGTGGTTCGCCAGTAACGCGTTGGCGACTTCCGCCATTTTGGCAATGATCTGCCGCCGTTCAGGCGGGTCGGGCATACCGGTATCGAGGTAACGCCAAAGTCCGTAAAACCAGGGCGACGTCTGATCGTTCGAGCCCATCGCCGGGGGCGTTTTGCCATCCGTCGCTACTCCACGTCCGATAAAACCGGGGGTGTCGCCAATTGAAGCCAGGAACAAAAGACCCTGCGCCAGTCGCTTCGCCTTTTGCCGGTCGTCTTCATTCCGTCGGTGCATCCAACGCTGGCAAATGCCGTCCAGATACAAGCCATTAAACATCGAACCGTTTTCAGTCGGCGTCCACCAGCCCAGCGCGTTGGGTTTGTTTTCCCGAAACTCGGCCGCCGTCGGACGATCAAAGTGGCCGTTGAAATCCGCAAAATCGATCAGAATGGCATGTTCGTCGATAAACCGTCGCCAGATTTCCTGGTGCGCTTTTTCAACGTTCAGGCTATCGTTCGCTTCCAGTTGGCGGTTTTCTACTTCGGAAACCGTAACAGTTTTTAGCTGAAACGAACTGAATACCAGCAGGATCAATCCCGTAAAGCTTAAAACCGTTTTTTGCCGGAATTGCCTCATTTCCAGTCCGGGTTTTGTTCCAGTTTGGGATTCGCCCGGATTTCATCCAGCGGAATCGGGTAATACCGGTGTTTCGGCTGGGGGGCGCGGGTTGGATACACTTCGTTGACCGCTTTCGGAATCACCGTCAGAAACGTATTGGTGCGGGTCAGGTCGTACCAGCGGTCGCCTTCGGCGAAAAACTCCCAGCTCCGTTCCTGCAAAACCGCCCGGATAAAATCATCTTTGCTCAGCCCAGGCTGGAGATTGGCCAGCCCCGCCCGGTTTCGAATCGCGTTGATGTACTGGTAGGCCGTTGCCGTCGGGCCGTTCAGCCGGGCTTCCGCTTCCGACGCAATCAGGTACAAATCCGCCAGCCGCAGCATCGGTACGTTATTTCGTCCTTTTGCGCCGACTGAGTTTCGATCCATGTATTTTTTGATCAGCACGCCTTTCACGGTATAGGGCGTAATTTCCTTCTGCGGAACCACTTTCCCCGCGACACTGACGAAGCTGGTGTCCAGTAATTGCCGCCGTTTGTCGGTGGGGCTAAACGAATCGAAAAACGCCTGGAAGGCAAAAATGGAGCCGAACGTCGTGTTTCCGTAATCCCGGCTGGCGCTGTTGGCGGGTCCGCAGAATCCCATCAACGTCGTGCCGCGCGCCCGGGTGGCGTTATCGCCTTCAAAAGCAAACATGTTTTCCTGCCGGGCCGCATCCTCTTTTTCGACGTCGAACACATCCAGTACATTCGGCATCAACGTGTATTTTCCGGAATTAATGACCTCGATTGATTTTGTTTTGGCGGTTGTCCAGTCTTCAGCGTACAATGCCGCTTTGGCATACAGCCCGATGGCGACTTCTTTGGAAGCCCGCCCTTTGATCGTGGAAGCCACATACGATGGCAGTCTGGCAATGGCATCCTCCAGGTCCTTGAAAATCTGTTTATAGACCTCGGCTTTGGGACTTTTCGCCACCAGCGCGTCCGATTCACTCTGGCTGGGTGAGGTCCGGATGACGACGTCTCCGAAGTTTTTCGTCAATGTAAAATGATAGAACGCCCGCAGGAACAGCGCTTCGCCCACAATGGCATTCCGGCGGTTGGTTTCCATCCCGATGGCTGGCACCCGGTCGATCACCCAGTTGGCGTTCTCGATGCCTTTGTAACAAAACTGCCATAAACCGTAGGGGCTTTCGGCGGTCCGGCCAAAGCTTTTCGGCCCCGAATAGTCAGTATCGTAGCTGTAGACGGCAAAGACATTGCGCCCCACCACCGGTTTCACCCAGAGCTGGTCACCGGCAAAATCACCGGCAAAAACTATGGGTGCCTGGTCGAACAGGTCGTTGATCGACCCGTAAGCCGCTGTTAAAGCCGCTTCGGCATCCTGCGCACTTTTGTAAAAATTGGTCGTGATGACCGACGAATACACGGTTTCGTCTAATTCCTGGCAGGCACTGGAGCAGAAGCCCGCCAAAACCGCCACCAGAATGGATGTTGAAAAAGATCGTTTCATGAAAGTCAGGGAGTTTAGGATCAAAATGTACACTGAAGACCCACTACGTACGATTTGGCCGCCGGGTACGTACCGTTGTCGTAAAACAGCGCGTTGGCACTCCCGTAGTTATTGGATTCGGGGTCCCATCCCTGGTATTTGGTCAGCGTAAAAAGGTTGTTTCCAGCCACATACACCCGAATACCTTTGGTGAATTTGACGCGGGGAAGGTTGTAGGCCAGCGTTAAGTTCTTGACCCGGATGTACGAATTGTCTTCCACCCAGCGATCGCCCACCGGCAGGTTCGTGCCCTGCGCCGGTTTGACGTACTCGTTGTTGGGATTGGTGGCCGACCAGCGGTTGGCCGTCCCCTCCAGCAGGTTGACCTGACCGGATGGCGTTTCGAACGTAAAGCGGAACCCGTTGAACAGCCGACTTCCCTGCACGCCCTGCACAAAACCGCTCAGTTCAAAATTCCTGTATTTCACCAGCGTGGAAAACCCGAAAAAGTACTTGGGCTGCGCATTGCCGACGATCACCTGATCGTCCGTGCTGATTCTGCCATCGCCGTTGACATCCTTGATTTTAAAGCCGCCCGTCCGCGCGTCGTAACCGGGGAGAAAGGTTTCGCCGGTCTGGTTGATGCCGTCCAGCATATACGTCCGGTAGATGCCCAGCGGTTGCCCGACTTTCAAAATGGAATAACTCGACAGCGCAATTTCGTTCTGAATACCGTCCAGCGCCAGCACCTTGTTTTTGTTGAAGGTGATGTTTCCCGAGGCTTCCCACTTGACCGCGCCCGTCAGAATCTTGCCACTCAGAGCCAGTTCCAGCCCCTTGTTCTGAATCGAACCGTAGTTTCCCGTGATCGTCGTGTAGCCCGACGACATCGGCAAGGCTTTGGTAAAGAGCAGGTTATCGGTCCGTTTGTGGTAATAATCAGCGACGACAGTCAGCCGGTTATTGAGAAAAGACACATCCAGCCCAATGTCGAGTTGTGTCGCTTGTTCCCACTTCAAATCCGGGTTCGCAATCCCGCTCGGGTTGATACCGGTTTGGGTTATATTGTTGAAATTGTAGTTGTAACCCTGCCCGCTCACCGTCGCCAGCGACTGGTACGGCCCGATGGCCCCCGCGTTTCCGGTGACGCCGTAACTCGCCCGGAGTTTGAGGTCGCTGACGAATTTGACGGGCTTCATAAATTCTTCCTCGATGATCCGCCAGGCCGCCGACACCGCCGGAAAAAAACCGTATTTGTTGTTCGCGCCAAATTTGCTGGAGCCATCCACCCGACCCGTCAGATCCAGAAAATACCGGTCTTTAAACCCGTATCCCACCCGCCCCAGCCACGAGCTCAGGCTGCTTTTATTCCGGAAGCTCGACAGCGCATATACCGTGGCATTGGCCGTCGACCAGTTTTCGGTGAAGTCGTTCCCGAAACCGGATGCCGTCTGGTTATTATTCTGCAAAATATCCGATTGCGTCGCGTACACCACGGTCGCATTGAGCGTATGGTATTGACCGAACTGGGTTTTGTAGGTTAGGATGCTTTCGTGCAGCAAGGTTCGGGCGTAGCTGCTGTTGTTACTGGCCGACCCGTTCACGGCGTTGGGATTATTCAGCGAAATCGAGTCGACAATGGAGCGGGGCGAATACTGTTCCTGCAAACTATTTGACAGATCGGCGTTGAGGCTGGCGCGGTAAGTCAGTCCTTTGAGGAGCATCACTTCGAGGTACAGATTCCCCAGAAACCGGTTCCCGCTGGTATAATTTTTCTTCGCCAGTTCGCCCATCGGATTGACGGTTTCCCGGTAGCGTCCATTGAACTGATCGGCAAAGGAATACACGCTGCCGTCCGGTCGGAAAGGGCGCAAGGTGGGCGGAGCCGCCACGGCCCGGCCCAGAATCCCTTCGCGCGCGCTCGTCACATTTACGCCAGTTCCGCCCGCATTCACCCGGTTTTCGCCCGTTGCGGTATAATACAGACTGGTACCGACCTTCACCCGCTCACTGATCCGGTGGTCGATGTTGGCCCGGAGCGCATACCGTTCGTAATCCGTCTTTTTGATGATGCCTTCCTGGCTAAAATAATTTGCACCGAGCGCAATCTGGGTTTTGTTCGTGCCGGTGTTCACCGAGAGCTGGTGGTTCTGAATCATCGCCTGGCGAAAAATCAAATCCAGGTAATTGGTTCCGGCCCCCACCGCATCCGGATTGGGATAGACGACCGTGGGGCTGTAGGTGGCATTTTCCAACTGGGCAAACTGCGTCGCATTCAGAATGCCCAGTTTCCGGGTGGTTTCCTGCTGACCGATGTAGCCGTCGTACGAAACGTTCGTCACCCCATCTTTGCCGCGTTTGGTCGTGATCAACACCACGCCGTTGGCCGCTCTGGCCCCGTAAATGGCGGTTGCAGCCGCGTCTTTCAGCACTTCTACCGATTCAATGTCCGAGGGATTGATCTGGGAAAGCGGATTAGCCGCATTGACGCCCGACGAAGCCGAAATCTGAATGCCGTCGATCACATACAGCGGTTCCGACGTTCCGTTGATGGAGTTCGTCCCCCGGATGCGCACGCTGATGTTGCCTCCGGGCGTTCCCGAATTTTGCCGCATGTCCAGCCCGCTCACGCGCCCCTGAAGCCCCTGCGCCAGATTGGCCACCGGCGTCGCTTTCAATTCCTCGGCTTTGACGGAGGCAATGGCTCCGGTCAGCGAGCTTTTGGTTCGGGTGCCGTAGCCGACAACGACCACTTCGCCCAACGCCTTGGTATCGGGAGCCAGCCGGACGTCGATAAGCGTACGGTTTCCGACCGCAACTTCCTGATTTAGATACCCGACGAAGGAAAAAATCAAAATCACATCGCCGGTTGGAATGCTGAGTTTAAACTTTCCGTCGGCATCCGTCGTGGTTCCCCGCGTCGTGTTTTTGATAACAATGCTGACGCCCGGCAGCCCTTCACCGGTTTCGCTGGTGACGGTTCCGCCAATCGTCTGATCGCTTACATTTTTCGCCGGACCGGACGCCACCAGATCCTGAACCGGCGGAATCGTGGCCGTCAAGGGGGCAGAAAAACCGGGGGTGGTTTCATTCACGCGGTGCAGCACTTCCGGCGAGTCGGCATTCCGGCGATCCTGTTTTTTGTCGAGAATTAAGTAAGCGCCATTCTGCGCTTTTTTGTAATACAAACCGGTCGCATTCAACAGTTTGTCCAGATTAAACTCCAGCTTCCGGTTATAATTCAGCCGCCCCGCCGGAACGGTAACGCCTTCCAGCAAACCGCCCTCGAACAAGATATCTACGCCGTAGTGGTTTTTCAAATCCTTCAGCACGTCACGCAGTTTGCGAACTTCCGGATTGCTTTCCTGCCGGGCAGTGGGTTGCTGGGCGCGGGCCAATGTCTGCGCCCGGTTTGGGAAGCTCATCAGGGAAAACAAGGCAAATAGACAGCCGCCCCAGAGCGTTTTTCGTAAGGGTCTTTTCATGGCAACAAAAGGATTTAGGAATGGTTAGTGGTCTTCGACAAACCGGACGGTGTCGTCGTGCCGGACAACCCGGATGCCAAAAACTTCGGAAATGATATCGAGCAAATCGTCTACATTGTCGGCGCGGAACGATCCCACCAACGTGCGCCGGGCAAGCTGGTCACTGCTGATTTCTACCTGCAAGCCGTAATTTTCCGTGAGCATATCGCCAAACTCACGCAGGGACATGTCTTCAAAAACGAAGCGTTTTTCCGTAAAAGCCGTGAATTTTTCGGGCTCCACCTGACTCCGCAGTTGCAGTTGGTTCTGTCGGCTAAATGTCGCCAGATCACCCGGTTTCAGCATCACCTGCCGGCGTTGGCGGTTTTCGGTGTAGCTCAGTTCCACTTTTCCCCGGCGAAGCATCACCTTGCCACCCCGCGTCCGGGAATAGACGGTGAACTCGGTTCCGAGAACGGTTACGTTGAAATCACCCCGGGTTTTCACCAGAAACTTCTGATGCCCAGCCTGGTGCGTAACCGAAAAGAAGGCTTCTCCGAACAGAACGACCTCGCGGGTTTCGGCTCCGAACCCAAACCGGGGCACCTGCAATTCGGAATTGGCATTCAGCGTCACCTTGCTGCCATCCGACAGCGTCAGCGAGCGGGTTTGGCCGAAATCCGTCCGGTAAGTCTGGTAATAAATTCGGTTTCGGCCCAGCCAGCCCGCAAAAACCAGCCCGATCAAGACGGCTGCGGCTGCCAGCCAGCGGATTGAAAACCGGGATTTCCGACTGATATCAGGCAAGGTTTCCACGCTGCTGACGGAAGCCATCGACGGATGGTTCTGCATGTGTTGCACATACCGCTCCAGGGCCTGGTCCAGTTCCGGCGCATACGGTGGTGCCTGGCGTTCCCAGTCCACCAGCCACTGGTAGAACGATTCCTGGTTGGTTTCGTCGTGCAGCCACTGTTCGATCTGCCGCTTCTGCAAGGGGGTGGTCTTCCCGGCAAAATGCGCGAACACCAGTTCTTTCGTAATCATCGGATTCATGGTTTGGCTCGTCGGAAGCGGTTGTTGTTTTGACGCCGTTTCTAGCTAGACAAAAAGGACGGGATCTACACGTAGTCGAAGTGTCGAAAAAGATGAATTTCAGATCGGCCAGTCAGTCATGCCGGCCAGCAAAACCATCCACATCCAACTGTCTTTCAAACCGGTTCGCAAAGTTGCCAGGGCTTTTCCAATGTGCGTTTCCACGGTACGGATCGACAGGTGGAGTTCGTCGGCGATTTCCCGGTTTTTCTTCCCCTCAAACCGGTTCATGATGAACACTTTCTGGCATTGCGGGGGCAAGGTTCCCACCAGTTCGTCCACTTTCCGGTACAATTCCTCGAATTGCATCATGCGTTCGGGTGCATCGGAGGACGCCGATTCCTGCTGCAGGGCCGACTCAAGCGGATCGCTTTTTTTCAGCTCATTCATCAGGTAATTGTAGGCCCGGTTGCGAACCGAACGGAACAGATACGCCCGGTAGGAATGCTGTACCTGACTGAATGCCTGGGTATTCCAGAAGTTGTAGAAAATGTCGGCCACCAGATCTTCCGCTATCTCGCGGGAATATACAAACCGGGTGGCATGCGTACACATCGGTTTGTAATACAGCCGAAAAAGCAATTCGCAGCCTTTTTTCGGATCGGTTCCGAACGTCCGGCGAATGAACAATTCGGAATCCAGCGTGGTCACCGGTTCGGCCCCATCCGACTCGCCGGGCAGGTTTGCCATCGATTCACTGCCGTCTTTCCGACCGGTGTTTTCCGAAGATTCTTGCGTAAAAGCAGTCCGCATACACGACGATTTAAACTTCTGATTCCCGAGGTTTTTAGTCTCTTTGGAATAAAGACAAATTCAAAGCCGAATATACGTAGTGGGTGTTGGGATTTTTTTAGAAAAAGTTTAGCAAAAAAAGGAAGAAAAGAAAAGGGAATGAAAAATGTAAAATGATAAACGCCAAATGTAAAAGTGCAAGTGCAAGCTGGGGACACTTTTACATTTGGCGTTCATCATTTATAATTCATCATTCCTTTTTAACCAGCCCCAGATCCCAATCATCTGTCCGAAACGGAATGACCGGCAGGCCTTCTGTGCTGAATAACGTGGGTTCGGGCGCATCCCGAAATGCAAACCGGACAGCGACGGGATTCTCGACGCTATCGGCCCAAACTTCAACGGTGTTGTGTTTAATCCGGGCCCGTGCTTTCCTGAAAACTTGATCGGCCCCGGCGATTTCAAATTCCGTCAGCACCCCGGTTCTGGCAATCAGGCCGTTTGGCGCATGGTCGAAAGTCAGCCAAATATGGTTTCCGTCGATGCGCAGGGAACGGTATTGTGGACTTTTGTACGAATCAATTTTCTGATGATAGGTGTCAGCCAACGCCCAATTAGCCAGCCGACTCCCGACTTCTTTTTTATAAGCCGGATGAATATCGTCCAGATTATCGACCAGATCGGTCGTCACCACCATGCCGGTTTTCGGAATAGCCATCGCCCTCGTCTGATTTTCCCGAACCAAGGCCGTTTCAAACTTTCCGCCGTAGCGATACGGAGCCAGTTGAACGTAATAAAACGGAAAATCGGTCTGCCATGCGCCCCGCCAACTTTCCACGAGCAAACGCGTCAATTGGTAATAGGCCGGCGCATAATGCCGGTTCGACTCCCCCTGGTACCAGATCACCCCGGCAATGGCGAAAGGCGTAATGGGCGCGACCATGCCGTTGAACAAAACGCCCGGAACGTTCGGTGCCCAGGGCGTTTTGACCATCGTCCGCCCCGAATGGCGGGTTTCGGGATACAGATTGATGAGTGATTCGGGCAGCCAGGTATCCATTTTGGAACCGCCCCACGACATATCGATCAGGCCAATCGGAACGCCAAGTTCGGCTTGCAGTTTCTTCCCAAAAAAGTATCCGACGGCGCTGAACCGCTTCATACTGACCGAATCACAAATCGACCAGTTTCCGCCTACGTCGTTCTGGGGCGAAGCGGCTGCCCGTCGGTTCATCTTAAAAAACCGCAAATTGGGGTTGTGGGCCGTCGGCAATTCAGCCTGCGCATCCTTTACCCCTCCGGCCGCAGTCAACGCCATGTTCGACTGCCCCGAACACAGCCAGACTTCGCCAATCAGAATATTGGACAGCAAAACCGTATTGTTTCCCTGAATCGTAATGGAATACGGCCCACCGCTTTTGGGCGTTCGCAGGCGAATTTTCCAGGTCGCATCGGCAGCACCGGTGACGCTCACCGTCCGGTTATCCCAACTGGCGGTGACGGTTACTTTTTCGGTCGGATTCGCCCAGCCCCAGAGGGCCACATCGGTTTCCTGTTGCAACACCATGTCCGACGCCAGAATCGAGGGCAAAACAACGTCGGCATAAGCCCTGGAAAGGAGCAAAAACCACAACAGCAGGGCGGTTTTCATCAACTCCGCATCCCGAGTTTGGTCAACACCGCCACGGCTTCGCTCCACTGCACCTCGTGGGGCAATCGCTTGCTTTTGGCGGCCAGGGCGGCCACCACCCCGGCGGCTTCGCCCATTGCCACGGCATTGCCGGTAACGCGGTAGCTGGCGTGGGCCGTAAAATCACCGCTGATGCAGCGACCGGCCATCATCAGCCCGTCGACATCCTTGGCAATCAGCGCCCGCAACGGAATGTCATAGGGGATCATTTTAATACCGCCCCGCGAGATGGTTTCTGTCTCATTGGTTTTTCGGTCGGACGCGTGAATATCGACGCCGAACGTGGGCCGAACGACGGCATCCTGGTGCCGGGCACCCATCGCCAGATCCTCCTTGGTAACCGTATACCGACCGTGAATCCGGCGACCATCCCGAATGCCGATCTGCTCGGGGGTTGCCACAATCTGAATCCCTTCCCACGGCCCACCGAGTTTGTTCAGTCCTCGGACAATGCTGTACACCTCCGCCCGCGCCCGCACGGTGGCTTCGGTAATTTCATCGGCATCGAACGCCTTGATGTTGTACTCGTGATTGACCATCACCATCACCAGATTATCGCGAATCAGGAACAGCGTGGGCATCCCGTAGGAAGGCGTAATGCCGGCGCGGTTGATCTCTTTCATAAATTCCTTCGTCGCTTTCACGTGCCAGTCCATGTTGGCTTTGCCGTTGTCGTCCTGGTAAAACGAAATGTACGGTTTCAGTGCAGCGGCATCTTTCACCACCGCCAATGTATTGAGAGTCAGCGGCTGACACGGACAAGTATCACCGCCTTTGCCGATTTCCCAGCTATTGCCGGCCTGAGCGCCCAGATCACCGTCGCCGGTGGCATCGATAAACACTTTCGCCTTCCAGGCCTGCCGCCCCGATTTCGATTCGGTGATGACGGTCGTCACCTGGTTTTTGTCTTTGTAAGCGGCCGCCACGCGGGTATGCAGCAGAAATTTTACGCCCGCTTCGGCGCACATTTCTTCGAGCAGCACCTTCATGTCGTCCGGCGCATAGACAAACTGATCCGGAACCTTGTTGCGCCGGGCGTCGCGTTCGTCGAGTTTTTTAATGATCTCTTTCGTCAGACCCGGTTTGTTGAAATCGAAGATATAAGTCAGCAGCCCCGCCGTCCAGACGCCACCCAGACAGCCGTGGATTTCGAGTAACTGCGTTCGGGCACCGGCGCGGGCGGCTGTGATGGCGGCTGCAATCCCGGCTGGCCCGCCCCCGCAAACGATCACATCGACATCGCCTTTGATGGGCAGATCGCGGGAAGGCTCCGAAAATTTGGTCGCGTCTTTTGGTTCGGCAGCAGCCCCTTCGGCCAAACCAAGACCGGAAAGAGCGGTGGTGCCCAGGGCCGCAGACCGCAGGAATTTCCGGCGGTTCAGGTTAAACATAGAGGATATTTCAGTATTGATAGGGTTAGAATCCATGTCTTGCTTCTGATTGAATGATTAAAATATTTTTTCCTATTTCACATTTTCGCTCTTCGCCCCTAAATCCCCTAAAGGGGACTTCCAAATCTGGTTTAAACTGTGTCCAAGTCCCCTTTAGGGGATTTAGGGGTTAGCTAATACCCCGGATTCTGGTCTTTCACCGGATCGATTGCCTTGTTGTAATTCAGTTCGGAAACCGGGATCGGCCACAGGAAATGTTTGTCGGCGATGGTTTTTCCTTTAGCCGCCAGAATAATTTCCTGCGCTTTTCCCGTCCGTTTCAGCTCCAGCCACCGTTTGCCTTCGTACTGAAATTCATAACCGCGCTCTTTGACGACCAGATTCAGGAAAGCCGCCGTCGTGGGATAGTCTTCCAGCTTGAAATCGACGGTGGAAACCGCAGTTGGGTTTTTACCATACGCCCGGCGGTGAACCTGATTGAGGGCTTCCATCGCGGCTGCCGTTGGCGCACTACCCGCCCGGCCCGCAGCTTCGGCATAAATCATCAGCAAATCAGCGTAGCGATACCAGGGCACATCATTCCCGGCACCGGCAAATTCGAGCGAATTGGGGTCGATGAATTTCTTGCTCAGCAACGACGTGGCACCGATGCCGATGTTCCAGGAATACCAGATTCCCTTGCGCAGATCGGCATTGTCCCAGCTCTTGTAAACCGGGTTGGTGTTGTCGCCGTGCAGACCGAAAACGCCACCGCCACCGCCCAGAAATTTGGTTCCGGGGTGATTGGTCAAGGTCGGAAACAGGTTACCCTGTGCTGGCTGGCGGGAAAATTTCAGGTAAAAGATCTCTTCCGGCGTAGAAATCAGATCCGGGCCAAATACCTTCTGAAAGTCGTCGGACGTGGCAACCGGAATCAGCGAAAATTTGCCCGACTTGATCACCTCATCGGCCTTGTCACGGGCTTCGGCGAATCTTGTTAACTGCAAATAGACATCCGCCAGCATGGTTTTCGCGGCCCACCGGGTCGGTCGGCCTGGTTGCGTCACCTGGTCGGGCAGGTTGGTTTCGGCCTCTTTCAGATCGGCCAGAATCAGGGCGTAGACTTCATCGACGGTATTCCGTTTGGCATCGATTTCGGTCATGTTGGCTTCCGTCCGGATCGGCACACCGCCCCAGTTGCGCACCAGGTGGAAATAGCTGAACGCCCGCAGGAATTTGGCTTCGGCCACAAAACCGGTGACATCGGCTTTACTGATCGCATTGCCGTTGGGTGCATTTTTAATCACCAGATTGGCATTCCGAATACTGAGGTAATAGGCTTCCCAGGCACCGGAAACCCGGCTGATGTTCACGTTATCAAGGCCCTGGAAATTGTTCAGAACGGCATAACTGCCCCGGCCAAACGCGTAATCGATGTGGCCTTCCAGCACCGCGATGTAGACGCCCATGCCATTGGTCGAACTGCTGCGCAGGGGCGTGTAAATGGCGTTGGTGGCCGCTTCAACCTCCACTTTCGTGTTGTAGAAGGTTTCAACCGCCAGGGTTTTCGGCTCTTCCTTCAAAACATCCTCACAGGACATCAGGAAGAGCATGGGGAGAAGGAATATCTTTTTCATAGTAATTTCAATTTTGAATGATAGAATGAGTGAATGATAGAATGGGAAAAGAAGCTTGTGGATTTATTTATTCACTCATTCTATCATTCACTCATTCAAAATTAAAATCCCGCCCGCAGGCCGATGGTGATCGATTTGGCAGTTGGGTAACTGTACTGGTCAAACCCCTGGGCGGTGGAGTTGGCACCGCCGTTGGAGTTCACTTCGGGGTCCCACCAGGAATAGTTGGTGAACGTCAGCAGGTTCTGGCCGCTGGCGTAGAACTGCGCCGAGCGGATCCAGTTGACACCCCACTTCTGAACCGGCAGGTTATAGGCCAGCACAATGTTTTTCAACCGCAGGTATGAACCGTCTTCCACAAACCGGTCGGAGACATTGGTCCGCGTGGTGCTGCTGATGACCGGGTATTTGGCCGTCGTGTTGGTGGGCGTCCAGTGATCCCGCAGCACCTCGCGGGGCATGTTCAGGCCGTAGCCGTAATCGACCGTGTTGTTGATGGCGCTGCTGTTGAAGATGTCGTTGCCCTGGGTGCCCTGCAAAAAGATCGTCAGGTCGAAATTCCGGTACGACATATTGGAATTGAAACCGTAGATAAAGTTCGGGTTCGGATCGCCGATGTAGGTTTTATCCCGCACCGTGATGGCTTTGTCGCCATCCAGATCCCGGTATTTGATCTTCCCTTTTTCGTCATACCCGTCTTCGAGGTAGCCCCAGAAACGGCCCATCGGTTGCCCTTCCCGCAGGATGTTCCGCGTGTCGGTAATCGCCGACAGATCGACAAACCCGCCCAGAATATCCTGTCCGCCGTGCAGTTTGATGACCTTGTTGCGGTTAAAAGCCACGTTGGTGTTGACGTTCCATTTGAAAGCGCCGGTCAGCACATTGGCGTTGATTCCGAGTTCGAGTCCTTTGTTCTGTACTTCCCCGATGTTCTGGATGGTGGTTACGAATCCCAGCGAGGATGGCAGTTGAACGGTATTGAGCAAATCGCGGGTGTTTTTGATGTAATAATCGGCCGTCACCAGAATCCGGTTTCCCAAAACGCCGAAATCGATCCCGATGTCCTTCTGCTCGGTGGTTTCCCATTTCAGGTTTCCGGGCAGGTTGGTGCCGGGTGCATAGGCGGTATAAAGCGCATCGCCAAAGATGGTTTTCGCCGAAACGAGCTGATTCAGGGTCGCATAGGCCCCAATGGCCTGGCTACCCGTCAGTCCCCAGCTTACCCGCAGTTTCAGGTCGGAAACCAGTCGGCTGTTCTTCAGAAAATCCTCGTTGGAAATCCGCCAGGCCAGCGCTCCGGACGGGAAATACCCCCACTTATCGCCTTCGCTGTATTTGGAAGAGCCATCGGCCCGAAAGCTGAAAGTTGCCAGGTATTTGCTGTCAAAGGCGTAATTGATGCGCCCCAGATACGACAGAAGTGACGATTTGGAGTAGCCTGAGTTGGGGATGCCCGGCGTACTGGCCGCAGCCAGGTCGTAGGTCTGGCTGGTGTTGCTGATGTAGCCCTGACCACTGCCACTCAACGACGTGCTGACAAAATCCTGGTAGGTAAACCCGGCCACCGCCGAGACACTGTGCTTTTGCCGGATGGTTTTGGCGTAACTGATCGTATTCTCGTTCAGCAGACTCGTAAACTGGCTGGTGCTGACACTGGCCCCGCCCTGTGAGCCAAAAAAGTTGTTGGTGGTATAGGAATCCGTTCGGTCGTCGGAATTTTCAATACCGCCCGAAATTTTGATGGTCAGTTCCGGAATGGGGTTGTACACAAAAGCGGCATTCGTCATTACCCGGTTTCCCCGGGTGGCATTACTTTGTTCGTTGAGGGTGTTGATCGGGTTGCGCAGTTGCGTGTTGATGAACGCGTAGGTCGTTCCGAACATTTCGTAGGTTCCATCGGCCTTGTAGGGTCCCAGAACCGGCGGGGCCGAAACCGCCCCCGCAATCAGCGAACCACCCCGGTTGCTCCCCTGGCTGTTCTGGGCACTGGATTTGATCCGGGTGAGGGTGCTGGCCACATTGACGCTGAGCTTCCGGCTGATCGCGTGATTGATGTTCGCCCGCAGCGAATACCGGTTATAGTCGCTGCCCCGGATGATGCCGTCCTGATTAAACGTGCTGCCCGACAGCGAAAACTGCGTTTTTTCGTTGCCACCGCTGATGTTCAGCGCAACCGTTTTCATGGGCGCTTTCTGAAACACCAGATCCTGCCAGTCAGACCCGTTCCCGAATCCGTCGATCTGGGCCTGCGTAAAATACGGTTTCAGTCCGTCGTTGGTCGCCTGCTCATTGTAGAACGTCGCGTATTCTTTCGCATTCATCAGGTCCAGTTTTTTTCGCAGCGTCTGGCTGCTGTAGCTGGTTTCCACATCGACATTGGTTTTGCCGGCCTTGCCCCGTTTGGTCGTAATCAACACCACGCCATTGGCTCCCCGCGATCCGTAAATCGCCGTGGCCGAAGCGTCTTTCAAAATCTCGATGTTTTCAATATCGGCGTTGTTCAACACCGTCGGGTTGCTGCCTGACATCGGAAAACCGTCCACGACATACAGCGGCTCGTTGCTCCCCTGAATGGAGTTGGTCCCCCGAATCCGGACGCTGACGCTGCCCCCCGGCGCCCCGGTATTCTGCAAAACCTGCACGCCAGCCGCCCGACCCGACAAGGCCTGCAACACGTTGGTCGCCGGATACGAATTAATGTCTTTGGATTTGACCTGTGACAGTGAACCCGTCAAATCGCTCTTTTTGACGGTTCCATACCCCACCACCACCACCTCGTCCAGTGCCTTCTGATCGGGGGCAAGCCGGATGTCGAAAACCGTCCGACTACCGACGCTAACTTCCTGATTGACATAGCCCACAAAGGAAAAAATCAGTATGGCGGTTTCGTCGGGAACACTCAGTCGAAACGCGCCGTTGCCGTCGGTGGTGGTGCCGCGCGTCGTATTCTTCACCACCACACTCACGCCCGGCAACCCCTCCCCTTTTTCGTCGGTCACTTTTCCGCCCACCGACCGGTCGGCGGTTTGGGCCGTTTCTTCGAATTTGGGCGTCGGCGGAACACGCCCCATCCCGTCAGGAATCGTGGAACGGACGAGGGCGATCTGGCTTCCGGTGACGACGTAGCTCAATTGCAGCGGTTTCAGCAATCGGTCGAGCACATCCACCAGCCGTTCGTCGGTAGCGGCCAGTGACACCTTCCGGTCGATCTGGACTACCTGACGGCTGTATACGAACTTGACGTGTGCCGTTTTTTCCAGCGTCAGCAAGGCCTGCCGGACGGTGTAATTGTCCAGCCGAACGCTCACCCGCTGGTCGAGTAATTCCTGCGCCCGGGCTGCCAGCACGCCGTTGATCAGCAGCGCCGTCAGTACTACCTGGAGGAACGAAAGTCGCATAAGCATCCGAATCGTTTCGTGGTTTGTAAACTTGTACATAAATTGGGGGTGGTTTAGTTATTCCGGGCAAAGGAGTAGCTACACCGGTCCGCGGTGGCCCGAAAAGTGCCGCCGGATCGGTCAAATTACCCCGCTATGGTGCGAACATAGCGGGCTTTTTTTTTGGATGATTTACGGACAGCCCCGGCTGGAAACAATGATCCGGGCATCGACCACCTCGTAGGAGGCACCGATGGAGGCACACAGCAGCCGGAGTTGATCGTGGAGCGGTACGTCCGCCATCGACGCCGTCAGGGTGCAGTTCCGCAGCACCGTAGGATCATAGATAATTTCAACACCGTAGGCTTTTTTCAGTCGCTCAAACACTTCGGAAGCGTGAGTATCCTCAAAACTAAAGGTTTCCCGGTTTTCCGCAGGCGCTATTAAGGCAGGTTGTGTAACGAGTTCTTTCTGGTAATGATTCTGGCTGGCATCATACGTAACCTGCTGATTGGCAGTCAATACAACACCCGGCACTTCGCGTTTATCCGGTCGCCGGGACGCCATCCAGTCGCGCCGGTCCATCACCGACACCTTGCCCGATAACACCGACACTTTCATTTGCTTGTCGCCCGTTCGGGCCTGTACCCGAAACCGGGTTCCCAGCACGCGGGTTACCAGCGGGCCGCTGTAGACCAGAAACGGTCGCTTTCCTTCGTGAACCACCGCAAAGGTGGCCTCCCCTTTCAGTTGGATTTCGCGCTGACCGGCGTCGAACACGCGGGGATACCGCGCTTCGCTGTTGGGCATCAGCGTCATTTTACTACCGTCGGGCAGCGTCAGTCGGACGGGTTGCGACGTGCCATTGACCTGGTTGATCCACGGCACATCCGACGGTTTTTCCGAATCGGTAAAGGCTGCAGTTTCTGACTCGGGCGTTATCTTGTCCTGCCACTGAAACACGCCCCAACCTATGCCTACTAGCACAACAAGGGCTGCCGCTGTCTGCCAAAACCGGGTGCTCAATGACCGTTGAACCGTCTGCCAGCGCGACGGCTCCGGGGAATAACGGGCTAGCTTGACGATGCGCTCCACCTCCAGATGTTCCTGCTCGGGAGCCAGACTATGCGGGCGGTTTTTCAGGGCTTCGGCCATGTCTTTCGCCAGCAGCAGCGTGGCCCGTTGGTGCGGATTGTCCCGTTGCCACTGTTCCCAGAACCGCCGGGCTTCGGGCTGGCCGTGTTTGACCCAGGCCAGAAACCGGGCATCCAGCAGGAAATCTTCGACGGTATAGTGTTGATACGCTTTCATCGTGGTGTTGTGGAAGGGCTTCGGTCGTTAATAGGAAGGCTTTGGCGCGTCATACTCAGGGCGTCCGGTCTATTTGTGTCCGAACGCCAGCAACCCGCAACCGATTAACGACAACAGCGAAGGCCAGCTTTCCCGCAACCGGCGCAAGCCCCGGTGGAGCAGGTTGGCAACCGACTGCTTGTTCACGGCCAGAATGTCGGCAATCTCTTCGTTCGATAGTTCCCCGTAAAATTTCAGGTGAATCGCTTCCCGCTGCCGATCCGAAAGTTGCTCCAGTAGGGCGTTCAGACGGGCCGTCTGGTAGTCCGACAATTCCGTTCGGATCAGCGCCTGTTCCGCCGTAATTTCTTCCGAACTGACGTCGTCGAAAACAAAACCGTCTTCGCCGGTCACCGACGTATGGCGCATCATTTCCCGGTGGATTTTACGCCGGAGCGATTTGTAGAGGTACGGCCGGATGTATTGCGTTTGCACAATTTTGGCCCGGTACGTCCACAAATCCAGAAACAGATCCTGCATACAATCTTTCAGCAGGTCGGAATCACGGGTAAACCGGCCACCGTAAAAGTGGAGTTCCCGGTAAAAATGCTGAACCAGCGCCTGAAAAGCCTCCTGCGGCCCCTCCCGGAATTGCTGCCACAGCAGCGTTTCGTCGGTTTTCTCCCAGGCATTTTGACGTTTATCATGGATATCGGGTTTCAGCATGGTCCTTACGATTTACCGGATTCAGAATAGGCAGTCAGAGCACGTACGCGGTCGAAGGATACGACTGGTGGTTAATAGGGGATAAAATTCAACTAATACTCAGGATTGTGCAAAATTTATTTTAAAATCGTTTTGTCCCGTTTTCGCGGATTGTATACGGGAAAAATTCAATCGGGTTTTCATCAACGATCCCCGCCATTTTTCGCCCCGTTAGGGGCTCAACAGCGCAGCGTCGGTAGCCCCGACGTAATGGTTGTTTTTCCAGCGTGCCGATAGGTACGCAACAATTCGCAGGGAAAATGGGGTTGCGTACCTATGAACTGTCAAATTTTACAAGTTTGAAACCAAATTTTCTTCGGTTGGCAGGTTTAGTCGAGAATCAAACGGCTTCCCCGATTGTAAGACGGCTAAGGCCACCCGGATCCATTTATG
>NZ_QOWE01000028.1 GCF_003334855.1 Larkinella punicea
CACATAGGTAACGGTGTGAAGCACCTAAGGCACTGCTGTTTTTATCCATCCCCCACCGCTTAGCCGAGTGACTACCAAAGATAATTCGGTTAATGGTAATCAAAGAGGGTGTCGAACAAAGGTATGATGGCACGTAATTAACTCACAGTCAAGTAGTAAGTCTCATAGTTTCTGTTAATAACAACACGGAACTGCTTCTGAATTCAACAAACCGGTTTGGGGCGGTCTGCTTTTTACGACGTATACTTTTTTAACTGAATAACCATGGAATTAGGTATTAGCAGTTTTGGCGAAGTACAGCCCGATGGCGTGGCCGGAAAAGCCGTCAACGCCCACCAGCGGATGCAGCAATTGCTGGAAGAAATTAAACTGGCCGACGAAGTGGGGCTGGACGTCTTTGCCCTCGGCGAACACCACCGGCCGGATTTTATGGTTTCGGCCCCGGAGGTCATTCTGGCAGCCGCAGCCTCCCTCACGAAAAATATCCGGCTGTCGAGTTCCGTCACGGTTTTGAGTTCAGCCGATCCGGTTCGGGTGTTCCAGAATTTCGCTTCGCTGGATCTCATTTCCAACGGCCGGGCCGAGATCATGGCCGGGCGCGGTTCGTTCATCGAATCCTTTCCGCTGTTTGGCTACGACCTGAAGGATTACGACGAGCTGTTTACCGAAAAACTGGACCTGCTGGTGGCGATCAACCAAAGCGAAATCGTCAACTGGCAGGGTAAACACCGGGCCGCCATCCGCAACCTGGGCGTTTATCCGCGTCCGTATCAGGAATCGCTCCCGATCTGGCTGGCCGTTGGTGGCACGCCCGCATCCGCCGTTCGGGCGGGTACGATGAACCTGCCCATGACGCTGGCGATGCTGGGCGGCTCGCCCGACCGGTTTGTGCCGTTTGTCAATTTGTTCCGGCAGTCGGCGCAGAAAGCCGGTCATGACGTTGCGAAATTACCGCTGGCGATCAACTCACATTTTTATCTGGCCGACAATTCACAACAGGCTTCTGACGAACTGTTTCCATCCTACGAACAGATGATGAACCGCATTGGTCGCGAACGGGGCTGGTCGCCCATTGGCCGGGAGCATTTCGAGTACATGCGCCAGTCCGGGCCGCTGCTGGTGGGCAGTCCGCAGCAAGCCATCGACAAGATTCTGCACTTTCACGAATTGTTTCAGAACACCCGGTATCTGGCCCAACTCATTGGCAGTCATCAGCTTCCGCACAGTAAAGTGCTTCGCGCGATCGAATTGTTCGGAACCAAAGTGGCACCAGCCGTTCGGAAAGCCTTACGAACGCCCGAGCCGGTTTAAACCTTAATTGCCGGGAATTAGACGTACCTTCACCGGAATACGGGCGCAGTGCTCCCCTCCGGTTTGCAAACAATCTTTGATTCCCTCATCACAAGTTTTATTGACCATAACGTCGGCATCGCCGACCATTTTTTAAGTGACGCGCTGGCGGCTCATCTGAAAGAAAATCTGACCACGCTGTACGCCGAAAACCGGCTTCGGTCGGCAGGTACCGGCAGCGACGGCCAGGTTGTGCAGAATAAACGGGTTCGCAGCGACCTGATTTACTGGCTGGATCGCCAGCACAATGACCGCTACGAAAATGATTTTTTTGACCTGATGGACCGGTTTGTCCGTCATTTAAACCAGACCTGTTACACGGGTATTACAGGCTACGAATTTCACTATACGCTGTACGAAACGGGCAGTTTTTACCAGAAACACCTCGATCAGTTTCGCAACAACGACAGCCGGAAGTATTCGATGATCCTGTATTTAAACGCCGACTGGCAGGAAGATGACGGTGGCGAATTGTGCATTCACCGGGGCGATACCATACAACACATCGCCCCGGTAAACGGCAAAATCGTCTTTTTTAAGAGTAACGAATTGGAACACGAAGTCCTCCGGACCAATAAACCCCGGATGAGTATAACCGGCTGGTTAAAAGTGAATTAGGCTATTTCTTCTGCTGCGACAGGAACGTGATTAATGACGCGAATTCTTCGTACGACAGGGCGTTGGCCAGGCCCGACGGCATCATCGAGGTTTCCTGTTCTTTCCGCGTCAGAATATCGCTGGTTTTGATGGTGAACACTTCGCCGGTAATGTTGCGCATCACCACCTTGCTGGCCGATTCTTCGGAAACAAAACCCATATAGCTCTTATTGCCTTTGGCCGTGATCAACACCGTGGCGAAGCCCTGCGAGATCGAAGCATTGGGTTTCAGAATCGACTCGGCGATCTGTTCGCGGTTCATGATCGAGCCAATCTGTCCCATAAACGGCCCTTTCATCGGCTCGCTTTTGCTCAGGCTGTGGCAGGCAATACAGCCCTGCTGGGTAAACAGCGTTTTTCCGAGGGCCGCATCGCCCTTGATTTTCGCCATCGCCAGCATCACGTCCTCAATCGACGCTTTGCCAACCTGCCCTTTCTGGTTTCTGATTTTTTCCAGATCCACTTTGGTTTCTTCATTGGCTGCCACAACCTCTTCCCCGCCAAACTCGGTGATTTCCATCCGGTGCCGTCCGTTCAAATCGGCAAAAAATTGCTTGCCTGACGCATCCGCTTTCGTCCATTCCTGCATCAGCAAGTCTTTGATCGCCGGTGACGATTCCCACGTAATCCCCTTGTAATAAGGGCCGTGCGTATCGGGCCGGGTACTCCACCACCACGAACCGTCGTAATCCGCTTCCTTTTTGTAAAGCCGGGATAAAGTCGTCAGAATCTGCTTTTTCAGGGTTTCATCCTTCGCATTTTTGTAAGCAGCAATCAAACCGGTGGCGGCTTTCGGATCGTGCATATACCGCAGCGCCCAGAGGGCAATCGTCGAATTTTCGGTGCCGATGGCATTCACACACGCATCGACGGCATTCAGGCTCACCAACGCCCGAACCGCCAGGTGCGGAGGAACAATGGCGGCATTTGGCGTCGCGTGCGGGCCTTCCGTGCCTTTCGCCGGGGCGACGAAGGAAGCAGGCACTTTCACCTGCAACAAGGCCGGAGCGGCTTCGATCCGTCCCAAACGCCCCAAACCGACGATGGCCGCCAGCCGCACCCGCTCCGAAGGATCTTTCAATCCCTGAAGGAACGGTTCGATGGGCACGGTTTGGAGGTTCGGTTTCCGGTCGGCCAGGGCTTTCAACGCGAACTCCCGAACGTCGGCTTCCGAGGTCAGTTTGACCAGATTGGCAATTCCGTTGGCTCCGGCCGCCTGCGCGTACGTAAAAATGCCGGCCACCCGGACGTACAGCGGCAGGCTTTTGTCGGCGGCCAGTTTCCAGGAGGCATCGGCCGCGTCTTTCGGGCGGGTTAGCAATTCCTGTTGGGCCGCCAAACGGGCCACGGCACTCCCGGATTTCAACAAGGCGACCAGCTCTTTCACCGATGCTTTTTTCACATCCGCAAACGCTTTGTACGACCAGCTTTTCGGCACAACCCGCACCACGTAGCCTTTGGCCGGATTGCCGGAATAGCCCGCACCGTCCCAGGCCGACAGATACATCCGGCCCGACGCGTCGACGTCCACATCGGTGATTTGCGGCAATTTGATAAATTCTTCTTCTTTTTGCGTAAAACTTGGACCATCCGGCGTCACGCGGTGAATATAAAGCTGGCTTCTTCCCCAGTCGGCCATCATCGGCACGTGGTTGTATTTTTCCGGCCAGGTCGGATCATCCATGAACAGCGAACCCGTACCGGAGCCACCACCCACATCGACCAGCGCGGGAATGATTTCATCCGTAAAACCCTTAAAAAGAACCGGATAACCGTATTCCCCGGATTGAATCTGGTGGCTAAACCGGATGTTCCAACCCCCGCCATCGTTGGTGTTGTCGCGGGTAAAAATATTCATATACGGGTCGATGGCCACGTCGTAGATGTTCCGCATCCCGTGCGAATACACTTCCATTTCGGTTCCATCGGGTCGCACCCGCACGATGCCCCCGCCGAGTTGGGTCAATTTCTTTCCGCTCCGGTCCACGGCGCCGTGGAAGCCAAAGTCGCCGACGGCAATGTAAATCCAGCCGTCGATTCCCATCCGGATGCCGTTGGTCGAGTGATCGGTGCCCCGGCTTTGCAGAAATTTGGGTGAGCTAATGTTTTGAATCAGCGGTTTTGACGGGCCGTCGGCCACGCCGTCGTGGTTTTTATCTTCGAAAACCACCAGATCCATGCCAGTGGCAATCCCGGTTTCGGCCGAAAACGTTGTGTGCAGGACGAACACCTGATCCCCTTGGGCGATAATGCCGCGGGGGTTGTCGGCCATCGCAAATTTGGTGTGCCGGTCAACTTTGCCATCACTGTTGCTATCAACCAGTTTGATGATGTAGCCCTTGCCCGGCGTTTTGCCCAGCGACCCAATCATGTCTACACCGACATAGACTTCGCCGGTCGGGGCTACGGCGAGGCAGGACGGGCTGGGCGTCAGGTCGGGACCGGCAAAATTCGTAATTACCAGTTCATCCGGGTCGGCAGAAGCAACCGCCCGATTCGTAGATTTTTGGAGTAGTTTGGTTTCAGAATTGCCCAGTTGTCCAACCAACCCCATCAGGATCAGGACACTATAGACCAGACTTAAGGAAATTTTTAACATGGTTTTCTTTTTAAAACGTTTCTCGGAGGTGCCGCAAAATCAAATACGAAGTACGTTTACTTTACGGATAAATAAAAATGGCAAAAACCGCTATTTCCGGCACCTGATTTCGTTTTGCGGACCACTATTTCAAATAATCAATCCTCCTGTCTATGTTTATGGTGTTGTTTCCCAGCCCCCGGTTTCAACCCTGGGCTGGAACCAAAAACGCACCTTATTTTTCCGGGTTAAACGCTGCATTTCTAGCGATTTCAACGTCGTTCGCGACCTCGCCCCGCAGTTTCTCCCAATGAAACCGGAGCGTTTCATTTTGCTCCCAGGTGCTGCCTTTCTGTTCGGTAAAATGAACCAGCGGCATGTCATTGTACAACGGTCGGGTGATGGCAACGACAGCATCCCAATACCGCAAAGCGGCTTCCAGATGAGTTACCGCAGCCTGTTTATTCGACTCACCACCCTGGGTTCGGTAGGTTTGTAATGCAACGGCACCCTTCAGCTTTTCGGCCAAATGGAAACCCAGATTGGCCCAAACCTGCACATCGGCCACCTCGTAGTGCAGCGAGCGATTGGCTGATGTGTTGATGGTTTTGACCAATTGCAGGGCTTTCTGACCATCCTTTTCCAGCATCTGAGCCAGTTTCGGCGGGGTTATTTTTGTGGATTCAAAACCACCACCGGCGATGACGGTTTTTACATAATCGCTGGCCGACACATAATCAGGATCAAGCACGGGTTGGGTCAGGAGTCGGTCGGCGGAAATGTAAGCGACGTTTTTCTTTGCATCGTGCGCCAGCATGCCCTCACTATACAGCGAAAAGTCCCAGGTAAAATCGAACAGCGAAGCCAGCCGCAAGGGGGTGGACGACGCCAGCGCGTAGGCTTCCAGCAAACCGCTCGCCGATGGGCCGTAACGCCGGGTGAACTCGGCCTTGAAAACCGCATCCGGTGTGGCCGGATTGTACAAAAGCCGCCCCCAGAGTTTGTAAAACAACCATTGCCGTTCAAATGCGTACTTCCAGTCGACCGGGCCACCGGGTTTTGTGAAGTAATCTTTCGCCGGAATGTAGGTTTCCGAACCCAGAAAATAACCACCCACGTACGACTGCCGGTTGGCGGCCAAATGCGCCCGGACGAAATCGGGAACGCCCCACCGCAGGCAGAAAAAGTCTTCATTCCGGGCCGTCCAGGTAATTTTATAGGCTTTCGGGTCTGGCACAAAATAGGTATCGTATAGCTTGCCGCCGTGGAGTTTCACCAGTTTCGGCGTCGAATGGGCGTGCGACCAGTTGTATTTCAAATCCGCCCAGATCGGCCCCTCAATAAACGGCAAGGCCCCCTCGGCTTCGATGGATTTCCGGGTGAGTTTTTCCGTATCGATGCTGGTGACGCCGAGTGACCCGGTCGTACTGGAAAACGGAATGCGGTGAATCAGTTTCGTTTTCCGACCCGCCAGCCGCATGCCCTCAATAATCGTTGCCTTCATCCAGTTTTCGCGCTGTTGGGGCGTCATCCCACCCATCGCTTCACCCAGCGTCAGGCCAAAACCGGTCAGTTCGGGGTACTCCTGAAGCACCTGCGTGACGCATTCGCGGGTGTAGCGTTTGACGATTTCGGACGTATCGCCGTCGATAAAGTGATGATGCGTCAGGTTGTTCAGGGCCGGGTTGACGTTGTAGGCTTTCGAGAATTGCGGACTGGTAAAAATGTTAAACGGAATCAGATAGGTGTCGATCGCGCGTTCATTCGCCATCCGAAAACACGCCATTCCGCAACTCCTCCGCCACCGCCAGACTGCCGTAGATCAGCCCGCGCCCGTCACCGCCGGTGATGGCCAACAAACCCGACGTAGCAGCGGCCATTCTGGCGCTTTTCCTGAAACGGAAAGAACGGCCAATCAAGGAAGCCTTGCTCGAAAACGACCTGCGGCAGGCGCGTAAACTCGTCAACGGCGGGAGCCACGGACTGGCGGAATTTACGGCGGCATTCCGTATTGGTGAGAGTCTTTTGCCGGTAAAACCGGTGCAATTGGTCGTGTCGGTTTCGTAAAAACCGGAGCAGTCGCGTGCCTCACGGCACGCTGCGGGCGGAGGGGATGACTACTTCCTACCGACGCTACGCTGTTAAGCTCCTGACGGAGCGGAGGGCGGACGAGACAGCCTGCTCCTACCGACGCTACGCTGTTGAGTCCCTAACGGGGGCAGAGAGCAGCTTGAAAACGGGTGTCGTTACCGAATCGCGTGATTGCTTTTTTCCTCTTCCAGATCGAGTTGTGCTTCTATTTTACGGATCACGTCCACGTCGAACTCCTCCTGATGCCGGAGCCGCTCCAGTTCCTGGCGTTTGATGCGGTGCAAGCGGGCCAGGGCGTCGTTGTAGTCGGCCAGCAATGGACCGTCGCGGTCGGAGGAAACGTACTGATTCAGGAGTAACCCGCTTTCCAGCCGGCTTTTCAATTGCGCCAGCAGGTGGTTGTCGGCGATGGCATATTGTTGTGTGAGTTCCCGCAAAGCTGCTTCGTGCAACTGGCGGTTGATGGTGGCTTCCTGCTTTTCTTCGGCCAGGCGCGGAATCAGTTCTTTCGGATGAACCCAGCGGATCACCAGCGGCAGCGTCAATCCCTGCAACACCAGCGTAACCAGAATCACCACGAAAGTAATGAACAAAATCAGGGATCGCTCGGGAAATGGGCCGCCCGAGGGCAGTGTCAACGGAATGGAGAGGGCGGCCGCCAGCGAAACGACACCCCGCATGCCCGCCCATCCCAACACGACAGGCCCCCGCCAGCCCACATTCCGCACCGCAACGGGAATAAACCGCCCTGCGATTTCGGTAAATACCATCGCAAACAGCGCAAACACCAGCCGAACAACGATGACCAGGGCCGAGATCGCCAAACCGTAGCCAATGGCATCCGTCAATGAATGGCCGTCCAGCCCTTTCACGACAACGGATAATTCCAGCCCGATCAACACAAACACCAGCCCGTTGATGATAAAAATGACCGTTGCCCACATCGCCAGCCCCTGCACCCGCTCCGTGTGGTTGAGCAGCCGCGAACTGTGGTTCGACAGAAACAGCCCGCCACTGACAACAGCAATGACCCCGGAGTAATGAAACTGTTCTGCGGTCAGGTACATGATGTAGGGGGCAATGAATGTCAGCAGGATCGTGATTCGGGTCTGAAGGGGCAACCAGCGGTGAATCGCGTAAAACACACCCGCCACGGCCAGGCCGATCACCGCACCCATGACCGTCACCATGACGAAATTCAGGCCAACCTCCTGCCAGACGAAAGTGCCCGAAATCACCGTCGCCATCGCAAACCGGAAGACCACCAGGCTGGACGCGTCATTAATCAGGCTCTCCCCTTCCAGAATACTGAGGGTGCTTTTGGGAACATTAACCCCTTTAAGCACCGAGGTCGCGGCCACCGCATCCGGGGGTGAGATAATACCGCCCAACAAAAACCCCAACGCCAGCGTAAAACCGGGAATGAGGGCCGTCGAGGCATAGGCCACCGCCGTGGCCGTCAGGACGACCAGCCCAAAGGCCAGCACCAGCACAATCCGTCGCCAGCGCCAGAGTTCGCGCCAGGACATAAACCAGGCGGCTTCGTAGAGCAAGGGCGGCAGAAACACCAGAAAGATGAGATCCGGTTCGATGGTCAGCGTCGGCACACCGGGAATCAGGCTGGTCAACAAACCACCCATCACCAGAAAAATGGGCGTCGGAATCCGCAGCCGCTGCGCCAGCGTAGCGAGCAGAGCCATGCCCAGTAACAAAGCCAGTCCGAGGAAAACCAGGTCACGCATGAATAAGGAGTTAATCGAATGGTTGGGGAGACACCTGAATCGGTGTCCACAAATTACGCCCTCCTGATCGATCTTCCAAGCGCATCCACCTATCTACCGGTCGGTTTACACAAAACCGCCTTAAGCAGCCACCAAGGAATGGCTCAACAGCACCCGCTCCAAATGGGCCAAATACCGTTGATGATCCCGTTCAATGTTGGCGTTTTTTTCCACATCGTGAAAGTGTAGACCTTCCAGCGGCTTCATTCCCGTGAAAGCATTCATCCGGTGAAAACCGAACATAACACCTTCGTCAACACTTTTTTGGTTGAAAAACTCGCCGGGCAGTGTAAACGCTTCTTCCGGGGCATTCCAACTCGTGGTGAGCATATACTGCCGCCCCTGAAGCGTCCCGCCCGTGCCGTAGTTGATGGCCGGATTTTTCCGCGAACGACCGTCGCTGACGTAAATGCCCTGCTGGTGACCCGCTGTAAACACGACGTCGATGTACTCCTTCAGCCGGTGGGGTACCTGAAACCACCAGACCGGCGTGTGATAAATCACCACATCCGCCCAGACGTATTTTTTCACTTCTTCAGCGGGGTCGTAATCCTCGTTGACGTTGGTCACTTTTACGGCAAAATCAGGATGCTGATGCAGAAAATCGACGGTCCAGTCCGTCAACGTCTGGTTGAATGCCCCGCCCGAATGGGCAAATTTTTGACCGCCATTGATCACAAATATATTCTTCATAGGTGTTTTTCGTTTATGTCGATGCAAAAGTAATGGCCTTATCAGTATCATAAAAATAAGTTAAGTAGTAGCTTTGTATCATAAAACTGATAGATTATGATTGCCAATCTGGAATGGTTTCGGACGTTCAAGGCCATCTACGAAACCGGCTCACTGACCGCAGCGGCCCAGGCCCTGTATATTTCGCAACCGGGCGTGAGTCTGCACCTGAATTCGCTGGAAGCGCATACCGGCTACAAACTCTTCGACCGGGCGGCCCGGAAAATGGTGCCGACGGAACGCGGAAAAGTCATGTATAATTTCATTCTGGAGCCCATCAGCAAGCTGGAAGCCGCCGAACAGCAGTTTCACAAAAGCTCCAGAACCGGCAGGGCGACCATCAGCATCGGCATGTGTTTCGAGACGTTTCAGTTTACGCTGGAACCGCACATCGCCACGCTGCCGTTCAACGTCATCATCAAGTTTGGAGAATACACCGAAATGCAGCACGATCTGGACAAAGGCTTGCTGGATCTGATCATTACGCCCCAGAAAGGCACGCAGACGAACCTGACGTACCAGCCGTTTTCGAAAGAACGGATTGTGTTGATCGGAGGTGCCCGGTCGCAAACCGCCGAACTGGAATCATTGCTGAACCAGAAAAAGTTTGGCGAAGCCGAAGTCTGGTTAAAACAGCAGGTCTGGTACAGCACGGCCGCCGACATGGATCATCTCAGGCGGTTCTGGCACCTGAATTTCAACCGCCACCCGGATTTCAAACCCAACTACATTGTGCCGAACATCTGCTCCATTGTCCGCTGTCTGAGCGACCGGGAGGGCTTTTCGATCATTCCGGATTTTCTGTGCCGGGACGAGATGGAGCGGGGGCTGGTGAAACTGGTTTGGGAAGGAACGAACGTCATTGAAAACACGCTGTATTTCGGCACCCGGAAAAAAACCATCTATACTGACGAAATCAGCCGGATTCAGCAGATTTTTGAGAAGAATGCAGTAGCCTGACTTCAGCCAGGAGGCTATTCCACAATCAATTTAATCTTTCGGCTCTTGGTGCGGCTGCGCAGCCAGTTTTCGATGCGCCTTTTTTCGGCGGGCCGGTGTCGGCGGCTAAATTTGGCGTAGACCAGCAAAACCGTATCCGGACGGTTACCGGTGCGGCTCATGACCAGCGACCGTGCGGCTGTGAACGACTGCACGTCGGGCATGAGGGTTTTGAGTTCGTCGCGCAAATCGGCCACCGGCAAATGGGCCGATTGTGTGGCTTCGATGTAGTTTCGGAGTGAATCGATCGTCTGGTCTTTGCGGGCAATCGACCCCTGGCTGTATTTGATGATCTGGTCGGTGACGGTAGACGTGATGGTGTTGACATCAACTTCCGCATCTTTCAACGCTCCCTGCCTGATGATCAGGGCGGTATTTCCCAATCCATAGGCAGGCAATTTGGCTTTCAGGAGCTGAATCGAGTCGGGTGGCATGGGTTCGCCCACCACCATAAGTTCGATACTGCTTGCATTCCGCTGGTAACGCGCTGTATAATTGACCACCTGCCGATACTGAAAATTCCCTTCATTGGTCACAAACCGTTTGGCGGCCTGTTCGAAGATGGTTTTCCGAACAATCTGGTAGCCCAGGTAGGTGCTGGGAACAAGCACGATCAGGACAGCCGCCAGAATGGTATTTCTAACCCGTTTCTCAATGGCCGGATTGGCGTATTCCTTCTGGTGATACCCCAAAAACCGTACAATCAGAAAGGTGGACAGGCTAATGCAGACGCTGTTGATCAGGAACAAATAGAAAGCCCCGAAAAAGTACGAAATATTGCCGTTGGCGATGCCGTAACCCGCCGTGCAAAGGGGCGGCATCAGGGCGGTGGCAATGGCCACACCCGGAATAACATTGCTGATTTTGTCCCGACGCGAACCCGCCACAATGCCGGCCAGGCCCCCAAAAAAAGCGATGAACGCATCCCAAATCGTGGGTGAGGTACGGGCCAGCAATTCCGACTGCGCAATGTGCAGTGGACTCACCAGAAAGTATAGGGTGGACGTCAGCAGACTGATGATGGCGGCAATGAACAGGTTTTTGAAGGCCCGTTGAATCAGGGACAGATCGTTGATGCCCACGCCCAATCCAATGCCCATAATAGGCCCCATCAGCGGAGAAATGAGCATGGCTCCGATGATGACCGCCGTCGAATTGACATCTAACCCGATGGAGGCAATGAAGATGGCGAAAATAAGCGCCCACAGATTCGTCCCTTTGAACTCGATGCCCCGGTTGATGGACTGAATGATTTCGGCTTCATCGGCCTTATCCTCATCCAGACTGAACCGGTCGCGGATAAAATGGCGTACAAGCGTCCAGGTCGAACTTCGTTGTTTTCGGGCTTGATTCCGCTCTTCAGTTAACATTATTTCGGTAGGTTTAGGCGATAAAACGGTGTCTGTCGGTCTTTTACCAGCAAGGCAGCACCGGAACCGGGTTGAATCTATTTAAAAAACGCAATTTTTGTTCCAAAAAACCGGGTTCTAAGCAAAATCTAATCCGGTATTAAGGTCGGCCTAATCGGTATTCGACAGCTTTGGCGATCATCACCAGCCCACCGTTTTGGATTGTCTATCGATCAAAAACCAGGTTGGTAAGACGCGTTCAACGACGCACGAGGGCTCAGCCCAATGAATAACTTATTGGATTGGAAAGCGTTTAAAATTCGTTCTTTTTCCAGATTTACAAAACAGACCATCGGAACGTTTCTATAGTTGATGAAAAACCAGCCCTCGTTGTACCAGAAGCTATTAACCCGTTTCGACAATCGTTTTGTCCGGTCCATTTACAATGAGCGCGTCCGCCGAACCACGCTGCAATCCATTCCGTTCTGGATTGCCTCACTCCTGACGGGTCTGGTAACGGTGGGGTACGAACGCCTGTTTGCGTGGTCAGAAGCCACCTTTCAAACCTGGTTTCAGCGAATTCCGGCCTGGACTTTTCTGCTCACCCCACTCTGCTTTTTGCTTTCCTGGGCGCTGGTTCGGGTGCTGGCTCCGGCCGCACGCGGGAGCGGGATTCCGCAACTCATGGCCGCCATCGACCTGGCTACACCCGCCCATCACACCAAAATTTCGTATCTGCTGAGCCTTCGGATTGCCATCGTCAAAATCCTGAGCAGCGGGATTCTGTTGCTCGGCGGGGGAGCCATCGGCCGCGAAGGCCCAACGATTCAGATTTCGGCCTCGCTCTTTCAACTCATCAACCGGCTGCAACCCAGGGGCTGGCCGCAGCTATCCCGCCAGATTGTGCTCGTCACTGGTGGAGCCGCCGGGCTAGCAGCCGCGTTCAACACCCCGCTGGGCGGTATCGTGTTTGTGGTAGAAGAACTGACGCACACGCACATCACGCTCTACCGAACCGCCGTTTTCACCGCCGTCATCATTGCCGGGATGACGGCGCAGGCCCTGCTGGGCTCCTATCTGTACCTCGGCTATCCCGCCATTCCCACCACCGGCCTGTCATTTCTGGGCGTGGCCTTTGTCACAGCGCTCATCGCCGGGCTGGCCGGAGCGCTCTTCGGTAAACTGCTGGTGCAAATCAATGCATATCGGAAAACCTGGAAAACCGTGCCGCAGCAGGTGCTTTGGGTCATCGGCTGTGGCGTCCTGTTTGCCGCTCTGATTTACTGGGGCGGCATCGATGCAGCCGGAACCGGCAAACCGCTCATCAATCACCTGCTGTTCCACCACCCCGGCGAGGTGCCCTGGTACGTGTTTCCGGCCCGGATCATGGGCATGGTTTTGAGCTACAGCAGCGGGGGAGCCGGGGGAATCTTTGCCACCTCATTGAGCGCCGGAGCCGTTCTGGGCGAACTGATCGCGCACGTATTGACGATTGACCAGCAGGAAACCACGGTTGTGGTGCTGGTCGGGATGGTGAGTTTTCTGACCGGCGTGGTGCGTTCGCCTTTCACGGCGGCCATTCTGGTGCTGGAAATGACCGACCGCCATTCCGCCATTTTCCCACTGCTGCTCGGCGGCATGACCGCGCAATTGATTGCCTCGCTGGTCGATCCGCACTCGATGTATGAACACCTGAAAAAAGGATTTCTGGCTGAAACCCACCTGGCCATGCCCAATGAACCGGCTACGACACCGAAAGCAAACTGACGGTTTTCCGGCCACTGACGTCCGCAGGCTCTAAGGCAATTCTAAGGTTTTATTAAGCCCGTTCTTAGCTTTCTCATGCAATTTGCAGTCCATCCCATCGGGATTTCCCCGGTGAAATGCATCCACGCAAACGCTCAACACCATGAAAAAGCACATCATATTCTCGTTGATCGGAACGCTTCTGGCGGGCAGTACGGCGGTAGCACAATCCGCCGATGCCACGATCCAGCAGGCCATCACCCATTTCCAGTCCGACCGGCCCCAGCAGGCGGGTCAACTCTACCGGCAGGCCGTTTCCAGCCAGCCTTCTCCCGATTCCTATTTCTTTCTGGGCCGGTATTACCTGCAAATCAACCAACCTGATTCAGCCCGTCTGGCCTTCCAGAAAGGGGCGGATCTGGAAAAAAAGAACTACCTGAATAAAATCGGATTGGGGGGCGTGGCCCTGCTGCGCGGACAAGCCGACGAAGCCAAAACAATCTGGGCTGAAGTGGAGAAAAAAGCCAAACGCAAACACCCCGACTGGCTCCACCGGCTCGCCGAAATGAATATCCTCATCGACAAAAACCGGAATCCCGACGAAGCCCTGCGGCTGATCGACAAGGTATTATCCAACGAAAAAGTGGAGAAAAAAGCCGAATATTATGTCGTGAAAGGTGACGCGCTCCGCCTGAAAAACCAGGGTGGTGAAGCCGTGTCGGCCTATGAATCGGCTTTGCAGTTCGACGCGCAGCAACCAGATGTCCTGACGAACATCGGTTATATTTTCAAAGGTTCGAAAAACTACAACACCGCGCGAGATTATTTTGTCAAAGCCCTCGGCGTCGATTCGACCTTCACGCCAGCGTATGAAAATCTGGGCGATCTGTACTCCCTGAGCCGTAATTACCGGTCATCGGCCTACAACTACAAAAAAATGGTGGATAACTCGGAACCGTCCGATTCCACCATCCTGCGCTACACGAAGCTGGCTTTTCTGAGCGAAGATTACAAGAACATGATGGATTACCTGGCCAAAATCAAAGACCAGTCGCTCCTGAAAAACAGCAACGCCGTCCGGCGCATGTATGCCTACGCCTACGTGACGGACGACTACAAAAAGTATGACGAAGCCCTGGAGCTGATGCAACAGGTGCTGAACGAATCGAAAGAAGAAGACCAGTTTACGATGGATTACGCGGCTCTGGGCCGGGCCTATGCCAACCGCGCCGACACAACGACCGTCAGTGATTCGCTGGCACTGGTGTTTTTGAACAAAGCCACGGCAGACACGTCCAAAAACTACTTCGACGAAATCGCCCTGATCCAGTATAAAGACCTCAAAAACTACGCCGAGGCCGCCCGTGCCTACGAACAGGGCATCCAATGGAAGCAGCAACACAACCAGCGCGTGGTGGGGCAGGATTATTACAACGTGGGCCGGAGTGCTTATTTCGGCTTTTCCATCAACAAAGACAGCACGCTGCTGCCGAAAGCCGACTCGGCTTTTGCCAAACTGACCGAGGTCAATCCCACCTACGACCGGGGGCCTTTCTGGCGGGCACGCGTCAACCGGTACATGAAAGACGACAGCGCCGGTCTGCGGGCCATTACGTATTACCAGGCTTTTCTGGAAAGTGCTGATTCGTCCAAAGTATCGAAGAAAGACCTGATTGAAGCCAACAGCTTTATCGGCTATCAGTATTACCGCGAAAAAGACATCGCCCAGGCGGTTCCGTATCTGCAAAAGACGCTGGAACTGGACCCCGCCAACAAGAACGTTCAGCAACTGCTGGACTACATCGATAAGCGGGAAATGGTGGCGGATACCAAAAAAGAAGAGGAAAAACCGGAAGCCTCGGCTACGGACGACAATAACTAGTTGAGTACGTTTGAGTAAGATGGTAAATGGGAACCCTGCCGGGGCGGTTTAGACCCCTGGCAGGGTTTTGTTTTCCCATCACACGCTTTCAGGGTACGTTTCCGAACAGCTAAGTCAGAATTTACGCGGCACTTTATTTACGCTTACTAGATTGCGATTGACCTACTCCTTTCCGTCTTCCTTGAGTTGCACCGACAGGGTACGAATCAACTCCCGGGCGTCCATCAGCCCGTTGTGACGCCAGATTTCGATGCCCTGCTTCAACAGAATGAACGATGGCAACTGGTGAACCCCGAAGCTTCTGACCACTTCAGGATGAACGACCTGATCGACGCGGGTGATCCGAATGCGATCGCCCAACACCGCTCCGATCCGGTCCAGCAACTGATTAACCGAATCCTGCTGCGACCCGGAATTAGGGACAAACACCAGCAGAACCACGGTTTTGGCGGGAACGATCAGGGGCCGAAAAAGGGTCGAGTTCATAAATTCAGTTCATGGTTTACGGTTGTAAAATTTACGATGCGAGAACGGCCTATGCGGGCCAACTATCAACCCGGAAATCATAAACTCTAAACAGAATACCCAAAATTGCCGCTTTGCCGCCCTAACGACCATGAGATAGGTTGGTTCCCGAACTGATTTTTGTCAGGTAACGGCTTGTTTTTCCCGCTTAACTTGCATCCAATCCCGCTAGACGCTCTTTTGTTGCCAGTTTCCGGACAAACCGCATGATTACCGACCTATTTTCTGCCGTTTTTGCCAACGCGACCATCGGCATTATTCTCTCCGACAGCCGGGGCCGGATGATTTCGGTGAGTCATTACGCGCTCCAACTATTTGGCTATTCGGACGCCGAAATGGTGGGGCAATCCATCGAATTGCTCGTTCCCGACTCGCTGGTTCACCTCCACCAGAACCTCCGGAAGTCGTTTAATGCCCGGCCGGAAGTACGCCCGATGGGCCACGGTCGTGATCTGCACGTCAAACGCAAGGACGGTTCGCTGTTTCCGGCCGAAATCAGCCTGAGTTATTTTTACCGGGAAAATGAGCTGTTTGTAGTCGCCTACATCATCGATACGACCTACAAAAAAGAAGCCGAGCGGGTGCTCATCGAACAGAAAAACCGCATCGAACAACTGAACGCCGAACTGGAACAGAAAGTAGCCGACCGGACCAACGCGCTCATGGTGACGCTGCACCAGTTGGAATTGTCGAAAGACGAGCTTTCAAAAGCCCTGACGACCGAGCGCGAACTGGGTGAACTCAAATCCCGCTTCGTGTCGATGGCATCGCATGAATTCCGAACGCCCCTGAGCGCGATTCAGACGTCGGCCGATTTGCTGAATAAATACACGACAACGGAACAGCAGGACAAACGAAACCGCCACATCCAGCGCATCAAGGCGTCGGTCAATCACCTCAACGACATCCTGGAAGAATTTCTGTCGGTTGGCAAGCTGGAAGAAGGAAAAATCGAAGCGTCCTACTCTTTGTTCGACCTCGAAGAGCTGGTAACCAACGTGATCACGGATGTGCAGGGCATGTTAAAACCCGGCCAAACCATTCAAACCGAGCCGGATTGTGTCTCCAACGTATGGCTGGATCCGTCGCTGGTTCGCAAAATGCTGGTCAACCTGCTTTCGAATGCCATCAAATATTCCGGCGAAAACCAACCGATCCGGGTTCGTTTCTGGTGCCGCGACGGCCAGGTTTGCCTGTCGATCGAGGATCAGGGCATCGGCATGTCAACCGATGATCAGAAGCACTTGTTTGAACGGTTTTACCGCGCCAAAAATGTCACGGCGATTCAGGGAACGGGCCTGGGATTGCACATCGTCGCGCAGTATCTGACGCTGCTGAACGGTACCATCGACTTCCAAAGCCAGCTTAACCAGGGAACCACCGTAACTATTTCATTCAGTCATGAAGACGATTCTGCTCATTGAAGATAACAGTCACATTCGGGAAAATACCGCCGAAATTCTGGAACTCGCCAACTACCACGTTCTGATGGCCGAAAACGGCAAGATCGGCGTGGAAAAAGCGCTCGAAACCCGGCCCGATCTGGTGATTTGTGACATCATGATGCCGGTTTTGGATGGCTACGGCGTTTTGCATATTTTCAACAAAAATCCGGTTTTATCGGGCATCCCGTTTATTTTTCTGACCGCCAAAACCGAGCGTTCCGACTTCCGCCGGGGCATGGAAATGGGCGCGGATGATTACCTGACCAAACCGTTCGATGAAATTGAATTGCTGAACGCGGTGGAAGGAAGGCTGAAACGCTTCGACCAGATGCGACCGGCCTATGAACCCACCAAAGACGGCCTGGCTCAATTTCTGGACGATGCCCAGACGCTGACCGGCATCGATTCGCTGACGGTGGACCGGAAAGGGCATTTAATCCGCAAAAAGCAGTTTGTGTATTCGGAAGGCGACGAACCGATGCGGCTGTATTTTGTGCAGAGTGGCCGGGTGAAAACCTACAAAACCAACCCGGATGGCAAGGAATTTATTACAGGGCTGTACCAGACGGGCGACTTTTTCGGGTATGTAAGCCTGCTGGAGCAAACCGACCACACGGATTCGGCGGTGGCGCTGGAGGATTCCGAACTGGTGTATATTCCGAAGGAAATCTTCATCGATCTACTCTCGCGCGATGGACAGGTGGCCCGGAGTTTTGTGCAGTTGCTGGCCAACCGGGTGACCGAGCGCGAACAGCAATTGCTGGAAATGGCCTACGATTCGCTGCGTCGGCGGGTGGCCGACACGCTGCTGCGGCTCCACCAGAATTTACAAAACCACGAAAATGAGCCGGTGATTCAGTTCTCCCGCGATGACCTGGCCGCGATGGTCGGCACCGCCACCGAATCACTGATTCGAACGCTGAGTGAGTTTAAAGGCGATGGACTGATCGACATCAGCGGAACCAGCATCCGTGTGCTCCAGCCCGAAAAACTGAAACGGTCACGCTGGTGAAACCGCCGTAAAAAACCGGTTATTTTTTACGCATCGCCCATTCCCGGCCCGGTTTATCGACCCGGAAGCTTTCCAGATTGCCCTGATCCTGGAGCGTGACGTAGGCCGTGCGCCCGTCTTTTCCGCCGAAACAGATGTTCGTGGGGCGTTTACCCACCAACTGAATTTCCTGAATCACCTTGCCGCTTGGGGCCACTTTGGCAACGGTTCCTTTTCCAAACCGGGTGATGTAGAGATTGCCGTCGGCGTCGCAACGCATCCCGTCCATGCCAAAATCCGGGAACTCGATCAGCAGCCGTTTGTTGCTAACCTTCCCATCGGCCGACAAATCATAGACCCACACTTTCCGCTGGTTTGACTCATTGACATACAGACGTTTGTCATCCGGGCTTACTTCAACGCCGTTGGTGGTGCCCATGTTTTCTTCCAGCAAGGTTACCTTGCCGTCGGTATCGATTCGCCAGAGATTACCGGTATTGTTCTTCCAACTCGGGTCGCTCGCATACAGGCGGTCTTTGCCGTCGATGGCGATGTCGTTGGGCTGGTTCATGCGCGGTTCGTGGGCAAAAACGCTCAGGTTTTTGGTACCTGCGGCCACTTTCAGAATGTTGTGTTTGGGATAATCGGCGATGAACATATCGCCTTTTTTGTTGAACCGGATGCCGTTGCCGATGCTGCCTTCGGGCAGTTCGATGAATACGCTGGCTTCGCCCGTTGAGGTTACCTGCCCAATCGTGCCCTGTTTGCCAAAGTTGACGGCGTAAACCATCCCCGCCTTGTCCACCGCCGGGCCTTCGACGCCGGACGTAAACCCATTGACGGGCGTAAAAACCGTCGATTTGAATAATTCCTCAGCGGTATTCGGCATGGCTGAAATCATGAGTAAGCCCGCGCCAGTCAGCGAGGCAACAACAGCAAACAATCGTTTATTCATCATACGTGGTAATTGGTTTATCGTCTAGGGTTTATCGTTGGGATGATAACGATAAACCCTAGACGATAAATCATAAACTTACTAAACTACAAACTTCGGTGCCCATGCACTACTTCCTGCGGGGCATCGCGTTCTTCTTTCGGCATCCGGCGGTGCCACCACGACGCCAGAATGGAACCGGTAATGTTCATCAGCGGGCCAAAAATGGCCGGGGCCAGACCCACCGTCGCCATTTTACCCATCTGATTGGCAATCCCCGACGCCAGACCGCCATTTTGCATCCCCACTTCGATGGCAATGGTTCGGCAGTCGCGCTCGCTCATGCGGAACAGACGGCCCGACCAGTAGCCCAGAAAATAACCGGACAGGTTGTGAATCAGCACCAGAACCAGCAGAATGGGGCCAATCGACAGCAGGCTGTTGCGACCCGCCGAGGTAATGATGACAATGATGAAGGTAATGCCAAACATAGACACATACGGCATGGCATCGTCCAGCCATTTGGCTTTCCCGCTCAGAAACTTGTTGAACAGCAAACCCGCGCCAATCGGCAAAATCACCATTTTCGTAATGTCCCACATCATCGCCAGCGTATCGATTTCGACGAAAGCACCCGCCAGCGTCCGCATCAACAGGGGCGTTACGAAGGGGGCCAGCATGGTGGAAATGGCCGTAATCGTGATCGACAAAGCCAGATTGGCTTTGGCTAAATACGAGATCACGTTGGAAGCCATGCCGTTGGGTGAGCAACCGATCAGAATAATTCCGGCGGCAATTTCGGGTGGCAAACCGCTGATGCTCGCCAGCGTGTAGCCGATGGATGGCATGATGATGAAGTGGCTAACGACGCCGATTAGCACTCCGCGCGGCATTTTAACCACACCGACAAAATCATCGAGACTCATCGACGTTCCCATTCCGAACATGATGAGTTGGATCAGGGGCGTAATTAACGTACTGAATTTAAAGCCGTTGTAGGAAACAAAATAGGTAGGATAAAATAAGGCCGTGGTGACGGCGGCAAAAATCATAACCGTGTAGGAAAACCCTTTCAAGTTTTCAAAGCCCCGAAAACCGAAAGCAACCGCGAGAAAGAAGGCAATCAGAAACGGACCCGCCAGCGGAAGATTTCCGGTGACCATCAACCCCAGTGCTACCAGCAGACAGACACCCGCCAGACCTAAAATCAGTTTATACATGATACTATTTTCAGAAGGTTTAGGAATTACCCCCAAATATAACAGTTTACGGTATTCGGTTTACGGTATCCGGTATTCAGTTTACGCCGGGCCGTCGATACGGTAGCCCACCGAAAACTGTAAACCGAATACCGTAAACCGTCACTGCGCCCGTTGACGAACGACAATCGGATCGGCGATGCCGTTCAGGTCGTATACGATCCGGCCTTTGCGGATGGTCATTTCGCAGGTGAGTTTCTGTTTTCCCTCAATTTTGTGGCCGGTGTAATCGAAGAAACCAAAATAACCGGTGTCCCGAACCGCAAATTTGCCGTCCTGCAAGTCCAGAATGGCCACATCGGCCTCCGAGCCTTCGGTCAGGCTGCCCAGTTCGGGCCGCTTGATGGCCAGCGCCGGGCTCCACGTACTGGCTTTGATCACACTGGGCAGATCCATGCCCATCGCCATGAATTTCGACATCACGTTTAGCATGTCTTTCATGGCATTGTTCATGCTGCCGGTGTGAATGTCGGTGCTGATGGTGTTCGGAAAGAAACCGCTTTTCAGCGCCGGAATGGCTTGTGAGAACGCGAAACTAATCCCACCGTAGCCCACGTCAAAAATGACACCCTTCTTCTGCGCTTCCCAAACGAACGGTTTTACCTTGTTGGTTGCCACATCCAGAATCGGCTCACGGGTGGCCAGTTGCCCGAAACAGTGGGTAAAAATATCACCCGGACGCAGACGTCTCAAAAACAGTTCTTCAATGGAAAGCGTCGGTTTGCTGCCACCGAAGTCGATCATCACCGGTTTATTCGCCAGCTTTCCGGCTTCCACGGCGCGGTCGGTGGGCGTCCAGTCGTAGCCGTTGAAGTGCGCCAGCTTCACGCCCACGACCAGATCGGGATATTTTTGGGCCATTTCCGCCGTTGCTTTGGGGTCCATGTCGTCGATGTTCTGCTCGAACTTGCCGCCCCGCATCCCGCTACCGACAATGTTGAGCAACGCCAGCACCCGCGTCTGCGATGCATCGATGGTTTGTTTCTTGAACGCTTCGAAATCCCGCCAGCCCGAACAGCCCGCATCAACGATGGTCGTCACGCCGTTCCGGAACGTAAAACCGTCGGGCGGCAACGCGTTGGGACCGTTGCTGTAGGTCTGATCCATGTTCGTTCCGAAAAAAACGTGCGTATGGATGTCGATGATGCCGGGCGTTACATACAGTCCTTTGGCCTTGACCACCTGCCGGGCACCCGTCGCGTCGATGTTTTTCGCCACCTTCGCGATTTTGCCGTCCAGAATGGCCACGTCCATAATCCCGTTGATGTTGTTTTTCGGATCGATCACGTGACCGCCTTTGATCACGACGTGGTAGGGCTGCGCCCAGGCGAGATTGCCGAAGGCGACAAAAGCCGCAAGAATGAAAAATGTTAATTTTTTCATAGAGTTCAGGTTATTGATTATAGGAATTCGCTTTTGCCCCAGACCCCTAAAGGGGCACGGACGCGACAGCATCCGGATTAAGCCGCGTCCAAGTCCCCTTTAGGGGATTTAGGGGCGTTTTTTCTCAAACCGCCTTCGAAAGTTCTTCCTTGATCCGTTTCGCCACGATTTTTTCCTGCCCCGGTTTCATCATCCAGACCGTCACGCCGATGCTGCTGGGGCCACCGCCACCGACTTCGATGGACGGATCGCCGTTGCGCAGGGCTTCCTGAACCTGTTTTCCGGTTACTTTCACCAGCGCCGGGTCCCAGGAGATGCGGAGCGAGGGCGTGTGGTTGCCCAGCGGATTCACGCGCACCTCGGTTTTGATGCCGTTGATGGTTTTGACGGTATTTTCAACGTGCGCAACGCCGTCTTCCCACGACTTCCAGAGTTTGGTATAATCCTGCGTGATGAATTTCTCCAGCGCAACGTACATGCCCAGAATCTCTTCCTTGTTCACTTTCATGCCGCGACCAATATTAAAACCACGCGGGGGCATGTGCATCCGGGCGGCAGCAATGATGTCTTTTTTACCCATCAGCAATCCCGCACTCTGGGGTCCACGCATGGCTTTTCCGCCCGAAACAACCACAAAACTGAAACCCATATCATTGAATTTCCAGAGATTTTCGGTTGGCGGCACGTCGGCGGCAATGTCGATGGAGGTCGGAATATTGTGTTTTTTGCCCAGCGCCACCCACTCCTCGTGCATGATTTTGCCTTTGTCCGACTGAATGTGCAGAAAGTGCATCAAGGCGGTTTTTTCGTTGATCGCTTTTTCCACATCCTCGACGGTTTCGACCATCACCATTTTACAGCCGGTATTGGTCAGCGCGTGGTTATACACAATGTCGTGTCCTTTCTGGCAAATCACCTCCGATTTCATCCCCGTTCCTTCCAGATGCGGCAGGGCTTCCACTTTCTTTTGATCGGTTCCGGTCAGAATGCCGGCCAGGCCCAGGGTCATCCCGGAAAAGGCACCAGAGGTTACTACCGCAGCTTCCGAATGCACCATTTTGGCAATCTTCTCCCCGACTTTATCCTGCAATTCGTCCAGCAAACAGAATTCTTTTGAAGCATAATTGATGGCTTCGAGCACCTCGTCGTGCATCAGCGAACCCGTCATGTACGTCAGCGTTCCGGCGGCATTGATGAACGTCCGCACGCCAAATTCCTTGAACAAATCCCGCTTGGGAGCCGCCACCGCAGCCCCTTTGGATAAAGCGGCTTCGGCCGACAATGAAAAACCGCCCACGAATCCACCCAACAGCGGGACACTCGACAGGCGTTTGATGAGTTTTCTTCTGCTTAACATAATCGTGTCGTTAATCGGTTATTTGGACTTCTTACGCTGTTTCTTTGCCGCTTTCGGATCGGCGGGCAAGGTAATTTTCCAGAGGTTGCCGCCCTTGCCGCCGTATTCGATCACATAGACGGTATTTCCGACCAGCAGAGCATCGGTTGGCTCCGTGAAACCGTCGACCAGGCGGGTGGTTTTAACGGAATAATTGTCGGTGGTTTTGTTGTACGTTAAATCAAGATGCAACAGGTCCCGGCCCTGTTTTTTCAGCGGGTTGATCGCCGTCGAATTGCGTCGTGGCCCGGAATACCGAATCACAAAACCGTCGCCTTTCAACTCATCCGCCAGCACGTTTTGGGTATCGAAAAACAACGCCAACGGCGAACTGTGCGCGTTGAACGTGCCAACCGGAACGCCCGTCGTATCGCCATCCATGACAATGCCGGTTTTCAGATCACGGTATTCGTTGGCATCGGGGCCGACGTTCAAAACCGGACCCGTAAATTTCACACCCGCCGGTTTTTTCGGAAACTCCGGGTCGTTCCGGAAATACCGCATCAGCCACGCGTGGGCGAACTTGCTCAGAAACGGATCTTTTTCCGGATCGGGTTGCCAGTCGGGATTCTGCTGCGGATTGTCGATGCCGCCCATGACCCACGGAAAACCGTAGTGATGTCCTTTCTGCACCCAGAACATATCCTCGGGATGATCATAATCGCCGGAATTGGAAACCGCAAACAGCCTGCCGTCGCCATCGAAAGCCATGTCATAGGCATTGCGAATACCTTCCGCGTAGATGTAGCCGTTAGCTTTCAGTTGGGCTTCGTCGTTCGGCAGTTCCAGGTTTTTCGCATCGACCGGAAACCGGAAAATTTTGGCGGTGAGCGCATTATCCCGTGCATTTGGATAGACTCCGCCGTTGTCCTGCACCTCGCCGTGGTCGGTTCGCGCGCCGGTATTGACGTAGATGTATTTCTGATCGGGGCTGATTTCCAGTGCGTTCCAGCCGTGGTCGAAGGTGGTTTTGTTGGTACCGTATTCGACGGTATTGAACACGACGGTCAGTTCCGGTTTTTCGCCCGACGCCAGGTCGTAGCGCACCATCCGGCCCTTGGTTCCCTTGTTGTCGTTGACGCTGATGTTGCCCGCCAGAAACAGCGTATTGTTCAGAAAAGCCGCCCCCTGCAAGCGTGTAATGCCATGATCTGCTGCCGAAAAAACCTTCTCGGCCATCGGCGGCTGTCCGTTTAGCTTGACCCGAAACACGTCTCCGGTAAAGGTGGTGTAATAGAGTCCGCCGGTAGTCGGATGCTGAATCAGCCGCACGGCTTCGGGGCCGACGGTCATGAAATGCTCGACCTTGATGTCCGGGCGCAGGGCCGTCGGCGGAACGGGGGCTTTGGCGTCGGGGCCTTGCGCGTGGAGCAGAACCGGGTAGAATACCACGGCCGTCAGCAGGTTTATTTTTCGCAAAAATGCGTTGAACGCCCTCATTTCGTGTCGGTATTCTTTTTGGTTAATTTCCGGAGGTAAGCGACCAGTTGCCACCGCTGTTCTTCCGAAAAAACATCTTTAAACGGCGGCATATTTCCGCGACCAGTCGACAGTTTCCAGAACAGGGCGCCATCGGTTTGTTTCGTCACTTCCGGGTCGTGGAAGTTGGCCGGTTTGGCCCCCAACGCCCGGCCCGCAGCACCATCGCCGTAGCCCGCTTCGCCGTGGCACGACGAACAATATTCCATGAATAATTCTTCGCCCTGTTCCAGCGTCAACGGCTCGGTCGGGAAGTGGCTTTTCAGCGTATCGGCCCAGACAGGGGCTTTCCATTTCTCCTGCTTCGGATCATCAGGCTTTGGGTTATCCGTAAACCCCATAACACCGATTAAACCCAAGGCTAAAAAACCGGTAAGAAGGAATTGATATGAACGCATTTAAGAATAAAATTGAGCGTAATGAGAAGCCTGATCAGGCATCAAATTAATCGTGTCATGTTAATTAACAGCCCCCGGTTTTAACCGGGGGTTTGAACAGATACCGGGCATTGTTGAAACCGTTTTAACGGTTTTGGATCTAAAAACCGTTGAAACGGTTTGTGTGAGACGGCGTTATTTCTCGTGTCCCCACGGTTAAAACCGTGGGCTATTTTTTGATAATAGGTTATTTCTTTTTCTTGATCGACTTCCGAACGGCTTTCACCTCATCGGCGGAAACCGCACTGGCCGAATTGCCAAAACTTTGGCGAACAAACGTCAGTACCTCGGAAATGTCTTCGTCTTTCAGAAAATCGTGCTGCGGCATTACGTTGTTATATGACTGGCCTTTCACTTCAATCGGCCCTTCCAGCCCTTTCAACAGCACTTCGATCAGGCGGTTTTTGTCGCCCAGCACCCATTCCGAATCGGCCAGGGGCGGAAACCGCTGCGAATCGCCCCGGCCGTTGCGCTGGTGGCAGGCGGCACAATAGATGCCGTAGACTTTGCTCCCCAGCACCGGTTTGTCTTTATCGAGATTGTCGTTTACTTTATCCGGCGTCCGGATGTGCGACATGGACTTGCGTTTTTCCATCTGCGCCAGTTGCGCCGACCCGAATTTGCTCTTATCGCCCTTGTAGGTCACCTTCCAGATTTTCCCTTTCTCGGTTTCAGCCAGATACAGCGAACCGTCCGGCCCCATCGCAATGCCCATCGGACGATAGACCGCATCGCTCACGTTGACAATCGGATCGACACCGGCAAAACCGTCGGCAAACACTTCCCAGTCGGTGGATGGCGACCCGTTTTTGTCGGGAACAAAACCGATGAAATACCCCGCCTGCGGATATGGTGCGCGGTTGGTCGAACCGTGAAACGCAATGAAGGCACCGTTTTTGTAGTGTTCCGGAAAACCGTTGGAAGCTCCCGTTCCCTGGTAAAATACCAGATCGTTCGGTGCCCAGTGGGCCGGAAAACCGATGATGGGCTGCTCATAATCAGCCCCTTTCCCCGCTTTTTTACCATCTCCGCCGTATTCCGGATTGAGCAGTTTTTTCTTCTTTTCCTGATCGTAATAATAATACGGCCAGCCTGCATCCATCCCTTCTTTCACCCGCAAAAACTCCTCGGCGGGCAGCACCGCGCTTTCCCAGGGCGAATACAAATGGGACCACAACATCAGAAAATCATCCCGACCATGTCCGACGGTATAAAGCGTTTGATCGACCGGATTCCAGTCCAGGGCCACAATGCTCCGCAGTCCGGTAGCAAACAGCTTCCCGTCTTTTTGGGTCTGTCCCACTTTGTTGGCGTCGAACCGCCAGATGCCGCCGTGGTCGGCGAGCAGGCCACAGGGATTCAGACCTGGCGAACTCGGAATGCGGTTTTTTTCCTGACAGGCGTTGGAACCGGCTCCGAACGGCACATACATATAGCCTTTGTTATCGAAAGCTACCGGTTTGGTGATGTGCTCGTGCATCCCGTGGGCGTGGTCGTCGGTCAGAATGATTTCCACCGGCCCTTCGGGAATCAGTTTGCCCGGCGTCAGTTTGTAGCGGTACACGATCAGCTCGGAGCTGAAATAGAGGTAGCCGTTGTGAATCCGCATCGCCGTGCCGTATGCCCGTTCGCGCGACAGACCACCGAAACGTTTGATGATGTCCGCCCGGCCGTCGCCGTTGGTATCCCGCAGCGCAATCACGGATTCGTCCTTGTCCCGCGCAAACCGTGCTTTCACGTAAATATCGCCGTTGTCGTTGACGGCGAGGTGCCGCGCGCGACCCGCCAGACTATCGACAACGACCGTGGCTTCAAATCCTTCCGGCAGAAAAAGTCCGCCGTTCTCCGCCGTCTGAACCGGAAGGTTGGTATTCGTTTCAGGCCGGACAAAACCGACCGCAGCAAGTAAAGCCAGAAAAAGGCTACGGGTATAGAGTCTTGACATTCAGAAGTTTCAGAGAATAGGACTAGTCAGATTCATTTTTAGTTCACCACCAGCGGGTTGGCAATCCCGTTGAGGTCATACACGATTTTGCCGCCTTTGATGGTCATTTCGCAATCGAATTTTTTCTTACCTTCCATGCGATACCCGGTTTTGTCGTAGAAGCCGAAATTACCTTCGCGCATGGTCAGGATGGCCACATCGGCGATGGCACCTACCGACAGGTGCCCCAGCATTTCGCGTTTGATCACCTGCGCCGGGGTCCACGTACTGGCTTTGATGACATCCGCCACCGGAACACCCATGCCGACAAATTTGGACATGATGCTCAGGATGTCTTTCATCGAACCGTTCATGCTGCCGGTGTGTAAATCGGTGCTGATCGTTGTCGGGTAAAAACCGGCCTTGACCGCCGGAATGGCCTGTGAATAATTGAAGCTGGCACCACCGTAACCCACGTCGAAAACAATGCCTTTCTTGCGGGCTTCCCAGACAAACGGTTTTACTTTTCCGGTGGCTTCGTCCACAATCGTTTCGCGCACATTGTCTTCCAGCAAGGTGTAGGTGTGCGTAAAAATGTCGCCGGGACGAAGGTGTTTCATGAACAACTCTTCGAGCGAAAGCGGGGGGTCGTGTCGGCCGAAGTCGATCATTACCGGCATATTCGCCAGTTTTCCGGCCTGAACGGCCCGATCGACGGGTGCCCAACTGCCGCCCATGTAGTGTGCCACTTTGAAACCGACCACGTCGTTCGGATTGCCGAGGGCCACCGCAGCCGCCATTTTAGGGTCCATGTCGGTGGTGTCCTGTTCCCAGTCACCGCCCCGCATGCCTTCCCCCACGATGTTGAGAAGCGAAAGTACGCGCGTTTTGGACGAGAAGATGATGTTCTTTTTAAACGCCGGAAACGACTGCCAGCCCGCCCCGCCCGCATCGACGATGGTGGTGACGCCGACGCGGAACGTAAAACCGTCGGGCGAAACCGCCGTCAGGCCGTTGCTGAGGTAGTGATTGGGTTCGGTTCCGTAAAAAACGTGACCGTGAATGTCGATGATGCCGGGCGTGACATACATCCCTTTGGCATTGACGACCTGCTTGGCCTGGCTCGCGTCGATGGTTTTGGCAACCTGAACAATTTTGCCGTCGGTGATGGCGATGTCCATCACCGCGTTGAGGTTGTTTTTCGGATCGATGACTTGCCCGCCCTTGATGACGAGGCTGTAGGTCTGGGCGTCAACCGAACCGCTGATCAGACCGAGTACGGCCAGTAAAAAGGAAAGTTTTCGCATGGGTTTAGGGAACAATAACCGGAAAAATCAGACCGCAGCTTTGGCGAGTTCTTCTTTCAGGCGGGTGGCAACGATTTTCTCCTGACCGGGTTTCAACATCCAGGTGGTCAGGCTAATACCACCCTGTTCGCCCACGATTTCGATGGACGGATCGCCATTGCGCAGGGCTTCCTGCAAGGCTTTGGTCGTCAGGTTAATTTTGGCCGGTTCCCACTTGATCCGTAGCGTCGGCGTGTGATTACCGAGTTCGGGCCGGACGGTTTCCGTTGTTACGCCATTGACTTTTTTCACGGCATCGGCGATGTGCGCGACGCGGTCTTCCCACATTTTCCACTCTTTCTGCTGATCCTGACCCACGAATTTTTCCAGGGCGACATACATGCCCAGGATTTCCTCCTTGTTCACTTTCATGCCGCGTCCGATGGTCGAACCGCGGGGTGGCATGCTCAGGCGGGCAGCCGCAATAAGGTGTTTTTTGCCCATCAAAATACCGGCACTTTGCGGGCCGCGCATGGCTTTTCCACCCGAAACGCACACCAGATCGAAGCCCATTTTGTGGAATTTCCACAGGTTTTCGACCGGCGGCACATCGGCGGCAATGTCGATCATCGTTGGAATGTTGTGTTTTTTGGCCAGATTCACCCAGTCCTGGTGCATGATTTTGCCCTGATCCGACTGGATATGCAGGAACCACATCATAGCGGTTTTTTCGTTGATCGCCTTCTCGACCTCTTCTACGGTTTCCACGAAAACCATCTTGCAGCCGGTATTGGTCAAGGCGTGGGAATAGCCGACGTTGTGGCCTTTCTGAACGATCACTTCGGATTTCATGCCGGTGCCTTCCAGTTGCGGCAAAGCTTCCACTTTTTTCTGATCCATGCCGGTCAGCACCCCCGCCAGACCCAGCGTCATGGCCGAGAAACAACCCGCCGTGACGACCGCCGATTCGGCGTGGACAATAGCCGCAATTTTTTCCCCGACTTTGGTTTGCACATCGTCGAGCATCATAAACTCTTTGGAAGCCGCCTGAATGGTTTCCATGACTTCGTCCTGCATCAGCGAGCCGGTCATGGCCGTATAGGTTCCGGCGGCATTAATGAACGTTCTGATACCCAGCTCTTTCACCAGGTTGCGGGGAGCGAGCGCGGTGGCGGCCACAGCCGATGACAAGGGAGCGGTACTGCCGATGATACCGCCTAAAAGCGGCATGGCCGACAGTCGTTTGAGGATGGTTCTTCTACTGATCATGGGATGGGTTAGCAAAAACGTGGGGAACAATGGCCTTCCTGCCGATCGGGCGGGAAGGGTATATTTTGAGTCTATGCGAAAATACCCCCAACCCCCTGAAGGGGGCTTTCAGACCCGGATGATTTAGCCCTCTTCAGGGGTTGGGGGTATTTTTACATAGTTATACTAGTTAAATATAAGCGATACAGTCCATTTCAACGAGCGAGTCGCCGGGAACACCGCCGTAGACGGCCACCGTTGTGCGAACCGGCGGTTTGCTGCCAAACCGGCCTTTGTAGACTTCGTTCATGCCTTTGTAGTCGTTCAGGTCGTGCAGAAAAACGGACACTTTCAGCACTTTCTCCATCGAAGAACCGGCTTTGATCAGTTCCTTTTCCAACTCCTTCAGCACCTCGTCCGTATGCACTTTGATGTCACCTTCCTTGTGGTATCCTTTGCCGGCCACGAAGACCAGATTTCCCATTTTGGTTGAACCGGAAAACAGCGGAACGTCCTTTTCAGTCACCACGTTAAATACTTCCTTTTCGGGAGCGGCTTCGGCTTTAGCCGCGGTGGTAGCGACGCCCAGGCCAGTGACACCGGCTACGGAGGCAAAGAGTCGTTTTAAAATGGATCGGCGTTGTGGTTTCATTAGAAAATTGAAGAATGGATTAATGAATACTAAAAATTTTAAGTAAATCAACCAATTTTTTGCCTATCGTGCCAGTGTTTGACCCAAAATGTATCAGCAATTTTTAGAGCGATCCACACCCGTCGCTGTTGATGATAATGTGGGCGTCCAGTTGTTCGTAGCGGGCGTTGATCGTGTTGCAAATTAAGTCCAGCTTTTCGAAGAGCGGTTCGTCTTCCAGCGAAGCCGTCAGGTAACACGATTTCATGATTTCTTCGTCAAACACGATGCGGATGCCGTACGCTTTTTCGAGGGTGGCAAACACCTCGGCAATGGGGGTTCGTCTGAAGCTAAACGGCTGTTTCTGAACCGGTTTTTCCAGCAAAGCCGGTTCGGCCACCAGGCTCTTGACAATCCGGGTGTCGGTCGGGGTAAAGACGATCTGCTGGTTAGGCGTCAGGACGATTCCCTCCAGTTTATAGTCCTCTTTTTGCTGGGTTACCGTAGCCTGGGTGCCGGCAAAAACGGATACTTTTCCGGTTTTAACCACCACTTTAACCTGCTTGTTATCTTCAAAAGTCTGCACCGTAAAACTGGTCCCCAGCACTTTCGTGACCAGTCCATTGGCGTAGACATAAAACGGTTTGTTCGGGTCTTTATGAACCTGAAAAAAAGCCTCCCCAACGAGGTAAACCTCGCGGGTTGTTCCCGGAAACGGATCGGGATAACTCACCCGGCTTTTCGGTTTTAAAACAATTGTACTTCCATCCGGCAACTGAACCTGACGCGATGCGTTGGTCGTGTTGGCAACTTCCCGAAGCGGATTCGACACCTGCGCAACCAGTTCGTCGTAGGTAACGTTACCACTTTTCGGTTCCGTCGAGCGGACTCCATATTGCCAGAACAGGCCCAGCATCAGGACGATACTAGCCGCCATGCCATACCGCACCCACTCCGACCGATACCAGCGAACCGACGGTTTCTCCTGGCTATCAATGGCTTGACTCAACCGTTGAATTTCGTTTTGTACTTCCCGGTCCGAAACCGTTGCCCGCTCGCCCGGAAACCGGGTATAGACGTCATTCAGGGTACTCAGCAATTGGTAAGCCTTATCGACAAGCTCCTCTTTATCAGGATTTTGAACCAACCATTCTTTCCAAAAATCACGATCGGCAGGATCGTCCAGCAATTTCCAACGTTGAAAAGACGGATCAATAGCTAATTCTTCAGGCTCGAAATTCCGATAATCTTGCATACAAAACAGTAATACTTTGCTATTTGTATGTAAAGATGCAAGTGTGTACGGCCAATACTCTTTTTTCCGGAATAAAATTTCGAAGCGCATTTTCCTCCGTTTTCGTTTCGTCCAATCCGCGAATGCATGTACATTTGACGGTAGGCGTTGGGACGTGAGTGAAGTTTACGAACAAAATTGGATAGGAACACGGATGGTGCGGATTGAACGGATTTACACAGATTATAATTAAAATCCGTTTTTTAATCCGTTCAATCCGCCTAATCCGTGTTCCCATCCGTAATAACCATGTACAAAACCGCAACCCTTTTTTCGCAAACCACCCAAACCGCCCTGAATCCGGCGCGGGTTGGGGCCATCGATATTCTGCGCGCGCTGACGATGGTGCTCATGATTTTCGTCAATGACCTCTGGTCGTTAACCGGCATTCCGGCCTGGCTCGAACACGTGCCGCCCGGCGCCGACGGCATCGGGCTGGCCGACGTCGTTTTCCCGGCCTTTCTGTTCATTGTCGGCATGTCGCTCCCCTTCGCCATCGATAACCGGCGAAAAAAAGGCGACACGGATCTTCAACTCGTCGGGCACGTTCTGCTGCGGTCGGTGGCGTTGCTGACGATGGGCGTTTTTCTGGTCAACGGCGAATCGATCAACGAAACCGCCACGGGACTGCCCCGGCTTTTGTGGAATGTGTTGTGCTGTACGTCGTTCATTCTGGTCTGGAGTACCTACCCGAAGACCATGCCTAACTGGCTCCGTACAAGTTTGAAAACCGCCGGATTGCTGATCCTGCTGGTTTTAGCCGTCCTGTACCGGGGCGGTGATGCCGAAAAAACCACCCGTTTCGAGCCGCACTGGTGGGGCATTCTGGGACTCATTGGCTGGTCGTATCTGGCGGCCGCGCTAGTCACGGTTTTTGCCCGAAACCGGCTTTTCGTGCTTATTACAGCCTGGTGCGGTTTTGCACTGCTGAGCATGCTGTCGCAGGCGGAGCTCTTGCCTAACGCCATCGACTTCATTCCGGCGGCCATCCGGGGCGGCACGCTGGCCGGTTTGAGCATGGGCGGGGTTGTGATTGCGACCCTGTTTCAGTACTACCGGAAACAGGGCGACAACCGGCGGATGGCCAGCGTTTTTCTCGGAACGGCGGTTTGGCTAACCGGCCTTTCCGTCATCACCCGGCCCTACTGGGGCCTATCGAAGCTGGATGCCACACCGGCCTGGCTGTTTCTGTGCAGTGCGTTCACGATTCTGGCGTTCACGGCCATTTACTGGCTTGCCGACGTGAAAGGAAAAAGCCAGTGGTTCCAGTTTATCAAACCCGCCGGAACCGACACGCTACTCTGCTACCTGATCCCGTACTTTGCCTACGCCACCACGGCTTTCCTGGGAATCAGCCTGCCGGACGTTTTGCTGATCGGTGGCATCGGCCTGCTGAAATCCTTCCTGTTTGCCCTGCTGTGTGTCTGGATTACCAAAATGCTGGGCAAAGCGGGCATCCGGCTAAAACTCTAACTTCTAACCACTCAATCCAACGGGGTTATTCGCAAAAAGACCGTATATTACACTTCCCCGATCACTTTAGCGATTTACTGAAACATGCGGAGTCGTGCCGTTTGGATGGTGTCGTGGCTGGTATTCTGCCTGCCGGGAATCGCTATGGCCCAAAATCTGCTTCAGAATGGCGGTTTTGAGGAGTACCGAGCCTGCCCCCGCCAGGATAATCTGTTGGGAGAAGCGGTTCCCTGGTACAATCCCAACGGGGCCACGCCCGATTTTTACCACCAGTGTTTTCCGACGGTTCAGATGGAACTGCCACCCCGTTCCGGGCAGGGACTGGCCCGGCTTTTTCTGGATGTAAGCTGGGCCGAATACCTCGCGACGCCCCTGAAAAAACCGCTGGTTGCCGACGACTGCTATTTCTTCGAGATGTACGTCGCCACGCCAACGCCGAACAAATACTTAAGCGGAACCATCGGTGCTTTTTTGTCCGAAAAACCGATTACCTCCCCGGAAAAAGGATTGCTTCCGGCGGATGCCCAGGTGATTGACAATGTCCTGACCACCAGCATTCCAATGTTGCGCTGGGAACGGATTTCGGGTTACGTTAAAGCCAAAGGCGGGGAGCAATATTTAACCATCGGGAGTTTTAAAAAACTGCCGGTTTTTCTGGGTTATTTCTACCTCTTCATCGACGACGTTTCGCTGTTGCCCATTGAAATGGACCTCGGAAAAGACACCACGCTTTGTGGCCGAAACAGCACACTGTTGCTGGATGCGACGACACCCGGTGCCACTGAATACCGCTGGCACGATGGCAGCACCGCACCCACGTTTCGGGTCACCAAACCGGGCCATTATTCCGTCACGGTCACCACACCCTGCAAAGTCCTGCGCGACACCATCCGGGTGGATTACGCCCTCGATTTCGACCTCGGCCGCGACACGACGCTGTGTGCGGGACAAACCCTGACGCTCAAAACGCCCCCCGATGTTCCGCCGACGTTTCGCTGGCAGGACGGTTCGGCCACGCCCACCTATGTTGTCAGGCAGGCTGGTTTATACAGTTTGCGGGTCGAGCAGGCTCGTTGCGTGGCTACTGACAGCATTCAGGTCCGGTTTGTGCCACCACCCCGGCTGAATCTGGGGCCGGATCAAAACCTGTGTGGGGCAGAAATATTTACGATTCGGCCCGACTTTGCCGAGGGGAAATTTAGCTGGCAGGACCCATTCGAAGCGGTTATCAGAACCGTGGGTCAGTCCGGCTTTTTTCAGGCGTCGGTGAGCAACGATTGCGCCACCGTTCGCGACACGGTTCGTATTTCGTATGAAGATTGCGGTTGTGTGTTGTATACACCGGATATTTTCACGCCCAACGCCGACGGACAAAACGATGTTTTTCAACCGTTTGGGTGCGGAGACATTACCATTACATCGCTGTCGATTTTCAACCGCTGGGGTGAACTGGTTTTCCAGACCGCCGAGCCGCCATTCGCCTGGAACGGGATGTATGAGGGAAAACCCGCGCCAGTTGGCGTGTACGGCTGGCAAATCCGCTACCGGCTTCAGCAGGGCACCAGCGTGTTGGCCGAACAAAAACGGGGCGCACTCAGTCTAACCCGATAGTGCGCCCCGCCTTCTTTATTCCCGTAAACCGTCAGCCTTTTTTCGCGGCCGCTGCGGCTTCTTCGGCCTCGGCCAGTTTGACGGCTTCGTAGAGATTCACAATCGCGCCGGTTTTCGATAAATCGGTAAAATTGACCAGATCCGTAGACTCGGGACGAAGCACCTGCCGGTTTTGTACAACAGCCGATTTTTCGATAATCCGCTTCAGATCGCTGTACGTCAGTTTCGGAAAATACGACTTCAGAACGGCGGCAATCCCGCTTACGACCGGAGCCGCCATGCTCGTACCGCTCAGGTTGTCATACCCGTTGCGGGGCGTTGTTGAATAAATGGCCATGCCCGGCGCAAACACATCGACGGTTTTCCGGCCATAATTGGAAAACGGTGCGACCAGACTTTCATTGTTTTTGGACGTAATAGCCCCCACCGTAATCAGGTTCGGAATCGCCGAACCATCCATAAACCGGTCTGATGGAAAACTGGCGGTCGTATCCAGCAACTTGTTGTCGTTCCCGGCCGCGTGAATCAGCAGAACGCCTTTGGAAAGCGCGTACCGCATGGCGTCATCGACGGCTTTGCGTTGGGGTGACACGTCTTTCCCGAAGCTCATGTTGATGATCTGGGCACCGTTATTAACGGCATAGCGAATTGCATTGGCCACATCCTTGTCCCGTTCGTCGCCATCGGGAACGGCCCGAACGGCCATGATCTGCACCTGATCGGCCACGCCCTGCACGCCCAGGTTGTTGGTTCGGTCGGCACCAATGATACCGGCGACGTGCGTGCCGTGCAGGGCATCGGGGCCGGTTATGTCGGGATTGCCATAGGCGGTTTCGGTTAGATCGTCGGGTTTATCCCCCACAATCGAGCGGCTGTCGAAATCCGGGTTGTAGGCGTATTCCGCTTTGCCTTTCAGGTCTTCCAGTCCTCTTGTCAGTTCGGCCTGAATATCTTCGGCCTGCCCGAATCCCTGCGCACTGGTCATTTCGTAGAGAGCGGCAGCCGCTTTCTTCACAAAATCATTGTCGGTGGCCGGATTGCGCAGCGTGGCCGTATCCAGTTTGGAGACGCCGAGGGCTTTTTTCAATCCATCAATGATCGTCACCAGTTGGGTGCTGAACGTGCTGTAAGAATCGTATTGTTCCTTATACTCAGCGCGTTTCTTCTCCATCTCCGTTTTATATTTCACGAACTGGTCGAATTCTTTCTGTTGCGCCGGTTTCAGCGACGAACGCTCTTTGCCTTCGTACAGGGGGCGCAGCCGGGCGTATTGCCGGGTCACTTCGGCGGTTTCGTACTGAACATTCCGCCCATCTTTTCCGCCGATAAAATTCCAGCCGTGGACGTCATCGACGTAACCGTTTTTATCGTCGTCGATCCCGTTGCCGGGAATTTCCTTCGGATTGGTCCACAGAATTCGCTTTAAATCTTCGTGCGTGGAGTCGATTCCGCCATCGATCACGGCCACGACGACGGGCGTTGGTTTGCGGTGGCTCAGTAATTCGCGGTAGGTGCGGTCGGTGCTGATTCCCCAGACGCTGTCGGCTTTCGAATCGAGGTGAAACCATTGGGATGTCTGGGCCTGCCCACGGGCGAAACCAAACAGGATGAATGTATAGAGACTCAGGAGTCGGAATACAAACTTTTTGAACGACATAGAAAAGAAGGTTAGCAGTTGTCTATTTCTGTTAACAACTGAAACAGAAACTGGTTCGCGCTGGTAGCAGTCTAGTATAACGAATCGAAGGCGAATTACGGTATATTTTACTGATTTCTGCCGGAAGCTGCGCCAATTTCACCCAAACCAGGGGATAGGGTGGCACATGATGCCACAATATGGTGATTTTGAAGTATGGAATAAAAGTATACTTAAAAAGCCGGGATATTGATAGATAAACCAGTAGTAGATAGTTCACCGGAGAACCTTGACAAATAGGGAGGAGCTATCGAGAACCGTGCCCCGTCAGGGGCATAACAGCGTAGCGTCGGTAGAAAATAGGGTACCAACGGTTCCGGCGTGCCTTTAGGCACGCGACCATTGCAAACGGTTGTGTACCTCACGGCACACGAACGATCAAGACGCCCCGTTTTCTACCGACGCTGCGCTGTTGAATCCCTACGGGATGAATGGCTCGCCTTTTTGATCCCTATGTTCAACCATCATCGCGAACAATCTGCGAGATTGGTGTATGTACTTTTTAAAACGTTCAACCTAAATGACCCGAATTCTTTTCGCTATTTTCTTGATGGCCCTGATCAATACGGGGCGGGCGCAAACGCCGGATTCACTCCGGATTAGCTCGCCCAATGGTCTGCTCACCTTGTCGATTGACCTGCGCGACATGCCGGAATCGCCCCAAAGTCCGGTTTACGAAATAACGTACCGAAACCAGCCCCTGATTCTGCCTTCGCGGCTGGGACTGGGCGGCAATCCCGCCACTTCCCGGCCGTTGAACTGGGATAAAAACCTGCGGATTGTGTCGGCGACGAAACGAAGCCAGCAAGCAAACTGGAAACCGGTCTGGGGGGAACGCGCCGAGATTCCCGATCGCTACAACGAGCTGGTCGTCAGCCTGCGCAACGGGCCGGGGTCGGGCGGAACGATGCAACTCATCGTCCGGGCGTACGACGAAGGCGTGGCTTTCCGGTATTTTTTTCCGGAAGACCTGCGCATGCAAATTCTGGATGTTGGGCAGGAAATGACCTACTTCAACCTGCCGCCGAAAACAAAAGCCCTCTACACCGATCATGCGCAGGGGAGCTACGAAGAACGGACCATAGAGAACTGGACGAAAGCCGCCCAAATGCCGCTCACCCTGAAACTCGACAACGGAACCTGGGCCTGCATCACACAAGCCGAGCAAAGCAGCTACCCGCTGGTGCGGCTCAAAACCGCCGGTCTGAATCAGCTCGTCAGCCAACTGGCGGGTGAAATCACCGAAGCTTCGCCCTTTGCCAGTTCGTGGCGGGTGGTGATGGCGGCCGACCGGCCCGGCGACCTGCTGGAACATAACTACCTGATTCAGAACCTGAATCCGCCGAATGAAATCAAGGACGTGAGTTGGATCAAACCGGGAAAAGTGATGCGGGAAGTGACGCTATCGACCACGGGAGCCAAAAATCTGGTCGATTTCGCGGTGGAGCAAAACATCGACTACCTCCATTTCGACGCGGGCTGGTACGGTCACGAATACGAAATTGCGTCGGACGCAACCAGGGTGTCAGTCGATCCGCGCCGGAATCCGAAAGGCGATCTGGATTTGCCCGAAGCCATCCGGTACGCCAAATCGAAGGGGAAGAAGGTCATTTTGTACGTCAACCACCGCGCCCTCGAACGGCAACTGGATACGCTCCTGCCGCTCTACCAACGTTGGGGCGTTGCCGGCATCAAATACGGTTTTGTGCATACGGGATCGCACCACTGGACGGTCTGGCTTCACGACGCCATCCGCAAAGCCGCCAAACACCAACTGGTTCTGGACATCCACGATGAATATAGCCCGACCGGTTTCAGCCGGACGTATCCAAACCTCTTGACGCAGGAAGGCGTGCGGGGTAACGAAGAATGGCCCAATGCGACCCACAACACGGTTTTGCCCTTCACGCGGTACATTGCCGGAGCCGCCGATTATACGTTCTGCTTCAACCAACCGCGGTTGACCAACACCAAAGGCCACCAACTGGCGTTGCCGGTTATTTATTTCAGTCCGCTTCAGTATTTGTACTGGTATGGCAAACCGGCCGACTTCCCGGATCGGCAGGAAATTGAATTCTGGAAAGACCTCCCGACGGTTTGGGATGAAACGAAAGTGCTGGATGGCACACCGGGCCAGTATGTGTCGGTGGCCCGGCGGAAAGGAACTGACTGGTTTGTCGGCACCATTACCAGCACCGAAGCCCGGAAAATTGACCTGTCGCTCGCCTTTCTGGAACCGGGAAAAAAATATTCTCTCTGGTTGTATGAGGACGATGGAACCGGAAAAATCCGGAAACAAACCCGGACCGTCACGTCGAAAGACCAACTGACCGCCAATCTGTTACCTTCCGGTGGGCAGGTTGTGGTCTTGAAAAGAAACTAACGGAATGGGCTTAAAAAAACGAAAAATCCAGACAGGACGGTTTTATTCAGCGTGCCATGCATCAAAATAAATAAAGGACATGATGCGGTTCTGACTTATTCTTATTACCTTTGGTGAAATTTTAAAATACAATACAATATAATGCAAACAGGAACTGTTAAATTTTTTAATGAACTCAAAGGTTTTGGGTTTATTACCCCTTCGGATTCAGACAAAGACATCTTTGTTCACGTATCAGGTTTGATTGACGAAGTTCGTGAGAACGACAAAGTTCAATTTGAAGTTGAGCAAGGTAAAAAAGGTTTGAATGCCGTTAACGTAGAGGTTATTTAATCGAAAGATATAATAATTTGAAACGCTTGAAAAAACATGCTTCCCGGCATGTTTTTTTTTGCCCTCACTTTTTGAAACCGCAAAAAAATCCCGCATCCGATGCTGTCGAATGCGGGATTTTTACGTTCTGATTCCCGGGTTTATTTCGGGTTTTTGGTCGGTGCGCTTCCCTCCGCCGGGGGATTGTAGACGATTTCATTATCGGGCACATCCCAGTAATCCAGGAAGTTGTAGTTGATGGTGGCGTTGGTACTAACCACGCCGGTCCGGCTCAGAGCAACCGCTCCTGTGCGACCGGTTTCCAGCACCCCCCACCGGCGGGCGTCGTAGAAGGCCAGAGCGCGGAACAACAGGCCGACGCGTCTTTCCTTGCGCAGTTCTTCTTTGGCAGCCGCCAGCGACAGGCCGGTTCCGGCCACGGCGGCAATGCCGGCTCCCTGGGCTTGCCGAACCTCATCGATCAGCGCCAGACCGCCTTCCGTATTGCCGGTATAAATCAACGCTTCGGCTTTCATCAATTGATTTTCTTCGTAGGAACTAGCCAGAAACAGTTCATAGCCGCCCGGATTCAGGCTGGAATAGGTGATCACACCCGCTTCGCCTTCCGAACCCGCAGCCCCCCGGTTGATCAGTTCCCAGCGCGTGAAAAACGAATTCCCCCGCGAGGTTTCGCCAATGTAAGCCGATGTCCGCTGCCGGAAATTGTTGGTCAGGCGTTTGTCACCAGCTTTGAAATCCTGAATCAGTCGCTCCGTAATTTTATAGGTGTTGTTGGCCCCGGTGGTTTTTCCCGAAACCGTGCCGACCGTGGGCGACAGAAAATCCCCGTTGGCGTTCGAGCGGCCCGTAAACACGAAGTCGGAAGCCAGAATGCCGCTGTTGGTCAGCGTCAGAATTTCAGTCCATTGGGCCGCCGTCATGGTGCTTACCGGCGTATTGACCAGGATGTTCCGGGCTTTGAGGGTACTGATGTTCCGCTGCCACATCACCGGCGTCAGCACACCGCCTTTGCCCACCCGGTTAAAGCTGGGAATCAGGCCCTGGAGGGTCGCGGTATAATCGGCGTTGACGGTTAAGGTTCCGAGAATTTTAGCCGCTTCATCCAGATTCCGGTTGGATTCGGCAATAATCGCTTCTTTCGATACATACTTTCCATTGGTGCCATTCAGCACCTCGCCATTGGCCAGATCGTTGATCACGCCGGCGTAATACATGGACCCAATCCGGGCGTACGCAAATCCTTTCCACCAGTAGCCCCACGCCTTCAGAACGCCTTTTTTGGTGGCGGCATCGCCCGTAAACGTAACCGCATCGACATTGCTCAAAAGCGTATTGGCCGCATTGTTCATGTTGTACATGTACGCCCATTCGTAGTAGGTCGAGTTTTGGGAACCCGCCGAGTTGATATTGGACGAGATCCGGATAAAGTCGATCTGCTTGTTGGGCGAATTCGGATTCAGTAAAATCGTACCGTCGTCCAAGGTGATTTGATCCGGTGCGCCAATCTGGTTAATGAACACGTTGGCAATGTCGGTTCCGATGACGTCGCCCATCAGCTCATGGTTTCCGATGGCGCCCGACCAGAAATAGCCCGGCACACCGTCATAAAATTTCACATCCCGAAAACCAGTGATGTAGAATCCCTGCCCGAAAGCAACCAGACCGGATTCGGTTTTCAAGGCCGGTGACGACGGCTGGTTGGGATTGGCCACATTCAGATCTTCCTTGCAGGACGTGATCGAACCCGCCAGAAGGAATGCCAAAGCAACTATTTTGAACTTCTTCATGATGATCTTTTTTTGAGACGGATTTGATTAAAACCCAATGTTTAACGTAGCCTGATACGACTTGAAGTTCGGCATCGTGCTGTGATCCGTTCCGCGGTCCCAGGCCGAATTCGATGTTCCTGAGCTGATTTCAGGATCAAAACCGGTGTATTTGGTCACGGTCCAGATGTTCCGGCCGGCCAGCACCAGTTGCAGTTTTTTGAACACCGGAATGTGGAACAGTTTGGAAAGATCCAGACCAACCGAAATGTTTCTCAGCCGCAGGAAAGAGGCATCTTCGTAGAAATAATCCTTGGTTCCGTTGGCGGTCCGCTGCGCATAAACGCCCCGGTAGAAAGCCGTCCAGGCTCCCGTCTGACCGTCGATGGTGAAGGGCTGGGCATAATCGCTATGAATCCCGTCGCGGTACATCCACTCCTTGGTCTGGTTGTAGAGGTGGCTTCCGTATAACCAGTCAAACTGGAAGTTGAACGTCAGGAAATTCTTGAAGGAAAAGTCGTTGATAAACGACATATTGAACTTCGGATTCGGATCGCCGAAGCTGTACATACCCGGCGTAAAGAAGGGCTGCTTCGTGGCTTTGTTCACCACAAAACCGTTGCTGGCAACCGTATAGTTTTCCTGCTGGGCTTCCGGAATAAAGAAGTTTCCGTTTTCATCCCGCGCCTGGAGGCTGCTGATGCTTTTGTACCCATACAACTGACCCACTTTTTCGCCGGCTCTCAGCACGTAGTTGGTACTGCCCGCGTTCGAGATCACCACCACCTGAGCATCACCGCGTACGGCCACAATTTCGGAGGTTTGCTTGCCGTAGTTGATGGTCGTATTCCACTTGAGATCCCGGCCGTTATACACCGTCGAGTTCAACGACAACTGCAGCCCACGGGAACCCAGCGTGAAGGCGTTATCGATCAGTGTACCCAGACCGATGGACGGCGCTACGTCGACGGAATAAATGGCATCCTTGGTCTGCCGGTCCCAATACGTGGCCGACGCGCTGATGCCGTTCAGCCAGCTCGTGCCTTTCAGCAAACTGAATACCATATCCGCGCCCACTTCAAATTCCTGCGACACTTCCACCCCCAAAGCCGGGTTGCTCTGGCCGTTGGCGTAATAAAAAGCCGTGCTGTTGCCGACGGTGGTCGGGGTAATCGTGACGTAGCGGTCAAACGGTTTCGGCTGAATCCCGGCCTGTCCGTACGCGGCCCGCAGTTTCAATTCCGGCAAAAAGCTGTTCACCGCGCTGTTCTGCCAGAAGTTCAGGGCCGACAAACGCAGGTAAGCATCTCCCCGGGGAAACGTAAAGGGCTTCGATCCCTGCCCGAAAGCGGAGGAATAATCACTGCGAAAACCACCCGATACCCCCACAAATTCGCCATACTCGAAGCGCTGGTTCACCAGATACCCATACGTAATGAAGGGTTCTTCGTAGTCGCGGTAAACCCGCCACGAGGCCGTATTGGCGGCATTGTAGGGTTCATACGCTGCGGGCAGGCCCAACGCTGCACTGGTGTATTCCTTTACCTTGCTGTTCCGCCAGTCGAACGACAGTTGGGTTACGCTTTTGATGGGAATATTCAGGCCGAAATCTTCCCGGAAATCAAAAACCGTCGTAGCCGTGGCCAGGAAGTTCTGGAACATTTTGCTGTTGGCATATTTCGTCAGATCACCGGTATTGTTGGTGTTGTAGTTGGAAATATAGCGCGCCGTGCTCTGGGTCAGCCAGTATTTGATGTTGGCGTTGTTCGACTGGTTGAGGTATTCCAGATCCCGGTTCTGCGTCTGGTAGTTCAGGCCGTATTTGGCGTCTAGTTCCACAAACTTCGGAAACTTGTAATTCAGGTTCAGGTTCTGAATGATGTCGACGATGTTGTCATTGTTTTGGGTATACGCCTGCCGGTACGAAGGATTGGAAGCGTTGATCCCAATCGTCTGGTTCATGTTGTACGGAATGGAACCATCGGTGGTGGTCAGGTTGAAATCCGCCAGCGGATAGGCGTTCAACAGACTGAACAGAATAGTTCGGTCACTGGTTTTCAGCGTGTTTTTGGTGTAGGCTAACTGCGTAATGGAACGCAAGGTCAGCCCTTTGGCCAGTTGCGCACCGATGTTAGCCGACAGGTTGCTGCGGTCCCAGTAGCCATTGTTGATCATATTGCTCTCCTGGTGGCTGTTGGAAGCCGACAGGCTGAAATCCGACTTTTGGCTACCGCCGGAAATCGCTACGCTGTTGTTGATGGTGTTCGCCGGTTTGAAAAAATAATCGAAGTGATCGTGGTATTGCAGGTTGGCGTTATACGGTTTGTCGTTTTTCACCGCCGGGTCCGTCGAGTTGTACTGCACGTTTTCGGAATACACCCCGTTGACGGCGTCGTAGGTAATCGGTTTTCCCGAAGATCCGATGATGTTGTTGGAGGCATCGGTCGCAAAAGCGTGGTATTGGGCTTTGCTTAATCCGCCGACGTTCAGGTAGGTATTCTGGGAAATACTGGACGAGAAATCGATGTTCAACTGCCCGTTTTTCCCTTTTTTAGTGAAGAGTTGAATGACGCCGTTTGCGCCCTGCGCCCCATAAATGGTGGCTGCGGCAGCGCCCTGCACCACTTCAACCCGTTCGATGGAGTTCAAATCGATGGTTTGGAGGCTGGTTGCGCCCATCTGAATCCCGTCGATCAGAATCATGGGCGAGGTGCCCCGGTTGATGGTGTTGACACCCCGCAACAGGATGTTCACGTCGGCGCCCGGCGTTCCGCCCCGGCTGGTGATTTGTGCGCCGGGAATTTTCCCGATCAGCGCCTGGTCGATGGAAGCCGAGGGCGTTTGTGGTAAGTCTTTTGCGCTGACGGATTCGACCGAGATGGCAATTTTCCGTTTGTCCGTGGCAACCCCAACCCCCGTCACAACAATTTCCGAGAGTTGCTTGGCGTCCGTCGTCAATTGAATGTCCATGACCGAACTCGTTCCCAACTCCACTTCTTTCGTCAGCATCCCGATGAACGAGTACACCAGCGTTCCTTTGGTGGCTGGCAGGGATAGTTGATACGTACCATTGCCGTCGGTAACCGTACCCGTCGAAGTCCCTTTTAACACCACCGACACCCCGGGTAACGGGCTGCTGTCTTCGGCAGACGTGATCTTACCCGTAATTTTCCGATCCTGCGCCCAAATGGAAGCACAAGTCGAGCACATCAGAAGAAGGCTCAACAGTAAATTTTTCCTCATTGTACGATCTTAGTTTGGTTAATGATTTTTAAAACTAAAGATTAACCAAGGCAACGCAAATTTTTTATATTGGATTTGTTAAAAAAATATGAAATATATACCCGATCCAGTATAGAAATAAAATTTTGTATTATTTTATATTACAATATTTATAGTAGTTAAAAAGTGAATTCACAAGATTTATTAGACATTATTATTAGAAATATAGTTTCAATAACTATATTTTACTTATATTATAGTTATTGAAATAGTTAAATTTTAATGATGCTTTAATGATTGCTTAACCGGAAAATTATACTTCATAATTTCTTAATCCCATCGGGGCACAACCTACCGCAACCGTTTGTAAATTGTAGCCCAAAAAACAACCCCATAACATCCCTATAATCAAACACTTACTTCGTAATCATTAGAAAAGACCGGCCATTTCCTTTCCCAATCACATACTTTCCTTTTTCCCCGCCATGCAACGTATAGCGCTCCCGCTATTGTCCCTGTTTCTTTTGATTTCGCCCCTGTATGCCCAACAGTGGTATAAAGGCAACCTCCACACGCACTCGCTCTGGAGCGACGGCGACGATTATCCCGAAATGATCATGGACTGGTACAAGGCCAATGGTTACCATTTTATCGGTTTGTCGGATCACAACACGTTTCAGGAAGGTGAAAAATGGATCAAAGTGCCGCGCGCTCCCGACCGTCGGCGCACCTTCGAACGGTATTTGCGCACCTTCGGACCCGATTGGGTGAAATACCAGACCGGCCCGAATGATTCCCTGAAAGTGCGGCTGAAGAACCTGAGCGAATACCGGAGTTATTTCGAAGAACCGGAAAAGTTCCTGATTCTCAAGAGCGAAGAAGTCTCGACGGGTTACCAGGGCAAGCCCATTCACATCAACATGACCAACCTCCAGAACCTGCTGAAACCGCTACCGGGTAACAGCGTGGCCGAGGTCATGCAGAACAACATCGATGCGGTGGTGGCGCAACGACGGCAAACCGGCCAACCGATGTTTCCCCACATCAATCACCCCAATTTTCATTATGCCATTACGGCCAACGACCTGATGCAACTCCGGCACGAGCGGTTTTTCGAGGTTTTCAACGGCCACCCGCAGGTGCATAACTACGGCGACAGCACCCGCGAAGGCACCGAGGCCATGTGGGACAAAATCAACCTGACATTTCTGCGGCAGGGTCGACCGCTGATGCTCGGCCTTGCCACCGACGACAGTCATAATTACAATTTCTTCGGACCCACCTACAGCAATTCGGGGCGGGGCTGGGTGATGGTGAACGCGCCCGAGCTAAAACCCAACACGATTGTGGAAGCTCTGGAAGCAGGCCGGTTTTACGCTACCACGGGGGTTACCTTCGAAAGTCTGACGCAAACCGCTACGACGGTGGCCTTCAAGATCAAAACCGAACCGGATGTCAAATACCGGATTCAATTTATCGGCATTCGGAAAGGGCAGGAAAAGGCGGAAATTCTGCGTGAGCTGATGGGCACGGAAGCGAGTTATACGCTGACCGACGAGTTGCTGGTGCGGGCCAAAGTCATTTCGACCAAGCCCAAATTCAATCCGTTTGAACCGGGGGATGTCGAAACCGCCTGGACGCAACCGATGGCTCCGTTGCAAACTCCGCAGCCACTCGCCAGCGTGGTGCCGCTGCCCAACGCCCACGCGCACAATGATTATGAGCAATCGCGCCCGCTTTGGGACGCCCTGGATCACGGTTTTACAAGTGTGGAAGCCGATGTGTATGCGCACAAGGATACACTGTACGTTGCCCACAACCGCCCGCCATTCTGGAACACCGATAAGTCACTCGAAAATCTGTATCTGCGCCCGCTGGCCGAGCGAATTCGCCAGAATGGCGGGAAAGTGTATGCCAATTACAGCGGCCCGTTTTATTTGATGATCGACTTCAAAACCGGTGCCGACAGCACGTATCGAGCCCTGGAGAAGGTATTGCAACGCTATCGGTCGATTCTAACGACCTGCAAGGGAAACCGCTGCCAGCCGGGTACCGTCACGGTTTTTATTTCCGGAAACCGCCCCATCGAAACCCTCAAAAGAGCGAAAGAACGTCTGGTGGGCATCGACGGACGGCCCGCCGATCTGGGCAAGGGATTCAGTCGCGACCTGATGCCGGTAGTAAGCGATTCGTATGGCAACCAGCTTCAATGGCGCGGACAAGGGCCGATGCCGGATGACCAGTTTCAAAAACTACGGCAACTGGTTCAGCGGGTTCACGCCGAAGGCAAGAAACTGCGGCTCTGGGCCTGTCCCGAAGATCCGGCAGTGTGGGCCAAACTCCGCGAAGCCGGTGCCGATTTCCTGAGCACCGACCAACTGGAACTGGCACGGGATTTTTTGTTGAAATAGACCTGAGAGTATAGACAAGAGAATAGAGACAAGAGAATAGAGATGTCCCTCTATCCATTCGACTCCTGAACCATGAAAAACCGGTTTCTAGTGACCCTTGCATTGACTGCCTTAACGGGCTGGCTTTCAGCACAACCCATCCATTTACATCCCGAAAACCCGCATTATTTCAGCTACCAGAACAAACCCACGGTGTTGATCACGTCGGGCGAACATTATGGAGCGGTTCTGAACCTGGATTTTGATTTCATCACGTATCTCAACACGCTTCAAAAAGACGGTTTGAACCTGACCCGAACCTTCACCGGAGCCTACCGCGAAGCCCCCGGCGACTTCGGAATCGAACACAACACGATGGCACCGGAAACGGGACGGTTTATTTGCCCGTGGCCCCGCAGCGAACAGGCCGGCTATGCGTTGGGTGGCAACAAATTTGATCTTTCGCGTTGGGATGAGGCTTATTTCAAGCGATTGAAGGACTTTGTGGGAGCCGCCGAACAACGTGGGATCGTTGTCGAACTGGCGCTCTTCTGTCCGTTTTACGAAGAGAAAATGTGGGTAATCAGTCCGATGAATGCCGCCAACAACGTCAATTCGGTTGGGGCTGTTGGACGCAACGACGTGTATACACTTGATAAAAACGGCGGGTTGCTGGCCATTCAGGAAGCGATGGTGCGGAAAATCGTGACGGAGTTGAACGGTTTCAACAATGTGCTGTTTGAAATCTGCAACGAACCGTATTTCGGCGGGGTACAACTAAACTGGCAGCACCACATCGCCGACCTCATTGTGAAAACCGAGACGAATTTACCCAACAAACACCTCATTACGCAGAACATCGCCAACGGTTCGGCCAAAATTGAGAAGCCACATCCGGCGGTGTCGGTTTTTAACTTTCACTACGCCACCCCACCCAAAGCCGTCCCGCTCAATTACGGGCTGAACAAAGTCCTGGGCGACAACGAAACCGGTTTTAAAGGCACCGCCGACTCGACTTACCGCAAGGAAGGCTGGGAGTTTCTGCTGGCCGGGGGCGGTCTCTACAACAACCTCGATTATTCGTTCACGTCCGTTCGACCCGACGGCACCTACACGCCGGGACCAAAATCGCCCGGCGGAGGCAGTCCGGCGTTTCGGAAGCAACTGGGTGTTCTGAAAGACTTTATGCAAGGGCTGGATTTTGTTCGGATGAAACCGGATACGGTTTTGGAGGGCGGTTCGTTGCCGTCGCGGGTGCGGATTCACGCCCTCGGCGAAACCGGGAAACAATACGCCCTGTACGTCTACAACGGCAATCATCCGAAGCAGCCCGAACCGATGAGCCTGATGCTGAATCTGCCCGCCGGTCGCTACACGGTCACCTACGTTGAGCCGGAAACCGGCCGGAAGCAGAAGAAAAAACTTCGGCATTCCGGCGGTTTGGCAACGCTTGAAACGCCGGCTTTCGGGGCCGACCTGGCTTTGACCGTACAAGCCCGTTAATTCAGTAGAATCTTTTTGGCATACTTGAACTGATTGGTTCGCATCTGGACGATTTTCAGGGTCGGCGTGGCCCGACCGGCGGGCGTTACGTGAAGAAGATACCGGGTGGCACTGACCTTTTCAATCGTCCCCAGATTCGGAATTCCCTGTAAATCCACGACCGTAAACGCGGGGTCCGGCGCATTGGTCTTCACTTCGATCCGGCCCCGTTCCAGCGCCAAAACCTCAAAATAGAACCCGTCGGCATCGTATGTCAGCCCCAGAATTTTCGAAAATTCAAACCGGCCGTCGCGGTCGACCTGCCGCAAGCGGTAATAATTCGTTCCCTTTTGCGGAGCTTCATCTGTAAAACCGTATGCCTGCATCGATTCGGAGAAACCTTTGGAAACCACCCGCCCGATGGCTTCGAAGGCGTGGGCGTCGGCGCTGCGCTCCACAACGAAATAGGCACTGTTGGATTCGAAAGTCGTTTGCCAGCCCAGCAGCATCTGGTGTTCGACCCGCTTGCCGCTGAACGATGCCAGCCGCACGGGCATGGCACCGGCATCGTCCCAGTTGAAATTGGAGATGAAAATAAACTGTCGCTTCGGGTCGACCCAATCCGGCCCGGCGCAGTATTGAATGGTCACTTCAGTGACCGGACTGCTGAACGTAATTGAGTTGACCGCATTGTTGAGGTCACCATTGACGCCTGTGATGGTATTTCCGCTGACAGTGTTGGTAGCCGCCGACCCGATGGCCGGATTGACCGGCGTTCCGGCGTTGCTGCCCGAAACCGTCACCTCGTCCTGATACTGGCTGTCGCCATCGATTCGGTCAATATCGAGCAGGTTGAAATTCAGGTTACTGACGGGCTGCGAAAAGGTTATTTTGACGGAAATACAATTGCCATTTGTGGGAAAGTTGGCATTCAGTTCCAGCCCGTTGGCACTCGGGCGGGGATAATCGAGGTAAAAGGAACTCGTCAGACCGGTTACATCCACCGTGGCATCGACCGGAATATTCCCGATGTTGGTATAGGTATTCGTCAACTCCCCCTCCGGATAGGTGTTCCAGTTCAAATCCTGCGCCCAGCCCACAGTTTGAGTTAGCCATACCATGGCCAGTAGTACAAATCGTTTCATAATTTTAATGTTTATTTGTGTGTACATGCGAATTAACAAATATTGAGATTAAACACAAGCAAAAGTCAAATACCGTACGAGAAAAAGACAAAAAGGGGTCTGAGAAGATTCAAAAGGAATTATTCTTGTAAACAATAAAGCGTAGTTTTGCCCGGATCAGTAGCTTCAGCGAATCACAACACTGGTTACTCTATGTAACTTTTCTCGGAAAATGAGGGGACAGAATAGTGCTTTTTGCTTTGTTTTTCGTGGGTATCCTCTTTAGAATATGAATCCTATTTCCAACGACATCATCGCCCGGCTCTGGAATCTCTGTAATGTGCTGAAAGACGATGGCGTGACGTATCACCAATACGTTACCGAGTTAACCTATCTGCTGTTTTTCAAGATGGCGAAGGAAACCGGTACGGAGGGGCAGATTCCGAAGGGCCACCGCTGGGATAACCTGATTGCCAAACCAAAACTGGAACGACTCGAAGCCTATAAAATCACCCTGATTCATCTGGGCACACACGGGGAGCAGATTGTGAAGGAAATCTTCAGCAATGCCAGCTCGTTCATCAAAAAACCGGCAACGCTGTCGGCGCTGGTGGAAGGAATCGATAAACTGGCGTGGTACAATGCCGGCCGGGAAGATCTGGGAGACATCTACGAAGGGCTGCTGGAAAAGAGCGCGAACGAAAAAAAGTCGGGGGCTGGTCAGTATTTCACCACCCGATCGCTGATCGACAGCCTGGTGACGGTGATGAAACCTACGCTGGATGATCTGATTCAGGATCCGGCGGCCGGAACGGGCGGTTTCCTGATCGCGGCCAACCATTACATTCGTGAACACCAGAATCCGGAAAACTGGAACAAAAACCAGCTTGAAAAATACCGCACCCGCACCTTTTTTGGCATGGAACATGTGCAGGATACGCATCGGCTGGCACTCATGAATCTATTTCTCCACGGTATTGATTTCAACCCCGATGCGGGCGGTGTTCATTACGGCGATACGCTGTCGCCGGACGGTCAGAAGCTGCCGGGGGCCACGTTGATTCTTTCGAATCCGCCTTTTGGCAGCAAAAAAGGCGGAGGGCTGCCCGAGCGCACCGACCTCCCCTACCCGACCAGCAACAAGCAGTTCTGTTTTTTACAGCACATTTACCGGGGCCTCAAACCGGGGGGCCGGGCCGCCGTCGTGTTGCCCGACAACGCCCTTTTCGAAGGCAATATCGGAAAACAGATTCGGGCCGATTTGATGGATAAATGCAATCTCCACACCATTTTGCGCCTGCCGACGGGTATTTTTTATGCCCAGGGCGTAAAAACCTGCGTGATTTTCTTCACAAAAGGCCACACCGATCAGGGCAATACGAAAGAAGTCTGGGTGTATGATTTGCGGGCTAACATGCCGCAATACGGAAAACGCACGCTGCTGACCCGGAACCACTTTTCCGAATTTGAAACCGCTTTTGGCGATGATCCGCTGGGACGTCCGGAGGCTTTATCCAGGCGACGGGACGATACCGGCATCACCAACCGCTTCCGCCGGTTTAGCCGCGAGTGGATCGCGCAGCACAACGACAACCTGGATATTTCGTGGCTCAAGGACGAAAGTGAAGAACTGCCGGAGCCGGGCGTGCTGGCGCGGGAAGTGATGGAGGAACTCGAGGGGGCGCTGGAGGAATTGCGGGAAATCATGGAGGAATTGGGAGAGGAGGTGGAGGTATGAATGACCTACCGCCGGGCTGGATCAGGGTCAACCTGGGCGCAATCAACGAATTCGCGTCGCTGGTGATCAACCCCGCCAGTCAACCCGATGTTATTTTTGAACTCTACAGTGTGCCGGCCTTTCCAACCCATCAGCCCGAGCGGCTGGCCGGCGCGGCCATTGGCTCCGTGAAGCAACTGGTAGAGCCCGACGACATCCTGATCTGCAAGATCAACCCCCGGATTAACCGCGTCTGGAAAGTTAGGCCCAAAGGCGAGTTCCGGCAAATTGCGTCGTCCGAATGGATTGTTGTGCGGTCACCGGTTTTATCGCCTGATTTTTTACGGTATTATTTTAGCACCCCGGTTTTCCGCGACCTGATCTGCCGGGGCGTTACGGGCGTGGGGGGCTCGCTCACACGGGCGCAGCCCAAACGAGTGGCCACCTTGCCGGTTTTGATTGCGCCACTCCGGGAACAACACCGGATTGTACACAAAATCCGGGCTACCCTGGCCCGAATTGAAGCCTGCCGCGACCGTCTGGATCGGGTGCAAAGCCTGCTGAAAAACCTGCGCCAGTCGATTCTATCGGCGGCTATTTCCGGAAAACTCACAGAGAAATGGCGCGGGAAAGACGTTTCGGACTGGACGCTGGAGCGGGCAGACGAGGTTTGTGCGAAAGTTCAAAACGGCGGCACCCCCGCAGAAGGTTTTCTTGATCACCCCAACATTCCGTTTTTAAAAGTTTATAATATTGTCAATCAGTCGATTGACTTTACTTCCAGACCGCAGTTCATTTCAACGGCATCGCACGACAAGGCCCTGAAAAGGTCGCAAACCCTACCGGGCGATGTTCTGATGAATATTGTGGGGCCACCGCTGGGGAAGGTTGCCATCGTACCCGATACCCATCCCGAATGGAACATCAACCAGGCCCTGACGCTCTTCCGGCCCGGCCCGCGAATCACGAGCGGCTGGCTGTATTACCTGCTTTGCAAAGGCGACAACCTGGCGGCCATTCTGCACGAAACGCGCGGGTCGGCGGGGCAGATCAATGTTTCGCTTTCCCAATGCCGCCATTTCAGGTTTCCGGTGCCGCCCGTCGCCGAGCAGCACGAAATCGTCCGTCGGGTAGACGCCCTGTTTGCCTATGCCGATGCCCTGGAAGCCCGCTGCTTGGCGGCCCGGAGAAACATTGAGCGGTTGCCGGCGGCCACGCTGGACAGCGCCTTTCGCGGACAATTGATACCGCAAGATCCGGAGGACGAACCCGCCGGTTTGCTCCTCCAGCGCCTGCAGGCCGACAAAACCGCCCGATCCCAAACGACGCCCTTGCCCAAACGTACCCGAAAACCCAGAATGACCCCACTCTCGCCCGAAACCGTGCTGGAATCCATTCGCTTCCTGCCGGATGGTCCGTTCACCTTCGACGAACTCCGCCGTCAGCTCGCCGTTGAATACGATGCCCTGAAAGAAGCGGTTTTTACGCTTCTCTCCGAAAAACAACCGGCACTGAAACAGGTCTTTGACCCCGAAAAACAGACCATGACCCTGATCCGGATAAAACCATGAAGCTCTTACGGATTCACATCATTTCAGCCGATACGTGTGGCGGACTGCTCGATGGGCTCGACATTTCATTGCGCCCTCAAATGGATGAGCAAACAACCTTCACACCCCTGTGTCTGCTGGGCGCCAACGGCACCGGCAAATCGCAGTTGCTTCAGGTGCTGGCCGAAATGTTCCAGTCGGCCTTCCATGCCGTGGTGTGTCAGGAGGAACGCATCGAAGGAAACCCCGGTTTGCAGTTCGAAGTCGACTACCTGATCCGGCCCCACGGCAGTCCGGCAACGGTTCACGTCCGAATCTCGCGTCAGGCGCAAACGAAACGCCGACCGGTGGTGACGATCCGGAAACTAGTGGACGGAGCCTGGATAAACTGCGAACTGACCGCGCCCGAAACGAAGGAATTGCTGCCCAGCAAGGTGGTTGGGTATTCGTCCGGGGATAACGAGACGCTGAGTTTGCCTTTCCTGCTGAGCCGGAGCGGTTATGCGGAGGAAGTACGCGAGAGTGCCATTGATCGTGCTACCCAGTCTACCGGTATTCAGGATACGCGCCTGATGCTGATCGACTACGGAACGCACCTGGAAGTGCTGGTTGCCAATCTGCTGCTGGGCAGTGACGAACAGCGTTCCGCCCTGCTGAAATACGCCCACCTGGACGACCTGCATTCTTTCCGATGCAGCATTCAACTGGCCCACGGGGCGGCTCCCCGCGCACCAGCCCGCGCCGGCAAGCAGTCGAAACGGAAAGGCATTCAGCTCACGGATGAACTCGAAGAATATCTGACCCGGCTGCAACGCTGTGCCACCTGCTACCAGTACGATGACAAAACCGAAACCTACACCTTTGACTTTCTGGTGGATACCGAAACCAAAACCGCATTTCGGTTTTTCTGGAAAACCGCCTTCGACCTGTATTCGGCTTTTCACAAACTCGCCATGCTGAATGATCTCGTGATTCCCAAACACGCCCGCGAACGGTTTAGCAAAGAAACCAAAGCGCGTCGGTTTGCCTCGCGGTTGCCGGAGCCGCAGGATGAAGACAAGGTTTTCCGTTTCGAACGGGTGAACTTTCACGCCCGGAATCATACCACCATTGTCGATTATGTGTCTCTTTCCGACGGTGAACATCAACTGGCCCAGCTCCTGGGAACTTTCAGCATGATTTCGTTTTCGAATGTCCTCTTTTTGCTCGACGAACCCGAATCGCACTTCAATCCGGTCTGGCGAATGAACCTGATGGATCGGCTGCGGGAACTGCCGACGTCGGACGGGAAGCGCAGCGACCACGCGGAAACCATCCGGCAGGACTGCCTGATTACCACCCATTCGCCCTACCTCCCCGCCGATCTCCCCAAAGAAAAGGTCTTCATTTTCAGCCGCGCGCCCCTTACCCGGAAAGTAGAAGTGAGCCGCCCGGATCAGGAAACCTACGGGGCCACATTCGACACGATTCTCCGGTCGTGTTTCGGCGTTCGCACCAGCCCTTGAGGAAAACGCATAAAAAACACCCTGTCAGCAAAACCGGCAGGGTGTCTGGTATACACAAATAAACATTAATTCAGGTCATTCAGCAGCACGCGTTTGGCGTAGCCGAAGTGGCTCGTTCGCATCTGGACGATTTTCAGGGACGGTGTGGCCAGACCGGAGGGCGTTACCTGCAAAACATACCGCGTCGCGCCCATTTTTTCAACTGAACCCAGATTAGCAATGCCCCGCAGATCCACCACCGCGAACGCAGGGTCCGGCGCATTGGTCTTCACTTCGATCCGGCCCCGTTCCAGCGCCAAAACCTCAAAATAGAACCCGTCGGCATCGTACGTCAGCCCCAGAATTTTCGAAAATTCAAACCGGCCGTCGCGGTCGACCTGCCGCAAGCGGTAATAATTCGTTCCCTTTTGCGGAGCTTCATCCGTAAAACCGTATGCCTGCATCGATTCGGAGAAACCCTGGGAAACCACCCGGCCAATGGCTTCAAAGGCTTTGGCGTCGGTGCTGCGCTCCACAACGAAATAGGCACTGTTGGATTCGAAGGTGGTTTGCCAGCCCAGTAACATCTGGTGTTCGACCCGCTTGCCACTGAACGACGCCAGCCGCACGGGCATAGCGGGTTCATCATCCCAGGTAAAGTCGCCAATATAAATTTCCTGCGATTCTGGAAGAGCAAAAGCTGGTCCGGCGCAGTACTGGATGGTTACTTCGGTGACCGGACTACTGAACGTAACCAGATTCTGGGCTAAAGCAACGTCACTGTTTATACCCGTAACGGTATTGCCACTCACGGTATTGGTAGCCGCCGACCCAATACTCGGACTAACCGGTGTTCCTCCGTTGCTGCCCGAAACCGTTACAACATCCTGATAGTCACTATCCCCATCCGCGTAATCAATATCGATCAGGTTGAAATTCAGGTTACTGACGGGTTGCGAAAACGTGATTTTTACCGAAACACAATTGCCGCTGGCGGGAAAATCAGCCGCAAGCCGCAAACCCGTCGGACGGCCGTTGGGTTCGTTCGCATTGAGCGACGATGTACTGCCCGTCGTCTCAACGCCCACACTGACCGGGGCATTTCCAACCGTCGGATAGGTGTGATTGAACGAGCCGTCCGGATAGGTATTCCAATCCAAATCCTGCGCCGATCCTCCCAGGCTGAGCAGGATGAAAGAAATCAGAAGTAGAAATTGTATCTTCATTGAGATAGTTGTTTGTAGTTGCAAGCAAGTAATCGTTTTTTATTTTAATACGCAAGTAAACCGCAAAATTTTGCCCGGAAACGGATGAGAGACATTACGAAACAAGAATTTACGAACTGATAATCAGATCGTACCGGTTGCAAAGCTGCTGATTTCGACCAAAATTGGCGCGTAATCCCGCCCGTTTGGGGAGTTACTAAAACGATACGCCTGCACAACAACAGAAACAGCCCTGCAACGGGCGACAACCAGCGGGTGCCGCCCGTTGCAGGGCTGTTTCTGTTCACTCAAAATCCGATGAATCCGTGTCTTTGCCGGGTTTTTGACCGGTTTATAAAACCGCCTTTATTTGAACAGGGGCGCGTGGATTTCCCGCAATGTCTCAATCGGAATCTTGATAATTTCCCGGTCGTAGGTCAGCAGGCCGTTGACCTCGCCTTCCACATCCGTCGTTTGGGTATACACCGCTGCCGAAACGCCGTTCTTCTGGTACATTTCCACCATTTTGGCGTATTTGGTGCGATACGCCTTCAGAACCGCATCTTTATCTTGATAGGTCTGGTAGCCCCAGTTCCGTTTGCCGGGGTCCCACAAATGTCCGGTAATCGGCCAGCCGATGCCGCCGAACTCACCGACGACAATCACCCGGTCTTTTTTGGGTTCCGGCACATTGGGCACTTCTTCATAGGTGTGAATGTCGAAGAAATCGCCCGCGCCCAGGTCAGACCAGCCGCTGGCGGCATTGACCAACCGGCTGGGATCAAGTGCTTTCACCCAATCCGCCAGCCGAACATTGTCATACTGGCCCCAGCCTTCGTTGTGTACCACCCAGGTCACAATGCTGGGGTGATTGTGCAGGCGGTTCATCATCCGGCGTAGTTCCAGTTCAAACTGCTCCTTGCCTTTCGACCGGCGCAACGGTTCGACAACCTCCTGACGACCCATATCCTGGCCGCTCAAAAAACCGGACGGCATGTCCTGCCAAACCAGCAAACCCAGCCGGTCGCAGTGGTAATAATACCGGTCGGGTTCCACCTTGATGTGTTTCCGCAGCATATTGAAACCGGATTTTTTCAGAAAATCCAGTTCAAAAACCATCGCTTCGTCCGACGGAGGTGTCAGCAAACTCCCCGGCCACCAGCCCTGATCGAGCGGACCGTTCTGGAATACCGGTTTGTTATTCAGCAACATCATGGGCTGCCCGGCGATCTTGCCCGGCCCCATCGACATTTTCCGCATCGCGAAATAACTCGTCACGGCATCGACGGCATTGCCCGTTACCTCGGCTTTGGCATAAGCCGACCGCTCGGCGTCGTTGTGACGCGGGCGGTTGCGGTTTTCGGCTCCGGGAAAGGGGTCTTTCACCGTCACCAGTTCCGCTTTCAGGTTGTAGAGAAACGGACTGTCGGGCGACCAAAGTTTCGGATTTTTGATGGGCAGATAGGCCACCCGCCCCGACCGAACCAGCAGACTCGCAACGGTTTGGGTTCCGTCCAGCGCCGTTAACCGGATGGCGCTCGTTGGGTTGGTGAGGGGTCGGTTTAGCAGCACTTCCACCCGCAACCGGCTGGAATCCAGCTCCGGGGTGAGCCGAACTTCTTCAATGTAAGCCGGGTTGGGAACTGGTTCGAGCCAGACGGTTTGCCAAATGCCCGACACCGGGGTATACCAGATGCCTCTGGGGTCGAACACCTGTTTACCGCGTGGCTGTTCACCGTCGGTGGTGGGGTCCGTCACACCCAGAACCAGTTGATTTTGACCCGATTTCAGAAAATCCGTGATATCGAATTCAAACGCATCCGAGCCGCCGACGTGCGATCCGACCAAACCGCCGTTGACCCACAGATTGCATTCGTAATCCACCGCACCAAAATGCAGCAACACCCGCTGCCCGTTCCAGTCGGTGGGGATCGTCACATTCCGGCGATACCACAGCCGTTGATCCGATTTGAGTGATTTCGTTACTTTCGAAAGCGTTGATTCCACGCAGAAAGGCACCAGAATTTGCCCGTCGAAATTGGCGGGCTGGCCTTCGGTTTTGGACCGGATGGCGTATTCCCACATTCCGTTCAGGTTCTGCCAATTGGCCCGCACCAGTTGCGGACGCGGGTAGTCGCGCCAGGCGTTTTCGGGCGTCACCTGTTTTTCCCAGCGACTCAGAATGGCCGCCGTGGCCGGGCCGGTTGCATTGGTTTGCGCCCGAACAGACGGAAGGAGAACTACGCCAAAAAGCGCACAGCACAGAAAGATATCAAAGGAACGTCGAATTGGGTGTTTCATGGATGTAGGGTAATTTCTTCACGAACTTCTTCTCCAAAAGCTTCGTGAGGTAACGACCTACTTCTTTCGAAATAAAACCCCGTTCCAATGACCAGAACCCCGTTTATTGAATCCTGTAATTGATAAATAGAAATCGGTATTCAAAATGATTTCAATAGCCCACGGTTTTAACCGGAGGATGACGGGGTAAAAAATGGACGGCTAATAACCGTTTTAACGGTTTCTGGATTTTAAACCGTTAAAACGGTTATTGATGCTGGATGTTTCTTCGAGGTCCCACGATTGAAATCGTGGGCTGGTATTTTTGAATTTATGGTTCATTCCAGCCCTATTTTTTCCCTCCGCCCAAGGTCGCCGGATTGCCCGCAGCCATGCCTTCCACCAGCGTTCCCAATCGGTCGCTCAGCGTTTGGATGGCTTTCTTGTAGCGGGCTTCCAGATCGGGCAGGTTGGCGGTCGATTTCAGGGAAGCTTCGTAGAGCAGGCCCGGCAACATCCACGACGCGTATCCGCTGTTCGGGTCCGAGGAGGCATATAACGAGCGATACCACGACCCGAACGCCATGCCTTTGGGGTCGATAAACGACTGCTCCAGTTGCCGCATGGTCTTGTTCAGTTCGGCCAGTTTGTCGGTGCGACCCGCCTGCAAATAATTCTGGCGGGCGGTTTCGGCGGCTTCAGCATTCTTTTTCAGATCGACCACCGCCGTCAGCAACGGTTCAATGGAATAGGTCGGCGCATAGGCTTTGATGGCTTTTTCGGCGGCTTTCAAATGAGTCGAAAGATCGTTGGCATAGCGCACCAGATCGTAGGGCAGCACGTCGGCATTGGCCAGCCGCAACGTCATGGTTCCCACCACCTGCTCCACCATCGGCCCCATTTTGTAAGTCGGATCGGCAAATTTATCGTAGAAAAACAGGTCGTCGTAGGACGAATGGTAGAGCGTCGGCCCACCCGTTCCGGCGTTCAGCGACGGAATGCCGACGTGCATGTAGGGCGCAATGTGATCCGAACCACCGCCCAGGTTGCCGATAACCGGCTCGTTGACGACCGTAGCCGGTGCCGATGAGGCAATGCCGACGGTGCTGCCACCCCGGCGACCGCCCTGCGCTAGCCAATGCTCATAGACGGTTTTGTTGGAATCGGGGTATTGAACAGCCTGCGTGGCTTCAATCAGAATCTTTTTCAGAGACGGCGACGCGCTGGCCCCGAAATTCCGGCCCGATACGGCGGCATCATAATTCATGTAGGCAACGGCTTTCTGCGTCAGTTCATCCCGAAACTGCTCCGCCCATTCCGCCGAGCCGATAACGCCGAACTCTTCGGCATCCCAGTGCGCTATTTTGATCGTCCGCCGGGGTTTTTGACCGGTTTTTGCCAGTTTGCCCAACGATTCGGTTAGGCTCAGCAACATCGCCGTGCCGCTGTTGGGATCGGTGGCTCCGAACGACCAGGCGTCGTAATGGCAACCGGCAATGATCCATTCGTCGGGAAATTCCGTTCCGACCATCGTCCCGACCACTTCATAAATCCGGGTAATGGCTTTTTCCTGCTTCACCATCAGCCGCACTTTCAGGGCCGAACCGCCTTCCAGACGGTACGTAAACGGCAAGCCGCCCTGCCAGCCCGTCGGAACGGCTTTGCTGCCCGTCATGCGTTTCAGAATTTCGGTGGCCGAACCGTACGGAATGGGCGTCACCGGAATGGTGTGCAGGGCAACATCCTTTGGATCGAGCCGTTTGATTTTGGTTTTTCCGTCGATCGGCAGCGCGGGTTCGCCGGGTGTCAGTGGGTCACCGGTGTACGGAACCGTCAGCAGCGATCCGCGCTGAATGACGCTCTCGCTGGGTTGTGGCCCTTCCGGAAACGTCAGTCCTTTCGTATACCCGTTGTCGGCCGGATCGGTGTAAATAATGACCCCGGCGGCTCCGGCGGCCTGGGCAAACAGGGCTTTGTAGCCCCGGAAATTACCGCCATAACGCGCCATGACGATTTTTCCCTGCACCGAAATGCCCATCGCCTTCAGTTGCTCGAAGTCTTCCTTGCGTCCGTAGTTGGCGTAAACGATTTCCGCTGTCACATCGCCCGAACCGGAATAGGCATTCCAGCCCGGCATCAGGCGCGGGTCTTTGGCGTATTTGTCCTCCGCAAAAAGATACTCCCGAATGTTCAGCGGCTGGCGAATGGGTTCTACCAGTTCGACGGCAATTTCGCCCGGACCTTTCGGCAAATAAATGTCGTGCGGGTAAATATCGACCTGCCAGCCCGCTTTCCGCATGGTTTCGGCAATGTAGTCCCGAACCTTCTCATTTTCAGGCGTTCCGGCCACGTGGGGCACACTGCTCAGCATTTCGAGGTGCTTTTTGAAAGCCGCCGACGACTGGTGTTTCTTGAATTCGGCTTCCGCTTTTTCCTCAGTGGCCTGACGAGCGGGGGTAAAACCGGTAAACTTTTGGGCCTGTGCCGCGGTCAGACTCAACGCCAGCCAAAGCACTGAGCAAACGGAGTTGTGTTTCATAGATGAGCAGGTTGTTCAGGTTAACAGGCCTAAAAGTTACAGAATAGTTGGCAAAAATCGTTTTTGGCCGAATATTTTCCGGTTTTTATTATACAATAACTACTTTAGTGAATTGAAACCACCGATGAAACCGCCCATGAAACCACCGTTTACCCGTTCCGTCCTTTCCTTCCTGCTTTTTGTCGGCCCACTGGTGGCATTCGCTCAACCGAATCCGGCGAACGGATTATACCGGCAAACGAGCGATGTTCATCATCTGCTGACGAACTATGAAGCCGATCGGGGCAGTCTCAGCCGGTTTTACACGCTTGAAAATTCGCCCGAACGGCGGGAGCGTTTCAAGACGTTTCACACCGATTACCTGCGGCAATTGCAGCAACTGGATTTTGACCGGATGAACACCGACAGCCGGGTGGATTATCTGCTGTTTCAACGAAATCTGAAGAAAGCGCTTCAGGAATTAACGGACGAAGAACGAGAGGTTAACCAGACCAAAGACTGGTTTCCGTTTGCCGACAAAATCTACGCACTGGAAAAATTCCGTCGGCGCGGAATGCCGTTGGTGGCCGAGCAGGTAGCTGCGGACCTGAACACTATTGGGAAACAAATTTTAACGGTTCGGAAGGTGGTTGAGAAAACCGAGAAGATCGAACCAGCGCAGGCCCGGCGCGCCGAAGGAACCGCCAAAGGCTTGCAGGCCGCCCTGAAAAGCGTCTTTACGTTCTACAATGCCTACGACCCGCAGTTTAGCTGGTGGGTACCGGAACCCTACCGAAAAACCGACAGCTTGCTGACGACGTATACGGCTTTGCTGGCTAAAAAAGTCACAGAAGCGGCCCCGGCCAAAGACGACGGCAGCGGTATTTCGGGCATTGCCGTGGGCCGTGACGAACTCCTCCGGCAGCTTCAGTTTGAACTCATTCCATATTCGCCGGAAGAACTGGTCGACATTGCCAACCGCGAATTTGCGTGGTGCGACCGGGAGTTGCTGAAAGCCTCGCAGGAAATGGGGTTTGGCACGGACTGGAAAGCTGCCCAGGAAAAAGTCAAAAATACCGCCGTCCCGACCGGCAAACAGCCGGAACTGATCTTACGTCTGTACGATGAATCCATTGCGTTCCTGAAAAAAAACGACCTGGTAACCATTCCGCCCATCGCCGAAGAAACCTGGCGGATGAACATGATGGCAGCCGCCCGGCAGAAAGTATCGCCCTTTTTCCTGGGGGGCGAATCCATCCTGATTTCGTATCCGACGAACACCATGGAACACGAGGATAAGCTGATGAGTATGCGGGGCAACAATCCGCATTTCTCCCGCTCGACGGTTCATCACGAACTCATTGCCGGACACCATCTCCAGGGGTTTATGAACAACCGGCACAAGACCTACCGCAATTTCGACACGCCGTTCTGGACGGAAGGCTGGGCCTTATACTGGGAAATGATTCTGTGGGACATGAAGTTTCCGCAGTCGCCCGAAGACCGGATCGGGATGCTGTTCTGGCGGATGCACCGCTGCGCCCGCATCATTTTTTCGCTGAATTACCACCTCGGCAAATGGTCCCCGCAGCAGTGCATCGACTTTCTGGTGGACCGGGTTGGCCACGAGCGCGCCAATGCCGAGGGCGAAGTGCGCCGTTCGTTCGTGGGCGGCTATCCCCCGCTCTACCAACTGGCTTACATGACGGGCGGTTTTCAGTTTTACGGCCTGAAAAAGGAATTCGTGGACAGTAAAAAGATGACCTACAAGCAATTCCACGACGCCATTTTGCAGCTCAACGCCATGCCGGTCGAAATGATCCGGGCCATTCTGACCAATCAGAAACTGAGCAAAGATTTCAAGACCTCCTGGCGGTTTTATGAGAAAGACGGGAAGTAAACGGTTTTGTGGTTCAGACAGACAGTCTTACGGCTTTTTCGGAACAATCAGGAAAGGGTAGCTAAATGATCCGATGGTGGTTTCGGGGAACCCGGTTTCGGCAACGGACGACCGGGCCATCACCTGAGCCCGGCCAAATAGTATTTCCAGCACATTGTTGACGCCCCTCATGCTCAAATTGCCCCGTTCACGCATTTTAATGACATTACGCAGGTCAAATTTTTCGAGGGATGCCAGCACTTTGAACGTCTCGCTTCCGTAGGGCGCAGAAATTGCCACACGGCTCGGAATGATCAGGCTTTGCTTCGGCTCAAGTCGGTATTGGTCGGGCGTATCGGGCGTGTTCGGTCGGGGAAAAATAACCGACACCAGGCCGTCGGGTTGAATGTCGATCACGGAATAATAGACCGGTAAATCGCCTGCATTGATCATGCGCACCGAGATCCAACCCGGCGGCAACGCCAGCAACCCATTCTGAAGAAACGGCTCCCGGCTGGTGGTATCGTTGGCGTCGCGGCTTTGGGGTTTGTTGGGAAGGATTTCCATCCGAACGTCGATACCGGGATACGACGGGTTGAAATTTTGCAGAAATTTGGCCTGTACATAATCCTGAATCCGGAGACTCACCCTTTCTGCCCCGCCCGGTTCATCCAGCCTTATCAAGTCGCCAAATTGCGTTCCGTCAGACGTTCGCTTCACGGCCACCCGCGAAAATCCCGCGGAATCGCGCTGGCAGAGTTGCAAGTCGGGCGTCGTCCGGTCAAATTTCACCAGCGGCAGTTTAGCCAATGAAGCTTGCATCTGTTGTCGCAAGGCGGGTCGCGGCAGGCTGTCGAGACTAACCCGAACCGTCAGATCGCCAAAAGTCCGTTCCTGCAGAAACACCCAGTATTCACTCTCCAGACCCGGAGGAAGCGGTTTGGCCAGGTTGATGGTCGTCGAAAACAGCGTACCGGTCGTTACGGTGCCCGAAACCGCCTTCGTTGCCATCGCGGGATTTTGGGTTCCGGCCGGGCAAACGCGGACGGTTGTTCCGGGATAAATCATTTCCAACCGCCCCGCCGGAATGGTCAACTGGCGCCGGTTTTCGGCCATTTCGCTGAGGGTGTAATAGGGCTGCTGCTCCACCACCTGCCCCCCAAACAGTTGCCGGTCCACATCCCCTTCCACTTCGGGGTGCTGACTCTTGCCCATGCGCAGCAACTCCGTGACAATCCGGTTAAATAATAACCGGTAGGTCTCCCCCGGCCGAAGGTTCGTCATCGATCGGGTGAAAGCGTAGGAGAGTGATCCGGCGGGCATTTTGGTCGCCGTAATGCACTCCTGATTGACTTCGTTTGCCCGGGCCGCCGAGATCACGACGTAGGGTGCCATATCGGTCTGGCTGGCGGGGCGGTTGTAGGTCGCAGCCAAAAAAGGACGCGTTTTTTGCGCAACCGGAGGGGCGGTTTTGGTTTTATGATTTGCCAGATACATCGTTTTTTTGTTGCCGCGTACGAGGAACGGGCCATCGTTTCCGCGCGTAATGGTGCCGGAATGACAGGCATCGGCAATCAGCAGGACGTCGCCACCGACCCCTAGTTTGGTACGGAGCCGGTTGATGGATTCGCCCAGATCTTCATCGCGCAGGTGCTGGCTTCCGTCATACGCTGCAAACTCACCGGTTGTATCGCTCGGTGCGCCGTAACACACAATGGCTTCGTCGAGGGCATCCAGTTCGTCGCTGTCATTATCATTAATCTGCTGGCCGTGGCTGGAGAAATGAATGACCACAATATCCCCTTTCTGGCTATGGGCAATCAGGGTGTCTACGGCCGCCAGAATACCCTTCCGGGTCGCTTTGTCGTCGCGCAGCACGACGATGTCCGTAAAATTTTGCCGTTTCAGCGCTCCCTGAATCAGCAACACATCGTTGGCCGAATTGATATCCGGCCAGTCGGTGTTGCCCCGGTTTTTGTTGGTTTCGTTCGGGTAGTCGCCAATGGCTACAATGAGCGCTCGTTTGGTCTGGGCCAGCGCGGGCGTCGTTGCCAGCACCAACGTAGCTAAAACCGCCAGAACCGAATACGGGATAAATGGAGGCAGGATAGGCATAGAGAACACGACTTGGATTGAGAGACTGTATTTAGTGGGTTATTCCGAAAACCGGGGAAAAAGTAACAGGTGAGAACGACCGAAATGGGTTAAGAGTAGCGGTTTTATTTCTTTTCCGGGCAATAGGTTCGGATCAAGTTCATAAACCCGGTGTCCGGTTTGATGGGATCAAAATCGGGATTGGTCAGAATGACGCTGGCATCGGTGCCGAAGCCTTGTTTAAAGGCTTTCTCCAAGTGGGGTAACGCTTCTCTGGTGTTGCCCTGCCGCGCAAACCAGCGGGCATAAAAATAGGGCGCTTCCCACAGATTGACTGTGGCTATTTTTTCGAGCCGTTGCCCCCACTGCCAGGCTTCGGCATACCGGTTTTGGCGCATGACGGCAACGGCTAAGGTCTGCGTAGCCCGCACATTGACGGAGTCCAGGCGCAACGCGGCTCTGGCTTCGGTTTCACCTGCGACGGCATCACCCGATCGGACCAAAGCCACCATTAACTGTAAACGATAACTGATATCCTTGGGCTTTAATCGAATGGCTTCCCGGAAAGAGGAGATGGCTTTGGCGGGTTGATTTAAATCGATGTAGGCCAATCCAATCTGGGACAAATAATAATCGTTGAACTTGCTTTCAGGTTGTTCAGTTATCGCTTTCCTATTCCAAAGAATGGATTGTAGATGCTGTTTCCGGGCAAATAAAACTTTTCCTAACATGCCATAAGTTGTCGCTAGCCGGGCCCTTACGACAGAATCACGACGGGCGGCTACGGGATAAGCAATTGTGTCGACAGCGATTACGCGACTGGCCATCTCGAAAACCAGGTCTGGTTTGCTCAGATTGTAGCCATCATAGAAGTATAATTTAGCCGCTTCAAATGCATACTTGACATTTGTACTGTCCAAATCGGAAGCCCGTCGATAAGCCTCGGCGGATGATTTATATTGCTTAGCAAGCATGTGGATATTTCCGATTGCAAAATAGCTCTTCGCATTTTTAGGATTCAGCCGAATCGCTTCAGTATAAGCAGCTAGTGCCTGAGAATATTTTTTTTCTTCGTAATAGATAGCACCGGGCACGATCCAGACGCCTTCGTCGGTAGGTGTGAGTTTTTGAAGGCGTTCACACAGTGCTATAATTTCGGTCCAATTTCTCTTTTGAAACACCAAACTCTTTGCCAGGCCAGCCAGATTGGTTGGATCGTTGGGGTTCAGCGTATCCGCCCTGCGGTAGGCCTTTTCAGCGGCTGCATAGTCTTTCCGGATTTCATAAAGAAGGCCAAAGGCTTGCTGAATAAGAGCCTTATCGATGCCGTTTAGCGAGTCGGCACGCACCAAACTAAGTCTAGCCTGTGTAGTATCCTTGAGTGCAATGCAAATCACTCCTATAAAATAGTGCGTTTCAGCAATAGACGGGTTACTCCGAACTGCTCGCTGGGCCAGCGGTAAAGCCGCCCGGAAATTTTGGCGATCAAATTCAACGATGCATTTAACAAACAGCCCTGCGAAATTTCCTGGATTCCAACGTAGACTTTCTTCGGCACTTTCATTCGCTTGGCGCAAATCGGCAGGTTCCTTTGTTGTCTCATACCGTTTATAATACTGTAACCCCCGGTAAGAATGAGCTACCCCCAAAGCAGGATTCAACCGAATGACCTGTTCAATTGCAGCGATGCTTTCATTTATTTTCTTCTGATCTGAAAAAATCAAACTGAGTTCCAAATACGCTTCAGCGTCGGTCGAATCCGTTTTTAGTAGTTTTCGTAATTGACTGATGGCCAGATCATATTGTCTGGTATTTTCGAGTAACCGAACTAAGTCCAGCCCCCCCTCTCGTTTGCTATTTCCAGTAGACTGCCGTTGATATTCCGCCAACGCTTTTTTTCGGTACATTTCCACCTGCTTTTCATCGCCCAATAGACGAAAAATATCGGCTAATGCAGCATGAATGCCCAAGTCGTTAGGGTCAATTTGACGAGCCTGTTCAAAGCAAAGCCGTGCTTTTTGTAACTGGTGCCGAATTTTATACTGATGACCGAGAGACTGCAATACGGGTGAGCTATTGGGTACTAATTCACGGCATTTTTCCAGATAAAATAACATTGAATCGATTTGAGTTAGGATTAGATTAGCGTGGCTCATCTCCCAATAGGTGTAAGGAATATTCGGCTCTAAACGAGCCGATTCGCGAAAGCGAGAAATAGCCAATAGGGTCAGGCTATCGCTGGTATCCTGCCGTTTGCTAATCAGAAGCCGTTTCCCCTCCAGAAAAAACCGCCGGGCCTTTAGGTTCGGAATCAGGTTATGATTATTCCCCAACAGCACAATAGAGGTATCGATTTCAGCCATGGCGGAGTCGAGTTGGCCGGTGGGCATAGGCGGCTCATAATCTCGGATCACCCGCAGCAAAGGGCGTAACAACCCTTCCGTGCGGACTTGCAGCGCTGCCACCAGGTTTCGCGTCATCAGTCCCCGCAATTTAGCATTGTTGCGGGCGGGCAGTTGCCGCAGGTAATCCAGTGCCGACTGCCCGGCGGGGTGCAGCAGATGCCGGGCGGTGAGGGCTTGCTCAAACTGCTTATAGACCCGCTGCGTGGTCGAGTCGAGGCCCCGGAGCAAGTCGGCTTCAAAGCCCTTGGTTTGGGTGGTCGTCAACAACGAATAGTCGCGGGTTTTGCGCTGTTGATAAACCCGCAACGAATCGGAATTGACGGTTCCGATGGACATATCGCCCTCGCCACCCAGCAGTTCCGGATGCTGGACGTGGGGTCTGGCGGTTTTGGGCACGGTGGTTTTCAGGTACACCTCCAGTTCCGATTTGGTGACGATACGATCCTTGTCGCTGTCGGCCATGCCCATCAGGCCATCGACCAGACAGTAGGAAAACAACCCCCGGCCGTTGCCGAATTCAACCCCTTCGATGGCCAGTTCACCCGGTTCGCAGGACAGAATTTTGACCTGCCCCGCCCACTCCTTGCCCAGACCCAGCATCGTCCGGCTTTGGCCCACACTCCCGCCCATCAGGGCAAACGCCCCCGACCGGCAGGCATCAGCCACAAACACCACTTCGGCTCCGGCTGCGGTCAGTTCGTCGAGCCAGCGTTTCATCTCCCGCAGGTAACACTTGTCGAAGGTTGCATTATAGTCCTGGCGGGAAGCTCCGTAGAGCATCAGCATGGCGTTTTCGGCACTGTCGGTGCGGGTTTCGATGTCACCGTGTCCGGCAAAATAGACATACACCCGATCACCGGTTTTCACCTTTTTTTTGACCGTTGTCAGGGCGTCGGTCAGGTTGATGAGGGTCGCCTGCCGGTTGACTAGTGTTTCGACCTGCGACGCGGGTACGCCCGCTGACCGGACGAGGTAATCGGCAAAAACGAGCGCGTCCCGATCCGCAAACCGCAGCGACGGCAGGAACTGGTAGGTCGAAATTCCCACCACCACACCGTAGGCCGTCGTGCCGACGCCAGATGCCGTCTGAGCCGTCTCGGCCTTGCCGCCCCGGTTGGTAGACGGTGGCTGGGCGAAGACGGAAGTAATCAAGAGCCAAAAAATGCAGGATTGAAGGAGCAGAGAAAGTCGGGTGAGCATAGCGCAAATGCTGGTCTTTTTTGATTATTCCGTTGATGCTTAAGAAAGTAACAAAACCACAAAATTGATTTTACGCTGAATCAGACGCCTTACTCCACCAGCACAAAAGCCGCCCACTTGAACGGCTCCTTCGGATGCCGCGTCCGCATTTGGCTTTGGGCATAGTCGTAGGCTGCGGGGACAGAACCTTTTTTGAGTAATTGACCGTAAAAGAGGGTCATGTATTCGGCGGTTTCCTGGTCCGACACCCGCCACAGGCTCATCAGCAGATACCGCGCTCCCGCCATCTTCACCGCCCGTTGCAGGCCATATACCCCTTCACTACCCCGTACCTGCCCCAGCCCCGTTTCGCAGGCACTCAACACCACCAGTTCCGTGCCGCGCAGGTTCAGATTCGACAATTCGTAAGCGGTCAGAATGCCGTCATCGACGCCCTCGATGGGTGTGCCTCCTTTCCAGACGTAGTTGGCTCCGGCCATCACCAGCCCCGACCGCAGCAGCGGATTCTCCGAAAACTGAAACCGACTCCGGTCGTCGCTGGCATCAGCCAGCCGTTTAGCAGCCTCTCGTTCTTTTCTGGCTTTTTCGGATAATTCTCTCACGTCGATCGTAATGTTGTCGCCCGGAGGAATCTCGATGACATTTTGCGGTACTGGAGGGGGAGGAAAGAAAAAACCGTGGGTGGCAATGTGTAACACGGAAGGAGCCCGGCCCGACAACGCTTTTACACTGCCTTCGGTGGCGGCTTCGCGATTCAGGAAGGTCGTATGGGCAGGCGGTAACAGCCGGCGCAGGGCATCGATTTCAATTTGAGTGCCGGGCAAATAATCCCAGGCCTTAACTATTTTATTGTCAATTGATTGATCTATTTTCTGGCTCGAAGACCTACCCTTGTTAGCATCATACGTAATGCCACCATACAGACTGGTTTTAAATGATTTTTCAGCGAAGGGCCGTTCGATCTGTGCATTGCGCAGGGCCACCACGCGGGTACTCCCCACCTCCCGAATCTGGAAACGATCGGCCATGCGCTGGTTCGTATCGGCTGGGTAAGGCAAGGCTGCCAGTGCAATCTGGTGCAACCGCCCGGCGGGGGACACATAGACGGTTTTTACGCCCTGCAACAGCGAATCGAGGGGTTGCCAGATCAACCGGGAAAGGGCTCGTCCCCGGGCTAACTGCGTTTTGTCGTTTCCCCTTTCGGCCACACCGCCCCGGTACAGGTCGTTGATCTGAGCGGGCGATTCGGTATCGGTAATGAGAAGTTCATCAAGATCTCCTTCTTTCCCCAAATGTATGAACTTGGGATGGCGATAGCCCGGCCGCAACACCAAGGCTGCGTAAACGATGCCGCGAATACCCGGTGCGTATTTGTTGTGATAAAAATCGTAAACAACAAATTCAATCGCAGCTTCATCGTTACCAAGGGCTCGTTGAACCTCTGGCCACTCCATTTTCAGCACGTTGAACGATTCACGGTATTCGGGCAATCGCATCACAAGCTGTTGCTCCAGTCCATCCGATAAGCGTTGTAACGAGTCGACGCCCCGCTGTTGGCGAAGCGGTACGGTAAGCTGGCGATTGAGGAGTTCCTGCGTGTCCCGGTGCCGTGTTAGTAAGCGGACGGTTGCCGTATCCTTGATTTGACCCAACAAGCGATTAAATTGCTGACCAGCCATGAGTCCTATCCCTTTACTCAGTAGTAAATCATTGTAACTCTGATCGATAAGAGAGACATCGCGGGTTTGCCTGGCGAGAGAATACGTGAAATCTTTGCGATCAAACTGCAGTTGAAATTGGATCAACGCTTTTTCACTGAGGATCGTACTGTTTTTTAGAAGCTGGTTTTTATACTGTTGCCGGGTCTCAATAAGCAGGGATGCGGCTTTCTTGAATTCGCGGGTTTCTTCATACAAATCGGCCAGTTCATACTGGATTTCGGCATAGTCCGGGTGCCATTTCCCCAGCACTTTCTCCGTGTTTTTTAGGGCTTCCAAATACAATTCAAGGGCGGGTTGATATTGCCTCCTGCCTTTGTACAAAGTAGCAAGGCGCACCTGGATAGCGATGTAATCAGGATGCATTTTCCCCTGAAACTTTTCACTAACGGTCAGAGATTCCTGCAGCAAAGAAAGGGCTTTGTCATATTGACCATCTTCTTTATAAAAATAAGCTCGCTTTAGTAATGAATTGACGTAAGCAGTGTGTTCTTTCCCAAGCACAGCTTCCCGAATCCGCTGACTTTCTTTTAATAATGAATCGGCCTCTGTGTGAAGCCCTCTTCCCTTGTACTGGCTAGCGATGTCAGCCAATGTCGTGGCATAATGATCCTGTCCCAGGTTGCTGTTTTTTATAACCGCTAAAACTTCTTTATACAATTTTAAAGCTTCATCACTTTTGCCCATTTCGTTATATAAACTGGCCAGGTTATGTAGTGTTGTTACATACAAAAAATGTTGTTTTCCTAAAATTTCTTCCTGAATCTTCAGGCAATCTAAAAATAGGGGGAGCGCTTTATCGAATTGGCCCATTTTGTCATACAAAACAGCCAGATTATTCAGTGTAGAGGTATAATCAGGATCTCGTTTCAGTCCTACTCTCTCCTGAATCGTTTTACACTCAATATACAACGGCAGCGCTTTATCGTACTCCCCCTTCTGTTCATAACTATGAGCCATGTTGTTACACAAGAGGGCGTAGGAAGGATGAATATTGCCAAAAACCCGCCCCCCAATCGACAAAGCTTCTTTGCAAGTCTCCAACGATTTGTCGTACCTATCTAGATTATCGTAAACAGTAGACAGACCGGCTAAAATGCTGACATAAGTCCGGGTTTCTTTTCCTACTGCTCTTTCACAAATACCCAGTGCTTCTAAACCCAGTGATAATGCTTTATCGTAATGCCCCATACCCCTTTCCAACACCGCTATGTCGTTCACCATAACGGCGTACAATCCATCCGTTTGGCTAACGGTTTGGGCGTAAATCGCACGTCTTAGTTCCGCAAAATAAGCCGCTAGATCATACCTGCCCTTTTTATTATACTCCCTTGACATTACCCCGATCAACCCTAGATATCGTTCACTGTATTTTTTATAATCCGGATGTGTCGGCTGCAATCGCAATCCCTTATAAATTAAAAATCCGGCCACAGGGGCTTTTTTCTGATCCAATGCCAATACGAGTGCATTGTCGTTAGTTACCTTCAAATCTGCCCCTCGTTCAGCCAGATAAGTCAGTATCGCCAAATGGCCATTAAAAGCCGCCCACTCCACCGGTGTCCAGCCGTCATTCTTACCGGTTTCAGGATTAAATTCCGGCCCGTTTATAGGTAATTTCAGCGTTTCGAGCAAATACCGCAGCAGAGGCAACTTGTTCAGTCCGGCGGCCAGGCCCGTCAGGCTCCCGTAGTAAGAACTGGTGTCGGCAGAAATGATGCCCCGGCACTCGGTTTTGGCTCCGCGTTGTACCAGAAGCTTCACCACGGCAGTATCGGCTTTAAAACACGCCCACATCAGGGGAGTGGCCCCCAATGAGTCGGTGGCATTCGGATTAGCTCCGGCCTTGAGAGCGGTTTGCACCCCGGCGGGGTTGTTCTGGCGGATGGCGGTTAGCAGACGCGGGTCAATCTGAGCCTGCACCAGCAGCGGCATCAACAAAAAAAGAAGTCCGAATCGACCTGACCGGGAAAGTGTTGGCATACAAACAGGATTTTCATCTATATTCGCCAATTCGGTGAAATAGTAACATCAAAACGCTGTTTTTTTTGATCCGCCATTCTTTTCTGCCGCTCCGAGCCTGGCTGCTGCTTTTACTTGCCCCGCTGGGGATGCTCCCTGCCCTGGCGCAGTCGGCAGAGGCTCTGCAACGGGAGGGCAACGCCATCTACCGCACCGAGCCCGCCAAAGCCCTCCGGCTCTTCGGTCAGGCGCGGCAACTGGCGCTCCGGCACAAACAAGCCGACCTTGCCGCCAACATCCGCGTGGACGAAGCCACGGTGTATAACGTGATGTACGATAACTACCAGCAGTCGACCACGATTTGCCGGGCCGGGCTGCAACTAAGCCCGCTGGCCGACAGCACCCGGTTTAAACTCTGGGCCAGTTTGGGTGAGTTGTACCACCTGCGAAACCGCCCCGACTCGCTGAACTGGTTCTGGCAACGCGCCAACGCCCTGCTGACGGCCCGGCACGCCCTCGAACGGGAAACACCTGCCTACGTAGCTGTATTCTGGAGTAACCAGGGTATGGCTTACCTGGAACAAGGCGACTACCGACGGGCTGAAACCTGTTTTCAGAAACGGCTCCTGCTACTGGCCAACCAGAATACCCTTACCCGTCAGGCCATCGCTGAAAATCAGTTCGCTTATTTCTACCTCCAAACAAACCAGCCTGCTCTCGCTGACTCGCTCTTTCGCGCATCGCTACAACATTACACCGCTCCGGATCTCACGCGGGGATGGTTACTGCTGGGTCTGATTGAGTGTCGATTACACCAAAAGCGGACCGATTCGGTCTTGCTGTTCGTGCGTGAAGCGAGGCAATGCGTACGACGGGCGGGGGCCGATGGAGCCGAACTGGCTGCTTACCTCAATCAGTCGCTGGGTAAGTACCGGGAACAAAAAAACCAGCTAGTCAGGGCAAAGGGTTTGTTTGCCCGGTCGTTGGTAATGAGCCAACGGCTGGCGGCATCGTACCGGTTACAGTGGCGTGGTTTGATGGCGATGAGTCGGATTGCCCGGCAGCAGAACGACCTGCCCGGCGCACTGGCCTTTGCCCAGCGGGCTATCCAGCAGGCCAGCATCCGGTTTCAAAGCGCCGACCTGAGCCAGAATCCCGCCCCCGGTGATTTTTTAAATGGACCTGACCTCTTCGAATCGCTTTGTCAGAAAGCCCGCTTGCTCCGATCGGCGGGAGAAATCCCCAACCACCTGCGCCTGGCCGACCAAACTTTTGAGCGGGCCTTTGCCCTCAGCGACCTGTTGCAGGGGTCATACAGTTCAGAACTGACCAAATTATTTGTGCAGGAAAAACTCCGCCCAGCCTATCGCGAAGCCGTCGCTGTCGCCTACGCCCGTTACCGGCAGCAGCCCGACCCCGCCACGCTCGCAACCTTGCTGCACCGGCAGGAACAGGGCAACGCGTCGGTTTTGCACGAACTGCTCCAAACATTGCAAAAACCGTATGCCAACGCGCCCCCGCACCTGATTGAAGCTCTGCAACAGGCCAAAAGTCGGTTATCGGAGGCCAAAACCGTCTGGGTCGAACGTAATCAGGCGGGTGTACAGCAATCCATTGATCCTGACCTGGTCAACGCCGAACTGGCCTGGAGCCGCGCCTACCAGAAGCTACAGCCCTACAGTCGGCATCTCCCCACGCAACCCAATGAACTAAAGCACCTGCAAAGCCGCCTGGATCGCCAAACCGCCTTCTTACAGTACAGCCTTACGCCCGACTCACTGCTGCTGACGGTGGTGAAGGCGAATACGGTTCGGGTGCAGTTGTTGCCCATTAGCGGAGCCGACCTGAACCGGCTGAGTGTCCTCCTCCGGCGCGAAGCCTACCGCAATCCCGATCCGTTTCAATACGCCGGTCAGGCCACGGCGCGGGCCTTGTTCGAGCGGCTCCTGGGTCCCGTCTGGACGGATTTACAAGGCATCACCCGACTGATGATCGTGCGCGACGGGCCGCTGCACTACGTTCCCTTTGAGGTGCTGGAAACGGGCCTTCGCCCGGATGATTACCTGCTGCGCTATGCTGCCATCACCTACGCGTACGCGATGAACCGGGTAGCCGAAGGCCAGGGATCTCGCCCGGACGGGAATCCATCGGTGCTGAGTATGGCGCCATTTGCCGTAACAAAAACCGCCCTGGCAACCGTTCGGCAATGGGGCTACGAACCTCTGGCGGGGTCAGATGTTGAAGCCGAGGTGTTGTCGGGAACCCATTCAACGGCAAACAACGCCAGCAAAAGCACTTTTCTGGCCCTGCTTCCCCAACACCAGTTGCTGCACCTGGCCACCCATGCCGAAGCCAGCGATACCGACCCCGGTAATTCCAACATTGCGTTTTTCCCCGCCGATTCGTCGCACCGGCTCTATGCCCACGAACTGGATTTACTGGATTTGCGGCACATCCGGTTGGCGGTGCTGAGTGCCTGCCGCACCGGAAGCGGCCAATTCCACGAGGGCGAAGGACTCCTGAGCCTCAGCCGGGCTTTCGCTTCTGCCGGTTGCCCGCAGGTGATCACCTCGCTCTGGAATGCCAACGACGGTACCACGGCGACCCTGACACGACTGTTTTATGAAGAACTCCGGCGCGGCCAACCGACGGATGTAGCCTTGCAACAGGCCAAGCTCCGGTTTCTGACGATGCAGGCGACGGCCGGCGCATTTACCCCACCGCATTTTTGGGCTCACCTGATCCTGATGGGCAACCACCAGCCCGTTTACCCAGGCACGTCCGGGTGGCTCTGGAGCTGGCTGGGATTTGGCATTACGGTTTTTCTGGGTTTTTCTACGTATATATTATACCGTTACTATCAATTACACTAAGGTGCCAGTTTTTTCCAGCGAATTTGCCACCAGACCTTCCAGCGATCGGTTCGATTGATGGGATACACCGGCTCCCCTGACTGGTCGAGCAACTGAAACGTCGCATCGGCATTGTCGGGCTGGTTGTTCAGAAGATACGCGTTCAGCAAGTGCCACTGCACCGCCTGCCGGAAATACGGCCGCAGGCTGTCGGCCCGCGACAGCGTCTCCAGCGAGGGAATGGCCATTTCGGGTTGCCCATTGGCCAGAAACGCCTGCGCATCGAAAAAGTCGCGGTAAAACGCCCGCTGCCGGGGGGTCAGGTCGGTCTCCTGCAAATCGTCGCCCGACGCCCGGTAGCGTTGGGTTAGCGTCACGTCGTCGCGGTAGCTTTGCAGATCAACCCGGTCGAAGGTCAGGTACGCCAGTCCCAACCCGATCAAAACCATTCCGCTCACCACGACCCGCCCCAGGCGCCACCGGCGGAGTGGCTGGCGGTGCGCCAATTCGTGCCGGACGGTTTTCCGAACGGTATGTTCCAAACTTAAGATCCTCAGGGCCTCATCGGCGGTTTGCAGCCGGAGAGCGGTTTCCCGAAAGTCGGCATCGCGGGCCAGTTCCTGTTCAAAAACCAGCCGCTCGGCAGCCGGTAATTTGTTCTGGTAGTAGGCTTCGATCCATTCCCATTGTTGTACTTGATCGGTTGGTCGCATAACAGATGTGGTTTGTGGGGAGCGGGCCGAAGCCCTTGCTCCTGGTGTTTTTAGTCAATCATCCGTTCGGAATCAGAACGGTTTCGGTACGGGCAAATCACTCAGCCCGACCGTTTTTTTTGCGCAGGATTTCACCCAGTCGCAGCATACAGCGGTATTTCCGCACTTTAGCCGCTTCCATCGTGATCTCCAGCAGGCGGGCAATCTCCTCCATGGAATAGCCCTCCCAGTAAAACAGTTTGAGTAGTCGCTGGCAGGCCTGACCCAGCCGCGCCAGAGCCTCTTCCAGATCCGGGAGCCGACGGTCTTCGGTGAATGCGTCGCTGGTCCGGTTTTCATCAAGATCGCCGGGTACGACCACCGACCGTCTTTGCAGCGTTCTCAGCCATTTATTCCGCACAATGGTCGTCGCATACGCATCCAGCGCTACATCGGGCCGAACCTGATAGCTGCCCGACCGGACCTGCTGCCAAACAGCCAGCACCGTATCCTGCACCACATCATCGACATCCGAACGGGTTCCGCTGTTGCCCAGCACCATGCGCCGGGCAATCACGTTGACCCGCCGGGTTAGCAGGCGGATCGCACCGGCCAGTCGGCGCGGGTCGTCTGAGCAGAGGTCTTCGTAGAGCTTTTGGTCCTGGCTGGTCATGCGGCAGCGAATTGGGTTTCACACACCTATTCCGCGATAGCCGAGGAATGTAACATTTTTTTCAGGCGGGTTGTGATTTTTTTTTCGAAGCCGGGCATACACCCTCGAAACCCTGCTTCGAAAGCTTTTAGCGGACGTCCCGGAGCCGGTTTTCACCAACCAATAAACGACCCGTAAAAGGGTATCGGCTATGCAAAAAAAGACCAAAGCTTCGACTATGGGCTGGATGGGCATGTGCGGATTGGTGGTGATGCTGGCGATGAGTGCCTGCGAATCGGTGGCGGTTGAACCCGCTCCGGCCGAAACGCAGCCCACTGTCCGCGTGACTTCCGCCGACGAAGACCCACCAGACCGACCTGGCAAGCCGCCCGGACGGTAAAAAACAGCCGCCACGTTACGGGAGTGTAATGTGGCGGCTTTTTCTTTACTTTGTGGCTTAATCGTTCCCGTTCCTGATGGCTGCCCCCCCGCGTACTCCCGACGACCTCCCGCTGTATCTATCACAAATCGAACCCGTTATTGCTCAGACCCTGGCGACTGACTTTGCCCATTTGTCCGAAACAGCTATCGACCTGATTATGGGCAAGACGATTGAGACGGCGCTCCACATCCGGCGCGTGGCCACCAAACAGCGGCTGCACCAGGCCGCTTTTGCGCAACGGCTGACCCGGGAGCAGGCGCAGGTCTGGCTGACCGTACACGGTACATCCCGAAAGCAGGCGGAAGCCATGAACCAGATTATGGCCGAAAATCAGGCCACCGTCCAGCGGTTTTTAAGTGCCTATACCTTTCGGACCACCGACCAGCAACAAGAGGTTCTGAACGACAGTTTCAGGGTGTTTTTTGAAATGATCGCCAACCAAAAACCGGTGGTGGCCCTCATCTCAACCGTCGTGAAGGGAATTGCCCGCTATAAGGCCCTAAAACAATTGGGCATCAATCGAAAAGATTCGTGGCAATGGCTCGAAACACCCTATGAATCGGATGGAGACGACGACATCGGAACTTTCGACTACCCCGTCCCACCCGATGACAGTCAGGAACCAGACAGTGTCGATCTTCACCTGCGGTTCGAAGAGGTTGTCCGGGAAAATACAACACCAGGTCGACCCGATGAGGAAAGACCCCTCCTCAAACGAATTGACTATACAGAACTCCAGCGCTCCATTGCTGATTGTTTCAAGAAGTTACAGGACCGACGGCAATTGTTGCTGCGGCTCAAATACGCCTTCTGGAAAGGCTATGATAAAGTCCTGCTGAGCGACGAAGACATAGACAGTAGTTTCGACAAATTAACCATGGAACAAATTGCCGCAATGGCCGGCTACAAGGACGCCCACACCGCCAGTGTACGCCTGAAAGAAACCCGGCAAAAGATTTATGATTGCCTGAAAAGCAAACTTAACATTACCCCTTCAGCCCAATGATTACGGACGAAAATAAATGGACCTTTATCGAGGCATTCCTGGCCGGAAAACTCGATGCGTCGGCGCAGGCCCTGGTTCGGCAGAAGATAGACGAGGATCCGGTTTTCCGAACCGATGTGCTGATTCAACAGGCGCTTAACCGCGAAATCGAAGCGCAGAAACAGGCCGAAGACCGCGAAATCGTAGCGCAGTTCATGGCGAACCGGCCGAAGCGAGGCATCGTGAAGCCGCTGCCGATACCGATTTGGCGACAAACCTGGTTCCGGGCCGCAGCCGTCCTCGTTCTGGTGGTGGGCTTAGGCTGGCTGGCCTACAACAACCGCGCTCCGGAAATGCTGGCGGTTGAAATTCCGTATGACCAACGGGACTTTGGGATGGCAACTGACACCTCAGTTAACCGAACGACTTTTTCGGTTGAATTCAACAGCCGGGGGCCGTCGGGGGGCGAATACAGCAGCGGTGAAGGCCGTATCCAGCTTTTCCTGCCTGAGCTGCCTGCCGATGCAAAACAATGGATTCTGAGCGATCGGCGTGAGGGCGACTATTTGCTCAGAACGCCCCAGGGAAAATCCTACCAGCTTGATAAACAAACCTCTGGCGAACGAAAACCGCTTTTACCGATTAATTAGTTTCGGTAGCCACCCAGCCCGCCAGCCGGCTGTCGCGGTATTCCAGAAAAAGCCACCGTTTGGCACTCCGAAATCCGTAGAAAACCGTGTTCCGGGCACCGGCGACCGTTATCGCCGGTGCCCCATACCGTTTTAGCTGACTGGCCGGACTACCGATGGCGAATCCTTTCAGCGCCAGTCGGCTGCTTTTCAAGACCCGGTACATCCGCACTGTCGGCGACGAACTCCTGGTTGGCTCGTCGGCAATCGGCAGCCAGTAGCTGGTCAGCGAGTCGGTTCGGGCGATCCGGGCGGCCTTTGAAACGCCGGGGAGTTGTTCCATCGGCGGAAGTTTGGGCAAATTCTTCGGATCTGGCCAGGCCGGAATGGGCGTCTGTTTCCCCGATTTTGCATCCCGGTCCCGAACGAAGCCGTCCAGCCACTGTTTCCAGCCGGGTTGCAAGCCTTTTTCAAAATACGACAGATTCCCGGCTGCCCGAAAAGCCCCCTGTGTTACCGCCAGCTTGAACGACTTCCGGGCTTCGTCAGTCTGACTGAGGTCGGCCTGAACGATGCCCAACATCAGATGGGCATTGGCCGACAGCGGTTTCTGCAAATTGGCCAGCGTTTGCCGGGCCTCGTCAGAATTGTTGAGCAGATACTCCGCAATGGACAGGTTGAGCCCGGCCGTCTGGTGCGTGGGTTGCTCCGACAAAGCGATTCGGAAAAGGGTCCGGGCTTCGGTCAACAGTTGCCGAAACGGCAATGAGCGATCGCGTCGCAGCACGGTCAGCAGCCGGTTATCGCTATCGAATTCGACCGGAAATTCAAACCGCAGCCGGGGATCTTCCTTTGCTAAAGGCATCAGGGCCAGCGCCTGATTGAGTTTGATTGCTCCCAGATTGTTGCGCGTTGCAGCACTCGGATACCGTTTGATTAACCCGACAAAAGCATTACTGGCAGATTCATAATCGCGCAAAAGGTAACTGATTTCGCCGACCTCGAACAGTTGGGCTAGTTCCCGCACCCGGTCGGTGGTGTCGGCCACCATTTTTAAGCGTTGCTGCTTGCTGAGATACCCCGTCAATTGACCGTGTACGAAAGCGTCATAAAACCGGGTATAGACCTCCGGGGCCAGAGAAAAAGCATCGTAACCCGACAGATAAGCCATAAATACCCCCGAACGATCGGCGAGGGCTTCCTGATTTTCGAACGAATTGGGTTTGCTGTTTGGCACTTCCAACGGCGAAAAGAATTCCTTTTTACTGCCGTGCCGATACTGAAAATGACCCAGTTCATGTCCCAGCAAACAGGCCAGTGCCGCATCGGCATCGGCACCAAAGCCCCCGCAGAGCGACAGCACATCGTCACCCAGTTCGATTCGGGTCGGATTGTCGGGTCGGTATCTCAGCCGACCTTCGACACCGGTTTGTCGCCGTGGCAGGAGTTTCAGCACGGGCGCATCGGGCGGATTGCCAATGGTCTGGAGCAGCCGGGCATAAACGCGGTGCATCAAAACCGTTTGATCGACCGGTTCTTTCGGGGGTGATACGGGAAAAAGCAGGCTAACTGCCAGTACAAAGTGCATCCAAAAGGGCTGGCCCATGCGACAACGGTTTTTTTTCGGCGAACCTGTTACATTTCTTTATTCCGCAAGAATAACCAAATGTAACACCCGCCACACCACGGTTTTCCGATTTTATCCATATCCATTGAAACGACACCCGGTTTCGGTCTCTACGAAGCCGGGTGTTGAATCGATTAGCTGAATTTCATTTTTATCTTGTAGCGTATTTCCGCCAAACAGACGCCCAACCTGAATCCTGTAAAATGATCGCGATGAAAACCCTGCTGCTGTTTATCCTGTTTTTCTATCTCTTGCTGGCTTCACTCATCACGTACAGCCAGAAACCGGAGCTGGTGGTGCCAGTTGGGCATACGGAGGACATTCATTCCCTGGCGTATTCTCCGAACGGAAGATATGTTTTGTCGGGGTCTGTAGACCGAACCCTTAAGCTATGGGAATTTGGGACTGGCAAATTACTGCGTACGTTTGAAGGTCATTTATATAGCGTTAACTCAGCCGTTTTTTCCCGAAACGGCATGTATATTTTGTCCGGTTCCAGTGATAGTACACTTAAACTCTGGCAAGTCAATACCGGCAAATTGGTTCGGACGTTTGAAGGCCATGCCGGTTGGGTTACCTCCGTTGCCTTTTCACCGAATGGCAAATTGGTCCTGTCGGGCTCCGATGACAAGACGATCAAGCTTTGGGACGTCAATACCGGCAAATTAATGCAAACGTTTGAAGGCCATGCCGACGAAGTAAATTCGGTGGCGTTTTCGCCCAATGAGAAATACATCGTATCCGGCTCTGATGATTATTACGGTTCTACTGATGGGACGGTCAAACTTTGGGACGTCAGAACAGGCACGTTGATCCGAATGTTGAAGGGACACACCGACAATGTAAAATCAGTAGCGGTTTCCCCGGATGGCAAGTATATCGTATCCGGTTCTGACGATGAAACGCTCAAACTCTGGCAAGTCACTACCGGCAAGTTAATCCAAACGTTTAAAGGACATGCCGCCAGTGTTTCCTCCGTACTTTTCTCGCAGGATGGCTCCCAGATTGTATCTTTAGATGACGATAATTCGGTTCGATTTTGGGAAGTTCCAACGGGTAAGTTGATCCGAACGTTTGAGACGTTTTTCGGAGAATCTGCGGACTTATCTCCCGATGGCAAGTATTTGGTAACCGGGCTTGGAAATAGCATCGGCTATTGGGAAGTAAGCACTGGACAGGTATTTCAATTTCTTGGCGGAAATACCAATCCGGTCCACTACTTAACCTTTTCCTCTGATGGTCAATTAATTACGGCAGATCATACTAGTTTTAGTTTTTGGTCAGCCAATTTAAGTCGACGGATGCAGGCCGTACGGGTTGATTACTCTTCATCGATAGCCTTTTCTGCGAATGGTCGGCAGGTATTAACCGCAACGCAATCGGATACACTCAAACTTTGGGATGCCAATACCGGCCAATTAGTGCGAACATTTAAGGGATATAGTGGCTATGTAAGATCGGTCGCTTTTTCACCCAACGGGAGATACGCCCTGTCCGGTTCTGATAGTATACTTAAACTTTGGGACGTCAATACCGGCAAGTCAATTCGAACCTTCAAAGGATATAAAAGCTCTTATCCGGTGGCATTCTCGCCCAATGGGAAATATGCCTTATCCGGTGCATGGATCGAGTCGAATAACACCCATCCACTTAAACTCTGGGACGTCAATTCGGGCAAACTGATCCGAACATTTGCCGGACATGATAAGGGAAATATCAATTCGTTAGCGTTTTCACCCAACGGAAAATACATCGTATCCGGCTCTGATGATTATTACGGTTCTACTGACGGGACGGTCAAACTCTGGGACGGCAACACCGGCAAGTTGCTCCATACGTTCGAGGGACATGAGCATGGCATCAATTCGGTGGTATTTTCACCCAACGGAAAATACATCGTATCCGGGTCGGGTGATCAAACACTTAAATTATGGGATGTTACTACCGGCAAATTGATTCGAACGTTTGTGGGACACGCGCACATCGTTAAATCCGTAGCCTTCTCCCAAAATGGACAATTTATTTTTTCCGGTTCCTATGACCACACCACCAAAATCTGGAACACGGAGACGGGCAAAGAAATCGCTACGCTCATCACCGTTGACTCTTCCGACTGGGTGGTAACCACCCCCACCGGTTTGTTCGATGCCTCGCCGGGCGCGATGGCACTCATGCACTACGTGGTCAACGATTCTACGGATCGCGACGAACCGTGGAAAGTGATTGAACTGGAACAACTGAAACAGCGCTACTATCAGCCGGGGTTGCTGCCTATTCTGATGGGAAACAGCAAAGAGACCCTTCGTCAGGTGCCCGCTTTCGAAGGGGTCAACCTGCCGCCCAGCATCCAGCTTTCCCTGAAAGGCGACAAGCTGACCGTCAAACTCAAAAACCGTCGGGGCGGTATTGGTCCGGTTTCGGTCTTCATCAATGGAGCTGAAGTCGTCAATGATTTGCGCGCTAATCCGGTGCGGGATGTGAACAAAAATGACCTTACCCTCACGCTGTCATTGAGCCGATTCGCCAACCGATTCGATACGCTCAATACTGTCCGCGTTGTGGCACTCAACGGGGCCAACTGGCTGCGCAGCCGCCCCGTCGAACTCAACTACCAGCCTGCCGGTCGTACCCGGGGTGGGGTGCCCGAGAAAGGTGAATCTGCTCTTCCCCGCAAAACCGTGCGGCTTTGGGCCGTGGTGGTCGGCACCTCCAACCTCGGGTTGAACTTTGCCCATACCGATGCCGAGCAGATTGCAAATGGCCTGCAACTGGCCGCTACCGAACTCCTCGGCCCGACAAATGTAAGCGTGCAACGGCTCGTTACCAAGCCGGGCGCACCACCCCAATCCACCAAAGCCGAAGTTGTAAAGGCGTTGGAAGCGGCTCAGAAAACCCACCCGGAGGATATTTTTGTGCTGCACCTGTCGGGCCACGCCATCAACTACGGCGGGCAGGACGGCGATTTGTATTACCTCACCTCCGGGGCCACCTCGGCCGACGCCAGTTACCTCACCGATCCCGCCATCCGTCAGACCTACGCCCTGTCGAGTCAGGAGCTGACCCGGTATCTCAACCTGATACCGGCCCGGAAGAAGCTCCTGATTCTGGATGTGTGCGCGGCAGGAAAAGGCGCAGAGAAGCTGCTCGTCGCGGCCCGTGACATTCCCGCCAGCCAGATCCGGGCACTGGATCGACTCCAGGAGCGAACCGGCTTTTACGTGCTGGCCGGTTCGGCGGCTGATGCCGTCAGCTACGAAGCCAGCGTGTATGGGCAGGGGCTACTCACCTACGCACTCCTGAAAGGCTTGCGGGGTGCGGCCCTGCGCCGGGAAGGTTCCGAGGAGTTTGTGGACGTAGAAAAGTGGCTGGGCTACGCCGTGGAGCAGGTTCCGCTACTGGCCAAAGGCATTGGTGGTATCCAGCAGCCGTTCTACCGGGGAATTCAGAACCAGCGCAGTTTCGATGTGGGGCGGGTGACGGAGGAGGTAAAAGCCAAAATCCGGATATCCGAACCCAAACCGGTGCTGCTGGTCAGAAGCTTTCAGGAAGAAACGCAGTTTGACGACGTGCTGGATTTGAAGAACAAGGTCGAAAGTGCCCTGAACGACCTGATCGCCACGCGGGGCGCCGACGCGCCGGTGCTCACGATGGAGGCCAAAGACTATCCGGGAGCTTACACCCTGAGCGGTCGCTACACACTCCGGGGCGAGGAGATTTCGGTGTCGTGTAAAGTATTTAGGGCCACCGTTGCGGTGGGCGAATTTGTGGTAACAGGGACAAAAAGCAAGCTACCCGAACTGGCGCAGTCGGTGCTGACCCGGGCGCAGGACCTGGTGAAACCGTGAGAAATTCCGGGCTTTTCCGGGGTAACTGACGGGCGTGACGCGTAGGCAAAAAAAGGTTGTAAAATTTTTCCGGACGGGTTGTTACATTTTACCCCCCCTCCTGAATAACCTACTAAACAACCAAACATTTTGCTAAGTCCCATGAAAAAGCCCGCTATTTTCGCCCTGATTTTAACCCTGTTGTGTGGTTCTCTGTTCGCCCAAAAGACCCCGGTCACCAAGCCCGAAGAGACCGAAAAACCCGCCGTACCGACAACACCCCAAACCCAGAAGGTGCAGGACTACAGCTCGGCCCTGAGCCTGGCCCGCTACGGTTATGCCACGAAAAACGCGTTGTGTCTGATTACGGCTGCCGACATGATGTACAAGCTGAATGTCAGCCCCCTGCCCGCCAGCGCCCGTCAGAACCCCTCCGAATCGGCCCCGACGGATTCCAAACCCGCCAAGCCCGACCTGGCCAATCCTGAACAACTGCTGATCGACGCCCGACGGCTGGCCAAAGGTGATGCGACTGTGCTGGCCCTGGCAAACCGGGTGAAGCCTGCTCTGCCCACCCGGGGCGCCGTTGGTGGCCCCAAGCGCAGCACGACCAGCGTTTCTGCCAACTCGGTCGACGTGTTCCAAATCCGGTTTCGCGGGTATGAGTCGGCCATCGTAGCCTTGCGGGGTGATGGCGACACCGATCTCGACCTGTATATCTACGACGACAATGGCAACCTGATTGCCCGCGATGACGACTACACCGACGGCTGTGTGGCCTCCTGGACACCGCGCTACACCGGCCTGTTTACCATCCGCGTTAAAAACCGGGGAAGCGTTTACAACCGCTACACGCTGGCCACCAACTGATTACCCACGCAACATCCAAGACGAACACGACCATGAAACATAGTCTATTTTTCGCCCTGCTGATCGGAATTCTGCTGGGTTGCAAAAAAGAAGGGGAGCCTGATCCCGTTGCCCCTACACCCGTTGTTCCTACGCCCGTTGACCCGATTATTACACCGCAAAAGGTTACCGGCGAGTGGGTGGCAGCCCAGGGTGGGGGGGGCGGTTTCAATAACTTCGATACCTTCAAAAATTACCAGTTCAATTTTGAGGTCAAAAACGCGAATCAGGATGTGATTGTCGGACTTACCTCGTCCGACATCAATGTAGCCTATGCCTTGTTCGACCCGCTTGGGCAGCGTATCGATGTGAGCGGGCAATCGCGGAGTATGTCGAAACCGTATAAACTCAACGCCGGAAAACACCGTGTGGTCGTCACTTCCGACCGACGCGCCGTGGGCAAATTTGAACTCACGATGTTGGGGGTAAACGGTGAACCCGTCCGAATACCGTCGCAACTTCTGCAATCGGACACCCAAAACTGGGGAACGCTGGGTGGTGGAGGGCTCGATAAATCATTTAAGAATCATTTCTACACGTTTGACATTACCGACGATAACACCAGCATCGATGTTGAACTCGAATCGCCCGATACAGATATTTCGCTGCATTTGTATGATGAATTGGGACAACTTGTTACAAAGGAATTCGGTAACCGCTACGGATTCAGGATTATTGCCGCGAAAAAAGGCACTTACACGGTTATGGCTGGTACCCGTGAGCGGGGAAGCATCGGAAGTTATCGTCTGAACGTATTCGGCAAAGTAGGTAACCTGAAACGGGTGGTCTCACAGTCGACAACGGTATCGGGAAATTGGGCCTCAGGCGGGGCATTCGATACCTATACGATCCAGATTACCAATAATAATTCGCCACTGGATATTAATCTCTCCTCGGCCGACATCGACGTTCGAATAAACTTGCAGAACAGCGTCGGTCAGCAGCTCGACAACACCTGTTGTGCGGTCAAGTCAACGTATCTCGCGGTTGAAAAAGTAACACAGGGTACCTACCGGATCATGGTGCAATCGTATCCCTCTGCAACCAGACGGGGCCCTGGCAACTACACCCTCACGGTTCACGGCCAGTTCACCGATTTCAAAAAGATTTAACTTCTCTAAACAAGCCCACAAATGAAAAAGTCCCTGACATTATTGATGATCCTGCTTACGCTGAGTCTGTCGGTTGCCGTTCGCGCCCAGACCAAAGCCCGGGTTCTGAAAACGCCGGCTGCGGCACCTGCCAGAAAACCGGCACCGCGCACGCCCGGCCCCCCCGCTGCGGACCGGGCCAATTCGTCGAAGCTTCCCCAGAAAACCACTCCGCCCCCACCCCCGCCACCCACTCCGCCACCGGCTCCACCGAGTACGACGACCCAACCGTCGCCCGTTCGGGGGTATGCCTGGAAATCGAGCCGCTCGCCCAGCTATGGCTACAAAAAAGGCGACAACCTGCTCAATATCGGTGTCGGTTTATCATCGTATTACTACGGCAATCCCATTGGTCTATCGTATGAAGTGGGCGTTGATAAGGATTTCAGCGTCGGCGCTCAACTGGATTATAACTCCGGCAATTACGGCAATTACTACTACAACAGCTCCCGCTGGCGCTACACCGCCACGTATCTGGGCCTACGAGGGTCTTTCCACGCCAACCGGTTGCTGAAGTTGAACACCCAGAAGGTCGACCTCTACGCCGGTCTGGGGCTGGGCTACCGCAGCTTCCGGTGGAATGATTCGGGGTATGGCTACGGGTATGATTCCCGCAGCGGGCTATTCCTGAACTACTTTATCGGCGGCAAATACTACTTCAGCCCAAAGGTCGGCGCCTTTCTGGAACTGGGCTACACCGGCCTGTCGTCGTCGCGGGTTGGGCTTTCGGTCAAATTTTAAGGACACCAGGACGATCAAACGGTTTTGACGGATGAATAGTTACAAGAAAATTGCCATTGGGGTATTCGCTCTGGTCGTGTTGTGGCATCTCGTTGTGGCCATGACCAACCAAATCACGGTTTGCGGCCTGTTTTTGTCGAAACCGGCTGACCCTGGGTATGGGTGGGCCGACAGCGGAAATGCCGATGCCCGGTTTTTTTGGCAAATCACCGGCGTAAAATGGCTGGCGGGCATCAAGCATCCGGAGTTCAATGCCGAAACCACCCCAACCCAGGGCGACTGGAAGCCACTTCCGGGCTATCAATTTACCGACCGGACCAAAGGGCTGGAAACCCACTGGGAAGCCGGTTTGCTGCATTCGGATTACATGGCCTGGTCCGACGAAGTGGAGGGCAAGTGGATTCCCGTTACCGGATACCGGTTTGTTTATCAGGGTGATACTTTTATCGAGTCGGTTTGGGATCCGGGCAAACGCTATGATGATCTGAAGGTTATTTCGCTGCCGGAAAAAGACCAGTACAAACCCTTTGCGGGCTATACGTTTCTCGAACCGGGTCAATCGCTCAAAGTGGTCTGGACACCGGGGCTGGTCAATTCCGATAATCCAAGGCTGGTTGCGGGCACGAAAGAGGGCACCTGGAAGGTAAACCACACGCCTTCCCGACGGTCCGGTGAGGTACCCTGGGTGGTTAAAAAGATTGCCGAACGGGTCATCATTCACGCTTTCTGATCGTCCCTCAGAAGCGTTTGATCCGGAAATAATTCAATACCAGACACCACGCGAATCGGGCATATCAGGCCGGATTCGCGTGGTGTTTTTTGTAAAAACCGGGTTCTTCCGTGGAATCGTAGCCGAAAATTTGGGACACTTCCGCTTTCGTTTTATCTTTAAAGCGCACTTCATCCACTTTTGTACGCGAAAGACTTTTACGAACCTATGAGACTAAAAATCACCGCCCTGGTTGCGGTATGCATGACCCTGACCAGCCGAATCTGGGCGCAGGCGCCTTCAACAACGCCTTACAAGGCCAACGACCGCTTTGAACAGCTCGGCCCCCAACTACCCACCCCCAACACCTTTCGGACGGCCACCGGTGCACCGGGTCGGGATTTTTTTCAGAACCGTGCTGATTATGACATCAAGGTTGAACTCGACGATACGAACCAGAAAATCATTGGTTCTGAACTGATTACATACTACAACAATTCGCCCGACGCCCTGAAATACATCTGGCTCCAGTTGGATCAGAACCTGTTTGAGAAGAATTCAACGGCTAACTTAGCCACCCGGTCGGCGGTTTCGACCAGCGGGAGCAGCCTAGCCCGGTTGCACAACCTCAACAATGCCGAGCCCGGTGCCCAGATCGATCGCCAAAAAGAATATGGCCATAAAATAACCGCCGTTCGGGACGCAACCGGGAAACCGCTGAAGTACACCATCAACGGAACCATGATGCGGATCGATCTTTCCGCTCCGCTAAAACCGGGTCAGAAATTCGGGTTCGGCGTCGACTGGAATTACAACATTACCGCTTATTACGGCCGGAGCGGCTACGAATTTTTCGAACAAGATGGGAACCGGAATTACTTCATTGCCCACTGGTTTCCGCGTTTGTGCGCCTACGACGACGTGAACGGCTGGCAGAACAAGCAGTTTCTGGGTCAGGGCGAGTTCACGCTGATTTTTGGCAACTACAAAGTGGCCATCACCGTTCCCAACGACCACATTGTGGGTTCGACCGGCGAATGTCTGAACTACAAGCAGGTGCTGACGCCCACGCAGTTCCAGCGTTTGCAGAAAGCATCGACCTCGAAAACGCCACTCAAAATTGTGACGCAGGACGAAGCCATTGCGGCCGAAAAAGGCAAACCAACCGGCAAGAAAACCTGGATTTACAAAGCTGATAACGTCCGGGATTTTGCCTTTGCCTCGTCGCGAAAATTCATCTGGGATGCCATGCAAACCGACGTCTACGGCGATGGCCGGAAAATCTGGAGCATGTCGTTCTACCCCAAAGAAGGCAATCCGCTCTGGGAACAATATTCGACGCGGGCCGTCGAACACACGCTGCGTTCCTACGGAAACCGCACCTTCAAATACCCGTATCCGGTGGCCATTTCGTGCCATGCCACGCGCTACGGCGGCATGGAATACCCGATGATCAGCTTCAACGGCGGTCGGCCCGAACCCGATGGCACCTATTCGGAGAGCAATAAAGCCGGGATGATCGGGGTGATTATTCATGAAGTGGGTCACAACTTTTTCCCGATGATCGTCAACTCCGACGAGCGGCAGTGGACCTGGATGGACGAAGGATTGAACAGTTTTTGTCAGTATCTGGCCGAAAAAGAGTGGGACTATAACTTCCTGAGCGGTTATGGCGAACCGCAACGCATTGTACCCTATATGAAGTCGGACCCGGCCACGCTGTCGCCCATCATGACCTCGTCGGACAACATCATTCAGTTTGGCCCGAATGCCTACGATAAACCCGCCGTGGCCCTGAACATTCTGCGCGAAACCGTGATGGGCCGCGAACTGTTCGACTACGCTTTCAAGGAATATGCCAATCGCTGGGCCTTCAAAAACCCCACCCCGGCCGATTTCTTCCGCACCATGGAAGACGCTTCCGGCGTCGATCTGGACTGGTTCTGGAAAGGCTGGTTCTACGGCGTCGAACCCGTCGATCAGGATCTGGTCGAAGTCGACTGGTTTACGCTCAACACCCAGAATCCAGAGATCGAAAAAGCTCTGGCCCGCACCGAAGCCGAAGCGAAAGCCAAAACCATGAGCAAGATTCGCGACGCGGCTACGAAAGACCAGACCGTCGTAGCCAAAGACTCGACGATGCGCGATTTTTACAACAGCTACGACCCGTTTGCGGTGACGGATGCCGACAAAAAGAGATACCAGGATTATCTGGCGTCGCTCAACGATGAAGAACGCAAAACACTCGAATCGAAGAACAACTTTTATACGCTAACGCTGAAAAACAAGGGCGGTTTGCCGATGCCGGTGATCATTCGGATGCAGTTCGAGGACGGCACGGATTCGGTGGCACGGTTTCCGGCGGAGATCTGGCGGTTCAACGATGCGCAGATCAACAAGGTGATTGCAACCAGCAAGAAAGTGACGCAGTGGACGCTCGATCCGTTCCAGGAAATCGCCGACATCGATACGGACAACAATTCATTCCCGCGCCAGCCGCAAAAGCCGACACGTTTCCAGTTGTATAAGCAGCAGGTCGGCGGCCGTGGGGGCGCTCCGAATCCGATGCAGCAACAGCGGCAAAGCACGCAACCACCGGCTACGCAGGGCGGAGCACCTAGAAGGTAAAAAATGGATTTCAAATGTAAAATGATGAATATTAAATATAAAAGTAGCCAGGCACTCTTCACTTTTTCATTTAGCATTCATCATTTTACATTTGAAATTCCTTTTTTTAATTGATTAGTGCCTCACCAACCACCGGTGTTTCCTGCCGACGTTCGCCGATTTGTTGCCGCCACATCGCGTAATACAAGCCTTTTTGTTCGAGTAGTTCGGCATGGGAGCCGGTTTCGGCAATTTTCCCTTTTTCCAGCACAATAATCGTATCGGCGTGCATGATGGTCGAAAGGCGGTGGGCAATCAGAATAGTGATCTGTTCGCGCCGGGCCGAAATGCTGCGGACGGTGTCGGAAATGGCTTCCTCCGTCAGCGAATCCAGTGCCGAGGTGGCTTCGTCAAAAATCAGCAGCCGGGGATGCCGGATCAGGGCGCGGGCAATGGAAATCCGCTGTTTTTCACCCCCCGACAGTTTCATACCGCCCTCGCCCAAAACCGTCTGAATGCCCTTTTCGGAGCGGGCAATGAGTTGATCGCAGGAGGCTTTGTGGAGCGCTTCCCGAATGTCGTCGTCGGTGGCATCCGGTTTCACGAACAGCATATTTTCCTTGATCGTACCGGCAAACAGTTGCGTATCCTGCGTTACAAAGCCGATTTGCCGGCGCATCGGGTTGTAGCGAATCTGACTCGCCGGCACATCATTGAAGTAAATTTCGCCAGAAACCGGTTTATACAACCCCAGCAGCAGCTTCACCAGCGTCGATTTTCCCGAACCCGAAGGCCCTACGAAAGCCAAGGTTTCGCCCATGCCAACCCGGAACGAAATGCCGTCCATCGCGTTCTGCTTAGCGGTTTGGTGGCGAAAAACGACGTTGTCGAACCGCAGGTGTTCCAGAACGCCAAAGTCGATGGAGTCGTCGGGCCGCCGTTCGACGGATTTGTGCATCAGGTTGTCGAAAAGTCCCAGCGACGATTCGGCTTCGCGGTACGACAGGATGATGTTGCCTAAATCCTGCAAGGGCGCGAAAATAGCCGTGGAGATGAACTGCATCGAAATCAGTTCGCCGGTGGTCAGCACATCCCGAAATATGAGCCACAACAAGGCAAACAAAATCGACTGTCTTAGCACATTCAGGGTGGTTCCCTGCAGGAATGACAGCGTCCGAACCTGTTTGGTTTTTTCCATTTCAAGGTCGTAAATCCGTTGGGTGTATTGCTTGAGCCGCCGGATTTCCGGAAATGTCAGCCCCAGACTCCGCACCAGTTCGATGTTGCGCAGGGATTCGGTGATGGCCCCGGCCAGCTTCACGGTTTGCCGGTTGACGGCCTTCTGAACGGTTTTGATTTTCTTGCTGAGCAGTCCGGTCAAACCACCCAACACCAGAATCCCGATGACAAAAATGGGAATCAGCGCCCAGTGTTTGGTGATGGCATACCAGATCAGAAAACCCATGCCGACGATGGACGAAAACAGGATGTTGATGAAGGCATTGATGAACTTCTCGGTATCGGTTCGCACTTTCTGCAACAGCGCCACGGTTTCGCCACTCCGCTGCTCCTCGAATTCCTGAAAAGACAACCGCAGCGTTTGTTTCAGACCGTCGTTAAACACCTGCGTACCAAACCGTTGCACAACCAGCCGCATGAAATATTCCTGAAACGATTTGGCCAGCCGCGCCAGCGTGGCAATGCCGACGGCAACCGCCAGCCAGAACAAAACGCCTTTCACCAGCTCATTTTCAGGCCGAACCGCCGGCTTGGTTGCATATTCGTCGATGATCTTTCCAAAAATCAACGGATCGATCATCATCAGAATCTGGCTGACACCCGCCAGCAGCAGCGACAAACCCACCATCCACCGGTGCGGTTTCAAATATGTCCACAGAATACCCATAAACGCTCACATCTAAAATTCATACCAGCCTGAAAGGCTGCAATCACTAGCCCCGGGCATCGCCCGGGGAACGCCGGGTGTATGGTCACCAATCCGCAAACACCGGATGTGATCATTATCATCCACACCCCAAACACCGGATGATTCCCCGAAATCCCCGGAGGTTTCCCGAACCCCGGGTGATTCCCGAAAAACCCGCGTAATTTTTAAAAACCCGTATCTCCCAAACCCCCGGGTATCACCCGGGGCTAATGATCACAGCCTTTCAGGCTGGTTGGTAAGTAGACTCGAAAACCGGTGGTTTTGTTCGGTTGGATTTCTGAACCAGCCACGGAACGAATAGGAGATAAAAATGGACTTAATTGCTATTTTTTCATGAAAAACTCGTCCTTTTTGAAATTTTCATACTGATTAATCAGAATACGCTTTATTTGCTGAACTGTACGCCTAAAAGAGATAATGAAAGATCGTGCTTTACTTTTAACCAATGGATTGCTGGCCTCACCGGATGCAAAAACCGCCCACGGACTCATTCGGGACAGCGAACGCTACACCATCGCCGGTGTGATTGACCCACCGACTGCCGGACGCGACGCGGGTGAGGTGCTGGATGGCAAACCCCGTCAAATACCGGTTTTTGCTTCGCTCGAGGAGGCTCTGGCCGCCGTTGGGCCGGTGCAATGCGGCATTGTGGGCGTCGCTACCGTCGGCGGTGTTTTGCCGGAAGAGATTCTGGCGTTGATCAAAACGTGCCTGAAAAATGGGTTGTCGGTCGTCAACGGCCTCCATGATTTGCTGAACGACCGACCTGAACTGGTGGCACTGGCGACTGAACACCATGCCAACCTAATCGATATTCGGAAACCCAAATCCCGCGCCGAACTACATTTCTGGTCGGGCGATGTTTTCAAGATTACCGCCCCCATCATTGCCGTGCTGGGCATGGACTGCGCGATGGGCAAGCGAACCACCACCCGGCTGCTGACCCAGGCCTGCCAGGCCGCCGGACTCAATGCGCAAATGATTTATACCGGCCAGACCGGCTGGCTGCAGGGTGGGAAATACGGTTTTATTTTCGACTCGACACTCAACGATTTCATTTCCGGCGAAATTGAACACGCCCTCGTGTCGTGCTGGCAGGAAACCGGCGCCGAGGTGTTGCTGATTGAAGGGCAATCGTCGTTGCGAAACCCCAGCGGCCCGTGTGGACTGGAATTTATGGTTTCGGGCCATGCCAAACACGTTGTCCTGATGCACGCGCCCAAACGCAGGTATTTTGATTATGATGAACATTGGGGCGAAATCCCGTCGGTAGAATCGGAAATCGAAATCATTCAAAAGTTCGGATCGGAGGTGCTGGCGCTGGCGCTAAACACGGAAGACTGCACGCTGGAAGAGGCCAAACAGTTTCAGCAGGAATACACCGAACGACTGGGCATTCCGGTGTTGCTGCCCCTCCAGGAAGGCCTGGCTCCGGTGGTTCCGATCATCCGTCAACTCGTTGAAAAAACCGTTCATCATGCAGATTAAATCCATCCGGGCCTACCGCCGGGATCTGGCACTCACGAAACCGTATACGATTGCCTATCAGACGATTTCGGCCGTTGAGAACATCTTTCTGACCGTCGAATTAGCCAACGGCATCATCGGCGTTGGAGCCGCCAACCCCTCGCCGGAAGTGGTCGGCGAATCGCCGGATCAAACATTTGCCAATTTGCAAAGTGACGGCATCACCCGGTTTGTGGGTCGTGACATTCGCCATGCGTTTCAGTTGATCGACGAAGCCGGGCAGCAGTTTCCGAATCTACCCGGCACGCTGGCGGCTTTCGACATTGCCCTCCACGATGCCCTCGGGCAGTTTCTGGGCATTCCGGTTGTCGAACTGTACGGGCAAAAAATCACAGCATTGCCCACTTCCATCACGATTGGGATCATGCCGATTGCCGAAACGCTGGAAGCCGCCCGCGAGTATATTCAGCAGGGTTTCCGGGTGTTGAAAGTAAAAACGGGGCTCGACGTCGCCGAAGACATCGGACGAATCCGGAAACTTCGGGAACAGTTTGGCCCCGACATCGTGCTGCGCGTCGATGCCAATCAGGGGTATACCGTCGATCAGTTGATTCAGTTTATCGGACAGACCGACGACGCCAACGTTGAACTCATCGAGCAACCGTTGCCGGTGGGAACGGAGGAAGAACTCCGCTCACTGCCGTTGCCTCTTCGTCAGCGCCTGGCCGCCGATGAGTCGCTGAAAGGGGGTGAGGCCGCTCTGAAACTGGCGCAGGAACCACAACCGTTCGGGATTTTTAACATCAAACTCATGAAGTGCGGGGGCATTCGGGGCGCGTTCGACATTGCGACGGTGGCGCGTCTGAGCCAGATTGAGCTGTTTTGGGGTTGCAACGACGAGAGTATTGTCAGCATTGCGGCCGCTTTGCACACAGCGTTTGCCTGTCCACATACCCGCTACCTCGATCTGGACGGCAGCCTGGACCTCGCCGAAGACGTTGTCAAAGGCGGTTTTATCATTGAAAATGGCCTGATGCGACCCACCGGATTGCCCGGTTTGGGACTCACCGACTTAACCCTGTAACCGATGAAACCAGCCCCTAAATTGGCGCGGGTACTGAGCTTGCCCACGGCTATTGTGCTGGTGATCAGCGTCATGGTGGGATCGGGTGTTTTCAAGAAAATCGCTCCGATGGCCGACGCCCTGCAATCGCCCGGCCTGATTCTGCTCTGCTGGCTGCTGGCCGGGCTGGTGAGTCTGGCCGGTGCGCTGACCAACGCCGAAATGGCCGGCATGTTTCCGAATTCGGGGGGCGAATACATCTATTACCAGAAAGTCTATAACCGCTTTTTTGCTTTTATTTACGGCTGGAGCAATTTCACGGTGGTCAAAACAGCGGCTATTTCTGCGTTGGCGCACATTTTTGCCCAGTCGCTGGTCGGTTTGCTGGTGCTGGACGACGGAGCCGGTTTCTGGACCAAAGGAATCGCTTCCGCGCTGATTGTCCTTCTCAGTCTGGCCAGTTACCGCGGCATCCGGTTTGCGGGCGGCATCAGTTGGGTGCTGATGTGCGTCATTCTGCTCACCATTGTCGGCATCACCATCGCGGGATTCAGCTCTCCGCTGGGTAGCTTCGACAACCTGAGCCGGAATAGTCCGGCGTTTGACGGCGGGGCCATTGAAGGGATGGTTCTGGTCAAAGCCCTTTTCATCGCGTCGCTGGGTGCTTTCTGGGGCTACGACGGCTGGAACAACATTGCTTTTCTGGGCGAAGAGATCAAAAATCCGCAGCGGAATCTGCCGTTGGCCCTCGGACTCGGCACCTTGTTCGTCGTGGGCCTGTACCTGCTCCTGAACGTCATGTACGTCTACGTATTGCCGATTGAGGAGTTGATCGCGCTCAACCAGACGCCCGGCCGCATTGCCGCCGTCGAAGTCATTCGGCGGGTCAGTGGCTCGACCGGGGCCACGCTGGTATCTGTTCTGATTTTGTGTACGACCTTCAACGCCACCAACAGTTCCATCCTGACGTCAGCCCGGCTGTATTATGCAATGGCGCGCGATGGTCTGTTTTTCAGTACCGTAGCCCGGATTCACCCCCGGTTTCAGTCGCCCTCGGTTTCCATTGTCTGGCAGGGCATTCTAGCCGTGGTGCTGGTCTGGTCCGGCACATTCGACCAGTTGACGGATATGCTGGTTTTTGCTTCGTTCATTTTCTACGGTTCAACGGCATTCGGCGTCCTGCTGCTCCGGCGATCACAGCCCGATTTGCCCCGCCCCTACCGCGTCATTGGCTATCCGGTTTTGCCAGTCGTTTTCTGTCTTTTCTGTCTGACGCTGGTGGTTATCACCCTCATCGAACAGCCCCGAGAAGCCTTGATGGGCCTGGGACTGATTGCTACAGGGATTCCGTTTTACGGGTTTTGGTATCGGCAGAAACCGGGAAAACTCTAGGCCCGCGCAGATGGGAACACGGATTGGACGGATGAAACGGATTTACACAGAAATAGAATCTGTTCTGATCCGTTCCATCCGTCCAATCCGTGTTCCCATCCAAATTTCAAACCCGATTTCAGGATGCTGGCTCAGTTTTCAAACGGTCTGAATAAAATAATCAGAAACTCCTTTTCCCGTGTAGCCGAAAAGGGATAATGAGCGCCCAAAAGGACTTGTCAAAAGAAGCCGAATGCGGGCCGCTGGTGGCCAAAGCCACCCCAAATCATAACAATTATCGAATTTCGGTAGTATTCATTTAAAGCGACACAACGAATGAGGAGCTTGATTTGAATAAAACCGGTAGCAGAATGATTGGGAATAAAATCCACTCAATAGACCAATGCAGCATTAAAAACCGCCTGATTTTCAGTAGCCTGATAGCCGTCTTTCTACTTTTAACATCTGCGCTGTATGCCCAGAAAACCGCCGAAAACAACGCGGTAGACAGCCTGCCCGTGATCTCCCAACCCGGTATTCCAGTCGATAGCATCATTGCCCGGCTTGAAAAAGGGCATACGGCCCTGAATGACATCAACAACCGCACCCGGCGGGGATTCAGCACCTGGCAAATCGAGAATAACCTACCGGAAGTTCAGTCGTACATCAAAACGATTCGGACCAATCTGACGCTGTACCAAAAGGTGCATGACATGAAAAACATGCTCATGTTTCAGGTGCTGCTCGAGGACATGCAAACGCAGCTCAAAGTCTGGCGGGAAACGCTTTCCGGGCATGAAAAACAGTTGTCGGGCATGAACGGGCAGTTGATTTCGCTGGCGCGGGATTCGGTGCTGGTTCTCCCCGCCGACAGTTCGTACCGGGCCTTGTATTTTAACTCGCTGAAAGAATTACGGCAACAGTGGATCGACGCGAGTGAATCGACCAATAAAAACCTGACCCGCATCAATAAACTTCAGGCCGCGGTTTCCGACGGTTTTTTCGAAACCGCCGAATTAACCAATGTCGTCAATGAGCGCATTCGGGAGTTTAATGTCAAAATTACCGGCAAGGAAACCGATTTTATCTGGGCCATTCCCAAAAGCGAAGGTTCCGACGATCACCTGGATAATTTGATCAAGCGTTCTTACGAAGGACAGCGGGATATGCTGGCGTATTATTTTGATCGAAGTGCGGGCAACGGACTTTATATGTTGCTAATTGGATCGGCCTTTTTTGCCTGGATATTCCGGAGTTTTTCAATTATTAAACGCCACGGAAAACAGCAGGAAGTTCAGAAAGAATTAAAAATTAAATACCTCCGCGCCATTCCCATTTTTCCGGTGCTGGTTGTCGTCTTTAATTTAGCTCCTTTTTTCGATCTTCGCCCCCCGGCGGTTTACGTCGAACTGACGCAGTTTATTCTTTTATTGGCCCTTACCGGCTTGTTTTTCCGAAGCTGGCCCCGGCAGCTTTTCCTCAACTGGCTGGGCATTGTTACGCTCTATATTCTGGTCATTATCACCCGGACGTCGATCATCGATCCGGGCATCACCTTCCGGCTTTGGCTCCTGGTTCTCAACGCCATATCGGTCGTCTTCGGGTTTCTGTTTCTGTTCCGAATCCGCAAAACATTATCGCTTACCGGTTTTATCAAACAGGTTTCCATTCTGTATATTATCCTGAATATACTGGCCATATTCTGCAACATTTTTGGACGAATGAGTTTGGCGAAAATATTCTCTACAGCCGCCATTTATGGGTTGACGCAGGCCGTTGGCCTTTTTACACTGATTCAGATTATCAACGAAGCCTTTGCGCTTCAGGTCATGCGTGGAAAACTCACCGAAGGCATTGCCGCCCGGTTTAATTACGCCAAACTGGAAATCGGGTTGCACCGCATGATGAGCGCCCTTGCCGTGGTCGCCTGGCTGATCATTTTCACCAATAATCTCTACATCTACAATGCAGTTTATCAGTTCCTTGCCCATTTTTTAGGAACGGAGCGAAGCGTTGGCAGCACGAGCTTTACGTGGGGAAACATCGTGTTGTTTTTTCTGGTACTTTACCTTTCCGGTGCGCTGCGGAAATACATCGGGTATTTTTTCGGGGAAACCGACGACGAAATCGGCGGAAACATCAGCAATGCCGATTCGCGGCTGGTGATGATCCGGCTTTTCATGCTCATCGGCGGTTTTCTGTTCGCCATTCTGGCTTCCGGCATCGGGCTGGACAAGGTAACGGTGATCGTCGGTGCGTTGGGTGTCGGGATCGGTTTGGGGCTTCAGAACATTGTCAACAACCTGGTTTCCGGTATCATCCTGATCTTCGATAAACCGTTCCAGATCGGTGATTTTATTGAGATTACCAACAAAAAAGGACGCGTGAAAACCATCGGGATTCGCTCCAGCCGCCTGCTGACGACAGAAGGTTCTGAAGTGATCATTCCCAACGGCGATCTGCTGTCGGGGCAGGTTATCAACTGGACGATCAATCACAAAGCCAAACGAATCGAGCTGACGATTAAAGCCGATGCGGAACACGAGTTAAGCACGCTGAAAGCATTGATTAAAGAAGAAATAACGAAACATCCGAACGCCGTTAAACGCCAGCAACCCGAAATTTTATTGTCCACGATCACGAACGATGCCATCGAGTTAAAAGTGCGGGTCTGGATCAATTCGGTCAACAAAGAAGATCAGTTTCGGAGTGAAATTTTGTTGAATCTGTACCGGCGGTTTAAAGAAGCGGGGATTAAGATGATGTAACGTTGACAGGAACGCGGATTGTACGGATTAGGACGATTTAGTATTCTGTCACTCACTCCGTAAACCCTTCATCGAATTCATCAACGCGGCTTTGATGCTCTGGAAGCTCACGGTCAGCAGCGTGATTGCCAACGCGCCCGCGACCGATGCAGCCGAAATCTACTGGTAGAGCCGGAAATAATCGTGGTCTTCAGAGTTTGATTTCACCGCTAATCTTAGCAGCTTTACACCCATTTATACCACGTTTACAATGGATGTGATTCAGGAAGGTCTAGCTAAAAAATACATTAAATTCGATTCCGAGGAGCGTAAATACATTACCTACGTTATTCCTGATGTAAAAAAATCGTTTACAAACCCGGAAGAAAAAGTTCGGGCCGAAACCTACCTTCAACTGATCCTTCAATACGAGTACAAACCCCAGCATATCGATGTTGAGGTTACGGTTCCGGCTCGTATTCCATCTATCCACGCCGATCTTGTCGTCTATAAAGATGACGCAAGGAAATCGCCCTACATCGTGGTCGAGTGTAAAAAAGAAACGGTTTCTGAAGCCGAATTTGTTCAGGCTATTGAACAGGGATTCGGCTACACCCACTCCTTACGGGGTGATTATCTTTGGGTTACGTCAGGACTAAAATCGAAATATTACGATGTTGGTAATTTCCCGGCGGGAGAACGCATTGATAACATCATTGCGGCTATTCCCCGCTTCGGACAAAGTAAACTCAGCCGGGCAAAATACTACAAACGGGCCGTCGATGAAGATGGGCGACCCGCGTTTGATCTGGAAATCGTTGCCCAGGATGAACTGACGCGCGTATTCTCACAAGCCCACCAGGCCCTTTGGGCGGGTGGCAAACGCAATCCTTCAGAAGCATTTGATGAACTCGACAAACTTATTTTTTGCAAACTGTGGGATGAAAAAAGGGCTCGCAAGAAAGGAGAACCGTACGATTTTCAGGAATTTACCAAAGAAGATCCAGATTTTCTACTCAAGCGGGTACGGGCCATCTATGAGGAAGGCCGGTTAAAAGACCCTGAAGTGTTTCGGGAGCCAATTCGGCTAACCGCGTCTGAACTCCGCACCATTGTGGGTTACCTGGCGAAGCTCAACATCGGCGATACCGACCTGGACAGCAAAGGCCGGGCGTTTGAAACCTTCCTGGGTTCTTTTTTCCGGGGTGACTTCGGGCAGTATTTTACGCCCCGCGAAGTGGTCGATTTTATTGTAAAAGTGCTGCCCATCCGCAATGAATCGCGGGTGCTCGACACGAGTTGTGGAAGTGGGGGTTTCCTGCTCTACGCGCTGGACAAAGTGCGCGCACAAGCCAACCACATGGCTGAGGAAGGATACTTTAAAAAAGAGAGTGTACAGCATTACAACCATTGGCACGATTTCGCCGAGAAGAACCTATACGGCATCGAGATTTCGGAGAGCATTGCCCGAACGGCCAAAATGAATATGATCATCCACGACGACGGCCACACCAACGTCATTAGTTTCGACGGCTTACAGTCGGACCAGGAAATCATCGGAAAAACCGGTAACAAAGGATTCAAATACAACAGTTTCGACTACATCATTACCAACCCACCTTTTGGTTCCTCTGTAAAACAGACTGAACAGGCTTATTTGAAAAACTACCGGCTGGGTATTAAAGACGTGAGCTGGATCGACCGCAAGCAGAAAAACATCAGTCAGTTGGGTCCGCGCGACAGCCAAAGTACCGAGGTGCTGTTTATCGAACAATGCTGGCGGTTTTTGAAACCGGGTGGCAGGCTGGCTGTGGTGGTGCCCGATGGCGTACTGACCAACAGCAGCGCGCAGTATGTACGCGACTGGATGGAGGAACATTACCGCATTGTGGCCGTGATCTCGCTGCCACAGGATGCGTTCAAAGCCACCGACGCCGGCGTAAAAAGCTCGGTATTGTTCCTACAAAAACTAACCGAAAAGCAAACCGAACACATTCAGCACGCCAAGCAAAAACTACAAAACCGCCTTTGGGAGAAGCCGGACTACAGCCAGGCCATTGCAAAACTGGAAGCCGAGCGCGACCGCATCATGAAAAACCATCAGGGATTCGACGCGTCGCTCATTAACTGGGAGAGCGAAGAAAACCTGAAGAATCTGAAAGGACAAGCCATTGATCCCGGTTTATTTGACAAAGCCAAACAGCCGCTTGGCGGTCCAAACCGCAAACTCATCGAAAAAACGGAGGAATACCGGGCCTGGAAAGCGGAGATCACGAAAGAACACAGCGAACGCATTACAGAACTGAAAGAAAACCTTCAGGACGAATACCAGGCCGAACTCGCGCGCGACGTTGCCAACTATCCCATTTTCATGGCCATCGCCGAGCAGATCGGCTACGACGCCACGGGCCGCAAAACCGGAGTGAACGAACTCGATACCATTGCGGAGGAGCTTAAAGGGTTTATTGCTGACATCGACAGCGGGCGAGACCGTTTTTTCGCCTAAGCCCCGGTTTAGACGAAAACAAACTGTTTTTGTTGAATCGGGGCGAATTGGTGGGGCGTTGGGACCTATTATATCCCTGAACTAGTTGCTTTAGAGAAAAAAGTTTGGGCAAGGGGCGCAGTACCTCTTAGACATTTTATCCGGCGTATGGCAAGCGGTGCCACACCTGCAAAGGCAGAAGAGGAAAAGTTTTATTCGACAAAAGCGACTGGAGGAATACCATTTATTCGCGTTCAAAATTTAAAAGAAACCTCCGAATTAGTTACTGATGAACTGAAATACATCAATGATTTTACACATACTGAATATTTGAAGCGTAGTCAGGTAAGCGGTGGCGATTTGTTGACAAAAATTACGGGCGTAGGGCGTATGGCTGTTTCGGCAGTTGCTCCCACTAACTTTAGTGGTAATATTAACCAGCATATTGTTGTCTCAAAAACGGAAAACTATAGAACCAGTGAGATATTAGCTGCTTACTTAAATTCGGATGTAGGAGAAAAACTAGCTTCGCGCCGATCAACGGGAGGCACACGCCCTGCCTTAGATTATCCTGCATTACGATCGATACCAATAGTTTTTGATCCTATTATTGTTGATGTATTAACAAAGGCTGTTATCCAAAAACGCCAACAGGAAACCCAAGCGCAAATTTTACTCGACAGCATTGACGAGTATTTATTGAGCGAGTTAGGCATCAAGTTGCCCCCGGACCTGGATAATACCACCGAAAACCGGATGTTCAAAACGTCGTGGCGGCAGTTATCAGGTGGGCGGTATGATCCGACTTTCCAGAAAGTAATTACTGAATTCAAAGGGTCTAAATATCCGTCCAGACGACTTCGCGATTTTGCTCAAATTAATCCAGCTACTAAATTCAAAGGGTTGCAAGATGCCGATGAGGTGACATTTATACCCATGGAAAACGTTAGCGAAGATGGCTCTATAGATACATCATTAAATCGTATAGCTGCTGACAGTAAAGGGTACACTACATTCGCTGAAAATGATCTTTTAGTAGCCAAAATTACTCCTTGTATGGAGAACGGCAAAACGGGCGTAGCTCGCAATTTGACGAACCAATTTGGCTATGGCTCTACTGAATTCCATGTTTTTAGGCCAAAATCCGATAATCTTAATATAGATTATCTTCATGCCTTCTTTCATGCTAATTTTTTCCGTCAAAACGCAAAATTGACTTTTGGCGGATCGGCAGGCCATCAACGGGTCCCTCCTGAATTCTTCAAAAAAATGTATATCCCCTTGCCCCCTACTCCTGTACAAATCAAAATTGTACAAGAAATAACAACCAGGCAGCAGCAAGCGCAATCCCTCCGTCAACAAGCGCAACACGATTTTACCGCAGCGAAACGGGAAATTGAACGATTGATTTTAGGCTAATCCAATTTTGTTACAATATCAAAATACAGACACTTTTTTTTCTTAAGTGTAACAATGAACAAGAGCATATTTTTATTTTTTTAGCTTACAGACAAACAGTTATCCCGAAAGGACTGTTTTTAGAAGGCAGGTAATACCACAAAAAGTATTATCTTTGTAACAGTCTTCCCAACCTCATCTTTACGCTATGAACACCCAACACGAAACGGTCGGCCAGAATATCCGGCAGTTTCGCGAGCGGCTGGGTTTTACGCAGGCCAGCGTAGCCGATTACCTGGGCATTGCCCGTGAGCAAATCAGCTACTACGAAACCGGTACCCGACCCGTCTCGACCGACCACCTCCAGAAACTGGCCGACCTGTTCGGCATCGATGCTTATGACCTATTAGAAGCGGATAGTGTCCAACAGCAAATCAACGTAGCCCTGGCTTTCCGGGCCGAGGAACTTACCGTGCAGGATTTGGTGAGCATCGCCCAGTTCCGGCGCGTTGTGAACAATTACCTAAAAATGCAGCATGTTCTGGCCCATGAAGCGTAAGCACAACAGCACACAACTCCTGCTGGAAAAGCGAGCCAGCGAATTTCGACAGGCTCACGGCCTAAACGACCGTGAGCCTATTCGCCTGAAAAGTCTGTTACAAAAACTGAACGTACAAACGTTGTTCAAACCCTTAAGTGATCAGTTCTGTGGTATGGCGATTAAATCGGGCCAGCATCGTTTTATGCTGGTTAACACCAATCAATCGCTGGGGCGTCAACACTTTACCATCTGCCACGAACTCTATCATTTATTTATCCAGGCAGATTTCACTTTCCAAGTTTGCATACCGGGGCAGTTTGATTATAAAAACCCTGAAGAATACAAAGCAGACTGGTTTGCCGCCTACCTGCTTATTCCACGCGATGGCGTGCTGTCGCAGATCAACAATCTGGATGAGTTGGATCAAAATCAGATTAAGCTGAGCACGATACTAACCATTGAGCAGTATTTTTCCTGTTCACGCCAAGCATTATTACGTCGATTGGAAGACATGGAACTGATTGACCGGGCGTATGGCGAATCACTCAAACAGGACGTTAAACGGTCGGCTACGTTGTTTGGATTCACGACTGAACTATACGAATCGGGTAATGAAGGGCAGCACATTGGCGATTATGGAACGAAAGCCAAGCAATTATTCGATTCAGAGAAAATTTCAGAAAGTCACTACTACGCCCTTTTAAAAGACTTAGGCGTCGATATAAATGCGCTACAAGTCTGATTTGACCGATAATGAGTAAGATTATCCTGCTGGACGCGGACGTCGTTTCCCACTTCATATACGCCGGTGAGATTCTCACCTTACCTCAAGTATTCAAGCCCATTCCAATTCGCATACTGGACAAGGTTTACGATGAGTTGGAGCAATGGCGCGAAAAGAAGACACAGGTGGATAACCTGGTTAACATGAAATTGCTGGAAATCATGCCTTTCCCAGACGATAATCCTGCCATCGTCCGGGAATTTTTGCATATTCAGAAAATGCTGTTTAAAGGCAAAGGTGAAAGTGCCTGTATGGCCGTTGCTCAGTATACGAAAGATATTCTGGCCAGTAGCAACCTAAAAGACATCAAACGATACTGCGATCTACACAAAATTATCTACTTGACTACGATGGATTTTTTGTGCCATGCCCGATCAACGGGCCTATTTGATGAAAACCGTTGCGATGCCTTTATCCAATCCGTTCGTAGCAAGGGACAAAAGTTGCCCGTTGAAAAAATGAGTGCTTTTACTTGCCGCGATTTATCGGCTATCGAAATTCCGTAATACAATCCGTCTCTGCTTACTCGCTTCTCAAACTCTTCACGGGATTCATCAAAGCCGCTTTCACCGTATGAAAACTGACGGTCAGCAAGGCAATGACCAACGCCAGCAGACCGGCTGCGGCAAAAATCCATCCCGAAATGCGGATGCGGTAGGAATAATCCTGAAGCCACTGGCTCATGGCGTACCACGTAATCGGAGTGGCAATCAGAAAGGCCATCAAAACCAGTTTCAGAATGTCTGTGGATAAGAGGGTAACGATCTGGCTCACCGTGGCTCCCAACACCTTCCGGATGCCGATTTCTTTCCGGGATTGTTCAACCGTGAAGGAGGTTAATCCGAATAAACCGAGACAGGAAATAAAAATAGCCAGGGCCGCAAAAAGGCCCGCTAAGGTCTTGGTACGCTGTTCATTTTCGAATTTCCGGGAATAATCCTGATCGACGAATTGATAATCGAAGGGATAGGCCGGGTTGTATTTTTTGAAGGCGTCTTCGGCTTTTGCCAGATTTTCCGCCGTCGAATTTGCGGGGTTAAATTTGATGTGCATGGTATTGAACCAGGCCCCCGGCCCCTGAATGACCACCGGCGGGATGGGGTTATACGGCGAACCCACAATATAATCCTTTACCACGCCCACAACCCGCCAGCTTCGCTTTTCGTCCCGGTTTGAAAGCGTCTGCCCGATCGGATTTTTAAAGCCCATCAGCTTGACGGCAGTTTCGTTCAACACCACGGAGAAGCTATCCGCCGGGTACCGGTAACCATCGATATCCCGCCCCTCGACCAACGTCATGCCCGCCGTTTTGATCAGATCGGCATCCGAACTGAAGAGCGTGATGGCGGTGTTGGTATCTTTCGGATTTTCACCCGGCCACCGAAGGCCCCAGCTGCGCCAGCCGTCGTTCGTCAGATCCGTCATGGTTTTTGTGACAGAAACCGCAGCCCCCGAACGGATTAACTCCTGTTTGATCGGCCCGTAATTTTTCTCAATATCACCGACAAAACTGACCTGAATCAGATCGGTATTGGCGTAACCTTTGTCCCGTTCCTGGCCGTAAATGATCTGGTCGCGGACAATCATCGTGGCGATAACAAGCACAATGGCAAAGGTAAACTGGAGCACCACCAGCACTTTCCGGGGCGACAGACCCAACTGGCTTTTTTTGAATTGCTTCGTAAAAATTCCGACTGGCTGGAAGGAGGAAAGATAAAAAGCCGGATAACTGCCCGCCAGCAAGCTGGTGAGAACCACAAAGCCAAAAGTCCAGAGCCAGAATGAATACTGCTGGTAGGGAATCGAAAGCTGCGTGCCGATGAGCATATCGAACGACGGCAAGGCCAGCATAACCAGCAACAGGGCAACGGCTCCGGCCAGACAGGCGGTGAGAAAGGCTTCGGTAATAAACTGCCCGATCAACGACCCGCGACCCGCCCCGGCCACTTTCCGAACGCCAATTTCTTTGGCCCGTTTTTCGCTTCGGGCCGTGCTCAGGTTCATGAAGTTGATGCAGGCAATCAGCAAAATAAAGGCAGCAATCAGTCCAAACACGCGCACGGTTTCGATGCGCCCACCCACCGGTTTTCCGTTTTCAAATTCAGCATACAAATGCCACTGGCTCAGCGGAAACAGGAAATGCGTCCAGACATCCCGGCGCCCCGCATACCGCTGCGTCAGGTCTTTGATTTTTGCCGTGAAGGCGGCAGGGTTTGTATTCGGTTTCAGCAAGACATACGTTGGCGTGTTGTTGCTGAGCCAGCTCTCGTTGCTCCAGCCGCTTCCCAATTTTTTCAGATAATCCCAGGGTAACAGGTATTCAAAGGTAAAGCGCGTATTCGGCGGCAAATCCTTTAAAATACCGGTGACCACGAAATGATCGACAGAATCGAGCCGGATGGTTTTATGCAGGACGTCGGTGGTACCGAACAGTTTCCGGGCGAGTTTTTCGGTAATGACAATGGACGAAATTGCGTTGAGTTGCGCGTTTTTAGACCCTTCCACCAACGGAAAGCTGAACAGTTGCAGGAAAGAAGGGTCCGCAAAAGCTCCCTGAATGCCGGTGAAGCTTTTATCATCGACCCGGATCAGAAACTGGTCAACGTCTTTTACCCGCGTAACGGCTTCTACTTCCGGGTAATTTTGTTGCAAGGTCGGAGCCAGCGGTTGCGAGGTGGCCGGTATCGCAACCGGTTCTCCACCTGCGCTGTTCGTCAGGCCATAGACCTGATAAAGCCGGTTTTTGTGTTCATGGAATTTGTCAAAGCTAATCTCATTCTGGAGCCACAAGGCAATCAGCGCGGCTCCGGCCATGCCCACCGCCAATCCGCCGATGTTGATGATGGAGAAACTTTTCCCGCCCATCAGGTTGCGGAAAGCAATTTTAAAATGGTTGGATAGCATGGCCGTAGGAGTTGGATTCGGATACTCGGATGGTTTACGTTTGATGAATGATAGCCTGACATACGCCAGCACGTCCCACCAATACTGTCGCCGGGCTTTCGTCTCGCCCAGCCGCTCCGCCCGCCGGAAATACCGTTCGTGCATGTCGCCCAGCACCTCCTCGCGCAGATGCGGAGCAATGAGCCAGGTCAGGAGCTTGTCGGGCCAGCGGGGCGGGTTTGGGGTTTCCATAAAATGAATATTAAATAATAAATGATGAATGCTAAATATTAAAGTGGCTCCGCACGCTTTCAACGTACTTCCTTAATCATACTTTTACATTTGATTTTTAGCATTTTACATTTATTATTCCCTTATTTTCATTCCGAACGAAGTGACTTCACCGGATTCATCAAGGCCGCTTTGATGCTTTGAAAACTCACCGTCAGCAACGTAATGACCAACGCGCCAGCGCCCGAAACCGCAAAAATCCACCAGGAGATTTCCGTGCGGTAGTCGTATTTTTGCAGCCAGTGATGTAGGAAATACCAGGCAATGGGCGTAGCAATGCCGAAGGCGATAACGACCAGGATGACAAAGTCTTTGGATAATAACCGCCAGAGGTTGAAGACCGAAGCACCCAGCACTTTGCGGACACCGATTTCTTTGGTGCGCTGCTCGGCCACGAACGACGCCAGCCCGAACAAGCCCAGGCAACTGATGAAAATGGCCAGAATGGCGAACACCGAAGCCAATCGACCGATCCGTTCTTCGGTGGCAAATTTCAGGGCATACTGCTGATCCGAGAACTTATAATCGAACGGACTACCGGGGTTGAACTGGCGAAAGACGGTTTCGATCTTAGCCAGCGATTCACTGGCGCTCTGGTTGGGGTTTAACCGGATATTGATCACACTGGCCCACTCATAACTCAACAGGAAAACCGTCTGATAAACGGGTTCGAAAGGAGAGCCCATCACCAGGTCTTTGACAACGCCGATAATCTGATGCGGTTTTCCATTCCATTTGACCGTTTTCCCCACCGGATCTTTGAGGCCCATGTAGCGGATGGCGGTTTCGTTCAGCACCATACCCGACGAATCGGTTGAAAAGGCCCGGGAAAAGTCGCGCCCTTCGATGAATTGCCAACCGACGGTTTTCCCAAAATCATGGGTCACGGCAACCGTCCCAAACTGCTCCTTCAAATTGGGATCTTTGCCTTCCCAGTCAAACCCGATCAGCCGTGAATTCAAATTCGTTACTGGAGTCGAAGCGGTCGACATCTCCAGGACCGCCCCCGTTTGCAGGAGTTCGTTCCGCAAGGCATTGTAACGCCCGTACAATTCCGGTGTATTCATGGTAATCGTAATCAGGCCACTGCGGTCATACCCAATCGGACGGCTTTTCGCGTACTGGATCTGGCGAAAAACAATGATCGTACCGATGATCAGCGTGACGGAAACCGTGAACTGGACGACGACCAGCACCTTCCGGGGAATGGAAGCAAACCGGCTTACCCGAAAAGTCCCCTTCAGCACGTTTATGGGGCGGAACGACGACAGGTAAAACGCCGGATAACTGCCCGCCAGGATGCCGGTCAGAAAACTGAAACCGATCCCGGATAGCCAGAAAATGGGATTGGCCCACAGAATCGCAATGTTTTTATCGGCCACCTCGTTGAAGAATGGCAACATGAGCTGCACCAGCAGCAACGAGATCACAAAGGCAATCGCCACCACCAGCAGGGATTCGCTAAAAAATTGGCTGATCAGTTGGCTTCGGAGGGAGCCAATGGCTTTGCGGATTCCCACCTCTTTCGCCCGCTTTTCCGACCGGGCCGTCGAGAGATTCATAAAGTTGATGCAGGCCAGAAAGAGCACAAATACGCCGATGATGCCGAACAACCAGACGTATTGAATCCGGCCCTCTACGTTACCGGATTTGTCCCAGCCCGTATACAAATGCCAGCGGCTCATCGGATGCAAAAAAACTTCCGGCTTCGCATAAGCCGTTTCTGGAACATGTTTTAGCCTTAGATTTTTAATTTTTGCCGTAACAGCTTCAAAATCAGATTTCGCTGCAAGCTGAGCCAGAATTTGCCAGGAGTTGTTCCCCCAGTCGGCGTTGTCCTGCGCTTGCTTCACCCACGACTCCGACGAAACGTATAAATCCCAGGGTGCCATAAACGTCATGTCCCGAAACTCGGTGTTATGCGGTAAATCCTGGTAAATACCGGTTACTTTGACGTTCAGTTTATTATCGATCTTCAAGATTTTGCCCAGCGGGTCGGCATCGCCAAAAAGCACTTCAGAAACGGATTGAGACAGGAGAATGGAGGACGGATCGTTTAGTCCTTCCCGCGTTCCTTTAAGCATCTTGAGGGTCAACAGATCGGGAGCTTCCGGACTCATGAAATTCCCCGTTTTCGTCAATTTCGTATCGCCATAGGCCAGGATATGTTCCCGGGTCCAGGAAGACAGCACCACGGATGTAAAATCATCGGCATAAGCGGTGCGAAGTTCATTTCCCAACGGAATGGGCATGTACTCTCCGGCCCCAAACTCCCCGTTCACGACCGCACTTTGCATCACCTTGGCAATGCGATCGTAATTTTGGTGGTATTTGTTGAAGGACAACTCATCATAAATCCACAAGCCAATGAGCATCGCCACCGCCATGCCCGTGGCCAGCCCGCCGATGTTAATGAGCGAATAGCCCTTGTGTTTCAGCAGGTTTCGTTGCGCGATTTTAAAATAATTTCGTAGCATGACAGGACTCAGAAAGAAAGGTGAAGAATACGCCGATGGTTTTCGTTTCAGGTTTGACAGCCGCAGATACGCCAGCACGTCCCGCCAATACCGCTGCCGGGCCTTGGCTTCGCCCAGGCGCTCCACCCGTCGGTGAAACCGTTCGTGCAGATCGCCCAGCACCTCCTCGCGCAGGTGCGGAGCGATGAGCCAGGTTAGCAGGCGGTCAGGCCAGCGGGGCGGACACGGTTTTCGATTCATATGGTTTAATATCAAATGATGAATAATAAATGTTGAATGATAAAGTGGCTCCGCACGCTTTCAACGGGCTTCCTTGCCCCTACTTTTACATTTAGCATTTATCATTTTACATTTATTATTCCCTTCTTTTTCATTCCGAGCGAAGTGACTTCACCGGATTCATCAAGGCGGTTTTGATGCTTTGAAAACTGACAGTCAGCAGCGTAACGGCCAACGCGCCAAAACCCGATGCGGCAAAAATCCACCACGCGATATCAATCTTATAAGCAAAACTTTGTAGCCACTGATTCATGGCATACCAGGCGATGGGCGAGGCAATCAGAATAGCAATCCAGACCAGTCGAAGAAAATCCCGGGAGAAGAGCATGATGATCTGGCTTACCGAAGCGCCCAACACTTTCCGAATACCGATTTCTTTGGTACGCTGTTCGGTAGAAAACATGACCAGACCCAACAAACCGAGACAGGAAATCAGAATCGCCAAAACCGCGAATACATTCGAAAGCTTCGCCATCACCTCTTCGCTGCGGTACAGTTTTTCGTATTCCTGATCGATGAATTGATACGCAAAAGGATAGTTCGGATTCAGTTCTTTATACACTTTTCCCAAACTGGCCAGTGCTTCTTTGGTCTTGCCGGCTTCGGTGCGCACGAGGATCACCCCGAAATACTCGTATTCCTTCACATCCATCACCAACGGTTTGATGGGCTCGTGCAGCGAGTGCGTGTGATAGTCCTTGAGGATACCAATGATATGCCCCTTTTTTTGCCAGGCGGAGATCCATTTCCCGATGGGCTTTTTCAGCCCCATCTGTTTCACCGCTTCTTCATTCACCAGGAACGCATCGGTCGAATCGGTTGCGTTGGCTTGGGAGAAATCGCGACCTTCGGCCACTTTCAGGTTCATGAGCTTCACAAAATCGAAGCCAACGGACGTGGGTTTAAAGCCAACGGAAACATTCTTCTCCTTGCCTTCCCAATTGATGGCATCATTGCTGGTGTTGGCCGCGCCGTCGTTGGCATCCACCACAAATCCCATGACGTGCGGAGCTTCGCTGCTGCGGTCGACCAGTGCAATGCCCGGCATTCTGGAGACCTGTTCTTTGAATAATAAATAGTTGCGCTGCGTCATCAGTTCACCTTCAATCCGGACGTACAGCAGGTTTTCGCGATCGTATCCCAGGTGTGTCTTCTGTACGTAGCGGGTCTGCCGGGATACGACGATGGTGGCCACCAGGAGAATAATAGCCAGTCCGAACTGAAAAACCGTCAATCCCTGCCGAAACCAGATGGCGCTTTGCGTAAACCGCAAAACCCCTTTCAGAATGCGAACCGGTTGCAGCGAAGACAGAAAGAGCGCCGGGTAACTCCCCGCAATCAGACCGGTGAATACCGTCAGACCCAGCAGCGAAACCCAGAAAGAAGGTTGGATAAGGGGCGAGGCAATCTGTTTGCCCGTGAATGCATTAAAGAGGGGCATCAGGAGAACGACCAGCAGCAATGTGACCAGCATGGCCAGAAACGCGAGCAGCAACGCTTCGCCAAAAAATTGCCCGATCAGGTGGCCGCGTGTTGAGCCTAACACTTTCCGAACGCCTACTTCTTTGGCCCGCTTGACGGAACGGGCCGTGGCCAGATTCATGAAATTGATACAGGCAATGAGTAAGATAAATAGGGCGACACCACTAAAAATCCTGACGTATTCGATGCGTCCGCCATCGGGTTTTCCATTCACAAAATTGCCGTGCAGGTAGTGTTCACCAAACGGCTGAAGCCCGATTTGGGTTGTAACGCCTGTATTCTTGGCCAGCCGGGGTTGCAAAAACCGGTTGATTTTCGTCTCGACGGTTTTGGGGTCCGCCATTTCCGCCAGTTGCACATACGTCCGAAAGTCGTTGGAAGCCCATTCCAGTTTACTTTTTTGGGCTTCCCAGGTAAGCAGAAAATCGAATTTCAGGGAGCTTTGCACCGGCAGATTTTCAAAAACCGCCGTTACCCTGAAATCCAGTTTGTTCTCATACCGCAGACTTTTACCCAGTGCATTCCGGGGGCTTCCGAAAAACAACTCCGCCATTTTTCGGGAAATGGCAATCCCGCCAATGTCGTTCAGGGCCGTTTCTGCCTGACCCGCCAGCAGCGGATAGCTGAAGATTTTAAAGAAATCCGGACTCGCGCGGGAGCCCTCCAGTTTGAATTTCTTTTCCCCCGTCTGAAACGTTTCGGGATGTCCCCACGGCAGTTCATACCCCGTAGCATAAAAGACGGTGTTTTGCACTTCAGGAACAGCGGATTTGACATCTTCCAGTAAGAAAACTGCGCGCTGGTTCACCACCCGCATGGGCGTTCCATATTTTCCATCCACTTTACCAGGGGTTGAAAAAGTCTGATAGGCCGTATACAGGTTTTTGCCGTTCGCATGAAAATTGTCGACGCGCTCTTCATCCTGCACCCAGAGAAAAATAAACAGGCAACAGATCATGCCCAGTGCCAGGCCAATCACGTTAATGGCGGAAAAAACCGTGCTCTTGACCAGATTTCGAAGGGCGATTTTTAGATAATTTCGTAGCATACCGGGCGTAAGGAAAAAAGGGGTTGGGTAGTCAGCGGGTTGTCGTTTAATCATCGAAATTCGCACATAGGCCAGCAGATCGCGCCAATACCGTCGCCGGGCCTGCGCTTCGCCCAGCCGCTCCGCGCGCCGGTGAAACCGCTCGTGCAAATCGCCCAGCACCTCCTCGCGCAGGTGAGGAGCAATGAGCCAGGCAAGGAGTCGATCAGGCCAGCGGGGCGCGTGGTCCGGCATTCCGGTCCGACGGTTCGGTTTTGGGATTTGGGAGGGCTTCATTTTTTTAATTTCAAATAATAAATGATGAATATTAAATGTAAAAGTTACTGCCACCGGTTTCGGTTTTTAGAAGCCTTTTACATTCATCATTTTACATTTGATATTTACAATTTTTGCTCAGTATCCTAGCTCCATTCCAGCAGCGTCGGCGGCACAATGCGATCCCAGAGCCGGTTTCGCACCGAGCGCACTTCCGTCAGCACCCGGCCGCCCAGCGCCGAAACGGTGAACAGCCGCTTCCGGCGGCCCCCACGCTCCGCCGTTGCCTCGCCCAGCACCGAGGTTACGTAGCCTTTCTGCTCCAGCCGTTGCAGAGCCGCGTGAACCGCCCCGGTGCTGACGTTTTGCCCGGTTTCCCGTTCCAGTTCTTCCGCGATCATCACGGAATACGCTTTCGGCACCAGCACGGCCACGGCCAGTAAAACCACTTCTTCAAATTCGCCTAAATCACTGCGTCGCATGAGCCAAAAACCAGTTGGGTTAAGAGTCTGATTGATTTCTTCTATTTCCGTATATCAAATCCTTTGCCAAACCGAGAAAGGTGCATTTCCGGCGAACAGAAGTATGTTTTCAAAACCGGAAACAAATCGTACTGTCCGTTTTTGGACAATGGCTGTACGCATCTGGACAGTTCGGTGGCGCGTGGAAAAAGGGCTTCAACACGCAATTAATTTCCTACTTTTGGGGATAGGAACGCGGATTAAACGGATTGAACGGATCAAAACGGATTTTATTTAATCAGTTCAAATCTGTTCAATCCGTTTAATCCGCGTTCCCATCATAAGCCAACCGATTATGAATCGTCGTCATTTTATCCAACAATCCGCCGGAGTCAGTGCCGGTATCATGCTGGGCGTACAGCCGGTTTTTGCAACCCGCCAACCCGCTTTCCCGGTGGTTCGGGTGGCCGCCGACCAACGCAACTTCACCAGTGCCGCCGTCGAACGGGCGATTGAACGCGTGAAGAAAACCGTCAAAGACCCCGAACTGGCCTGGCTTTTTGAAAATTGCTTTCCCAACACGCTCGACACCACCGTTCAGTTCAGCGAAGCGGGCGGAAAACCCGATACGTTCGTCATCACGGGCGACATCGACGCCATGTGGCTGCGCGACAGCACCGCCCAGGTGTGGCCGTATTTGCCGTTGACGAAAGAAGATGAACCCCTGCGGAAGCTGGTTGCGGGCGTAATTCGGCGGCAAACGCAGTGCATCAAACTCGACCCCTACGCCAACGCATTTTACTCCGACCCGAAAAAAGAAGGCGAATGGAAAAAAGATATTACCGCCATGAAACCGGGTTTGCACGAGCGGAAATGGGAACTTGATTCACTTTGTTACACGATCCGGCTGGCGTATCACTACTGGCAAACCACCAACGACACCAGCCCCTTCGATGCCGACTGGGCCGACGCCATGCGTCTGGTTGTGAAAACCTGCCGCGAACAGCAGCGCAAAACCGGACCAGGCCCCTACAAGTTTGGCCGCGAAACGTCGTGGTCGACCGATACCGTTCCGGGCAACGGCTACGGCAACCCGACGCGTCCTGTTGGCTTAATCCACAGCATTTTCCGCCCGTCCGACGACGCCACGGTTTTCCCGTTTCTGGTGCCGTCCAACTGGTTTGCGGTGGTATCGCTCCGGCAGGTAGCCATGATGATTGATAAAATCAGGCCCGATGCGGTTTTTGCGAACGAGTGCCGGGCGCTGGCCGACGAAGTGGAAAAAGCACTGAAACAATACGCCGTTTATACGCATCCGAAATACGGCAAACTATATGCCCTGGAAGTCGACGGATTTGGCAATCATTTGTTGCAGGACGACGCTAATGTGCCCAATCTGATCTCATTACCGTATTTGGGAGCGGTTTCGGCCAGCGATCCCCTCTATAAAAACACCCGCCGGTTTTCGCTCAGCGCCGACAATCCGTATTATTTCCGGGGAAAAGCCGCCGAAGGCATCGGCAGTCCGCACACGCTGGTGAACAACATCTGGCCCATGAGTCTGACGATGCGGGCGCTCACTTCCACCGACGATCAGGAGATTCTGGCGCAACTCCGCCAGTTGAAAAAGACCCACGCCAATACCGGTTTCATGCACGAGTCCTTCGACAAAGACGATCCGGCAAAATTCACCCGCAAATGGTTTGCGTGGTCTAATACGTTGTTCGGGGAGTTGATTCTGAAAGTGGTGAATGAACGACCGCAATTGCTGGGCAAGGTATTATAGCCCTGACAGCGGTCGAAGACCCTGTCAGCGGCTACAGCTAAAGACCCTGTCAGCAGCTACAATACCTTGCTCAGTGGCTAAAGACCCTGTCACTTAACCGCTGACAGGGTCTTCGACCGCTGTCAGGGTTTTATCACCATTTTACGCCAACCGTCAGGAAGAAAGCCCGCCCGTCGGACGGCAAAATGCCGGGACCGGGGTAGCCCGTTGCCCGGCGGGTGTAATAAAATTCATTCGTCAGGTTGTTGACGCTGCCTTCCAGTTTGAGCCACCGGTAATTCCACGACAGCGAAAAATCCATGATGTGATAGGCCGGTATCCGTCCGACAACTCCCGAAAAACCGCCATCGACCGCGTTTGTCGCGTCGGAAAACTGGTCGGTTAGGTACGTAAACTGGAACGACGCTTTGAGGTTGCGATAGCCCCACCGCATGCCCGATTTGAGGTTGACGGCGGGAACAAACTCAACCTCATTGCCTTCTACCCCCGGAATCTGGCTGTTCACATACCGCGAACGGATCAGGGCCAGATTGCCGAAAACCGACCAACCCCAGCGATCCGGCTGGGTTTTTAACAGCCGCAGCAGTTCCACTTCGCCGTACGACTCCAGCCCCACGATCAACGCCCGGCCGATGTTGGTCCGTTTGCGCAGAACACGGTCGTTTTCGTCGTAAAACTGCACTTCGCCAATGCGGTTTCCGTAGTTGAGCGCAAACAGACTCAGGTCATAATTCAGCACTTCGTTTTTCTCACCCCGTACGCCCACGTCCGCCGAAAAACCGCGTTCATCCTGCAAATTGGGATCGATCACTGCCGACGGGTTCGAAATCCGCATGTCACTGAAGGTGATCGAACGGTAATTCTGGGAGATGTTCCCGTACGCTTCAAGCTGAGCCGACGGCTTGTAACTCAGGCCAATACCGGCAATCAGAAAACCGCGCGGATTGATCCGTTTCTCCTGTGTTTTGGTAATATCGATGATGTTGCCCGCCAGATCGCGGACGACGTTGCCATAGAAACCGTCGGCGGTGGTGCGGATGTGTTCATAGCGCAAACCGGGCGTTATGGATACTTTTGAATTGAGGAAAAGTACATTTTCGGCAAAAAGCGAGACGTTCCGATTTGGGAAACGGTAGTCGGACGACGTGAGTTGATCGGGTTCGATGAACGTAAAGTCCGCACTTTTTCCTGTTGGCCCCACACCTTGCCGACTGTGGTTGAAACCGTGGTAAAACCGGGTTCCGACCAGAAAAACGCCGTCTTTTTGGCCCAGTTTATACCGGTTCAGAAACCGCCCTTCAAAACCCCAGTTTCGAAAATCGCCCGCGATCAAATCCCGCTCAAAGCTCTCGTTGTCGACCGTTGCCACGCGATTGGGCCGAAAACCCAGCGAATACCGGGAAGCCACCACGCCAAACGCAATCAGGTTAATGTCCGAACGGCGGTTTACTTTCCAGTCGTAATGCACATTGAACAGGTTCCAGTCCACCTTAAACCAGTTTCGCTCCCGGTTCGACTGTCGCGGATCGGCCCGAAACATGTCGTCACTCAACCCGCCCGGCTGCTGAGCCAGGTAGTCCATGTGCGTCACTTCCAGGCCGATTTTGGCTTCTTCGGTCAACTGGTAATGCAGATCGGCATAGAGGGTTTTGCTGTCGAAATGCGAATTGGGTCGCCAGCCGTCTGCCCGTTTGTACTGAAAAAAGGCGTAGTAACTCAGCTTTTTAGCCGTGCCACTCACGCTATTGAACGAGTTGAAAAAACCAAACGAGCCCACGGTTTGCCGCGACGTCACTTCAACGGTTCGGTCGGTGACGGGCTGGCGCATTTCGAAATTGAGCAACCCGCCAAACTGCGTTCCGTATTGCAACGAAGCCGCCCCGCGCACGATTTTGATGCGTTTCAGGGCTTCCGTTGGGGGGGTGTAATAACTTTCGGGATAGCCCAGGGCGTCGGCGCTGATGTCGTAGCCGTTTTGCCGGACGTTGAAGTTCGACGTCCGGTTGGGGTCGAGGCCCCGGCCACCGATGCTCAGTTGCAAACCGCCCCCGTCGTTTTCCCAGATGTTCAGACCAGCCACCCGCGCATACACCTGCCGGGCGTTGTTGGTGGCCAGATTGGCGACCAGATTGTCGGGCAAAATCACCTCCGATTTTTTGGCGGCAAAAATGGCCGTGCCTTCTACTTCGCGCAACCGGGTCATGCCAAAACTGCCCTGCTGAGCCGTAACGGTCACTTCCCGGAGCGTTTTTTCGGAACTTTCCAGCGAAATGTCAAGCGTCGTATCCGCGCGAACCGTCAGTTCGGTTTTGAACGGTTTGTGATTCAGGGAGAAAAACTGGAGTTGGTAGGTGCCGGTTTTCAGATTGGGAATGGTGAACTGCCCCAGACTGTCGGTCATAAAAATGTTCCGGGAGCCTTTCAGATACACGCTGCCCCCATCGACGGGTACGCGGGTCGTTTTCTCCCGAACCAGCCCCCGTAAGGTGTGCTGGGCAATGCCGGGACTTAAGTTAAAAAGGAACAGAAAGCAGAAAATGTACAAAGCCCCTAAAGTCGTGCGCGATCCCGGTTTTGCCCCTAAATCCCCTAAAGGGGACTTGGACGCGGCAACATCCGGATTCAGAAAGTCCCCTTTAGGGGATTTAGGGGCAAAATTTGATCTATAAACCTTTAATTTCATCTCCAAAGGGTAAAATCCACTTTTTGGGCCGGAACGAGTCGGTTTCCCGGGCCAGGTTGACCGTTGGGTCAATGTACGGTTTGCCCAGCCGCCCATTCAGACTGACGTAGGTATCGGCAAAAACTTTCGGGTTTTGAAAACCCTGCCGGGCGTACTGGTCCCGCAGATACTGCGCAAACTGAACCAGCATATCCGGCTGCGTCGCCATCATTTTTTCCTGCAAAGGCGTCAGGTATTCGTGGTTGTTGACAACGGCCTGCCGCCCCGATTCGTCCACTACTTTAAATTGCACATGCCCCATTTTCTCCATCAGCATCACCCGCCACGAAAACCGGTAGCCTTCTTCCGACCAAAATAACTCGTTGGGATAGAGCGTATACCGAAAGGGAATCAGGATTTGTATGATGAAAAAAAGAGCCAGCAAGGATAACAGCCCCTTAGAATGTAGCGCGTTATAAATCAATATCTTATGACGCACTAAAAGGTTATCAGGCAGGCGCAGCAATCGACATAGAACCGCAATGATCTTCTGGTGAAAACCGGCGGAGAAAAAGATCAGAGCGGCCACAATCATGATGTACGGAAACATGCCGATCGGGAACAGAATGACGGTTAGCACGTGAAAAACCACCACGGCAACATAGGCAAACGGCCGGGTGATGCGGTTGAGCAGCAAAAATGGAATGCTCAGGTCGTAGAGCGCACCCAGCCAACTGAACGCATACGCCGTTTCGCGGTAGTTGAACAGAAAACCGATGACCGGTAAATCGTTGCGACCGGGCAACCAGATCCGGAGCGGCAAGGCTTCCAGCAGCCAGTCGGAATTCAGTTTGGCCAGCCCGGCGTAGAGATACACAATGCCCATCATCAGCCGCAAACTGTCGATGGTCCAGCGGGGAATCTGGTCGTAGGAACCGCTACGGTTTCGGTAGGCATCCACCGAAAAATAGACATTGGCGGGCAGAAAAATGAGCAGAAACGCCACCAGGCTCACAAAATAATAGTGATTCAGGTAGGTACTTTTGTCCATCAGTTCGATGTACGTAAAGCTTAGAAAAAGCAGAATGGAAGCCACCCGATAGAACCAGCCCACGGCCACCAGCAGGGCACTGAGACCGCATGCCGTAAACAGCAGGTAGGTGTATTCACCGAGCGGTTTGACAAACTCAAAACCGTAATACGGAAAGAAAAAGGTCGGTTTGATGTAAAGCTCTTCGATCCACCCTTTTGCCCAGAAACGAACGACGCTGCCCAGGATCATCACACCAAAGGCGATTCGGAAGACGGCCAAAGGAGCCGCGGAGGTATATGTCCGAAAATACCGGCCCATCAGTCGCCGTCCGTGTCCACATAGGTGATGGTGATGCTCATGGCCGAGGTCATGTCCACTTTCAGCATTCGTACGGCTTTCTGCATTTCGGTGTAAACCACCACCACCGCAGCGTTATTGGTCTTGATTTCGTCGTGCAGATTCGGTTTCAGCGCGTTCAGTTTCGCGTTGGTCGATTCAAACTGCGCGTTGATCACCTCCACCAGCGACTTGCCGGTCTGGCTGTCTTTGGCGCCAAGGGCGTTGAGGTAACTTTTAAAACCGGGTCCCTCCTGCCCCGTTTTTACGTCTTTCCCGTTGAAAAAATCAATGGCAGCCTGGTGAGCGGTTTTGGCCAGAACCAGCGAAAGGTCTTTTTGATAGAACGCTTCCACTTTTTCGGGAGCCGCTACGCCGTTGGCCATCACGCCCGTCGGAATCCCGAATTTTCCCGAGCGAATGTATCGCTCATAATGAAGCACATAGCCATTGACCAGTTTCGAAGTCGAGCAACCCGCGTCGATGCCGGTGCAGTTTACAAACTTGTCGCGGTAGCCGCCCGTCGTCCACTCGGTCAGAACGGAGGTAAAAACCGTGTTCATCTGGGTCGTGATTCGCTTCAGGTAGGCAATCCGTTTGGCGGCATCCGCAGCCATCGTATACCGCAGCAGGATGGCATCGTCGGTGGCCGCAAGACCATTGATGAGGTAATCCAAAGCCGGGAAACCCTGTTTGGGATACGCGGCTGGCAAGTCCATCACCGCCGAACCCGAGACGATGTTCTCCTCAATACCGGTCACGTTGGCCGGATAGATGTTAAAAAAATACCGCAACGTCTGCGATTCCGCGGGGCCGACATCGAACAGTTCGACTTTTTGCCACTCGGTATAGGCATCGACCCAGGCCTGCCGGAATTCCGTCAATGTGGTTTGGTCGGGTTTGGCCGCAAAGGCCTCCGACTTCGTCCGCATCAGGTCGAATTTGGTCTTAAAATTGGCGTAGCCCGGCAGAATGATGTTGTCCGCCAGGTGCGTCAGCATCGCTTTGCGATCGGTGCCCACGGGAGTCGTAGGATTCGGATCGGGGTCCGGATCGGGCGTATCCTTGCTGGTCGAACAAGCCCAGACCAGCCCCAGAAAAGCAAACAAAAAACCGACGGTTTTCCAACTAAAATGTGCCATACTTAAAAATGGTTTACGGTTTTCGGTATACTGTTTACGCCGGGCCGTCGCTACGGTGGCTGACGCGCGCTTCATACGCGTCAGTCCCGGCGGGGAACCGCACCGTAAACAGTATACCGAAAACCGTAAACGCTACATTAATTCGTGATCTTGAACTTTGTCCGGATGGCCGCAGCGGCTGCATCGATTTTGGTGTTGGTCAACCCCCAGAAACCGTTCGGAGCCAGGATCAATCCCGCCAGGATGGTGTCCGAGAAAGCGGCATCAGCCCCGTTTACCTTGCAAAACCGCAGCGAGTAAATGAATCCCAGCCCTTCGCCAATGGCGTGGGCGCGGGCCGCATCGTTCGTTGCGTTCGTCTTCCATTTTCCCAAATAGCCCAAAGCCGCACCAGCCAGGGCTTTTTCCAGGGCCGGGCGCAGAATAGCGACCTGCGCTTTCAGGGTAGTCGGATCGTTGTTGACAATAGCCGCCCGTCCTTTCAGCAAGGCCGTATGAATTTTGGGGAAGTCTTCCTTATTATACTCCCAGAGGTATGAACCGATGAAACTTTCGCCGGACGATGTAGCCGTTGCTTTGCTGCCGTAGACCGGATTGGCCGTCAGCAAGCCGAAAATCTGATCCCAGTTGTGCTCCAGTTCGGTGTATTTTTTACCGGTGACCACTTTGGAATTGTCCAGGGCCAGGTTTTTGTCGCTCAAGAGCACGTTGCTGATGTAATCGACCTGCACGGCTCCAATCATCGATTTCTGGATAATCTGGCCCCATTCGATGCCTTTTTCGTCCACCAAATACGTTCCGAGCTTGCCCGCTTTGCCTTCCGACGCGGTAGCTGTTACGGATTTGCTGGCGGTGGCAATCGGTCCAAAAGCCGCTTCCAGGGTTTTACGTTCTTTTTCGGCTTCAGCCGCCGGCAGTGACGAAGCAAAGATCGACCGCAGGTTAACGCCCGACGTATTCAAAGCCGCATCGGTAAAAGGGTTGCCGGTGTTGGAAAACATGTTTTTCAGTACGGTCGAATCCAGCGTGGCGCCGGTTCCAACCGCCGTGCCGTTGTAGGTATTGATGGCGCGGAACATCAGGAGTTGGGTACTACCCGGTGTCAGATCGACGGTTTTAGCACCGCTGTTATCCGCAAAAAAGTTGGCGTACGCCGTGGTGTCCGTCAATTTGGAATAGTCGATAGCGGAACGCAGGTTCTCGGGTGGTGTGATGCCATTGTCATCGTCGTCTTTGCTACAGGCGATCAGACTGGCGGTTACCAATACAATGGGAATGTATCGGGATAGTAGATTTACGTTGAACATGATGGATTCGATAAAAAGGTAATTCTGCCGTAAATGTAATTACTATTTAGACTGGTTATAAGATTATTAGTAAGAATGTTTTTAAATAAGATTTTAATTTCCTGATAATCAAACATTTGATATAAAAACAGTAATCCCGGTTCCGGTCAATAACGTCGCCAGAACCGGGATCGCACTTGAGTGGAATCACCGGACAGACTGGAAACCCAGCCGCAGACTGACGCCCCCCGAACCAAGCAGGAGATTTTCCCGCGTAAACGGCCCGATTGGGTATTTCAGATACGGCTCGGCGGATAGGCGGAATCGGGTGCCGATCCGGCGTTCCACGCCAATGGACAGATTGAGGATTCGCCCCCAGTAAATTTTCTGAAAAGCTGGGGCGGCCTGGTTTATTGTTTCCCGCGCCGTTACGAACTGTGTGGTCGTTTGCTCCTGCCCGTTGGTTCCCATCACCACCACCGTCACTTCCTTCTGCTGCTGGTAGGTGTAAGCGTAGTGTTCGTTCAGAAAAGCGACGGACGACAGACCCGCTTCGGCATAGAAGCCCAAATCAGCCGATTTTTTGGGCCGAAATCGGATGTTCACCGGCAGATCGACCGCCGTGAGCCGGATGCGGGTCGCAACCAACTGGGGAATCGTCGAAACAACGAACACTTCCGGTTCGGCGGTTCCGAGTTTTTGCTGCGCCATCGACAACCCGGTCGACAGGCTAAACCGGCGGCTGATCGGGATTTCCGAAAAAAGTCCGCCCCCAACGGCCGACGACGCCGAACTTCCGGCGGCATACACCGACTGCGGAGCCAGACTGACGCCCCAGATGGGCGTTTGCCCCGTTTTAGACCGCTCTATTTTCGCAATCGCGGGCTGTTCCGTCCATAGTTTTAAGGGAAGACCCAACGGCCGAAGCGGTTGTTGAGCCATTTTTATAGATCGGGGTTTTATCCGTTCAAACAAACCGGATTGAGGGATTAATTCGTGGGGTTGATTAGTCTGATCAATCCCAGGCGATTGGTTTGAATATTGAGAAAAGTCGGTTTTTGTAGATTCATTTTTGGGTTTTAAGGGTTTACCGGAACGAGTTAGCGCTATCGATTTAGAATTTTTTAGCTGAAAGTCGTTTTGACTATTTGAAACGTTTCCGCTTTCTGCCCCTAAAGCCGTCCGCGACCCTGGCTTCACCCCTAAATCCCCTAAAGGGGACTTTCTAGATCCGGATTTTGCTGCGTCCAAGTCCCCTTTAGGGGATTTAGGGGTGGAAGCGGTTTTGAGGGAAGAAACCGCCAGTTCAGCCGAATCCGGTCGCCCAACATACAGCCAAACCGGCACGCCCAGAACGCCGAGCAACAGACAGGCCGCCATCGTATACCGGAACCAGACCAGCGGTTGTCGCTGCTGCCGTTTGCGCCGGAGCCGCTGAAATTCCTCCCACGAACCGGGCTCGTAAGCCGGTTCATACCGCCCCATCGTCTTTCGGATCTGATCGGTCAGCCGTTTATGGATAGAATCTTTCATTGTGATTCGGGAAATAATTTTTCACCAACCGGGCGAGTTTTTCTTTCGCCCGAACCAGGTAAACCCGCGACGAGCTGACCGACAGATTGAGTTGCCGGGCAATTTCGTCGTGCGAATAGCCTTCGATTTCGTATAAGTTAAACACCATGCGGTAGTGGTCGGGAAGGTGCTGGAGCAGGTTCAGAATGTCCTCCGCCGTGAGTTGGCTAATGACCGAATCTTCGAGGGTTACGGCCTGGCTGTCGGCCTGTTCCGGGTCGACGGTGTGGGCGTGTTTGGCCAGTTTCCGGTAATGATCGAGGGCGGTATTGACCACAATCCGGCGCAGCCAGCCTTTGAACGTTTCGTCGAACGAATATCGGTCGATCCGGTCGAAGACTTTCATAAAACTATCGTTGACCACGCTGCCCGCTTCCTGCCGGGCCGGGTGGTATCGCAACGCAATGGCCATTGTAAACCCGTAAAAATGCTTGTAGAACATTTCCTGGTGCTGCGGGTTGCCTTTCCGGCATCCTTCGATGAGTTGTCGTTCAAAAGGAGTACAATCTGGTGCCATATCACCGGCTGCGGGCGATAAAAAAGAACGGTGAGCCCGACGGCTCACCGTTCCGCGGATGAGTGGTATTTTACCGGTTGGAATTCGTAACGCTACCGTTTGGGTTCAGCGTGGTGTCCTGCACCTTCGACCCGTTGTAGACGACAAAGGTTGTATTGGAATGATCACCTTCGCCAACCACTTTGGTAACGTCAATTTTGAGCGTATGTACGAGGTCGGTCGGGCAGCCGGAAACTTCACCGGTTTCATGAATCAGCGCCAGGTGGATCGTCGGCGGATAAATCATGATTTCGACCCCGTTCCAGACGGCCTTGAAGGATTCGGGCGAACAACCGCCTTTTACTTTCACCGTCAGGATGTTCCCGTCACGGGTGACGTTCTCGATGGTAAACTGGGTTCCTTCGGCTTTGGTACGGGCGTTCATGGCCCGGTCAAATTCTTCAGGGCTTTTTTGCAAACTCGTCAGGTCTTTGTCCGAAGGGGCGGGTTCGTTGGCCGAATCCTGGTTACAGGCTCCGAGCGTCAACAGGACGGCGAGGCTCAACAGAGCGGACATTTTTCGAACCATCAGGAAGCTGGATAAAATGGAATGGATTTTCATGGATATAAAACTGTTTAGTGGTTACTAAACCCATGACGTAGCGCCCGGAACGAACGCTACAACCCCTCGCATTTTTTTTCAGAAACCGTCAGTTCAACGCCTGCCCGATCACGCACGTCCGGTTATACGCTTCCACGATCTCGCCAAACCGGTTCCAGTCCCGGCGCGTGGCGGCCGGAAACTGCCGCACGAAGGCCGGGCAGTCGCCAAACAAAGCCTCGTGTTCGTCGTCGATGGTTCCTTTTTTCACGATGCGCGCGTTGGTCTGGTCTTTCACCACCACAAAGCTGAGGTCTCTCGGGTTGGTGCTGATCGTGAAATTGCCGAAGGTATACTCCGCGTTTTTCTTCCAGCCGCTGGCGTCGAAATACAGCGTAATTTTGCCCGGATGGCTCAGCCGTTCGAGCAGGGCGGTTTTTCCGTCTTTGCGCGGATTGGGCACCCGCTCAAAAACCACCTGCTCCCGTTCGCGGGGAATGGCCCCGGTGGCGTAGGCAAATTTTGGAATGTTCTGGGCCACCAGGCGGAGTTTCTCGCCTTTGAAGGTTACTTTTTTGTCGTCGGCGGTGCGAACCACGACGCTGGCCGGGGCGTCATTCACCATCGCGCCAACCCGGACTTTCCCGCGAATGGTATCGTTGTCGGTCGTGACGACATACCCGTCGGTCCACGACGTAATGGCGCCCAGCGGAACATATTGGGCCATCCCAATGGTGCTGCTCAGCAGAGCCGCGAAGAAACTGATTTTTAACGTGTTCATGGTTGTTTACTTGGTTATTAAAAATGGTTTACGGTTTTCAGTTTACGGTGCGGCTCCTCCGTTGTCGCTCGCGAGTGACTTTTATCCAAAGGGCCTCTGGCCCGTACATTTGCTTTTCGAAACTATAGCTATCCGCTTAAAAACCTTCCTCGGGCCAGAGGCCCTTCGAATAGAATTCACTCGCGACACGCGAGCGACAACGGAGTGCCATCATACCTTTGTTCGACACCCTCTTTGATTACCATTAACCGAATTATCTTTGGTAGTCACTCGGCTAAGCGGTGGGGGATGGATAAAAACAGCAGTGCCTTAGGTGCCTGACACCGTTACCTATGT
>NZ_QOWE01000029.1 GCF_003334855.1 Larkinella punicea
GGCCCTGATTGACTAACAGGTAGTCCGAGTAAAGGTCGAAAATAGGTGAGACGAAGTGCATACCTAATTTTTTGTTAAATTTAATCAGTAAGCTGGCTTTCACGAAAGAGCTTGCGTAACATCAGTTCATCAAATTTAATTGGCTCCCATGTGTGGGTCTCCATTCCCACAAAAAGTATCTTCTTGTTTGCTTGGATGTATTCAGGATAAACATGCATCATGAATGGCCCCGAAACCTTTGTTAAATCATTACCGCCTATATTAGCATGAATGATTGAATTAATTGTGGGGAGACGATCTAAATAAAGTTTGCGAAGGGTTTGGTTTAAAAAGTAATCATTCATACTATTTTTTCATCATGTAGTTATCGACTCAAGAAATACGCTTTAAACGCATCCAATTCCCCCAATTCAACTTCTAGGTATTTTCCAAACAGCTTCTCACCCACCTGAGTCTTTAAAGCCGAAATTCCGACATCAATCAGCCGTAACCCTTTATCAGTCAGCATAATGTTGTCGTATTTCTCTCCGCTCTGATCGGAAGGGCGCCGGATATCCCGGTGGACAAAACCGGCCTTGTGCAGTTCTGTTAATTCATCCTCAAAAACATCCAGCAACAATTCCCGTTTGGAAATTTCAATACTACGGAAATCCAGAGGATAAAGCCGTTCCATCACCAACATGTCCCACTCGTTCGCTTCGTCGTAATCCAGTCGTATAAACTGGGCAACCAATCCATTGATCTGATTGGCAATCTTCAGCTTTTCGGCTTCCGATCCGATATCCGAACGCGTATCCCCCCGAAAAACCTTGGCCACTTCGGTTTCGGATAAAGCCACGACGAGATTATTGGCTCCGTAGGAAAGCTGGTTGGGATACCGTTTCTGCATGTTACCTCCTCCGCTTTTCCGCTTTTACCCATTCTTGCTGAAACGTAATCATAATCGATTCATAATCAGACACCGGATAGTTGACCAGCAGGTGTTTGGCATCGCGGCTCATGGGCAAATACACCAGGCCCCGAACGGATTCGCCGGGCTGTAAGGTCGTGGGTTTGAGTGCTAATTCCTTCCAGCGGTAGGATTCGTAATCGTAGCGTTGCATCCGGTCGGCAAACATTCCGTGGTCGATGATGCGTTTGGCCTGAATGGCGGAGTACATATTGTTGTGGGTAATCCGGTTCTGTACCCAGCGTTCGGGCCGCTGGTTGTTGCGGGACGACGAACTGGCGACATCGCTGGCCACGGCCGCCACCAGCAAAACCGTATTGATGACTTTCGCCGTTTTGAGCCGTTTCACCTCCCGCTCCTGGTTGTAAACCGTGCGGTCGGCTTCGTGAATAGGGTCAGCCGCTGAGAACATGAGTGGTTTCTGGGGCGAACTGGCTGTCCGGAAAACCGTGTGCTGTTCTTCATCCAGGGCCGTGTATTCAAAGTTGGCCGGATTCACCTCGAACGGGCGATCCGTCTTGTTCTTTACTTCAACATCCAGTGCCACATACTGCAAATCCAGCCGCTCGTAGGAAGCCACGACCACAATACCGTCTTTTTCCGCTTTGGTGGTCGGCCGACCGTCGATCAGGGCCACATCGCCGGAAACCGGTTTAAGTTGGTATACTTTTGTCGCACAGCCGCTTAATCCGGCCAGCAACACCATTGAAATCCACAAAGTCAGTGTAGTTTTCCCCGTTTTCATACCATCATTTGTTTGATTAATCGAAGATACACTTCTCCTTAACCAAAATCAAAAGGTTTTGTGATGAACGAACGGGAACGGGTTTGATCTGCTACTTCAGCCAGTTCTGAACCGCCAGCCACACGTTCCAGCCGCCAAAAAGCAGGGAGACGGCCACCACCACCAGCATCGCCAGATTTTGCAGTCCTGAATTCCGGTAAGCTTCCGGAATGAGTTTTTTGTCGTTCACCGCCCGAAACAGAAATATCGTCACAACCGGCAGCAAAACCCCGTTAATGGCCTGAACCACAATGATAACCGGAACAGGTCGCGCATTCATCAGCCCAAACATCAGCCCTACACCCATCACTCCCAGCCACACCAACCGATACCGCCACGAAGAACCGGCCCAGCCCAGCAAACTCTGGGACGTTACCGCAGCAGCCATTGGGGCCGTCAGGGCCGACGTAAATCCGGCGGCAAACAAGCCAAACGCAAAAAGTCGCCGGCTCCAGCCACCAACCCGGTTGGCCAGAGCGTCGGCGACCTGCTGAAATGAAAACTCGCCGGTTACCAGGGTTCCGGTCACCAGAATCGCCATCGAAATGAGTCCGCCAATCAGCACCGCCAAGCCGATTCCCCAGCGCATTTCTGCCAGGGATTGCCCCTTTCCAAGACCCGATGCAAGAAACAGATTATACGGAACAATGGTCGTACCGATCAGGCCAATGACCAGCACAAACGAATCGGCGGTGGCAACCGGCACCACCAAAGCCTTCACAAACATACCGGCTGACACGTCAGTCCGGGTTGCCACATAGGCGAACGCAACGCCCATGACGAAAACAATCACGCCCAAAAAATTAGCAATCAGGCGTGTGGAGCCCTGCCAGAGCAGAAAAATGCAGACCAGCCCGATTCCAGCGGTTAACCAGACCGGCGAAACCGGCAGGATCATCGATAACCCTGCCACCGCCCCCAGAATGTTTCCGGCCTGATAGGCGGCACACCCCAACACGATAGAAAAAAGCAGCGCACCCGCAATCCAACGGCTCCCGGTTCCGTATGACCGGGCCACCACCTGCCCCAGACTTAAGCCGGAAGCGATGGTGATCCGGGCGGCAGCTTCCTGCAAAACGATCGTGCCGATGGTCGAGAAGGTAAGCGCCCAGAGTAAATCCAGCCCGAAGCGTGAACCCGCCATGGCACAGGTCGTGACCGTTCCGGGCCCAATGAAAGCCGCAGAAATGACCGACCAGAACAACACACTTCCGAGACCGGAACGAAAGGAAAGGGATTTTGGCACGAAAAGCTGAGTTAAGAATGAGGAGTTAAGAATGAAGAGTTAAGCGTTATGTTAGGTCGGGGTTGGGACTTCCATAGCCGCCACCACCCGGCGTTTCAATCCGGATCCGTTCGCCCGGAAGCATGGCGCGGGTAAATATTCCCGGCAAGGCGGTTTCGGTTCCATCCGGTTCAATCAGTGTCTGCTTTCCGGTCTGCCCCGGTTCTCCGCCCTGCAATCCGTAGGGTGCCTCTACCCGATGCTGGCTGAGCAGGGTGGCCTGAACGGGCTCCAGAAATTCGATTTCCCGGACAATGCCGTCGCCACCGGGCCAAGCCCCCGACCCTCCCGAACCAGCACGAATATCAAACCGATGCAGGCGCACCGGATACCGCCGTTCCAGTTCTTCCGGATCGGTGAGTTTGGTGTTGGTCATGTGTTGATGAACCGCCGGGCGACCCGCAAAACCGGGTCCGGCACCCGCGCCCCCGCCGATGGTTTCGTAATAGCCAAACGCCGAATTACCGAACAGGAAATTATTCATGGTTCCCTGACTACAGGCAGCTAATCCCAGGGCTTTCAGTAAGGTATCCACCAGCCGCTGGCTGACTTCGGTATTGCCACCCACCACGGCCGGACAGTCGGCCGGGTCATCCGAAAACGTGGGATTGAGAAAACACTCGGGCAAGCGAAGCGAAACCGGAGCCATCAGACCTTCATTGAGCGGTATGTCCTGCCCACACCACAACCGAAGCACATACAAAACCGCACTGTATAAAATGGACAGGTTTGCATTCAGATTGCGGGGATGAACGGGCGACGTACCGGCAAAATCAAAGAGAATCGACTCCTGCTCAACACCTATTTTGACACAAATCCGGTGACCATCGTCCAGCAACTCCTGCGCCGAAAAGGTTTGTCCGGCAAAATGCTTCAAAACCGGTTTTAATGCATTCGCAGCCGCCTGCTGAAGACGGTACATATACCCGTGAACCGTTGCTAAACCGTGCTGACGAACCAAGGCCTGCAAAGCGGTTTCTCCGGTCCGCAGTGACGCCAGCGCGGCTTCGATGTCGGCCCGGTTTTCGGCCAGCGAGCGGGTCGGGAAAGTGGCTTCCGTAAACCGTTTCTGGATGTCTTCCCACAAAAAGTTGCCGCTTTTAACAAGGTATTGCGGTTCCAGCACCACACCTTCTTCGACCAATCGCGTGGCATCGGGCGGCATCGAACCGGGCACTTTCCCGCCAATTTCGGCGTGATGGGCGCGGTTGACGACGTAGCCAATTAATTCATTTTTCTCGGTAAAAACACCCGCGATTAAGGTCACATCGGGCAAATGCGATCCGCCGTATTTGGGGTGGTTGGTGATCACAACATCGCCCGGACCCAGCGACAGCTTGTTCAAGACCAGACGCGTGCAAATCCCCAGGCTTCCAAGATGTACCGGAATGTGGGGCGCATTAACCAGCAATTCGGCCTTTTCATTCAGCAAGGCACAGGAAAAATCCAGCCGCTCTTTCACGTTCACCGAAAAAGCCGTTCGCTGCAACTGAGCGCCCATTTCTTCGGCAATGGCCGTAAACCGGCGGGCAAACAATTCGGTTTGAGCCGTTTCCAGCAAGGGTGCATCGGCAGTTTTTACCTCACCTGTATACCGGGCAACGGCATTTCGATTCGGGCCAATGGTAACTTCCCAGCCCTCTTCCAGAAAACCGGACGACGTAGTATTCAATAACAAGGCCGGACCTTTGAAAACCGCACCTTCCGGTAGCATTATCCACTCATAAACAGGAACCGACCCGACAGAAAAAGCCGGGGTGGCCGGTACGTCAGGTACCTTAATTAGGCTGGGTGACGCACGTAAACGTTGTTCACTGACAAGGACCCGAATGCTTTCCAGCTCAATCACCCGGTTGGCCGGAAAGTGACCGTAAAGCTGCTGATACCGGTCGCGGAAACGCGCTTCAAGGTTCTTTTCCAGGTCCAAAATCAACCCGGTTTTTTGGTCCATCATTCCGTTATACGGGACTTCGATCGCACTTTCCTGGCCCTTCAATCGCATGAAAAACAGAACATTATTCACCTCAACAGCCGTTTGTTCACCAATATCCCGGCGTAAAACCGCTGTTGCTTCTGTGATTAAATCAGTAACTAATTTGCTCAATTCGGGCGCGGCTTTTTCAAGCGGTTGCAGGATTTGCCGGACAGCCATCCGCTCGATCCGGGCCTGACCAATCCCATACGCACTCAACAAACCGCCGTCGAATGGTAGAATCAGCGTCTGAATGCCCAGCAACTGCGCCACGGCGCAACCATGCAAGCCCCCGGCACCCCCAAAAACCAGCAAGGCGTAGTCTCTCGGATCAAACCCACGGGCCACGGAAATTTTACGAATCGCACCGGCCATCGTTTCGTTGGCAATCCGTTCGAATCCCAGCAAAAGGCTTTCTTCTTCAACGGCTTTACCGGTTTTCTCTTCTACCTGTTTCTGAACCCGTTGCAAAGCCGCCTTTGCCTTTTCGACCTGAACCGGAATGCCAAACAAGGCCGGATGCAGCCGTCCCAGTAACAGATTGACGTCCGTAATCGTCAACGGCCCACCCGCTCCGTAACAGGCCGGACCCGGCGACGCACCCGCACTCTGTGGCCCAACCCGCAATTGTCCGAATGTCGACCCGGTTTCGTCGAACCAGCAAACCGAACCACCCCCGGCCGCCACGGTTTCCACGGCCAGCGAGGGCGATTGCAGCGCAAACGAGCCTACTTTGGTCATAAACTGGTAGTCGACCCGGCCATCGAACCGGGCCACGTCGGTGCTGGTGCCGCCAACATCGAGGGTCAGCGTGCGGTTAATCGAAAACCCAGCCAGACTTTTGGCAACGTGTCCGGCGCCAATTACCCCACCAGCCGGGCCACTCAGCAAACTGTCTTTGGGCTGAAACAGGTCGGCTTTCACCAGTCCCCCTCCGCTGGTCATCACCCGAACGGGATTTCCGCCGAGTTGCCGGGTCAAATTAGACAAATAGGTACGCAAAACCGGGGTCAGATACGCATCGACCACCGTCGTTTGCGTGCGGGGCAGGTAGTGAATGGAGGAGGATAGTTCACTGGAAAGCGTCACCAGAAAACCGGCTTTGCGCAAGGCTACCCCTATCTGCTGTTCGTGTTCCGGGTTTCGGTACGCGTTCATCAGAGAAACAGCGACGACCTCCGGTTTGGTCAACTGAAGATGTTCCAGAAGTTGGGTCATCGAATCATCGGCCAGCGGCTTAACCGGTCGCCCGTCGGCATCCATTCGTTCGTCCAGTTCAAACACGGTTTCGTAGACAAGCTCCGCCGGTGGAATGTCCAACTGGAAAAGATCAGGTCGCTGCTGCGTCCCGATTTTGAGCAAATCTTTGAATCCGCTGGTAACGATCAGCCCGACCCGACCACCTTTTCGCTCCAGCAAGGCGTTGGTTCCTTTGGTCGTTCCCAGACGCATTTCCAGGGATGGAAACGGCTTATCTAACGGTGTTAAGGTCAGTAATCTCGTGGCTAAAACCGGTGCTTCTTCGCCCGTAAATAACTCAACTGTTACTTCACTTTGAAGGTTTATTAGTTTATCCAACAGAAGATTACCAGCCAAATCCAAGCTTAAAACCGTTGCTTCTTCACCGGTTTCCAGAATTCGCAACCGATAGCCATTAAAAATGGGAGCCTGAAGCCATTGCGCGTCCAGATGAAGCCCGTTATCAGACGTGATTATTCCCCGAAGGCAACTACTGCTTAGTACTTTGGTGCGGTGTACCGTACCTTCCGGATCGGTGGCCATACCATCCGTGAAGGTTCCACCGGTATCAATCCAGATTTGCCACATATTACCAATTTTTGAACGCCATGCTTATTAATTTCGTTTCTTTGCGTGAGTATCAAACCAAACCAGCCATGGCTTTACAGTATTTATCAGATGCTTCCGGCAAGCCTACCGCCGTTGTGATTCCGATCAAGGAATGGGAGATGCTCAAAAAAAGGCATCAGGATCTTCAACAATTGGAAAAATCAAATTCCAGTTGGAAGAAGAAACCATCAGATTTTGCCGGTACGCTGCCTGCTGATATTGCCGAAGCGATGCAAAATCATGTAGCACAGTCAAGAAATGAGTGGGACCGGTTATAATCTATGCATTTACTCGATTCCAATACCATCATCGATTACCTCGCGGCTAAACTACCTCCTTCATCCATGCTGAAAATGCATGAGATTGTTAATGGAGGTTTATTTATATCCGTCATTTCACAAATAGAAGTCTTAGGATACAATACAGGCTATACGGATATCGATACTCGTAATGCCCTTTTTATCGACTTGGCTGAGATTTTCACCTTATCGACTGAAATTGTGCAGAGAACCATTGCTATTCGCAAACAGTATAAAATTAAACTTCCTGATGCGATCATTGCAGCAACAGCACTAGTCCATGATTTTACACTGATCACCCGCAACAGTAGCGATTTCAAAAGAATCGATGCATTGCGGCTTACCAATCCCTACGAGTTATAAAACGCAGGTTTCTCTCCAAAGTCGCATTACTTCCCAACCGAAATCATGTTTGCGAATAAACGATAAGCTCCCGGAACACCAGCCGGTAATTCCCGGAAAAACACCAGACCGGTATACATAAAGTGGCCTTTTCCGTACTTGCAGTATATCAAGCTCCCGTCCTTGGCGGCTTCGTTTGTGTCGTGCGCCGAAAATAGGGGTTCATACGCTTTGTCCCATTCCTGCGCAAAATAAATGCCGCGCTCCTGAACCCAGCCGTTGAAATCTTGATCCGTAATCTTGTTCGGCGTATTCAGCAAGGGATGCTGCGGTTTTAAAAACGTCATTTTGGCCTCTTCTTCCGTCACCCGATCCCGGCCAACGGTAAACGGATACGGCCCGATCTGATTCACTTTCAGGCCATTCTGAATGAAAGAACCACCCGGTGTTACGTATTGCACGATCATGGTACCGCCATTTTTGACGTAATCCATTAGCTTCGGCTGGTAATACCGCAGCCATTCTTCGGTGTTGTAGGCCCGGACGCCCACAACAATGGCATCGAACCGCGCCAGATCGGCGTTCAACTCGCGGGGACCAAGCGGAGTTACCAGACATCCGATCTGCTGCAAAGCTGCCGGAACTTCGTCACCTGCTCCCGCGATGTACCCAATGTTTTTACTTTTTACCTTGACGTCCAGCTTCACCAGCTTGGCTTCAGCCGCCGGAAACAAGGTTTGGGTGGGAATGTGCTTGTAGGCCACCATCCGCAGACTGCTGGCGTACCCGGTTTTTTCCGGCGATTCGGTGCTGACCACCGCCCGCAGTTTGCCCTCGCTGTAGGCCACCGATGGAAATACCCGGAACGACACCCGCACTTCCTGCGCCTTTTCTTTCAACTCGAACGGCAGTTGCGCCGGTTCGATCCGCCAGCCCGCTGGAACTTCGAGCTTTAACGTCCCGGAAACGTTTGCCCGGCCGGATTTCAAAATTACATCGACGGTTTTGGGCGTATTGTCGGCAAATACATAAACCCGTTCGGCAAGGTTCGCCATGACGGCCGGCTGGATGATAAACGGGCGGTAGATTTCGCCATCCACCGGATCGGTCGATTTGTAGCTCCACGGACGGCTAAAGGTAAACGTCTGTCCATCAATGTCGAAGGTATAAAGCGTCGTGAAAGCGGGCGGATTTTCGGGATAGCCGATCAGTGCCTGGTTGCTCACCTGAAACAAGCCTTTCACCACCGGTTTTTCCAGCCAGTAGGGCTGCGAGATCGGCTGGTTGGCCGGAATGCTCACCGTCGTTGTAAACGCAGCCACATCATTTGGCTTCAGGACCAGATTCATGACGGTATCTTTCTGGATCGCGGGCATTTGAATGCCAATCAACTTGACCGGGTAGTCGGTGCGGTTCACCACGCTGCTCGTCACTCGGATGGCTTCACCCGGCGCGGCTGCGTAGTTGCCGGGGTTGGTTTCAAACCAGAGTCCGATGCACTGCTGAATCAGCGTTTCAATTTCCAGGCGTTTGGTTTTGACGTAAATATTGGCGGTGTCGAGCCGACTGAGTGCCTTATACGTCTGCACCAGCACCGGCACCGAAGCCACCGGTTTTTCGGGTTTGAAGTTGGCAATCGCCTGATTGATCAACTGTTGCACCGGTTCGCTCCCCGCAACCCGTTTCCAGCTCAGATCGACACCATCGAAGGGGTCATTCGGGGCCGGTTCTCCGCCTTTCAAGGCCAGGTAATCAATTTTAACGCCCCGGTTGGCCGGAACGCCAAAGCCCTGGCTTTTGTGCTGACTCCGGCTTTCGGCGGCAATTTCACCGTACGATTTTCCCAGCAACGGATTATACAAACCGGTTTCCACCGAAATCACACCCGGTTCGTCCGGTTTTTTATTGCTCATAAACGCCCCCGGAATAAACACGTTCCAGAAAATCCGCTTCGGTTGCCACGGTTTCACCCACTTCAGTTGCTCGGGATATTTGGTCGGATCGTTGGCAATCTTGAAGGCTTCCTCGGCCAGATACCCCGACGCGCTGTGGTGACCGTGCCCCGCCCGGCTGTCGGGCGGAAACCGGGTGATGATCACATCCGGGCGGTATTTCCGAATCATCCAGACCACATCGGCCAGGGCCTGCTCCTGCCCCCACATCCGAACGGCTTCGTCCGTCGATTTGGAAAAACCGAAATCGTTGGCCCTGCTGAAAAACTGATCCGGCCCGTCGATTCGCCGGGCCGCCAGCAATTCCTGCGTCCGAATCACGCCGATGTATTCGCCCTGCTCGGGTCCAATCAGGTTCTGACCGCCGTCGCCCCGAGTCATGGAGAGGTAGCCGGTCCGGAGCAGCCGCTCGTTGGCCAGATAGGTCAGCAACTGCGTATTCTCGTCGTCCGGGTGAGCTGCCACATACAGAACTGACCCTACCACGTTGAGTTTTTTGAGTCCCTGCAAGATGGTTCCGGCCGCGGCCGGTTTGTTTTGCCCGAACGAAAGGTGAGCGAACGCGGTGATTACAAACGCGGTATAGCAGCAGAATTTAAAATAAGGTCGATTGATCATCAGAAGGAAGCAGTCACATGAATAACAAAAATAGTCAGGGTAACCGAACGAATTACTACCGGCTTCGGCGCATTTTGAATTAAAAGTGCGTTTTTTTTGAACCCTAAAAATAAGCACAGTTTTTCTCTAAAAAATCTATCAAAACCAGTTTCCCGATTTTCAATTGCTGTCAATCCAATTATATTTGCGACTTTGCAAAAATTAAACCTCATTAATCTTACAGCATGAATTCGAGTATTTACCTTGTTCCCATTCTGGGTCTCATTGGCCTGGTGGTGATGTACACCAAATTTATATGGGTTTCGCGCCAGGATGCTGGTAACGAACGGATGCAGGAGATCGCATCCTACATCGCCGACGGTGCCATTGCCTTTCTAAAAGCTGAATGGCGGGTCCTCATAATCTTCGGTGTTTTTGTTGCCCTCCTGCTCAGTTTTGCCGGTACTTTAGTTGAAAACTCCGACTGGCCCATCGGGATTGCCTTCGCCATCGGGGCCTTCACTTCGGCCCTCGCCGGGTACATCGGCATGAAAATCGCTACCAAAGCGAACGTTCGCACGGCACAGGCCGCCCGGACCAGCCTGACCCGCGCGCTGGCGGTTTCGTTCACCGGCGGCTCGGTAATGGGCATCGGCGTGGCGTCTCTGGCCGTGATTGGGCTGAGCGTTTTGTTCATCATTTTTTATTCCATTTACGTGGGAGCCACCGGCGATGTGAACGGGATTCCCATGGAAAAAACCCTGGAAGTGCTGGCCGGTTTCTCGCTGGGTGCCGAGTCCATTGCCTTGTTTGCGCGCGTTGGGGGCGGTATTTACACCAAAGCAGCCGATGTGGGTGCGGATTTGGTGGGGAAAGTTGAAGCCGGAATCCCGGAAGATGACCCACGAAATCCGGCAACCATTGCCGATAACGTGGGTGACAACGTCGGTGACGTGGCCGGAATGGGTGCTGATTTGTTCGGTTCGTACGTGGCCACCATTTTGGCCACGATGGTGCTGGGTCGCGAAATCCGGATTCCGGATGTGAGCAACATTTTTGGTCACGCGCCCATCGTGTTGCCGATGCTAATTGCCGGCATGGGGCTGATCTTCTCCATCATTGCCACCTATTTTGTGCGGGTAAAAGACGACAACGGCAACGTGCAGGCGGCTCTGAACATGGGCAACTGGGCGTCCATCATCCTGACGGTTGTTGCGTCCTATTTTCTGGTGAACGCGGTTCTGCCCACCGGGATCCTGGAAATCCGGGGCGTTGAGTTCACGCGGCTCGATGTGTTTTACGCCATTGTCACCGGTTTGGTGGTCGGGGCGTTGATGTCGATTATTACGGAATATTATACGGCGATGGGCCGCCGTCCGGTGATGACCATCGTTCGCCAGTCGTCGACCGGTCACGCGACCAACATCATCGGCGGTTTGTCAGTAGGGATGGAATCGACGGTTTTGCCAATTCTGACGCTGGCCGCCGGTATTTTCATTTCCTACAAATTTGCCGGTCTGTACGGGGTGGCGATTTCAGCCGCCGGGATGATGGCGACAACCGCCATGCAGTTGGCCATCGACGCCTTTGGTCCGATTGCCGATAATGCCGGTGGGATTGCCGAAATGAGCGAACTGCCCGAAGAAGTTCGGGGTCGTACGGACATTCTGGATGCCGTTGGAAACACGACGGCCGCTACCGGAAAAGGATTCGCCATTGCTTCAGCCGCCCTGACGTCGCTGGCCCTGCTGGCCGCTTTCGTGGGCGTTTCGGGTATCACCGGCATCGACATTTACAAAGCCGATGTGTTGTCCGGCCTGTTCGTTGGCGGGATGATTCCATTCATCTTCTCGTCGCTGGCGATTGCCGCCGTGGGTCGGGCGGCCATGAAAATGGTGGAGGAAGTTCGTCGTCAGTTCCGCGAAATTCCAGGCATTCTGGAAGGAACCGGCAAACCGGAATACGAAAAATGCGTCGCCATTTCAACCCAGGCGTCGATTCGCGAAATGATTCTGCCGGGTGCTATCGCCTTGATTTCACCGGTCATTGTCGGATTTATTTTTGGCCCCGAAGTATTGGGCGGTTTTCTGGCGGGGGTTACGGTTTCCGGTGTTTTGATGGGGATTTTCCAGAGCAACGCCGGTGGTGCCTGGGACAACGCCAAGAAATCTTTCGAGAAAGGCGTCGAAATCAACGGGCAGATTTATTACAAAAAGTCAGAACCACACAAAGCGTCGGTAACGGGTGATACCGTCGGTGATCCGTTCAAAGACACCTCCGGCCCATCGATGAACATTCTGATCAAGCTGATGTCGATTGTATCGCTGGTTATTGCGCCGTACATCGCCGTGCAGTCGACTGAAACCGCGGAATTTGTGCAGGAAGGCCAGGTTGCGGTGGGCGGCATGGAAGGCGTCGATCTGGAGAAATCCACCGGTGCTGACAATGAAACCGTTAGCACGCCCAATCTGGGCGCGTTTCAACCGGTTAAATTGACAAACGGCACTGAACTCTCCCTACCTGAACTGGGCGTTGAAAACAAACTGCTGGCCTTTATCGAGGATGACGAAAAAGCCGTCGATAAAGAAACCTGGTTTGACTTCGACCGGCTGACGTTCGAAACCGGCAGCGCCACGCTCAAACCCGAGTCGCAGGAGCAGTTGAAAAACATCTCCGAAATCCTGAAAGCCTATCCGGGTGTCGCCATTAAATTGGGCGGTTACACGGATAATACCGGCAATGCGGATTCCAACCTGAAACTCTCGGGCGACCGGGCCAAATCCGTACAAAACGAACTGGCCAATCTGGAAATTGACAAAAGCCGGCTGGATGCAGAAGGCTACGGCCAGGAACACCCGGTGGCATCGAACGACACCGAAGAAGGCCGCGCCCAAAACCGCCGGATCTCGATTCGGGTAACGAAGAAGTGATTTTTATAGACAAGAGAGGATAGACAATAGATCAAAGACGAAAACATTTCAATCAGAAGCGTAGCTCTTACTTCTCTTGTCTTACCTCTCTTGTCTTACCTCTCTTGTCTTACCTCTCTTGTCTTACCTCTCTTGTCTTACCTCTCTTGTCTTACCTCTCTTGTCTAATAGATTAGAAACAGAAAACCCGCCCAATTGGGCGGGTTTTCTGTTTCTAATCTATTAGCATTCAAACCGGTGTTAAGCGGTTTTTCCCCGCATAGAACGCGGAATTTCAATCGTAGCAATCGGGAGAGCTGTGCTATCCAGAATTTCGACGCCTTCCAGTTGGATGGCGCTTACTTTCACCGTTTTGCCCAGTTCCAGATTCGAGATGTTCACTTCAACGTAATCGGGAATCTTGGTGTAAGGCCCGCTCAGTTTCAGTTTACGCATTTTCTGAATCAATTTACCCCCTTGTTGTACACCGGGAGAAATACCGCTAAAACGAATCGGTACTTCCACTTTAATATCTTTTCCTTCAACGATTTCCAGGAAATCGGCGTGCAGAATCTGGTCGTTCACCGGATGGAACTGCGCGTCCTGTAAAATCGCCTTGTATTCGTCACCTTCAATGTTCAGAGTCACTTCGTACGCGTCTGGCGTGGTCAGCAAGGTGCGGAACAGGATAGCCGGCGAATAGAAATGGACCTGGGTTTTACCTCCGTACAATACACAGGGTACATTTCCTTCGATACGAAGAGCCTTCGACTCTGTCTTACCGAGATTCGCTCTGTTATACCCTACAATCTCGTGTTGTTTCATTATAATAAGATGTTAGATGTGAGACAAGAGATAAAAGATTTTAAACCGTCGAGAATGGCACCAAGCGTGTAGCTTTTTGCCTTTCCTCTCTCGTCTATCCTCTTTCCTCTCTTTTTAAGAATTTATAAACAATGAACTAATAGATTCATGATCGCGAATGCGGCCGATGGCTTTGGCGAACAAATCCGCCACCGTCAGCACTTTCACTTTTGGACTCAACTGGCGCAACGGCATGGTGTCGGACACCACCAGTTCTTCCAGCACCGAATTCGTAATGTTGTCGTGCGCTTTGCCCGACATCACCGGGTGCGTACAGATTGCCCGGACGGATTTGGCTCCTTTTTCCAGGATAATTTCAGCCGCCTTACACAAGGTCCCACCCGTATCGATCAGGTCATCGACCAGAACGACATTGGCACCTTCTACATCTCCAATCACCTGCATCGACGCAATTTCATTGGCGCGCTTGCGGTGCTTGTCGCACAGCACGATGTCGGCGTTGAAATGCTTCGCAAACGTCCGGGCGCGGGCTGCACCACCAACGTCCGGTGAGGCAATCAGCAGATTGTCCAGGTTCAGGCTCCGGATGTAGGGAACGAAAACCGACGTTCCTTCCAGGTGATCGACCGGAAAATCAAAGAATCCCTGAATCTGACCGGCGTGGAGGTCAATCGTCATCAGACGATCCGCCCCGGCAGCCGCCAGCATGTTGGCCACCAGTTTGGCGGCAATGGCCACCCGCGGTTTGTCTTTCCGATCCTGCCGGGCGTAGCCGAAGTACGGAATGACGACCGTTACATAGTGAGCCGAGGCCCGACGGGCTGCGTCGACCATCAGCAACAACTCCATCAGGTTGTCGGCGGGTGGGTTTGTCGAATGAATCAGAAAAACGTCGCAACCACGAACCGACTCCTCGTAGCTCGGCGACAATTCGCCGTCGCTAAATTTACGCAGGGTGTAACCGCCCAGATCCTTGCCGTATTGGTGGGCAATTTTCTCTGCCAGATACGTCGATTGACTACCTGAAAAAATCTTAACCGTGTTGAGGGATGCCATTCAGTGCTGAATCAGTGCCGAAAATGTCCGCAAAAATACAAATAGTATTTGACTCTTGGGAAGAGAACCTTAAAGTTTTCTTGTAGAAGATTGATTATAAGATTATTAGAATATAATATTGAATAATATAAATCTATATTGACCTCAACTCCCTGAAGGGACTTAAATCAATCAGGGGGTTGGGGGTAAAATCATAAGTTTTCGGTAGAGACTTACGCAACCAACAGCCATGAGTACGCCAATCCCGGCACCCGCCAAAACATCCAGTGGATAATGCGCACCGACGTAAATTCGGCTGTAGGAAACGACGGCGGCCCACAAAAACACCCACCTGACCCACCAAAACCGTTTGCCGATCATCAACCACAAAGCCATTGCCAGGGCGAAGGTGTTGGCGGCATGGGAAGACGCAAAACCGTAGGTGCCGCCACATTCCAGCACCGGATGAATGAGTTTTTGCAAGGCCGGTTCGTGACAGGGGCGCAACCGGAGCGTCAGCGGTTTCAACACTGAAGAAGCCATCTGATCACTCAGTACGACGGCCAGCACCAACGTTAGCACCAGACCGAACGCCAGTTTCCGGTATTGATAAATCAACCAGCCAATCAGCAGCGCATAGAACGGAATCCACGTATTGCGCATCGTGGCCCCCACCATGATCGAATCCAGCCACGGCGCGTGCAAGCTATTCAGCCAGAGGAAGAGGTCGGTGTCGAGTCGGTTGAGCGTTTCCAATTTTGAATGATAGAATGAGTGAATGATAGAATGAATGAATAAAAATCCATGAGCTTGTTTGTCCCATTCTATCATTCATTCTATCATTCAAAATTAATTGTAGCCTAATTTCCGCCGAACCCGTTCCATTGTGACCGACGCAACGGCGCGGGCTTTTTCTTCGCCGTTGCGCAGTTCGCGTTCCAGCGCTTCTTCGTTTTCCATGTAGAAATTGAATTTTTCGCGAGGCTCGGCAAACTGGCTGATGATCAGTTCGTACAGTTCTTTTTTGGCGTGACCGTAGCCATACCCGCCGTTCAGGTAATTCCGGCGCATGGTTTCCACCTGAGCCGCATCGGCCAGCAGCGCATACAACTGGAACGTAATATCGGTAGCCGGATTTTTCGGTTCTTCGAGGGGCGTCGAATCCGAAACGATCTTTTTAATCACCTTGTAAAGCTCGTTAGCCGGTACGAAAATGTCGATGTAGTTATTATACGACTTGCTCATCTTCTGGCCGTCGATACCCGGAATGGTCATAATCCGCTCGTCGATGCGGGATTCGGGCAAAACGAAAATCTCCTCTCCCACCTGGTGATTGACCGCGCTGGCCATGTCGCGCGTCATTTCAACGTGCTGTTTCTGGTCTTTTCCAACCGGAACCAGATTGGCGTCATACAGCAGAATATCAGCCGCCATCAAACACGGATACGTAAACAAACCGGCGTTGACATCCGCCAGCCGCTCGGATTTGTCCTTGAACGAATGCGCATTGGACAGCATTGGAAACGGCGTAAAGCAGTTCAGGTACCACGCCAGTTCGGTATGCTCCGGCACGTGCGATTGCCGCCAAAAGGTGTTTTTAGTCGTATCGAGTCCGAACGCCAGCCAGGCCGACGCCACCGCCCGGATGTATTCCCGGCGCAAGGCACCGTCTTTGATGGTCGTTAGGGAATGCAGGTCGGCAATGAACAGAAAGGAGTCGTTACCGGGTTCTTCCGACAATTTAATGGCGGGTTTGATGGCCCCCAGAATATTACCCAAATGCGGTCGTCCGCTGCTTTGAATACCAGTGAGAATGCGAGACATATTTTTTGAATGAGTGAATGAGTGAATGAGTGAATGAGTGAATAAAAAAGGGAGGTGATCGATTTTTTATTCACTCATTCACTCATTCACTCATTCAAAATTGATTTCGCAAACTTCGCTATTTCTGGCTAGCTTTGGAACTGTATGAAGACGAAAAACGCACCTAATTCTCAGCTCTCCGTTCAAACGCTTGACTTTCTGCGCGATCTGGTTCAAAACAACAACCGGGAGTGGTTTCAGGCAAACCGCGCCCGCTACGATGCGGCTAAATCCGAGTTTGAAGGCTTTGTGGGCAAGCTGTTGCAGGGCATCGAAGCCTTTCAGCCACTGCCCAATACCGCCGTGAAGGATTGTATTTTCCGCATTAACCGCGACATCCGGTTTTCCAAAGACAAGGCGCCTTACAAGAAGAATCTGGCGGCTGCCGTGGGTCCGGGCGGGCGGCATTCGGGTCGGATCGACTATTATTTCCACCTGCAACCCGGTGGCGAAACGTTTCTGGGCGCGGGCATGTGGCAACCGACACCGGCGCAACTTGCCAAGTTTCGGCAGGAAATCGACTACAACGTTGATGAGTTGAAAGACCTCATCGAGGCTCCGGAGTTCAAGGGGTATTTTCCGGAAATTTTCGGCGAAACGATGAAAACGTCACCCAAAGGCTATTCAGCCGACCATCCGGAGATTGCCTTACTGCGCCGGAAAGAATTGTTTTTCCTCCACCGGTATTCGGACCAGGAGGTGGTAAAACCGGATTTTGTGGATGAAGTCGTGAAAGGTGCCCGGTTGATTAAACCGTATTGCGATTACCTGAATTACCTGTTTTACGAAGAAAAAGACGAGTCGATAACGTTATAAATGAATTATAAATGTAAAATGATGAACGCCCAATGTAAAAGTGGGGACTGCCCTGATAATTTTACATTGGGCGTTCATCATTTTACATTTATAATTCGATCAGTACTCCAATCCGGCGGGCAGGGTTTTGGCCTGATTGATAAAATCGGTGATTTTTTCCAGGGTTGGGGGCCGTTGCGTTAGCTGCCGTTCCTGGTTGATTTCCGTGATTTTGGTAAAGAGGTTTTCCGGTGAACGGTGGGCCAGTTCTTTAACCGTGTCAACACCGGCTTCTTCCAGCAAATCGCTATAGACGCCACCAATGCCCGCAATGCGATTCAAATCCGCGCGATTGGCCAGATCCAGAATCACCGCCGTTTCGACACCGACCGTAGCCGCCAGTTTCTTCCGCAAAGGCACGGTTTTGGTGGCTTCGAGCAGGGCGTCGGTGTGGGTCAAACCCTGTGCTTTCAAGGCTTCGGCCAGATCAGCAGTAATGCCTTTTAATTCTTGAACGGGTAAACTCATGAGAATAGTTTATTATTTAGGAATATGACTACCTACTTGAGACCGCTTTCCGGTCAAAAAGTAACGCAGAATCCTAAATAAACCCGCCTACCACCGAACCGCCAGCCTCACCCCTCCCGTAAAATTCCGGCGCGGGGCGGCATTGTAAAACCGGCCACCAAAAGCGTTCAGGTCATAGCCCAGGCTGTAGGTTTGATCGAGCAGGTTATCCCCACTGACATACGCATCGAGCGTCCAGCGTTTGGCCAGCGTTTTCCGGAACCCCAGCGTCGCGTTCAGCATCCGGGCGATATCGGACGTAAAAGCGTTGGCGTCATCGAGCGGGAATTTATCGATAAACTGGTGCGTCAGGTGCGCGTAGAATCCCAGCCGGGTTTCGGCGTCGAAACCGGTGACCACCACCAACGGGGGTACGCCCGTAACGCGGTTACCCGACACATCGGCGGTGCCCTGCTGGTAATTCTTAAACCGGTAATTGGTCACCGTGGTGCTGTTCCAGACCCGGACGGTTTGCCACAAGGCAGCCGGTTTCGGAACCACCAAATTGTAGGCTAGTTGGGCTTCCAGCCCTTTTTGATTCGTAGCCCCGGCATTGATGAAGTATTCGGCTCCGCTTTCCACCGACCGCCGGACGATCGTTTGCCGCAAGCGGAACTGATACACGGCAAGGTCGAACTGAAACCGGTTCAACTGACCGCGCACCGCAGCTTCGAGGTTGGTACCCTGCTCCGGCTCCAGCGTCGGGTTGAAGGTTCCGGCCGATGGCCGGACTTCCTGGATCGTGGGGGCGGAATAACCGGTGCTGACGCTGGCAAAAACCGACACATGATCGCCAATTTTCTTCAACAGCGCCACCCTCGGCAACCAGACCGGCTGAAAGCCGCGGGGCTGGGAAACAATGGGTTGATCCGAAAACCGGGTAAACCGGTACGACACCTCGTTGCGACTCAACCCGGCCGTGGCAATGATGCCAAACGGCAGGTTTGCTTCCAACTGGGCAAACAAAACCGACTGCGACGCCCGGAATTCGTCGTCCGACTGCAGCGTGTCGGGCTGACCCCGGCGGTTGCCATAATTGCGGGTGATGGTGAAATTGTTCTGCCATTCGCCCCCAAAAACCAGTTGGGTCGGAACGCCTGCTTCGATCATCTGCCAGCGCGTCACCGTCCGTCCCCCAATGCCCTGATCGGCGCGTTTTTCGTAGTTGGTAATAAAAGGATTGGCAAAGTCGGTCAGCGAACCGAACAAAACCGTCGTGTTTTGAATCCGGTCGTTCCAGCGGTATTGGTGCGAGAAGCCCAGATAGCCGGTTTTCTGGTAAATGGCTGCCCGCTGGTCCACGCTGCCGGGTGTGACCCGCGTCGAAGGCCGGGCCTGGCGCGGATCGGCCAGAAACTGCGCCTGGGTCAACCCGCCCGGTGTCTGGTACATCAGATCCGAGTATAACCCCATGACCGAAACCGTTTGCTTTGGGTTAACGGCAAAAGTGGCGCTCAACGACAGATTATCGCGGTACATTCGGCTGTTGGCCCGGTAGCCATCCGACTGTAAATGCCCGTAATTCAACGAAATAGCCGAATTATTTTGACCGGTTTGAATCGTATAGTTCTGGCCCGACAACCCGTAGGAACCCGCCAGCGCGCTCACTTCGGCCCGGTTGGCCTGGTCGCCCGAAGGGCTGGCCTGCCCGCTGAGCAAAACCGTGCCGCCGGTTCCGGCCCCGTACAAACTGCCCGACGGGCCTTTGATCACTTCCACCCGGCCAATGGAACGAACGTCCAGCGCGTTCAGGTAGGTGCCGCCCCCCGCATCGGTCATCGGCAATTCGTTCCAGTAGACTTTGACATTCCGAACGCCAAATGGCGACCGGATCAGGCTCCCCCGGATCGAAAGCCGGTAGCTGCCCGGCGATCGTTCGTCCATCCGGACGCCCGGCAGGGTGTTGAAAGCCGGAACGAGGGCCGGGGTGCCAAACCGCTGATTCAGTTCTTTACCAGACAACACATTGACCGATGCCGCCGTTTCGAGCAGCGGGCGGTTCGTTTCGTAACCCCGGACGGTTACTTCCGCCAGTTGAATGGAATCGGTGACGGAACGATTGGACGGCGTTTGCTGGGCGAAGAGGGAAATGGGCAGAAATAGAAAAAGTAAACTGTATTTAAGCATGTCTTTGCCGGATTCGGGTTGTTTCTGGGATTCTTACGTAAAACTAATCGCTCAAAATGATTTTATACTCTTTAGGGTCAACTAACCTCAATTCAACCCCAAAAGTCGGCGTTTCAATCCAATCTGTATTGAGCCAACGGTTAACTACCATTTATTTTACAAAAAATAATAAACCATTGCAAAGTACGTGACGACGTTGGAAAGACCGAACGACCGATGGCTCCGCTGGATTGGAATCCCGCTGATGGTGCTGTTGGGCAATATACTTTACCTGAAAGATTACCAGCATAACCCGGTTCTGTATTCAGGCTGGGTCTTTATTGGCATGGCCTACATGACCCTGGCCTGGGAAGGTTCCGTGAGTTGGGTGCATTATGTGCGCAAAAAATTCCCGGACGCCCGGCATGCCTTCCGGCGGATAGTCATCACCTTTACCGGCTACGGGCTGCTGGCGGTTTTGTGCCAGTCGCTGTTCATCTTTCTGACCGATCTGACCGGGCTGGCCATTATTCCCATCACGGCCCGCGTTTATCAGGCTTACATCGGAATCGGTATCTTTTGTTCCCTGATTCTGGGTACGACCTACGAAATTATTTATTACCTGCAACAATACCGCAAAGCGATTGCCGAAGCCGAAGCGATTCAGAAATCCCGGATTCAGGGGCAGTTCGACAGCCTGAAAAGTCAGGTCAATCCGCATTTTCTGTTTAACAGTCTTAATTCGCTGTCGGCTCTGATTTCCGAAGACAAGCAGCAGGCCAACAAATTTCTGGAAGAGTTATCGAGCGTATACCGGTATCTGCTGCAATCGAATGAGCGCAAACTCGTATCGCTCCAAACGGAACTGAACTTCATCCACTCGTTTTTTTACCTGTTAAAAGCCCGCTATGGCCCGGCCATCGAATTGCACATCGGCATCGAATCGTACCTGCTGGAGTGTTATCTGCCGCCTTTTAGCCTGCAAACGCTGATCGAAAACGCCATCCGCCACAACATCATTCTGGCCGACCGACCGCTCGTGATTTCGCTCCAGGCCGAAGCACAAATCAACGACGGGATTGTTGCGTTGCGGGTGACCAATAACATTCAGCGAAAAAATGTACAGGTCAACAAGCAGCCCGGCGGGTTGCGGCAACTCACCGAGCGGTTTACCCTCCTGCGGTTGCCGCGCCCGGTGATCACCGACGACGGCCGACAGTTTAGCGTCCGGGTGCCGCTAATCGTTAAAGGTGCCGATTTTTTGGTAAATTTACCCTGACTTTTCCCTACCGATGTGGGCCTGAAATCTATCCGTTATACCAACCGTGACACCTGGATCGCACTCGGCCTTTTGCCGGGTTATTACCTTTTCCTGAACTATATGATGCTCGGGAAGCCCTATTTTCAACGGCTGGATATTTTTCTGGGTGCTTCTCTGCTGACGACACTCATCTGGACACCGGCTTTTTTTCTCCATGCCTTGCCGGCGGTTTATCTCCGCAAACGGTTTCCGCACATTCGCCAGACCTGGATGCGCATGTGTCTGGCCCTTTCGATCCATATTCTGATGTCGTCGGCCGCCATAACCTTTCTATTTTATGTTTATAAGTGGATCAATTTCCCGGGCTATACCTTCGACAGCAACCGGCTTTTTTGGGCAATTACCCTGGGGATCATCGGCAACATTGTCGCTAATATCGTTCACGAAAGTGTCTATACTTTTGAGAAATGGTCGCAAACCATCAGCGAAACCGAAAAACTTAAAAAAGCGAATTTGCAAAGCCAGCTCGACAGTTTAAAACAACAGGTCAATCCACATTTTCTGTTCAATTCGCTCAATACGCTTTCGTCCCTGATTGACGAAGACACCGACAAAGCGGAACTGTTTATCGAGGAATTATCGAGTGTGTACCGGTATTTGTTGCAGACCAACGAAAACGCCCTGACCAGCCTACGTGATGAATTGACATTTATCGAATCGTATTTCCACCTCCTGAAAACCCGGTACGGAAATGGCATCAATCTGGAAGTGCGCATAGCCGATGGCTTTAAAGAAGCGCAATTACCGCCCCTGACGCTCCAGATGCTGGTCGAAAACGCGGTGAAACACAACATCATTCTTTCCGACCAACCACTTCAAATACGAATTGAAACCACAAAAAACGGTCGGTTGATTGTTTCAAATAATGTGCAGTTAAAAAACCTGCGCGTGGCTTCCAACGGAGTCGGATTGGCCAATATTGCCACAAAATACCAATTGCTGGGGCAGGGAAATCTGGAAATCCTGAACACGGAAACCAGTTTTTGTGTCACCCTACCGCTCATGATGAACGAACTGAAATAAACCCGAATGCCTGGCTTTTAATCCGATGCTATGATGACTTTTAACGATACCCGCCTTCGGTTGACGGGGCCACTGGTATTGTTCTTTTTTGGGGCGTTATTTTTTCGGGTTAAACTGCTGCTCAGTTACACCAGCATCGAGTTGATCCGGTATTTGATCGTGGGAATTACCGCCGGTTATATTTGCTGGAACATAACCCGCTGGCTCGTCCGGCGAATTCAGTTGCGGCATCCGGGACTGGCCAACACCCGGTATCGGTTGTATTTATTGCTGCTGGCGTTTCCCATTCTGGTCAACATTGGGTATTTCCTCCGTTTTTTTGGTCACCGATTAATTTATCCGCACGACGGCGAATCGACCTTTGATTGGGATGTTAATTTCTTCATCAGCTACCTGGAAACCATCGGCATTCAGATTTTCTACCACTTTTTATACATCGGCATTTACGAAGGTTCTTATCTGTTTATTCAATGGCGGAAAACCAATCTTGAGAAAGAAGCTTTGCTCCGTATGCAGTGGCAGGGCCGGTTTGAGGTGCTGAAAAACCAGGTGAATCCGCATTTTCTGTTCAATTCACTCAACACGCTTTCGTCGCTCATCTCCGAAAATCCGAACCTGGCCGAAGCCTTTGTCGACGACATGGCCAGTGTCTACCGCTACCTGTTACAAACCAACGAACGCGAACTGACGCCCCTTCGGAAAGAACTGGATTTTATCGACTCCTACTACCATTTGCTCAAAACCCGCTACGGGCCGGGCATCTCTCTACAAGTAGCGGTCCGGGAGGAGGACAAAGACGCTTTGCTGCCTCCGTTGACGCTGCAAATGCTGGTCGAAAATGCCGTCAAGCACAACACGATGTTGCCGGAACAACCCCTGAAAATTAGAATCGAGACAACGGACGGTTTTTTACAGATCAAAAATACCCTGCAACGCAAAATCGTTCGGGTGGAATCGAACCACGTCGGTTTGTCAAACATTACGTCCAAATACAAACTACTGAAACAACCCAGTCCGATTATTGAAGAAAAAGACGGGCAGTTTATTGTGACCCTTCCCCTGCTGCAGGAACGGATTGGCGTCAACTGAGGACGGATGCATTTCATGGCCGGACAATACCGGTTTGACCCACCAATTTGCGGTTTCAACGGAAGGTGATTTGGAAAAAACGAGCTGAATCTGCTACTTGTAGGTACGATTTGAACCGTAACACCTTAACCCTCCTCCCTGAAAAAAATAACGACCGATTCGTATGGATGTACTGGTAATTGAAGACGAAGAACTGGCTGTCCGTAAGTTGACCAAACTGCTGCAGGACGTCGATCATTCCATCCGGATTGTTGGAACGGCCGCCAGCGTGCGCGCATCTGTCCAATGGCTGCAAAACAACGCGACGCCGGACCTGATTTTGATGGACATCGAATTAGCTGACGGACAGAGCTTTGAAATCTTTGAGCAGACGCCGGTCGAATCGCCGGTTATTTTTACGACTTCCTACGACGAATATGCCTTGCGGGCTTTCAAGGTCAACAGCATCGATTATTTGCTGAAACCCATCAAACGGCACGAACTGGAAGCGAGTCTGGAAAAACACCGCAAACTGCGCAATCCCGCCGAACCCGAAACCGGCGGCCGCATGGCCATCGACGCACTCGTGCAGCAACTCCGTCAGCAGATTCAGCCCGCCGAATACCGCAAGCGGTTTCTGGTCAAACACCTCTCGCAGTGGATGCCCGTCGAAGTGGCCGACATCGCTTATTTCTACTCGGAAGAAGGCGTCAGCCTGTTCCGGACGCGAACGAATCAGAAATTTTCGGTAGACTACACACTCGATGAACTCGAAGCGATGCTCGATCCGCTGCAGTTTTTTCGGGCCAACCGGCAATTCATCGTCGACATCAACTGCGTTCAGCAGATCCATCCGTACTTCAACAACAAACTGAAACTGACGTTAAAACCGGCTCCCGAAGAGGAGGTGCTGGTGAGCCGCGAGCGTGCCACGGAGTTTAAGAAGTGGATGGGAAAATAAAAACCGTCGCTACAAAAGCCGTTTCGGCAGCTCGATCAGCGGATTTGGGGTGTCTTCGAGCAATTGTTTGGCCCGGATCAGATCGTTCCGAAACTGCCGCTGCAACTGGTGAATCAACAAAGGCGCCATCAACCGCTGCCAGCCTCTGAGTTCCAGGCTCAACTCGTATGTGACCCGGGTTTCTTTGTCCACCCGCTCAAACAACCGCTGTTCCCAGAGTTCAACCGGGCTATCGACGCTTTCGTGGGCCGTCCGCCGGTTTGGGGCGGCTGCCGTAACCTCAGCCAGAATGGTCATTTCCTGATCAAAAAGCCGAACTTCCTGCCGGAGTTTCATGCCCGAGCGGGCCAAACCGGGTGCGTCCTGCTGCATGGCGAACAAATTACTGCGCCAGAGCAGATCGTATTCATAACAACCCAGCAACCCGTAGACCTCCGTTAACGGCAATCGAATCAATTCGGAATGACGAACGGTAATCATGAAAGGCGGTTTAGAAGTTAGGGTTTTGCCCGGCCATGAAACGTTCGGCCTCCGAAAGCGTTTCGCATAATTTGGTGGGTAGCACCGGGTTGCTTTTTTCAAACAGGGCTTCCGACGACAGTTTTGAAAACAAATCCGGTGACACAATGCTGATGTTGTAACGCACCCCGGCCGCATGAATCTTCGGGAAATAGTCATTCACAATCCAGTCGACGGTTCCGGCCCAGGCCACGTCAAACTCCTTCGTGTCGTGTACGTGAAACCGGCAAGCCCGCTGCTGCCCTTCGGCCTGCTGCCATTCCAGCATTTTCAGCGTCGCCTGCATCAGTTCGTCGTCGGTACAAAAGCCGATCCACTTCATGAGAAGGTAATTCTTCGTGGGTTCATACCGTAAAATGGCGTAAACGTCCCCTTCTTCGTTTTTTATTCTGCTTATTTCATTCACAGCATCATGTACCTTAGGTGTCGGAATTCATCCGTACGATTTGATGTCACCACAATCAACCACAAATATACTTCAAACCCCGATACCCGACCGGTAACGGCCCAGCGTTTCGGGGGTAATTCCCAGATAACTGGCGACGAATTCCGGCGGAATGCGATTCAATACTTTCGGGTGTTCTTCCAGCAACCGGCGATACCGGTCTTCCGGGGCCTCTTTCAGCAGGGAAGCCTCCCGTTTTTCAACCCGCATCAACTGGTCCTGCAGCAGCAAGGTAGCAAAGCGTTGCCAGGTCGGATAGGTTCGGCAAAGCGCCATGACGTCGTCGTATTGCATTTCGAGCAGGTGCGTTTCTTCCACCGTCGCCACATTGACATGGGACGGTTTCTGGGTAAAAAAACCGACGAACGAACCCAGGAGCGAATTTTCAAACAAAAACTCTTTCGAGACTTCCCAGCCGTCGATTTCGTAAAATAACCGCCCGCACCCTTTTTCGATAAAGCCGATGGTATTGCAAACGTCTCCCTCCCGCACATACAGCTCATCTTTAGCCAGCACGCGGTACTGAATGATTTGCTCAAAAGCGGTTTTTTCTTCGCTGGACGGCCGAACGATGCGTTCAATATTGAACAGAACCCGATGCATAGAGAATGAGTTGGGGCAGAAATATACTTAAAAATCCACTTTATACAAGGATTCCAACTGTCGTTCGTTCAGGGAATCCGGCAACATTCGAAACAAACCGTTGCGCACGGCCGCCAGCCAGGGATGCTGCACCTGGGCTACCTGGCCAATGCGCCGGGATTTCTCCACAATCGAATGCGTTCGCTTCAGCCGCCGTTGCTCAAACCGTTTAAAAGCGTCGGAAACCGTACCACCCCGGTCCAGTTCGTCGGCCAGAACCACCCCGTCTTCAATGGCCTGGCAAGCTCCCTGCCCCATGTTGGGCGTCGTAGCGTGCGCGGCATCGCCCAGCAACAATACGTTGCCGAAGGCAAACCGGGGCAGGGGTTTCAGGTCGATGATGTCATTCCAGAGTAAGCCGCCATCTGCGGTTCGGGAAATAACTTCCGGAATGGGCGCGTGATAGTCCGCAAACCGGGTCTTTAGGTCATTGACCCGAAAGGTTCGCATCTGTCCATCGTTTGCGGGCGCGTTGGCCGTTGCAAACCAGTAAATCTGGTTGTTGGCGAGCGGCACAATGCCCACCCGGCCCTGGGTACCCCAGGTTTCGGTGGCTTCGGTTAGATCCAGGCCAGTGCCGTCCACCACCGCCCGCCAGCACGTATAGCCGGCGTAACGCGGTTTGGAATCGGGAAGCAACTGCTGGCGAATGGCCGAATGAATGCCATCGGCCACCAGCAGGTAATCGGTCTGGTGTACGGTTCCGTCGTCAAACCGCATGATGACACCGTCGCTGCTTTGATCGATGGAAATGGCCCGTTTGCCCAGAATGACCGGATTACCAATCAGTTGGTCCAGCAAAACCCGGTGCAGCGTGGACCGGTGAATGGTAAAATTATCGGTTCCGTATCTTTGGCTGACAGCCCGACTGTCGGTGCGGGTAATCGCACGACCTTGTTCGTCCCGAATGACAAACGTGTCGATGACGCGGCCAGCGGGCAGAATGGCCTCCGCAATGCCTAGCTTTTGGTACGCCTTGATGGCGTTGGCGGCCAGTACAAGCCCCGCCCCCAGCGGTTTAATGGCCGGTGCGGCCTCGAACAGCGTCGCCCGAATCCCGATTTTTCGCAGGGCAATGGCGGTGGTCAGGCCCGCAATACCACCACCGACGATGGTAAACCGATTCGTGTTTTTCATGATGTGGTTCTTTATAAGACTTTCGCTTGGACGTATGTGTTACCTGTAGCGCAAATTTGCCCCATAAAACCCACCAAACCCATTTCAACTTCACTGAAACGGAAAAAGCCCCCACTGAACCGACTCTCCTAGGGGATTAAAGGCAGGGTGACAATAAATTCGCGATCGGTTTCTTCCACCACAGGCGCCGAGTGGCCCAGCATTTTGTATTTTGTCAGGATGTTGAGCAAACCCTTCTGGGTCGATTTGACCCGGTCGACTGATTTTTTTTGCAGATTATTCCGAACCGTCAGCAAAGCGGAGTCGGTCGTAAAAATATGGATTTTCAACGGAAGCTCGCTGGAGACAATGTTGTGTTTGACGGCATTTTCCACCAGCAATTGCAACGTCAGCGGGGGAAGCCGTGAAGTCAAAAAGGCGTCATCCACCTCGATTTTGAGGGAAATGCCCCGCGCATACCGGGTTTGCAACAGATGAAAATACGAATGAATAAATTGCAGTTCGCGTTTCAGTGTTGTCAATTCAACGTCGTTGGTTTGCAGAATATAGCGGTAGACACTCGCCATTTCATCCACAAACTGCTCGGCTTTCACGGGTTCATCGGCAATCAGCGACGAGAGCGAGTTGAGAGAATTGAACAAAAAATGCGGATTCAGTTGCGACTGCAACGCCCGCATCTGGACTTCGGACATCTCCTGCCGCAGTTGCTGAACCGATAGTTCGGTTTCGAGTTGTTTCCGCTCGTGTTTTTCCTGCTGCCGTTCTATTTTCTGTTCCAGAACCGCCGTTCGAATGGCGGCTCTTCGCTGGCGATAGCCCAATCCCAGCGAAAAAAAAACCAGTTCGAGGATGATGCCAATCTGGATGGCAGTCAGTGGAGCCGTCCAGAATGGCGAATGGGGTCCGGCATAGGTGTCCAGATAGGTTAATATCATTGAGGTCACCGCTCCCACCATCAGACAGGCCGAGCCGATGATGAAATACCGCGCGACGGTATCCTTCAACTGCAAAATTCTGTAGATCCCGTACACGGCTAAACCGATCATTCCCAAGCGAATGGCCGTGTGGGCTGTGTCATAAACCATGGGGTACCAGTCTTCCCGCAGGTAGCAGACGGTAAACTGGAGAATCACGTAAAGGGCAATACAAAGCTGGGTGTACTGGAAGATCCGGAACAAATCCGGCAGTCGTTTCCGCAGTCCGATAAACGCGTCGGTGAAGCCAAAATAAATGAAATACGCGATCATGGGCGCACAGCCCCGGATGAAATACCAATCGTTGTTGGAAAGAGAAACCGCTTCCTGGAAGCCATCGAACCGGATGGCGAAATACGTCAGCCAGGTCAGCATGTAAAGCGTATATAACCCGTAAATGCGCTCCCGGTAAGTAACCCACTGGACGACATTGATCAGCAGGATCGAAATTACCATGCCGACAAACATGGGTTGCCAGAATTCATAGGTCATAGGGTACGCTGGGCTTGTGCGTTAAGGTACCGGCAAACTTACCAACGAATCAACTCTTTTTTCGATGAAACGGTATAAATGGTGGGTGAAGTGTATATAAAAAAGAGTTGTTTCGCGGAGTTGAGCGGAGTAAAAAACAGCTTAGCAGAGTTTTCTTTTAGAATTTCTCTGTTTAACTCCTTTTTACTCCGCTCAACTCCGCGAAACAACTCTTTCAAACACGTTATCGCAACAATTTATGCGTTTTGCTTTTGCTTGATCAGGTTCAGGGCCGAACCGGCTTTAAACCACTCGATCTGCGTTTCGTTGTAGGTATGATTGACCTGGAATTCTTCGCTCGTTCCGTCGGTATGGTTCAACCGGATCGTCAACTGACCGTTCGGGCTGAACTCCGTCAGACCCAGAATGTCGATCGTGTCGTCTTCGCGGATGTCTTCGTAGTCGTCAGGATTGGCAAACGTCAAGGCTAACATGCCCTGCTTTTTCAGGTTCGTTTCGTGAATCCGGGCGAATGACTTCACCAGAATGGCCCGAACACCCAAAAACCGGGGTTCCATAGCCGCGTGCTCACGTGAGGAGCCTTCGCCGTAGTTTTCGTCACCCACCACAATCGAACCAATGCCGGCGGCTTTGTAAGCGCGCTGCACGGCTGGCACTTCGCCAAATTCGCCTGACAACTGGTTTTTGACGGTATTGGTCTTTTCGTTGTAGAAATTGACCGCACCAATCAGCATGTTGTTCGAAATATTGTCGAGGTGACCCCGGTATTTCAACCACGGACCTGCCATCGAAATGTGGTCGGTCGTACACTTGCCTTTCGCCTTGATCAACAGTTTCAGACCCGTCAGGTCGGTTCCTTCCCAGGCTTTGAACGATTCGAGCAATTGCAGACGATCCGAAGTCGGGCTAACGGCAATCTGAATGCCGCTGCCATCTTCGGCCGGAGCCTGATAACCCGCGTCATCCACGGCAAAACCGTTGACAGGCAATTCGATTCCTTCCGGTTCATCCAGCATTACCGATTCGCCGGTTTCGCTAACCAGGCTGTCCGTCATCGGATTGAACGTCAGGCTACCGGCAATGGCCATCGCCGTCACCAATTCGGGTGACGCCACAAACGCGTGGGTGGTGGCCAGACCGTCGTTCCGCTTGGCGAAGTTCCGGTTGAACGAGGTAATGATGGAGTTTTGACGTTTCGGATCGTCGATGTGACGCGCCCACTGACCGATACAGGGTCCGCAGGCATTGGCCAGAACAACACCGCCGATTTGCTCGAAGGTCGTCAGTAAACCGTCGCGCTGGGTCGTAAACCGAACCAGTTCCGAGCCCGGCGTTACGGTATATTCGGAATGGGTTTTCAGATTTTTGGAAATGGCCTGGCGGGCAATTGAAGCCGCGCGGGTCAAATCTTCGTACGACGAGTTGGTGCAGGAACCGATCAGACCGACATCCAGTTTTTCGGGCCAGCCGTTTTCTTTCACGGCCTGCGCAAATTTCGACAGCGGCCACGCCAGATCCGGCGTGTAGGGACCGTTGACGTGGGGTTCGAGTTCCGACAGGTTGATCTCGATCACCTGGTCGTAGTAAGAAGCCGGATCGGCGTATACTTCGTCGTCCGAACGCAGGTGCTGACGAACGGCATGAGCCGCATCGGCCACATCGGCGCGGTCGGTTGCCCGGAGGTAATCGCCCATTTTTTCGTCATAGGCAAAGATCGACGTCGTTGCTCCGATTTCGGCACCCATGTTGCAAATGGTGCCTTTTCCGGTGGCCGACAGACTATCTGCGCCTTCACCAAAATATTCCACGATGCAGCCCGTTCCACCTTTTACGGTCAAAATACCGGCCACGCGCAGGATAATGTCTTTCGCGGAAGCCCAGCCCGACAATTTTCCGACCAGTTTGATACCGATCAGCTTTGGCATTTTCAGCTCCCAGGGCAAACCGGCCATCACGTCACAGGCATCGGCACCACCGACCCCAATGGCAATCATGCCCAACCCACCGGCGTTCGGCGTGTGCGAATCCGTCCCGATCATCAGACCGCCCGGAAACGCGTAGTTTTCGATTACGACCTGGTGAATAATCCCGGCACCCGGTTTCCAGAAACCGATTCCGTATTTGTCGGACACCGAAGCCAGGAAGGCATATACCTCCCGGTTTTTATTGTTGGCATTTTCCAGATCCTGCACAGCCCCCACTTCAGCCTGGATCAGGTGATCGCAGTGAACGGTTGACGGTACAGCCACTTTGGAACGGCCGGCCTGCATAAACTGCAACAATGCCATCTGGGCCGTTGCATCCTGCATTGCCACGCGATCGGGGGCAAAATCAACGTAATCTTTGCCCCGATTGAACGCCTTTTGGGCGATTCCGTTGCTAAGGTGGGCGTACAATATTTTTTCCGACAGCGTGAGCGGATGGCCCACCACTTGCCGGGCTGCTTCGACACGTTCGCCGAAACCGTCGTATACGCGCTGAATCATGTCAAAATCAAAAGCCATAGACAGGAGGAATTAGCAGTGAATAGTAAAATGTATCTAAATAAACAACACCGGCTACCGGAAAATGAGTTTCCCGATGAGCGTGTCAAAATTAGGTGATTTTCATTCTAAAATAAAACAGGATGGAATTTTCCCGATAATTTGTAAACGTTATCGCTATTCTGTTCCCTTTTACAAGCCTATTTGTAGAAACAAGGCCGGTGGCGTCAATTACTACTCGACATGGCATTCGGGGTGTCCATCGTGAGGTCGGTTTGCGAGCGGGGTTTCCAGTCCAGCAAATTGTATTTCAAAATGCAGAAAATGGCCCGAAACCCATCACGCCAGCCGATTTTTTTGCCCTCCTGATACGTTCGGCCGTAGTAGGATATGCCGACTTCGTAGATCCGGATGCCCGGAATGCGGGCAATTTTAGCGGTCACTTCCGGTTCGAAGCCAAACCGCTTTTCGTTCAGGTCGATCGATTTGATGATTTCGCTGCGAAACACCTTGAAACAGGTTTCCATGTCGGTCAGGTTCAAATCGGTGAGCATGTTCGAGAGCAGCGTCAGAAACCGGTTGCCGACGGTATGCCAGAAATACAACACCCGGTGGGGTCGCCCGCCCATGAAACGGGATCCGTATACCACATCCGCCCGACCCGCCAGCAACGGCTGCAGCAAATGGCCGTATTCTTCGGGATCATATTCCAGATCGGCGTCCTGAATGATGATAAAATTCCCGTGAGCGCATTGAATTCCTACCCGCAGAGCCTCTCCTTTTCCCTGATTGACAGCCTGTTTGATGTATCGAACGGTTATGTCGGTATGATCTTCATTGAATCGCCGGACAATCGGTTCGGTTTGATCCGTAGAACCGTCGTCAACGACGATAATTTCCCGACTCAACTGACCAGGAAGGCCCACTTCGGCCACTCGTTTCAAAACGAAGCCGATGGTTTTTTCCTCGTTGTAAGCGGGAATGATAATCGATAAAAGCATAGAGAAAAGTGAGTTTATCCCCTATTTTAACAGCTTTTATTTACTTTATTGACAAAACGGTTACAAATTTTTATTTCGTCTGACGAGTGTACTCCGAAAACCGTCCGCGACGGTTTGGCCCCGCAATTCCAGATCCGGATAAAAATAGGGAGAGCAGGGTGCTTCCAGTTCGTAACAACTCTGGACGATGGGCGTGTTGTTCGGAATCAGCACCACCAAACCGCTTTGGCTGCGATGGCGGGTGAACATTTCGGTCGCCGTGCCGTGGCTGCGATACGTCAGCGGTTTGGGCAACAATGCGTAGGTTTGCAGTGGAAATCCTTCTTTCCAGAGAACAACATATCCATAATACCCCATCAAAATGCCGATCAGCCCCACCACCAGGGCGTTGGTCCAGGGCATGATGTTCCAGAAGTTGGTTTTGGCCGGAAAGAACGGTAAGAGGGGCAAAAAAGCGGTCATCCAGACGAAGGCATACCCGAACCGGAATTCCGGCGCCGACAGAAACCAGAACAGAAAACCGGCCAGGGCGGCTCCATACGGAACTACCAGCGGTTGAAACCGGGTTTGGCGCGCCGGATTGAAAAAATGGCTTAGAGCCAGAAAAGGCGACACGACGGCCAGCAGCCAGATTGGTTTGTTCAGAAAATAATAGTCCTTGTATTGCCACCAGGCCGGAATCCATTCCGACGCCGGGGTTTTCAGGCGTGAAGCATCAAAATACGGTTCGATAATCCGGAATTTGGCCCAGAACTCGACAAAATCCTTTTCGAAACGCACCCGCTCAACCGGAATTTCCCAGTCGAATGAAAACAGATCCAGTGCCGGAAAAGGATATAGCAGATAGCCCGACAGAATTGTTGTCCGAACCATCCAGGGCAAAACCGTCAGCAGGCCCAATCCGCCCAGCCACACGAAATGACGGACGGTAAGCTGTTTTCTGACCGCCCAGGCCAGCGGCATCAGACCCAGCGCAATGGGAATCGTCGCTAATTTGACGGTGATGCAAACCCAAACCAGCATAAAGAGCAGGACGTGCCGAATGGAAAAAACCGGTCGAAGTTCCAGCCAGATCATGAAAATGGTGATGGGGAGCAGCGCCCCCCAGACATCGGGCGTCGGCGAAAAAACCTGCCGGATCTGGTAAAAAAGAAGCAGGCTCAGAATGACGACAGCCAGAAACCGGACGGGCGTGGCCGAGCGAATCTGACTCAAGAGTCGCCAGCAGACGACGAGATACAGAAATCCGTTGAGCGGAAACAGCGTCTGACCCGCCCAGTCCGTAAATCCAAAGGCCGCAGACGTAACCAGAAAACTGGAGTTAAACGCCAGCCGTCCGTGTAGATTGCCCAGACCGGGAATGACCCGAAACCGTTCGTACCAGCGCATGGAAGGCAAATGATACATACCACTGTCGATGTTAGCCGGTTCGAGAGCCGAATAAAGCAGTACGACAACGACAAATAGCCAGAATAAAGGAATCTGCTTCTGCTGCCGGGTAAACCGCCGGAGGTAGGCCGAAACCGCTGACGGAGACCCGACGGCCATCAAAACCGCCCCGGCCAGCCAGCCCAGCGCCAGGTAATGATTGGCCGGTAAAAAAATGGAGGCTAATTGCACGAATAGAACCAGCAGACACAAACCGACTAAAATCAGATCACTTCCTTTGACCGGTTCCGAACCATCGATCAACCGCCATCGAATCAATACGCTGTAGAAAAATAAACCATATGCAAAACAACCGGACGCCAGAAACGCCCACAGAATCAGAAGTATCATTTTAAGATATTGAAGCGATTAAAATCGTAAGATCGTCCGCCGAAGTGGCCATGGCGGATCGTTTCATCTTTCAACATTAGGCATTTTAAGGGTTCCTTTCACAAATAAATTTATTTCTTTTCAAATCCGGGTTTGTGGCCGAGGGAACGAATCGTTTCAACATTATAAAAAATAGCGGGTTAAAATGGCAAAGCGGTTGTCTGAAAGGGGTTTTTAGCCCCGATCATGCGGTCAGAGAGGATCATTTTTACCTGGTTTTCCGGAACGAATAACCCCCTAAAATCGTTATCAAGCCGCAACTATCACCCGCCCGGCCACCTTTCCCGGCCTAAGATTTGTAAGTATTACGGCTTTTGCTTCTATATTTGGCACGAGACGTGGGGACCGATTGTCGGTGCAGTTTTAACATTCAACCTGAATTTATATGTCAAAAAACCTGGTTATCGTGGAATCACCCGCGAAGGCGAGGACCATTGAAGGGTATCTGGGTAAAGATTTCGTGGTGAAATCGAGCTATGGTCACGTTCGGGATTTACCTAAAGATGATATGGCGATTGACATCCAGAATGGTTTTCGTCCGATCTATGAAGTCTCCCCTGATAAACGTCAGGTTATCAGTGAATTGAAAAAACTGGTAAAGGAATCTGAAGTAATCTGGCTCGCAACGGACGACGACCGCGAAGGAGAAGCCATTTCCTGGCATTTAAAAGAGGCTTTGGGTCTGAAAGATGATACCAAACGGATTGTTTTTCATGAGATTACCAAAAAAGCAATTCAGAATGCCATCGATTCACCCCGTCTGATCGATATTGATTTAGTCAATGCCCAGCAGGCCCGGCGCATTCTCGACCGGCTGGTGGGGTTTGAATTGTCACCGGTTTTGTGGAAAAAGATCAAATCAGGCAGTTCAATGGCCTTGTCGGCGGGTCGGGTGCAATCGGTCGCGGTTCGGCTCATTGTGGAGCGTGAACGCGAAATCGACGGTCACAGCACCAAATCCAGCTACAAGGTAACGGCCCAGTTTATTGTCGACAACGGCAAGATTCTGAACGCCGAACTGCCCAAAAACTTTGCCACGCTCGACGAAGCGCGCGCTTTTCTGGACAAATGCCGGGAAGCCATTTTCACGATCAAGAATCTGGAAACCAAACCCGCCAAAAAATCGCCCGCACCGCCCTTTACCACCTCCACGCTGCAACAGGAAGCCTCCCGCAAATTGTCGTTTTCGGTTTTGCAAACCATGACGCTGGCGCAGAAACTGTATGAAAGCGGGAAGATTTCGTACATGCGGACCGACTCGATCAGTCTGTCGCAGGAAGCCATCGACAAGGCGAAACAGGCGATTACGACCGATTTTGGGGAGAAATACGTTCATACCCGCCAATATAAAACCAAATCCGAATCGGCGCAGGAAGCCCACGAAGCCATCCGACCGACCGATTTTTCGGTCAAAACCGCCGGTGGTGACCGCAACGAGCAACGGTTGTATGACCTAATCTGGAAACGCTCCATTGCCTCCCAGATGGCCGATGCACAACTGGAACGGACAACTGCGACCATCGGTATTTCGACCACCCCGGAAGAATTGATTGCACAAGGTGAGGTGATCAAGTTCGACGGTTTTCTGAAAGTGTATCTGGAATCGACCGACGACGAAGACGAAGAAAGCAAGGGAATGCTGCCTCCGCTTTCCATTGGTCAGGTGTTGAATCTGGATCAGATGAAAGCCACCCAGCGATTCAGCCGCCCCGCGCCCCGGTATACGGAAGCGAGTCTGGTGAAAAAACTGGAAGAAATGGGCATTGGACGGCCGTCGACCTACGCGCCGACGATTTCGACCATTGTCAAACGGCAGTACGTCATCAAGGAAGACCGGCCCGGCAAAGAGCGCGATTTCAAGGAATTGATTCTGAAAAAGGGCGAAATTGAGGAAAAAACCGGCAAGGAAAATTACGGTTCCGAAAAAGCCAAGCTCTTCCCAACCAACATGGGGCTGGTGGTGAACGATTTTCTGGTCGAATATTTCGAAGGCATTGTCGACTACAAGTTTACGGCCAACGTCGAGAAGGAATTTGATGAGATCGCCAACGGCAAAATGGGTTGGCAGGACATGATTCAGAATTTCTACGGCGACTTCCACCGGAACGTTGAAACCGTGCAGGGTGCCGCCCTGACGGGTTCGAAACCGGGTAGCCGTGATTTGGGAATTCACCCGGAATCGGGCAAAAAGGTGTCGGCCCGGTTGGGCAAATACGGTGCGTACGTCCAGATTGGCGAAGCCACCGACGAGGACAAACCGCAGTTTGCCAACCTCAAAAAAGACCAGTTGATCGAAACCATCTCGCTCGAAGATGCCCTCGATCTGTTCTCGCTGCCCCGCGAAGTCGGCTTTTTTGAAGACAAACCAATGGTGATTGGCATTGGCAAATTTGGTCCGTATGTCCGGCACGACGACAAGTACGTCTCGCTTTCGAAAGATGACGACCCCTACACGATTACGGCCGAACGCACCGTCGAACTGATTCAGCAAAAGCGGTTGGAAAACATCAGCGAATCCATCGGGGAGTTTGAAGGCAAGCTGATTTCCACCGGGAAAGGCCGTTTTGGCCCGTATGTCAAACACGACGACAAATACATTTCGCTCCCGAAAGGTGAATCGCCTGCCGGTTTGACGCTGGAGCGCGCCATCGAACTGATTCAGGCCAAACGCTTGACGGAGAGCAATAAATATATCAAGGAGTTTCCGGAAAATCCGGCGGTGAAAGTCGTCAACGGCATGTATGGCCCCTACATTTCCATCGGAAAACGGAATGTCAAAATACCCAAGGACGTAGAACCGGCCACCCTCACTCTGGAAGACTGTCTGAAACTGGCGGGTGACACCGGTGTTGAGGAAAAACCCAAAGCGAAGAAGGTTACGAAAGCACCGGCAACGCGTCCCGCTGCGGCCAAGAAAACCGCTGTGAAAAAGAAATAAATACGGCCCGTTGTAGATACGAAGCCACTCAATCAAGATTGAGTGGCTTTTTTTGTCATTACCTCTCAATTGGTTTCCTTCCAGAGCGGTTATTCCAAAAAGTTACCGCTTTTTTGTTTCCGAAAGATGCACTATTTTGAAGGCCTATTCAATTGGTGTACCCCATGCCCAAACGTCTTAAACTGGTTGTATTGTCCGGAGCCGGGATCAGTGCCGAGAGCGGTTTGAAAACCTTCCGCGACTCCAACGGTTTGTGGGAAAACCACCGCATCGAGGATGTTGCCACGCCCGAAGGCTGGGCGAAAGATCCGGATCTGGTGCTTGATTTTTACAACCAACGCCGGAAACAGGCCCTTGATGCGAAACCCAATGCCGGCCATCTGGCGTTGAAATCCCTGGAGAAGTTCTATGAGGTAACCATCATCACCCAAAATGTTGATAATCTGCATGAAAAAGCCGGTTCATCGAACGTAATTCACCTGCACGGCGAACTGTTCAAGTCGCGCAGTACGCGGGATGAAAACCTAATTTACGACATCGATGGCTGGGAATTGAAACGAACCGACCGCTGTGAAAAAGGGGCGCCGTTGCGCCCCCACATTGTCTGGTTTGGCGAAGCCGTGCCGATGATGGAAACCGCCGTTGAACTGACCCATGCCGCCGACATTCTGATCATCGTCGGCACCTCGATGGTGGTTTATCCGGCAGCCGGTTTGATCGACTACGTCCGGCCGGGCGTCCCGATTTATGTGGTCGATCCGAACGTGCCGGATATACGTCCCCGCAAAAACCTGACGTTTATTCCCGAACCAGCCACGACGGGTTTGTCGCGGCTGGCCGAGCAGTTGATCGTCAATGCAGCGGACGGGGCTTGATCATCCCGCCTTTTACGTCGGCGATGCTGTGTTCAATCAGAAAGGCTTTTTCATCGACTTCGCTGATTTTATCTTTTAAGCGGGTGATTTCCAGCCGGGTAACAACGGCATACAGAATATTGATGTCGTTTTCCCGCATGCCGCGTTTGCCAAATCCTTTTTCACCTTTCAAAACGGTAACCCCGCGTTCGAGTTCTTCCGTAATCAGTTGGCGCACTTCTTCGTGCCGATCCGAAACGATCATGACGGCGATGTATTCTTCAATGCCGTGAATAATGAAATCGACGGTTTTTGAGGCCGAGAGATACGTCAACATGGCGTAAAGGGCGGTTTCGACGTTGATGAACACGGCGGCAGACCCAAAAATCAGGACGTTGATGATCATGATGACATCCCCTACCGACAGGGGCGAACGGCGGCTCACATAAATCGCCAGCACCTCCGTCCCATCCAGCACTCCGCCCCCCCGAATGGCCAGTCCAATGCCGGCACCGAGGAAAAAACCGCCAAAGACGGCAATCAGCAGTTTATCCGTTGTCACGACGGGATACGGGATAAAAGCCAGACACAAAGCCAGCAATCCAATGGCGACGGCGGTTTTGAGGGCAAAGGTCCAGGATACCTGACGGAATCCCATCCAGATAAACGGGATGTTGACCACCACGACCAGAATGGCCAGGTCGATGCCGGTTTTAATTTGAAGCAGCAGCGAAATACCGATTACGCCCCCGTCCAGAAAATCATTGGGTAACAAGAATCCTTTCAGTCCCATTCCGGCGCTGAGTACGCCCAGAACAATCAATATAACCTCTTTTATTTCCCGAAAAACGGCCGAATTACGAGCCCGTTGTATGCGTTTCTTTACCATAATTCCTGAGTTGATGGTGGATAATTAATTAATTAATTGATTATCAATCTCAGGAAGGTCAGGGGGCGTTAATGGCGATCTGGTGGCCAAAGAGACGCCGAAACCAGGAGAAGAAATAATAGAAAACGTCGCGCCGGAGGAAAAGGGCTACGGGCTTGATCAACACCCAAATCGCAGCAATAATTGCAAAAAAGGGCAGCGGTACCTGGTGAGAAACCGTGGGAGTGACCAGGGCTTCGTGAACAATCAAGTGCGCAAATCCGTCTGTCAGATGATCCGTCAGTTCATACCCGGATGACACATCGATCGTCGCCACTTTCACGGACAACTCCTCCTTCACACGCCCGTCGGACATTTTGGCCCATGAAGCCAATGTCCACCCGATCAGGAGGAAAGAAATCACATGAAAAAGGGGGCGATAAAACTTCATCAACGAACCATTTTTAGTAAAACGATAGGTAAAGCCACAATGCGGTTTTTACAAGTATACTAAATTTTTCGCTTAAAAACCAGCCTGCTTTCAAACAATGTGGAAGAAATCCGGTCAATCGTCTGTGTAAAACCGCTACCTTTGCGTTTTATCGAATTAGCGCATGCAACTCCTCGACGGAAAAGTTCTCTCCCAACAAATCAAACAGGAACTCGCGGCAGAAGTCGCCGAAATCAAATCCCAGGGCGGCAAAACTCCGCACCTGGTCGCCATTCTGGTCGGCACGGCGGGGCGTAGTGAAACCTACGTTGCCAGCAAAATGAAAAGCTGCGAAGAAATCGGCATGGCATCCACGCTCATCCGGTTCGATGATACGGTTTCCGAAGCGGAGCTGATCGATGCTGTTCAGGCCGTAAACGCCAATCCGGACATGGATGGTCTGATTGTTCAGTTGCCCCTGCCCGCCCACATTTCGGCCGACAAAGTCATGGAAACCATTGATCCCGCCAAGGACGTGGACGGTTTTCATCCGATCAACATTGGCCGCATGGCCAAGGGCTTACCGGCTTATATTTCGGCCACTCCGCAGGGCATTCTGGAAATGCTGCAACGGTATCAGATCGAAACCGCCGGCAAACATTGCGTGGTGGTGGGTCGCAGCCAGATTGTGGGTTTGCCGATGAGCATTCTGATGCAGCGCAACACCTATCCCGGCAATTGCACCGTGACCATGACCCACAGCCGGACGCAGAATCTGCCCGAAATCTGCCGTTCAGCCGATATTCTGATAGCGGCCCTGGGCCGACCGGAATTTATCACCGCCGACATGGTGAAGGAAGGGGCCGTGGTAATCGACGTGGGGCTGGAACGCGTTCCGGATCCTTCCAAAAAAAGCGGTTTTGCGCTGAAAGGTGATGTGAAATTTGACGAGGTAGCTCCCAAAACGAGCTTCATCACGCCGGTTCCCGGTGGCGTCGGCCTGATGACGATCTGCTCCCTAATGCAAAATACGCTGAAATCGGCCCGCAAGGAAGTTTATCATTGAGTGATTTGTGATTGAGTGACAGTACTGTACGAAGGATTTAAAATGATTGGTAAACCGTTTTTTCTTCCCTTTTTTGGTCACGATTTTGCAAACGCTTGTCGATGCTAACGCAAATGAGGGGTGGTTGGCCGCGTAGCGGACGGATGTTTGTAGCCACAGTGTGCCATCAAGAAAGCCCGCGTGCCTTTGGGTACGCAATCACCTGCACCTGCCTGTTGCGTACCCAAAGGCACGCGGGAGGAACCGGGTAGTCTTTTCGTTACAAACATCCGTCCGCTACGCGGCCAGCAACCCCTCATTCGCGTTACAGCATCAGAAAAAACCATTCTAAAGATCGTTCTACGCCAACAGCCAAAGAGGGTGGAAAAAAATGCATCCTTCGTACACTACTGATTGAGCGATGAGAAGGATGTATTGTCACTCAATCGCTCAATCACAAATCACTCAATGCTAAAAGCCAATTCCGATCACCAGCGGTTGCAGCAGTAGTTCACCGGTTTTGAGGTTGTAGATGGTTCGCATCCCCGCTTCGAACGGCGTGCGTAACCGCATGACGTTGAAGACAAACGAAAGATCCAGCCCCGTTGTATAAAACTGATCGGTAACGACCCGGTTTTGCCCCTGCACAAGCACCTGACTCTCCCCCTGCGCGGTATCGTAAAAACCGGTGGCTTTGACGCGTTGGATGTAAAGCCAGCGCCCAATCGACCAGTGGGGATTGAGCAGCGGCAGGCGGTATTCCACACTGCCTGCCATCAACTGGTCATAGCTCACATAGGACTGACCGCGCGGATAGAAAACCGCCGGTGCAAACCGGTACGTTCCCTGCATTTGCTGTTGATAGCCCGCCCGCAGCCGCAATGAATGGTGTTTTCCGACCCCCGGAAAATACAGACTGCCCTGCACCGCCCACACCTCGCCGGTCAGTTTTCCGCCAAACGGCGTGTTTCGCCAGACGGCCGAAACCGCCTGTCCCCAGCGGGGGCCAACGTCGCGTTTGCTCTGTTTCAGCGTACGCGAATAGGATGCCGCGTAGGACATGCCATGCAGCACGCGGTCAAAACCCACTTCCGTGATGGGACGCACCGGCAGGTCATACCCGCTGACCTGCTGCAAGTTATAATACGCTGACAAAGAAGCGCTTTGAAAATATTTTGAGGTCGTGAGTTGTAGTGGAATCCGGATGCCGGCGTTCAACTGGTTGTAATTCCAGGCGTCGCTCCGCAACGAATCGAGCGGTGCCCGGCGGTCGATGTAGACGGACGTGGACCGGCGGCCCCGCTGAAAACCGAGGTCGATGATCGGAAAAAACCCCTGATAGCTGAGATTTCCGTAGTAATTCACCGTTCGTTCCGACTGGTCATACCCCACGCCCAGGTCGATTTGAGTCGTACTCAAGAGATCCTGCGACCGCAAACCGACCGTTCCGCTTTGGCCGTCAGAACTCACCACCGGCCCCCAGCTATACACATTGACGGCGTTCAACAGGCGGTTAAAGCGTTTTTTGGGAAAATCGGTCGTCGGGGGCAGCGAATCGGCCAGAGCCGACCTCACCTGCGCACCACCCGTTTCCTGGCTGATCAAGGGGCCAAAATACCGGACGGCGCCATCACGAACCTGACCCACGGGAGTCCACCGGGACGGATCGAGCGGCATTTCGGCGATGCGGTAGCCTTCGGCGTGAAAGTCATGGAAGCTCAGTTTCTGCCCGTCGGCAGAGATCGCCGGGTGATAGGCCCCGAGCGGTCGGGAGGTTACCTGGTACGACTGACCGGTTTTGGTGTCGAGCGCATACAGGTTGTCGATGCCGGACTGGGGCGAATTGTAGAAAACATATTGTTTCCAGGGTTGGGGGTGGCTGATGTTCTGACCGGAAACCGGCATCAAATCACGTCGAATATTCGTTTCAGAATCAATGGATTGAATCGTTTTTCCGGATTTGGTGCGGGTCACCACCACCAGCGTTCGGTTGTCGTCCTGCCAGCGGGGCTGACCATAAAAGTCATTCTGTGGATTATCCAGAACCCGCAGTTCCTGACCGGTTTGGGCGTCGAGAATGACCAGCCGGATTTGGTACGATTCGTCGTTGCGGACGGCCACCACCCGGGTTCCGTCGGGCGACAGAGACGCCACCGAATAGCGGCTGTGGCTGGACAATCGTTTGAGCTGGCGGGATTTCAAATCGAAGAGCTTGATCTCGGACTGAATTCGTTGCCCGAAACGGACATCATATCGGAATTCGGTCCAGCAGATTTTTCCGGCCGCCACCGACAACATTTCGGGGTTGTTGTATAAACCGGGTACCATGACTTTGGATTCAATGCCATTCCGATCCAGCCGTACAAACTGCGCAATATCTCCCAACCCGGATTTCAAGGCAATCACCTCGTGGTCTGAGACATACTGCGGATATTGGTAATTGGTAAACACCTTTCCCGATGCGTTTACTGGAAACGTTACCGCATCGGTTAAACGCAGACTTTCCTGTTGTTTCCGCCAGCTTTCTTCGATATCGGCCATCGACCGCCGGTAGAGTTCTTCAATCCGGTAGTTCGTCGTTTTTTTAACGCTGTTGGAAAAAGAAAACGGGTACAACGGAAACCGGTAATACCGATTCAGGGCGCTGCTCCAGGCATCCGCACCGTAGGTCCGTTTTAAATAGGTAGACATAAAGTATCCCAGAACGTAATGATTGGGTACATTGTCGCGGTACGATCCACCGACGGCTTTGGAATAGCTAAACCGCTTTCCGGCCAGCAAATTGGCCCGCATGCCCAGATCGAAGTTCGGAATTCGCCCGCGACCTCCCAGCGTCAGAGCGGTTTCCGTACCCACGGCGTCGCCTTCCCAAAACCAGTCCGGCACGCCCAGCGTCAGGGCCGTGAAGGCGGAATTTCCAAAAACCGTATACGCCAGCCGCGTCAGTCCCTGCAATGCTTTATCGTATTGAACGACGTGCCGGAACTCGTGAACGGCCAGCAGATCGAGCCATTCGAGATTTCCGGCCAGAAAAGGGTCCTGAGACGGAATGGCAAAAAACTCCGAGCGCCGGGGCATCATGGTCACAAAGCCGTTGCTGATCATGGTCTGGTTCTGCAGAACCACCGACAACCTGCGGGGCTTTTTTTGCAGCGTCGCACTGACGGGTTCATACACCTGCTCCAGACGCCGGGCGGTTTGCTGGGCGGTTTGGTCGAAACCGGTTGGATACAGAACCCGAAAGTGGGGTGTTTGCAGTTGATACCAGTGCAGGCGGGGGGGATTTTGATCCAGAACGGGAAGGGTCTGAGCCGCAGCCGACAGGGTTGTAAGCAGAAAAACCGGCAACCAATAGCGCATAATTTTGAAAGGGGCCATCAAAAAAAGTTGGACCGGTAAGGTACACAAAACCGCTAAACAATCGAACCGGGGCGAAATATGATTTACAAGTTGGCAATAAACCGGAAAACTACTACCTTCAATCTCTCATTTAGGGCCATTGTCCGGCACCTGTTTATTTCTTTATGTTGCCCAACCGACCTTTTACCATATTAGTTGCCGAAGACGATGAAGAAGATCGGCTGTTGCTGGATGAAGCGTTTATGCAAAATGGGTTGTTCGACTGCGGACGGTTTGTGGAGGATGGGGATCAGGTCATCGACTATCTGATGAATTGCATTGGCGTGGAGGCCGTCAACCCGCTTCCTTCGCTGGTGATTATGGACATCAATATGCCCCTCCGGAATGGATTGGAGACGCTTCAGGCCATTCGGGCCGACCACCAGTTAAAAAATATTCCGGTGCTGATTCTGACTTCGTCGCGGCAGGAGGTGGAAAAAGCCTACCGGTTGGGGGCCAATTCCTACCTCGTTAAACCCATCCAGTTTACGGAATTGATTCAGATGATCAGCGACGTTACGACGTATTGGCGGGATACCGTCAATCTGCCCTACAATGAATATTGATGCTTTCCGGCCTTATCGCACCATGTGATAGAGTACGGAAGCCCGAAAACGAATCTCCCTTAAGGCTTTGTTTCCCAGCAATCCTCCTCCCGTATAATACCGGTGGATAATGTTTTTGCTATTGCCCTGAAAGTGGAGCGTATGGAGAATGATCTCTTTTTTCAACAACAGGTTGTAGGCAACAGGGTGTCCATTTTTGATCACGATTTTCTTGCGCCCCAGCCCAAATTCGTATTCATCCAGATCGTAATTGGTTGCCATCGAAATGTTGTGATCGAAAGCCGACCCATTCAGACAAGCCGACAGATTACGGATGCGCGAATTTTCTTCCTCGTAAAAAACATACAAAGCCGTCATGTCCGAAATGCCGGCCCGGTCGTTTTTGATGATCTTCTCCGCCCGAATCTGATCCATGAACGTGATAAACCGGGGCAGGGTATACAGGTTACTCATCAGATCACAAAACTGGCTGATTCCCTCCCAGGTCCAGTACGACGAATGGCCCGATGCTGACCGAACCCACTGATAGTCAACGCCGATATTGAAAGCAGCCTGGTATTTTGTCAAACCGGCCTGGTTCACGTAGTGGGTAATATCCGAATAAATCATGACATCCGAATCGGCCACGAAAACCTGTTGATAGCCTTCGCGTCGCATCAGTTCTTTTACCAGATACCAGCGCACAAAACAGAACAGTTCGTAGTCGTAATGATTGGGAGACTGGTGTTGATACACACTTTTAAACCTGTCCGTTTCCGGATTTAACAAATCACTGACCTTGTGGTGAATCAAAAACGGGAACCGGTTATTGTCGTCATCACCCAGGAGGTGAATCGGACTGTCGGGATTGGAATGAGCGGCTTGCCGAAGGGTGTATTCCAGATAAAAACTGTAACGCTGATGAACGAAAATAATCGGAATGCCAGATCGACCTCCTGACTTTTTGTTTTGTTCCTTGGTTGTACCGGGAACCGTTTCTTTCAAGTCGGCAGAGGAAGGAGACGTATTTATCATACAGAGGCTGTTGAGTAAAAACTGATACTAATATAGCAATCTTATCAATTGACCCAATACGGATTCAATTCGTTTAAAAGTATTTTAAAATTATTTTGACCATTCGTTTAACCCTGTCTGAATAAGGAGGATAGAGATACTTCACTGTTCCAAACTGGCGCTTCACAACGCCCCGGGCATTGGAAAATTCCTGAAAACCATAAAACCCGTTCGATTTTCCAATCCCACTTTGGTTGATGCCGCCCACCGGCAATTCAGCATGGGCAAAATGAATGATCGTGTCATTCAGGACCGTATTTCCGGCCGTCGTCCGGTTCAACCAGAACTGGCGGTTCGATTCTTTCCCGCTAAAAATATACAAAGCGAGCGGCTTGGGCCGGCCACCCAGAAAACGAACCACTTCTTCGCGGGTATCGTACGGAATAACCGGCAAAAGAGGGCCGAAAATTTCTTCCTGCATCACGGCCATTTTCACCGTTACATTTTCGAGCAGAGTAGGCTCCATAAACCGCTCACCGGCATCGGTTTGCCCACCGATCGACACGTTTGCTCCTTTCTGTACCGCATCGTCCAACAGGGATTTGAGCCGCTGGAAATGCCGGTCATTGATGATTCGGGCATAACTTTCCGAAGCCTGAATCCCCTTCCCCTCCGCATCGTACATGACCCGAATCGCTTCACGAATCTCCCGGATAAACCGGTCTTTTTCAGATCGCTGAATCAGGATGAAATCCGGAGCCACGCAGGTCTGTCCGTTGTTGATCCATTTTCCCCAGGCAATCTGCCGGGCTGCAGTCCGGATATCGGCGGTTTCGTCGATAATGCCGGGGGATTTACCGCCCAGTTCCAGGGTCACCGACGCCAGGGTTCGGGCCGCTGCCGTCATCACTATTTTCCCCACTTCCGTACTGCCCGTAAAGAAAATATGGTCGAAGGGTAATTCCAATAAGTATTGAGCCAACGTAGCGTCGCCCTCCAAAACCGCCACTTCTTCCGGCGGAAATAGCTCCTCCACCAGCGTTCGAAGGAAGGCAGAAGCACCGGGAGAATGCTCCGACGGTTTGATAACCGCCGTATTTCCGGCGGCAATGGCCGAAATGAGTGGTTTCAGGGTCAGATAAATGGGGTAATTCCAGGGCGAAATGATCAGCGTTACGCCTTTGGGTTCATAGTGTATAAAGCTGGTCGTTCCCAACATACCCGGCGGAGTGGGAACCGGCTGGGGTTTCATCCATCTTTTCAAATGACGAATGGCCACATTCAGTTCGTTGATTGTGCCATACACCTCGGTCAAATCGGTTTCGGTCGCCGGTTTTCGGAAATCGGCATAGAGTGCCTTTGCTAAAACCGCCCGGTTGGCCAGCAGATACGCTTGTATCTTTTTCAATTTAGCCACCCGTTCCCCGGCCGAGGATTCTTTCAGAAAAACCGTCTGTCGGCGTTGGGCATCGAACAAATCCCGGAGCTGTGTCTTATTTTCGCGATTAAATGGCGGCAAAATCATTGGATGATTACGTTTTCATGAAAAAACCGGTAATAATACAGAAATACTAATATTTTTGTCAAAACACTGTCCGATGAGTATTGTCAGCAACAACATTAAATACCTTCGCCGGCTCAATGGGTTGACTCAGGAACAGTTTGCCCGGCGGATTGGCATCAAACGATCGCTGTTGGGGGCTTACGAAGAAGCCCGGGCCAACCCTAATCTGGACAATCTGATGTCGATTGCCCGCGCGTTCAGCACTACAGTCGACAATCTGTTGAAGAGTGACCTGCGGAAAATCCGTGAAACGCCCGATCTGGCGCTGCCGCTCGACCGGTCGCCGTCAGGTGCCCAGCCCTCCACCGGTTTTCCGGCTTCGCCCCTGCCGAAAGAGATTGCCGAAACTGAAAATACCGCGTCTGCTCCCCAGGCTCTCTCTTCCGTTCTTGAAAAATACTACCAGCAACCGGCCTCGAAGCCACCGGTAAACTTTCAGAAACCGGTCGATCATTACCCGCCTGCCCAGCCGCAAATCAAGCTGGTATCGCAACGGATTGTTCCCCGGCCGGTTTCGCGTCGCGAAGGATTCTCGCCTTATTCTTTGTCTGGTAATCCGCCTTCATCACAACCTTTATCTTTCAATAATAGTTACGATACTACGCGAACGGTAACCAGTCCGCCCCCCGAACACCGCAGTTCGGCCGAGACGTATTCAACCAGTACAATTGCTTACGTCCGAAAGCGTCAGTTCAGCGATTATATGCAGCGGTACCAGCAACCTGATTTTTTGAATCGGTTGGCGATTTTACAATTACCTTTGCTCCCGCCCGACACTTACCGGGCTTTTGAAGCGGGGGAAGAGTTTGCTTTTCCGGGCGCGGTGCTGATTGGCAAATACATCCGGAACTGGTATGATATTGCCGACAGCAAGCTGCATGTCCTGCTGATTCAGAACCAGGGCATCCTGTGCCGCCGGGTTTTTAATCAGGTCAAACTGAAAGGGACTTTGCTGTTGTCTTCCGATCAGCCTTCGATCAACAGCCGGGAAGTTTCCATTCGTGAAGTGATCGAAGTGTGGGAGGTTTCTGCTTTTATCAGTCAGCAAATGCCCGAAGCCAGCCCGTCTCTGGATGGCATTCGAACCCTGGTTGAAGACCTGCAGTATGAGCTGGATCGCCTTCAGAAAAAATAGTGTATAGAGTCATCATCCGAATTTACAGTTCGCTTACGAAAGTATATTGACAACGTTACCGACTTACTAGTGTGAACACTTTGTTACTCAACCAGCCAAAGACAAAAAGCCCTGTTTTCATCCATATTTTAAATTGGATATCGGGTTTGGTAAGTGTCGGCGCTGTTGTTTTTTTTGTCTATTACGTCGCCATTTATTCCGTCAACTTCCCCTTCCAGGATGACAACACCTTTCTTCAGTTAATTACTGAAATTAGAAAAGGATTAAGCTGGCCAGAAACGATTTCTACTTTTTTTCGGGCGGATAACGATCACCGTATTTTCGTACCCCGGTTTGTTTCCTACATCGATTATCTGATTAACGGCCATTTGAATTTCCGAAGTTATATTTTTATTGCTGCAATTAATTTAATTTTTGTGGCGGGTTATATCTATGGATTATTTCGGCAGTTAAAACTTCCTCTGGCGTATTTTCTTCCCATTCCGTTATTGATTTTTCAGCCGCAATACCATGAAGTTACGATCTGGGCATTAACCGGACTGCAGCACATCACCCTGCTCCTCCTCCTGTGCGCCTGCCTGATCCTGCTCCAGGAGCCGTCACCAGTTCGGGTCGCGACGGCCGTTTTTCTGGCCCTTTTGGCCACCTACACGCACGGAAATGGCATCCTGGTGTTTGCAACCGGTTTTTTTATTCTGCTGATTAACCGGCATTACGTTGTTTTGTTGCCCTGGATGCTGGCCATGATGATCGCTTTAGCCGGTTATCTGGCGGGCTACACGCCCGGCAGTGGGGTCAAAAGCAGCATCGACTGGCCGCTCATTCCGGCGGCTTTTGTAGCGAAAATTGGCGCAACCCTGTCGACCTGGCCTTCATTATCCATCGGTGCCCCAATCATCTGGGGGACCTTGATCTGCATTGTGGTCATTCCTTCCATGCTAATGGCAGTTTATCAAAGCCTTCGGAAAAATTCAACCCAACCGGCGGTTGCCCACACGATATTTGCGTTTTTTTGTTTTATATTTTTAACGACGGGATTGATTACGATTTATCGGGCTTCCTCCGAAATCGTTCTGGAAAACCGCTTTAAAATTTATGCGGCTTTCAGCTCCGTTTTCTTTTATTTATTTTTACTCATCACCTATCCTAAACTGCGCCGGGGAACTTATGTCTTCTTTGTCGTTTTTGCGACACTTTTTTATTTAAGTTCCTACTCTCTCTACACGCCTGAAGTCGTTAACAAATATACCCGCTACGTTGCCGACACGTATAACTGGCGAAAAAACCAAACGGAGTTATGCAATTTCAGTTCCATCGAAAGCAGCATTGAGTTTCTGGTTCCGGCCTATCAGCAGGGCTACTGGCAGGTGCCTGAACGATTCGCGGATTTTGACGAACGGCTGAAGGCTACCATCCGGCAGAATCGTTTCAAACCGCTGGTTTTCCAGACCAAGCACTATCTCCACGAAGGAAACGGCCCTCCACAATTGCTGATTGAAACCCCCGAATTTCCGCTCCGCCGTAGGCAGTTGCGCGATGAATTGTTTGTGGTGCTGCACGATGAAACCACCCAGCGTACCTATCTGACCGGAACGCTGCCCAAAATGGCAGGCTGGCGTCGGTTGCTCACTGAGGGGGTTTATTTTGGAAACGGTTTTTCAACTACGGTGCCTTTAAAAGCCACCCAACCGGGGCAATACCGCCTGGGGTGTTTGCTGAAAGAAGCCGGCGGAAAATCGGAGCTGATCATGACACAGCAAACCGTGACGCTGTAAACCAGCCGTTTACGATTGAATGAGCCGAACCAAAACTTTCCGAAGTTTGCTCACGGCTCCTTCATCACCGATGATGGCCGTGCCGGTTTCGTACCATTCCGGCGTTCCCAGGTTCAGATACCGGCCGGGTTTGCGCGGAACATCGAGCAGAGCTTCTTCGCTGTTGTAATCCACAGCGAAAAAAACTTCCATCAGGGCCTTCAATTCTTTCCACGGCAGGGTTTTGGCTTGGGGTTGGTTCGCACGCCGGGTTTCCAGACGCACCTCCCGTCCGGCAAACGATGCGGTCAGGTGCGCTTCTGTCCGGTTGCCCGACTCGATTTCCAGGTAGGTTGCTTCAAACGGTTTTTCTTTCCCCGAAACTTCGTATACGGCCTGAATCAATTCCTGGCTCAAAAACTGCCATTCGGAGCGCTGAGAAGGCGTTCCGGACTGGCTGCCCTGCGCGTACGTTTCAATCGTCACCAAAAAATAATCCTGATTGTCACTTAGTTTTTCTTCATTAAAAGTCTTGAGCTGGGTTTTTCGGGCCAGATCGCTAACGGTTTGCTCCCAAATGGCCGGCAGGTGTCCCGCCCATTGGTAGTCATCGTTCATGGAAAAGCCTTCTCCGGTAATTTCTTCTTCGTCCAGTTCTTCCCGATCGGTATAGGTCATCGTCAGGTTGATCGACAGACGGCCGTCATTGGTCGGATGGAGTTGAAGGGTAAAAAAGTGGGCGTACGGTGGTGGAACTACCAGAGCGGTTTGGTACCGGATTTCGATCATTTTGAAGCGCTGCTCAATCATGTTGCAAGAATAGGGATTAAAGACCGGAGAAAAAAGACGCCCGGCTATGGGTGAGCCGAAACAATCGCTTTTCGGTCGATCTTCCCGGTGGGTGTTTCGAAAAAAAACGGCACCCGTACGGTTTTTCGGGGCACAGCATACGGCCCGATGGCATGCTTCACGACCTTTTCAATGGCGTCCAGGCAACTTTCCGGCCATTCGGTTCCTTCCAGAAACAAAACAACCTGCTGCCCCAACCGCTCGTCCGGCACACCCGCGACGAAAAACCGGGCCGAAATGCTCTCCTTCGCCAGTAGTTCGGCAATCACGTCCTCCACCCTTTCCGGCTGAATTTTCACCCCCCCGCTGTTGATGATCGAGTCGGCACGGCCTAAAAGGCGAAAATGAAAAGAATCAATCAGGTCGACCACATCGTTGGTTTGAATCGTTGCAAAGTCAGAAGCTGCGGCTGTGATAAATAGACAATTTCGCGCATCGACCCCGATTTCAACGCCTTTCAATGCCTGAAATACCTCCGTTCGACCCGGCCCGTTGATGCGCCGGATGGCAATGTGGGAAACGGTTTCGGTCATGCCGTAGGTGCTGAAAACCGGGGCCGATACGGTTTGCAACCGTTCAGCCAGTGTTCGATCCACGGCGGCTCCCCCCACCAGAATTGCCTTCATGCGATTCAGAATGGGCAACGAATGACCGGGATGGTCGAGCATCGTGTGCATCTGCAAAGGCACGAAAGCCGCAAAATCAAACGGTTCGGTTTCCGGATTGAGGGTTCGCAACGGATTGGACGACGGTTCTACGACGGTCATCACCAACCCGAGTTCAAGCCCCCGAACCAGCATCATGACCCCGGCAATGTAGTCCACATTCAGGCAGACCAGCGTGTGATCGCCCGGCGCCAGGCCGAACGTGTGGCCCGTCAGAACCGCACTGGCCCTCATCTGGCGTCGACTCAGGTTGATCGGTTTCGGCGTTCCGGTCGATCCGGAAGTATGGAGCGTGAACATCGACTGGCCGGAAAGCCATTGCCGGCAAAACGCGATGGCCTTTGCTTCGTATTCCGTTTGGGGTATCGGTAAATTACCGGGTGCTATTCGCATGGGGAGTACGGTATGAATCGTAAAAATAAGCTACTTTTGCCCCGATTTTTGTTCCTGACAAAACTCTGAAGGCCCACATCGGTTTTCAAGTTTATCGTTTCTGGTTTATCGTTGCCGATCGTGGTACACTTTTCGGAACATTAAACCGTAAACTTAAAACTGACCCACTTTACTATGGCGAACGAAGCGTTTGTAAATCCGATTTCAGTCGATAAAGTTACGGATAAACCCGGTTTGCTCGAATATGCCCACTCGGTTGGTGGCGCCTTGATCAAGCCGGAGGACAAGGGAAAAATGAAAGGCCGGGCGGTGACGGCCATGCGTGAACAAACGGATTTGCAACTCTCGCAGTTGTACCGGCAGATGCAGTTGCTGGCCGAACAGGCCACCGCCATCCGCAACCGCGTGGAAGTGTCGGAACGGATTTACGGTGCCCAAATGGGTTTCGAACCCATTGTCGGACACACGTATTATTTCTATGAGAAAAAAGACGGAACCGATGTGTTGTCCATGATCGCACCGAATGAGTGGGGACGGACGTATCCGTTTCGCCGGTGTGTTGCCACGGTTCGCATGATGGCCGACCACACCTGGGACGTCGTTTACCATGAAACTGAGTTTACAGAAGAATAAATTAGATGGCTAATTATGGTTTGATGGTTAAATGGTTTTGATGGTTAATTAGCTAGTTAGCTGTCATTCAAACTTTTAACCATCAAACCATAATTAACCATCAAACCATAGTTAACCATTTTAACCATAGTTAACCATCACAAACTTTAACATTCAATGCAAAGCAAATATCCCTGGGAAACCATTAAAGAATACCGCGAGATTCTGTTCCAGTATTACGAAGGTGTTGCCAAAATCAGCATTAACCGGCCCGAAAAGCACAATGCGTTTACGCCGTTGACGGTCAGGGAAATGAGCGAAGCCATGGAACTCGCCCGCCAGGACGAGCGCGTGGGGGTTGTGATTTTGACGGGTGAAGGTGGCAAAGCGTTTTGCAGCGGTGGCGATCAGTCCGTCCGGGGCCATGGCGGGTATGTGGGTGAAGACAGCGTTCCGCGGTTGAACGTGCTCGATTTTCAGATGCAGATCCGGCGGATTCCGAAACCGGTGATTGCGATGGTGGCTGGCTGGGCCATCGGCGGTGGTCACGTTCTGCACGTGGTTTCTGACCTGACGATTGCGGCCGAAAACGCCCGTTTCGGCCAGACCGGCCCCAAAGTCGGGAGTTTCGACGGCGGTTTTGGCGCTTCGTATCTGGCCCGGATTGTCGGACAGAAAAAAGCCCGCGAAATCTGGTATTTGTGTGACCAGTACGACGCACAGGAAGCCTTGCAGATGGGGCTGGTCAATAAAGTGGTGCCGCTGGAACAACTCGAAGAAACCACCCTGGAATGGTGCCGCAAGATGCTCGAAAAAAGTCCGATTGCGCTGCGGATGCTGAAAGCATCGTTCAATGCCGAACTGGATGGTCAGGCCGGCATTCAGCAACTGGCGGGTGATGCCACCCTGTTGTATTATTTGTCGGATGAAGCGAAAGAAGGCAAAGATTCGTTTCTGGAGAAACGCAAACCGGATTTCAGTAAGTTTCCAAAATTCCCTTAACCCCTGTCCATGATTGATCTTCATATCGAATCTCAGTCGAGCGTTCCGAAATACCGTCAGATCGTCAACGCGGTGATCAATGGCATTGAAATTGGTACCCTCAAAAGGGATCAGCAACTGCCGTCGATCAATGAACTGAGTGAAGAATATTACCTGGCCCGCGATACCGTCGAGAAAGCTTACAACTTCCTGAAAAAAGAAGGGGTGATTCAGGCGGTTCAGGGCAAAGGATTTTTTATCCGGCGCGATGGTCCCGGCCAATTGCGGGTTCTGTTTCTGATCAACAAGTTTAGCGCCTACAAAAAAATCATTTACTATTCGCTGGTGAATGCTTTGGGCCACAACGCTGTGGTCGACCTGCGCATTCACCACCACAGCGCGCAGCGGTTTAAAAAACTGCTGGAAGAAAATCTGGGGCAATACCACTATTACGTGGTGATGCCGCACTTTTACGAAGAAACCGAACAGGTGAACGTCGTCAAGTTGCTGGAGCAGATTCCGGCCAACGAACTGATCATTCTGGATCGGGAGATTTCGGAATTACACGGCAACTATTCGGCGATTTACCAGCAGTTTGACCGCGATATTTACGAAGCCCTGGAATCAGGTCTGGATGTGCTGGAAAAGTACAAAAAACTGACGTTGGTTTTCCCAAAAGAAGTCTATTATCCCCGGGAAATCGTGCGCGGTTTTCGAAATTTCTGCGTTCACTACCACAAAGAGTTCGAGCTACTCGATACGCTGACGGGGCGCGAACTGCAAACCGGTACGGCCTATATTGTGCTGGAAGACGGCGACCTGGTCGAACTGGTTCGGCAGGTCAAACAGCGGGGTTTGAAACTGGGGCAGGACATCGGAGTGCTGGCCTTTAACGAAACGCCCCTGAAGGAAGTCCTGGCCGACGGCATTGCGGTGATTTCGACCGACCACGAAAAAATGGGCGAAACCGCGGCCCGGCTCATTCTGGAAAAACGACATGAAAAAGTAAAAAATCCCTTTCAGTTGATTCGGCGGGCGTCTTTGTAAGAGAGGTTCTGCGGACTGTTTTCTTTCAAACGCGCCACCCGAATGCCCGAAAATTGCCGGTTCCACAACACGTAATCGGCCAACGGTTCTTCCGATATCATTACTTCACCGTAGTGCGACGACGCGTGCAGCAAATGCGCCCTTTTCTCTCCATTAGGGCCATTTTGCCAGACCACAAAACCAACGTGCTTCATGTCCAAACCGGGCCGGGAAGCCGTCAGCATGATGATGTCGCCTTCTTTCAGGCTACTTTCGATCTCTTTGATGCGTTTTTTGGGAATAAACCAGAAGCTCTGCTGGCTGATGGCCGACTCCACCAGCGCGATCTGCTGAAGGGTTGAAGGGTCCGAAAGCTGCGGGTATTTCCAGGTGCTTTTGGTCATATACGACACCGGTTTTGACACCTGCATACCGCCAATTTTTCGCGTCACATCCTGTACAATCCCCTTTTGCTCGTTATCGACCAGCCATTCCGAAAAGTAATGCAGGCGACTGGCAAACCCATCGATGGTGCCGTTGCGATACCGCAGTTTGGTTAGGTTCTTGCGAAAAAGGCGGTCGAACTGCACCGAATCCTGCTCGTTGAGCAACTGATGACGGGCCAGCGAAAGCGCGAGGGTGGTTTCCAGAAATGTGGTGCAATCGAACGCCCGAAAATTGACAACCAACTGTTCGGTTTCATTGCCATCCAGCGTGTGGGCCACATACGGACGCCCCTGAAACGATTTACTGATGGCAATTGCCGTTTCGGCCGGGGAGATTCCGGGCGCAACGACCACCTGCCGAAGTGGCGAAGTCAGAGTAATTTCCTGAGCAATCGACCGGGTAAAAGGCACTAACGCAAGCAGAACGGTAAACAGTTTCTTCATCAAGTACGGTGATTAAGAAAACGCAGGAATCAAGACAGCGAACCGGTTTTCCGTGAAAATAGCAAAAATCGGATCACGATGCCACATCAATCTGTATATACACGGTTGAAATAAAAAACCAGCTCCTATTTCAAAATACCGTTATTTTGATCTTTGTCAGTTTTTGGATTCGCTTAAAGTCTGACTGATTGAAGGTGTACAGCTCCTGGCAATGATGGGTTTCGGCAATAGCTGTATGGAGACAATCATTGATATTTTGAAAGCCAATCACTTTCGCTATTGAGATAGCCCGAAGCATCTCCTCCATTTGATAGAAAACGGGTTCAAAAGGCAGAAAAGTTTGCAACATGGCCTCAATGTCATCCGGCTTTCGGTCAAGCCGGTGTAACACGTAAGCGGTTTCTTGCAGGGATAAAAACGAAATCAGAAACTGACTGGCAGATGTTGCTGCTTCGTAAAGCTCTTTTGCTTTTTTATTTTTGGTAGAATCCTGTGGAACCAGAAGGTGGATCAGCACATCCGTATCAAAGTAGATCATAAATTCACTTCATTCGCCAAATCAGAAAGATTTAGATTCGGGTCTACTTTCATGTCTTTGAACCGATCAAGCAAAACCAACGACTTTTTATAAAGCTCTTTTTGATTGACTGGTTTTTTATCTGGCACGTCTTCAACCGTAATACTGACTTCCTTACCCGCAAATTTGGCTTTGATAGCCTCTAAAAAGCCACTATTCAACGAATCTGCCGGTATTCTGTACGTTAATTGCATAGCACGCTGCTTTAAAATCTCACCAATTTAACATTATTCTTCTTCATCTCGTTCGACTTTTTTGCAAATGCATCAAGAGCATTTCGTACGAAAACGACAAAATTAATCCATCTAGCTAGCTTATTTGATTTCCAAAACCAGCACACTCAACGGCGGCAATTCGACCGGAACACCGGAAGTCGCGGCTGATTTTAACTTGGTTTTTGTCCGAAAAATATCGCTAAACGAATAGATTTTGGTCCCGTCCAGCTTCATGGTTTTCCAGGCTTCCACCGGAATGCGAACCGTCGTTTTAGCGGTTTTCTGTTTGTCGAAATTACAAACAATCAGCAGTTTCTGTTTGGCCGAGTGCCGCAGGTAACTATACAGCCGGTGCTGGTCGTAGCCGGGGCTTTTGCCGGCGTTGTTTGCGTATTGCAAGTCGTAAAAAGCACCCATCCGGATGGCGTCGCTGGTGTTGACCAACTGGTTCAACTGCTGGTAGAATTTCCGAAGATTTTTCTGGTCGTCCGTTAGCTTGCCACCATCGAACCTGGCGGGTTTGTCCACGCTGCCGTTGGTCCAGGCCTGAAATTCCGGGACACCCCAGTAATCAAAAATGGTCGTCCGGCCATCTTCCCCCTGAAACCCTTCGGCCTGCGTCGGGTTGACGCCCAGTTCCTGCCCGAAATAGATCATCAGCGGGCCGGTGTGCAGGGTGGCCGAAAGCGTCATGGCCGGAACCGCCGTCCACGGATCGCTGGCAAAAAACCGGGAGGCCACGCGCTGTTCGTCGTGGTTTTCCAGAAACCGCAGCATGTGATTGGCATAATCGCCCGACTCCTGTTGCCAAACCCGCGTAATATCCTCCGTCGTCCCGTGGCCTTCCATCAACCGCCGAACGGCGTCATACAGGCCAACTTTGTCGTAGAGGTAATCGAATTTGCCGGTAAAAATATAGTTGCGGTATTGCTGCGGGTTGTAGATTTCGGCGATAAAAATGACATCGGGAAAAGCCGCCTTGACCTGCGGAATGGCCCAGCCCCAAAATTCGACCGGCACCATTTCGGCCATGTCGCACCGAAAACCGTCCACGCCTTTGGCCGCCCAGAACAGCAGAATATCCTTCATTTTTACCCAGGTCGACGGAACCGGATCGAAGTGCGTTTGGCGGTTGTTGAGGTAATCGACACCGTAATTCAGCTTGATCGTTTCATACCAGTCATTGAGGTCGGGCTGGGCTTTGAAAACGTCATTGCCTGTCGCTTTGGCCGGATTTTCAACGTAGTTCACCACCGATTCTTCCGGGGTCACGACGCCCTGCGGCACCTGAAATGATTGACCGGGCAAATAATAGAAATTGTTTTTCGGATCGAAGGGTTTGCTGGTGTCATCGCCCTCTCCCATGTCCTGCACGCCTGCCGGTTTGGCGTCGGAATGATACTCCCGGGCCACGTGGTTGGGAATAAAATCGATCAGCACTTTCAGATCGTTGGTGTGCGACCGTTTCAGTAAATCCTCGAATTCCTTCATCCGGTTGGGCACATCGACCGCCAGATCCGGGTTCACGTCGTAATAATCTTTGATGGCATAAGGCGAACCCGCCCGGCCTTTCACCACCTGCGGATTGTCTTTCCGGATCCCGAATGCCGAGTAATCCGTCATCAGCGCGTGTTCGATAATTCCGGTATACCAGACGTGCGAAACACCAAATTTCTTCAGTTCCTGCAAGGCTTTGGCGGTAATGTCGTTGAATTTGCCAACGCCGTTTTCATCCCGGCTTCCCCAGGGTTTATTGGTCGTATTCTGATTACCGAAAAGGCGTGTAAAAATTTGGTAAACAACGAGTTTGTCTGACTTTTCTTCGATGGGCACAGATGTATTCATGTTCGACTGTAAGGGTTCAACGGAAAAAGCCGCCAGGGTATGCAGCATACCGGAAGCCACCAACCCACCGGCAAAAGTTCGGCGGTTTATTTTGAAAGAATCTGGAGTGGATGAATTCGTCTTCATGTCCAAGATACAAATTTACCAATGTCTGCCTGACGAGACGGACTGGTTTCGACGTCAAATTTCAAATTTACTGGCAATATGAAAACAAATCCTTTATTTTACCATATTTAAGATTGTGTTCCAATCTCTCCGCTAACCGTTATGAACCGTTCGATTACCCTCTTGCTTCTGGTCATCCAGCTTGTCTTGTGCCGGGCCCTGGCGCAGTCCGCGGCCATCCAGCGCATCGACCCAACCAACTGGTGGGTCGGCCTGAAAAACCCCAACCTCCAGCTTCTCGTCTACGGCCCCAAAGCCGGATCGATGACCTACACGATCAACTACCCCGGCGTCAAACTGGTGAAAACACAGAAGGCCGAAAACCCCGATTTTATTTTTCTGGATCTGCTTATTTCCGCAACTGCCAAACCGGGCACTTTTCGAATTGTGGGAAAAAGCGGCTCCGAAACCGTCAGTCGAGCCTACGAGTTAAAGCCTCGGACAACCGGGCCGAAAGGGCAGGGCGTTTCGGCGGCCGACTTTATTTACCTGATCATGCCCGACCGCTTTGCCAACGGCGACCCGGCCAACGATGCTTTTCCTGACCTGCTCGACACCAAAGCCGATCGGTCGGTTCCGCATTTACGGCACGGCGGGGACTTGCAGGGCATCACCAACCACCTGGATTATTTGCAGGAACTGGGCGTCACAGCCCTCTGGATGACGCCGGTTCTGGCCAACGATGAAACCTTGAAACAGGAAGCTCCCGACCGGATGCAGGCGGGGTACCACGGCTATCATTTTACGGACCATTACCAGATCGACAAGCGGTTTGGCGGCACGGAGGGCTACCGAAAATTGGGTCAGGCGCTCCACCAGCGCGGCATGAAACTGGTGCAGGATGCGGTGTATAACCACGTGAGCGACGACCACTGGCTTTATAAAAATCAACCGTTCAAAGACTGGTTCAACCAATGGCCGACCTACACCGGCAGTTCGCACAAAGAGCAGGCTTTGTATGATCCCTATTCTTCGGCTTCGGACCGAAAAGTACTGCTGGACGGCTGGTTCACGCCTTTTCTGCCCGATCTGAACCTGCGAAATTCGTTTTTGTCCACGTATCTGATTCAGCATGCGATCTGGTGTACGGAGCTTTTTGCGCTGGATGCGTGGCGCGTCGACACCTATAAATACAACGATTTGAACTTCCTGAACCGCTGTAATCAGGCCCTTTTGACGGAGTATCCCAAACTCCATATTTTCGGGGAAGCCTGGGTTGGCAACCCCGTGGCGCAGGCGTTTTTTGTCAAAAACCGGATCGAGCAGCCGTTCAAATCCAATCAGCCGGGCGGTCTGGATTTTGTCTTGTATGATGCTTTTAATGCGGCTTTGAAAGAGAATTTTGGCTGGGATTCGGGCGTCAACCGGGTTTATCAGGCGTTGGCGACAGATGCGGTTTATGCCGATCCGCAAAAGCTGGTTACGTTTCTGGACAACCACGATACCGACCGCTACCTGTCGGTGATTGGCGACGATTACGCGAAATACAAAATGGGCGTCACCTGGCTTCTGACAACGCGCGGCATCCCTTCATGGTATTACGGAACGGAAGTGCTGATGAAGAACACCAAAAACCCGTCGGATGCGGAAGTGCGCCGGGATTTTCCGGGCGGTTTTCCCGGTGATCCGGCGAATAAATTTACCGATGCCGGGCGAAACGAAAAGGAAAAAGACGCCTTCAATTTTGTAAAAAAACTGGCTAATTACCGGAAAAACACGCCGACTTTGCACGCGGGGAAATTGATGCAGTTTATTCCCCAAAACGGCACCTACGTCTATTTTCGCTATGATGCGTCCAAAACCGTGATGATAGCGACCAATTCGACTGAGCAGGAAATCAATCTGGAAACCGGCCGGTTTGCCGAACGCATGGCAGGTTTTACAAAGGCTCGAAACGTGCTGACCGACGAGGTAATCAACAGCTTGACTACCCTCAAATTACCGGCCAAAACTGCGGTGGTGCTGGAACTGGCTCGCTAAACGGGCCTGGATGAAAACGGGGGAACGCTAACGCATAAGTCCTTTTTTATCGCTTTATTGCAGTACACAACCTGCATAATCAATCAGCCAATGCCCATAAAAGCCTTACTTTTTGACCTGGATGGCGTTATTGTTGACACCGCGATTTATCATTATCAAGCCTGGCGACGGATGGCCAACACGCTGGGATTCGATATTACGGAAGAATTTAATGAGCAATTGAAGGGCATCAGCCGCACCGAATCCCTGGAAATTATTCTGGCCCACGGCGGGCTGACGATTTCGGAGGATCATAAGCTGGCACTGGCTACGCAGAAAAACGAGTGGTATCTGGAACTGATTTCACAGATGACCCCTGCGGCTATCTTGCCCGGCGTAACGGATTTTTTCGTGGCCGTAAAAGCCGCTCACCTCAAAACTGCCCTCGGATCGGTCAGTAAAAATGCCCGCCTGATTCTGGAACGCATTGGGATGATCGACGATTTCGATTCGATTATCGACGGCACCAAAATCAGCCGGGGCAAGCCCGATCCGGAGGTTTTTTTGAAAGGTGCCGCCGAACTTCACGTCCGGCCCGACGAATGTGTGGTTTTTGAAGATGCCGTTGCGGGTGTCGAAGCCGCCAAACGGGGTGGCATGCTGGCGGTTGGCATTGGTTTGCCGTCGGTTCTGACCCAGGCCGACCTGGTGGTGCCGTCGCTGGCGCAATTGACGATGGAGGAGGTCTTCACCCTGTCAGCGGTCGATAGACCCTGACAGCGGTGAAGACTTTTTCCAAGGCCGTCGCATGATCGATCGACAGATCCTAACAGCGGTTGAAACCCAATCAGCGGTCGAACTCTGGCTCAACCGATCATGTCATCAGCGGTTATCTTTTTTATTAAATAAAAACCGCTGTCAGGGTCTGTCGATCATGCAATGACCCGGCGCTGACAGGGTTTGAAAAATATGCAAAAAATAGAAACCGCCCACCAACTCCAGCAGCGGATCAAAACGGTTCTGGAAACCGTTGAGCGGGAATTTCGTCCGCTGTCCGACGAGCAACTGAACTGGAAACCCGACACCAAACGCTGGAGCATCACGCAGTGTTTGCAACACCTCAACCTGGCCGAACGGTTTTACATTCGAAACCTGCAGAAAAAAGTCGATGACCTGGGATTCATTCAGACTAACCCGACCGATCAACCGCTGAAAAGCACGCTGGTCGGTCGGATGCTGCGCAAAGCCGTCGACCCAAACAGCAGCCTGAAACTGCCGACGGTTTCGTTCATGACGCCCCGCAACGATCTGGACGCCCGCGATGTGATGAAGCAGTTTGTTGAATTACAGCAGCTTTTGCACGAATTGCTCGACAAGGCACCGTACATCGACTGGAACGAGGAAAAAGTGATGACCCTCTTTGGCAACTGGCTTAAAATCAACGTCGGCGATGCGTTTCAGATGCTGGTGGCCCACACCGAGCGTCACCTCAACCAGGCCCTGCGGGTGAAGCAGGAAGCCGCTGGTTTTCTGGCGAAATAATTATATTTACGCCCAGCCCTTGATCAAAAAACCATAAGTATTTACCAATCAATTTATTAACAGCGCACCCTATCACATAGTGTTTTCCATCTCGCTAAAAATAACCTTAACCCGGAATGAAACAGTACTTAAAGCACGACCCCTGGCTGATTGTTGAAGAGGATTTCCACCGTTCCTACAATGAAATTACGGAGAGTGTCATGAGCCTCGGTAACGGGCGCATGGGACAGCGGGGAAATTTTGAAGAAAATTTTTCGGGCAAAACCTTGCAGGGCAACTACGTTGCCGGGGTTTATTATCCTGACAAAACCCGGGTTGGCTGGTGGAAGAACGGGTATCCCGAATACTTCGCCAAAGTGTTGAACGCGGCCAACTGGATCGGCATTTCCATCAACATCGAATACGAAACACTCGACCTGAACACCTGCGAAGTCCGCGATTTCCGGCGCGTGCTGAACATGCAGGAAGGGTATCTGGAACGGTCGTTTGTGGCTTTGCTGAAAAGCGGAAAAGAGTTACAGGTCCATTCGAAGCGGTTTTGCTCCATCGTCGACGACGAAGCCGGGGTGATCCGCTACAGCCTGACGCCCCTGAATTTCGATGCTAAAATCACCATTGAACCCTTCATCGACGGCAACATCCGCAACCGTGACTCCAACTACGACGAAACGTTTTGGGATGAAGTACGGAAAGAAACCGGCTACGGGGAAGCCTACATTGAGCTACGGACCCGAAAAACCGGCTTTCACGTTTGCACCGGTATGGCCATCGAAATTGAGCAGGACAACGCCCGGATCGATTTTCAATCCCAGCCCATCCGGCAGGAAAAATACGTCGCCAACCGCATCACGCTCGAATGTCGCCAGGGCCAGGAAACGGCGATTTACAAATACGCCGTCAACCTGTCGTCCCTGAATTATGACAGTGACTCGGTGGTTGCGGAAACCCGGAAATACCTGCAGCGGATTACCGGAAAAGGGTTCGACCGGATGCTGATCGAACAGCAGCAGGCCTGGGCCGACAAGTGGAAAATGAACGACATTACCATCGAAGGCGATGTTGCGGCCCAGCAGGGCATCCGGTTTTCGATTTTCCAACTGAACCAGACCTATACCGGCGAAGATGAACGGCTGAACATTGGCCCGAAAGGATTTACCGGTGAGAAATACGGCGGCTCGACCTATTGGGACACCGAAGCCTACTGTTTGCCTTTTTACCTCGCCACCGCCGACCAGAAAGTGAGCCGAAACCTGCTGCTTTATCGGTATAAGCACCTCGAAAAAGCCATCGAGAATGCCCGGAAACTGGGTTTCAAAGCCGGGGCGGCCCTCTATCCAATGGTGACGATGAACGGCGAGGAATGTCATAATGAGTGGGAAATCACGTTTGAGGAAATCCACCGCAACGGCGCCATCGCCTACGCCATTTACGATTACGTGCGGTATACGGGCGACGAGGACTATTTGACAGACTACGGTCTGGAAGTGCTGATTGCCATCAGCCGGTTCTGGAGCCAGCGCGTCAACTGGTCGGAGGCCAAACAGCAGTATGTCATGCTGGGGGTCACCGGGCCGAACGAGTACGAAAACAATGTCAACAACAACTGGTACACAAGTTACCTGGCCGCCTGGACGTTGCGCTATACCACCGAAGTGGTTGGCCGGGTAAAACAGCTTAATCCGGAGAAATTCATGGCGCTGTGTGACCGGATTCATTTCCGGGAAGAAAAGGAAGTGGCCACTGCTCTGCACATCGCAGAGAACATTCACCTCCCCTACGACGAAAACCGGCAGGTTTTTCTGCAACAGGAATCGTTTCTGGACAAAGAACTGATGCCGGTGAGCGAGATTCCGAAAGGACAGCGGCCGTTGAACCAGCACTGGTCGTGGGACCGGATTCTGCGCTCGTGTTTTATCAAACAGGCCGACGTGTTGCAGGGCATGTATTTTTTTGAAGACGACTTCGACCGGGAGACGTTGCGCCGGAATTTCGATTTCTACGAGCCGATGACCGTTCACGAATCGTCGCTCTCACCCTGCGTCCACTCGGTGCTGGCGTCGCAACTGGGGATGAAGGAGAAGGCGTATGAAATGTACCTGCGCACCGCCCGGCTGGACCTCGACGACTACAACAACGACACCGAAGACGGCTGTCACATCACCTCGATGGCCGGCACCTGGCTGGCGGTGGTGAAGGGATTCGGCGGTTTCCGGATCAAGGATGAGCAGGTGGTTTTAGAACCCAATTGCCCCGACAACTGGGCGTCGCTGGCGTTCAAGGTGCGGTTTCGCGGAGCCTTGCTGGAAATCAAAGTGACGCAAACCGATGTAAGTGTGCAGAACTTTTCGGACAAAGCCGCCGAGATCGTTCTCTTTGGCAGTTTGCTGGTTCTGGAGGGCAAAAGCCAGAAAACGGTGCAGCGACCGGCCAATGTGGAGATTGAGCCGGATGCGGTTTAACAAAAGGCCTGGTTCCCAAACCCGAAAATTCATTTCTCCGGTTTGGGAACCAGGACACTTACATTTTGCGGATTTTGAAAACGAGCGGTAATACGTGCTGAGTTGCTCCTCCGGCATTGAAGGTGAGTTGATTGCCCATTGACTGAACACCCGCCTGACTTAACGAAACTCGCTCACCACCAAATATCTGCGTGATACGCTCAGCCAGATTTCCCGGTATGGCGTTGAGTTTTTCAATGATTTCCTCCACCGACAGTTCTGATTTGGAAAGTAGCAACGCAAAATCCTCGGACTCCGTCTGCACACCGGTTTTCGAAGGCGTAATGGCAAACGAACCTGTTGAGGGAATCTGCAAATCGCCGGTGGCAGGCGTTACGTCTCCCACCACGTCAATGTCTTTCCCGCCATTGCCGCTGTTTATCTGAACGCGCGGATGCAACAGTTTAACCCCATCGGAATTCAGAACCAGCACGTAGGTAAAAGCCGAATTAGTGACTTTGATTTTAAACCGGGTTCCCAGTGGGTAGGCTTCCGATGTGGTAAAATACAGATCCGGAACCGTCGAGTGATCATTGGGAACATCCGTCACCACATCAATGTCTTTGCCCGTCCGTAGCTCGAAATTCATTGGAAGCTCTGTTGAATTGGTGGTTTGCACGAACATCAACGTTCCCGACAACTGGCTGACGGTCGGGGCCGGAATCACAACGGCTTCGGATTGGGGCTGAACAAGGGTTCCACTGCCTGCGGCCAGCGCAGGATTCCCGGTGGTTGTCGGACCACTCAACGCCGGGTTGCCGATGGACGTCGCCGGCGCGGGAATGTCCAGTTCCGACCAGAGTTTCAGGCGCAACGGGTTGTAAAACTGTTCGTTCACAACGGGCAGCACGGCATTGAGCGTCAGTTTCTGCTGAATGCGGGTGGTTACGTTGGTCAACACCTGACTGACAACGGTTGAAAACGTGGCTTTGGCCATTGCCTTCAAATCATCCAGAATGGCTTTTCCACTACCCGGAATCGATTGGAGCACCGGTACGAGCCGGTTATCGTACTCCGTTTTTACGGCGGCATAGAGGGTTGCATACTGTGCGGCTTCGGCAGCCGGGTTGGCGGCCACGGCCTGCATCCGCTGGGTGTTGACCAGATCCTGCTTAACGGTTTTCAGGAAGGCATCGTGCTTTTCGTACACCCCCGTGTAGGCCAGCCGGAGCTGCTCGCGCTGTTCGGCAGTGAGGTTGGGCGACTGGGCCGCATTTCGGGTATCCCGTTCAACACTGGATTTGAATTCCGCACACTCCCGGAATACGTCGGTCTGGCGGAGTTGAGCCAGAATAGTGCCATAGTCACTGGTGGACGTTTGGGCAACAGAACCGGCCCTCCAACCCGACAAGAGCACAACTAAAATTAGCAACTTTTTCATTATCAACTCATTAAGGACGTGGCACATAAAATTGAAGGAGCTTACTGGAATAGCCAAACCGGATCAGATCAGCATCGGCATATTCGGTTTCAGCAACCGTTAATGTAAAGTCACGGCAGGCATCTCCCTGTGGCTTTGCGTTGATCCAGCGGTAAACCGCCACATACGGTAGCCCGTCGCTGGGCGGCCGACGATAGGCATAAAACTGAAATTCCTTATCTTTATAGCCCCATTGTCGCAGTTGGGCATCTGAAATTTCATGCTCGCCAAACATCATTGAGGTCGCGCAGTTGGGACTGGTCCATCGGTAGACGGCAATGGCATCAGGATGATTAGGCCGGGTTTTATAAGCGGAATACTGATAAGTCTTCAACGTGTATCCCCAGCTCTGAAGTTGGGCATCTGTGTGTCGTCCTTCGGGCATCGACTCAAAATCGCCTATCACGGGTGATTTCCAGCGCACAACCCGTACCAACGCCCCTGCCGTATTGCCGTTTCCGGATGAAGACACAACAGAACCACTGGGTTGAGCATCCGCCATCGGCGTCGGGGTTGGTGCCACGGGTGCCGTAAACAGTTCTTTGTTCGTGGCATCCGCCAGAGCAATCTGGTAACCTCCGGTTTTGGTCGGCCAGGTTCGCCCCAGCAAAACCGTGTACGTCTGGCCGGGTTTGGCTTCAAAATCATACGGTTCCGTCGTTCGCCAGAGTGTATCGTATTTTACCGTTAAAAATCCTTTTGCTTTCAACACCATGTATTTGGCTTTCAGGCTAATCTTACCGGTTTGCATCTCCGTAAATTTGAACGACCTCCCCAATCCCTGATACGGTGCCCCGTTGACATACAAATAAAAATCACGGGGGCGCATATCCTGGTGTGCGCTGACCGCCAGTTGGCAGGATTCTGCATCTTTATTGACCAATACCTGAAACGCTTTACTTTTGTAAGGAGTAGGATCGTCGGTCCTAAAGCGAGCTTCCGTCGTATTTCGGCCTGCGGTATTGACCAGCACCTGACCATTGTAGTTGGCCCGGACGATTGCAACGCCTGGCGCACTGGCCCGGATCGGCACAAACCGGCCACTCGCCAAAGCTGAACTTCCTGAAATCCAGGCAAATTGCCCTTTGTTTAGGATATCATAAACATTCACTTCCATCACCGTCGTACCCAACGTTATTTTAGCCAGTTGACTACCCGATTCGATATAACCCAGTCCATGACCCGCCCGCGCCAGAAAACGGGCCTTGCCCGCTGGCTCGGGTCCGAGCGATACCGCCCCCGGCGGAATGGCACCGTTACTCTGCTGCGTCCATTTGCTGTCGGGCTCAGGATCGTTCACACAGCCCCAAAACCGCACGTCTCCCACTTGATCGGGGCATTGGTCAAACAGGTTTGGAATGCCATCGCCATCATTATCTTTGTTCCGTTCAGCGGGTAAACCGGTAACCTGAAAGGAAACCGACTTCGCTGTGCCCCCCGCAGCAGGTTCAGCCGGAGGGGCTCCCCCAACCGGTGATCGTACCGGTTGCCCCATTCCCGTACTATTTTTGGGTCTGACAATCGAAAAATGATAACCGATAGTCTGTTTTGAATTGACGCTTTGAGCAAACTGCTTGTCGCGGGTCGTCACAAATACGGATTCCTTGATGTAATGATCCAGCTCGTTGGTTTCCACAAAACCGTTTCCATCGGTGTCGGGCCGAATGGTGCGCCGACCGTCCAGCACCGGTTTTCCGTCGAATGCATCCAGGAGGCATTGGGTGAAATAGCCATTCTGACAAGCCTCACATTCATCCGATTTTTCACTCGACGACGAGGAACCAATCACAATCGTGGCCTTATCGTTTGCGCTCAGCGCCCGAAGCAATCCTTTAATGGCTTCGTTTTGCTCGGCCTGAAAATCGCTGATGTCTTTGCCACCCCCGCCGAAGTTTTTGGCAAAACTCCCACTGTGACAGGCATCCAGTAGGGCAATGTAATTACCTCCCAAGGCGCTGAGTTGCTGGGTCAGATCCGAACGACTCAGGGTGGTGGCCGTTCGGTCGTCGTTGTCGAATTCATGCGTCACCAGGGCGTCGTTCAATCCATGTCCGGAGAAAATGAAGACCAGAAAACTCGTAGGCGACACCTTCTTTTTCATATCGATGAGCGCAGCCCGAATGTTGGCCCGGGTAGCCTGCTCATTCACCAACGTTTTGACTTCCCGCACATCGTACAGATCGGTTTGACTACGCCAGGCTTCGGCCAGATCGAGCGCATCCTTGTGGGCATATTTGAGATTGTACTTCGGATTTTTATATTTCGACACACCGACCGACAAGACAAACAAACCCGGTTTGGGTGGCTGGGCATTGGTGGCATTCATAAGCAGCAGCCCGGCTACCAACAGCAGCGAAAAATGCAGGGGCGTTTTCATACTCAATTTTGGGGTAAAGCAAATTCAACCCGCACCGGCGCAAACTCGATGCCTACAATCCGCGTATCGTCATTGCAGTTGTCGTCATGACTGATATCGCCCCCGCCGGTGTCGCCAACGATGGTAAAATATTTCACGAGCGTGCCTTCAATTGCCGGCACCCGCACGGCGGTATTGCCCTGATTGTCCATGCGCCGGACCAGCTTGCCGAATTCGTTCAGATTGCCGGGTGGAATGCCGTGTAAGGCAAAAACCGCATTCGCAATGCCTCCGCCAATACCGTCCAGAAACCCGTTGACGGCGGCTGAAACGTCGGTTCCGGGAAACAGAAACTGCGGACCCGCCGGAGGACTGATGAACTGCGTCCGCGACGCCTGATCCGACAGAATCCGGACGATTCGCTTGCCATACGGGGCGTCATACACTTTGCGCGTCCAGCGGCCTTCGGCGGTCGACCAATCGTGCTGGGTTTCCTGCGCCCAGAACGTGATGTCGGCATAAATAGCACGTCCACCGTCGGCCAGGCGAAGCTTTACCTCCGATTTAATGCGCGGCCCGTGGCCGTCGAATTCGCCATCGCCCCGCGTCCGCTGATTGGGGCAAAGCCACTCATTGATGTTTTCAAGCCGGATGGTCTGGCCTGTCGCCAGGGTCATTCCGTTAGTACCGGGCCTTGGCACCCAAAACTGTGTCATTTTATTGGAATAGCCATACCCGATGAGCCGTTGGTCTGGATGTTCGGTTTCGGCCACCGTCAGCGTGAAATCCCGGCATTTATCACCCTCCGGTTTGGCATTGATCCAGCGATTGACGGCTACAAAATCACCCGTCGCCGGTTTGTTCCGGTAGGCGTAAAACTGAAACTCTTTGTCTTTATAGCCCCACTCTCGCAGCTTCACATCGGGGATTTCGTGCTCCCCAAACATGATCGAGGCCGCACAATTGGGCATCGTCCAGCGATAAACCGCAATCGCGTTGGGGTCGCTGGGGCGGGTTTTGTAGGCTGAATATTGATACGTTTTGGTTTTGTAGCCCCAGCTTTGGAGTTGAGCGTCCGTATGACGGCCTTCGGGCATGGATTCAAAGTCTCCGGTGACGGGCGAGATCCAGCGCACGATGCGGACCATGTCCTGAGCCTGGACCAGACTACTGACCAGCCACCCCATGAGCAGCAAAAAAAGTAGTTTCATACGCGTTACTTTTTTAGAGTTTTGAAAGAAAAAACGGGTTGTAACTGCCAGCGTTTGACCAAAAACCGGTGAAACAGCCAGACGGGCCAATACAGAACTGATCTTCGATGCACCCGGTTAGCTGAACAAAGTATTCCGTCCCACTTTTGGTTGCCCGGGCTTTCTGAATCACAAAGTTGGGCGGTTCCACGTCAACAGTATACAGGCGTTGGGCAGGTCGAAACACGCTCAGATTCCCCTCCTCCCCGTCCAGTTGCTTCAGATCCTGCCAAAGTTGCACACCGGAAAAGGGGGAACGGTACCGGCGGGTCGCCATCAGCGCACCTGTGACTTCTGCTGTTCACATTTTTCCCACATGCGGGCGAAGTATTCAGCGCCGGAGAAGAGATTGGTTATAATAGGTTTGCCACCCGGTTTCAACGAAATGTCCTGTAAGAAATCAGGCATTAAACCATAGTGAGCGACCCCTTCCTGCGTATAATCCCACTCCCGGCTACCACCATTCCAGACGGTTTTACACTTGGTGAAACGCGCATAGAAAGAAGTCGAATTCAGACCCGGCGATGTCTTTGGTAATGGCTCCATCCCGTTGACATCTGTCCCAATTGCAATACCCCGATTTGCCATCGCTACCGAGACCTTTTGGGCTGCATCAATAAATCGTGCCGCTTCTGTATCCGCGGTACCAACTCCGAACATTCCCCCCAAAGCCGCCACTCGTTGCGTTGTTGCCAAATTGACAGCCCGCTCATTCCCAGAAGTACCCCGAAGTCCATTATGGCCAATGTTAAAGGGATAACCCCCTGGTATATTTTTCACCAAATCCAGGGTCATTTCCATGGATTTTTGAGACATGTGATCAATATCGATCAGCATACCCAGTTTCATCATTTCGGCGATAGCAAACGCTCCGATTGGGGTCAAACCTTTGCTATTGGCGTGCCCTCCCGGAGTGCTGGCATATCTGGCATATTGAGCATCCGGTGTAAGCAGACCCGTAATCAGTTTGAATTTATCCCAGCAACCCAGCATCGGAACCGGGCATTTAAAAGCATCGAAAGCGGGTGGGAACGGGATGCCGGAAGCACCATCGATAGCGGCCTTTACGGATAGATTTCCGGCTCCATCCAGGCCACTGCCCAACCGGTGCGTAATGGTCGGATCGGTAGAACTGGCGACGGTAAATAGACTTCCGGTGGCATATTTGTTGGCCAGATTGAACAAGTCTTCATATACAGCGGTTCCACCAAACTTGTTATCAACCAGGTGAATCGGAAATACATAACGAACTCCTTTCGAATAAAGCCGCTGGATTTCGGCCCGTACCGTCGCTTCATTGCAGACCACTCCCGGTTTGTGGAAATTACCCAGATTATCCACTTCAACCCCAAGGATAACGGCTAATTTATTAGCACCTACAATTCGGCGCAGATCGGCAGAACTGCGGGCAATGGCCATAAAATCGCTGTGGCGGCCGACGAAACTAATAATCTCGTCTATTTGGAGATCGGAGGTGGTTTTGTCGTCTTTGGGTACATCCCCATCAATCACCTCGGTTAATAACTCATTGTTGACCGTCAGGGCAACCATCGTCCGCAGCCCTCCGTCGTAAGCCCGTTTAATCCATTCCCACCACATTTGCTGGTGGGAGACCGAAGTTTGGTGCGGCCAGTACTTCAAATTAGCTTCAATACCGGCATGCTGGTGATCGCCGTGAAGGTTGCCTCCTTCAAAGGGATTGTGGCTGGTATTATACACAAAATCCCCATCGAGTGCTTTACTAATGGCGACCGCGCGAAGGTAATTGCCACAGCCGTTATCCGTTCCCCATCCACCGTGGGTGGCGTTGCAATTGCCGAGTGCATCCTGAATCGTTCGGGCTCGGAAATCACTACCATTACACCCTCTCGTGCCAGCGGGAATCAAAGACCCTATGTCCGGAGCGCCGTGCATGAGTTTTTTGCCAAATCCCAAATGGCTCATCGGATGCGTGTGCAAATCCACAAAACCCCACAACGGCATGTTCGACCGTGTGGACACTGCCGCCCCCGGCGTATCTTCCACTTGCACATCATCCACAAGAATTGACCCATTTGCCGCTTCGTCGACGACCCGAATCCGGCAGATGCCTTCATATTTATTCAGATATTGACGGGAGAACTGCTGCGGAGAAGGGGTGTTGGTGGTTGTAAATGACACGGTTTCAACAATGGAATAGCTTTTCCCATCCACAGTGGTTTGCGGAACCGGTTTACGATCAAGCAGGGAAGACGTGACTGGCCTTCCCGTTTTAGGATCAATGAGACCACCACGCGATTCCTGGCTTTTCACGATTCGTTCAATCGCTTTGCCGTTATCAGCCACGAGCAATTCAACCCGCAACTTTGGCAACTCATCAGCCGCCCGCCAGTTGACTCCACTCCAGTTTACACCCATCAGGAACGTGATGTACTTCTTATTCGGTCTAAATTCGGAAGAAATCAATTCGGCCCGGTTTGTACCCGCCCCGGCAGAACTGGCATAAAACTCGCCCTGCCGACCGTTGTTCCATTTGAAATCGGGCGTCAACCCCTGCCAGTAATCGCCACCCAGCGGCATGGTTCTTGGCCCCCAGGCCGATACCGGCATGGGTAAATCGCCCCGTTCCACCCGAAAGCCGTTGCCGGTATTCGTCCAGCCCGTGAGGTTGCCCAATTCGAAATTGGGGTTGAGTAGCTGAGATTCAACAAATAGATCTTTAATCGGTTTGTCTCTATTCATCATGTCCAACCCGGGCCTCGGCACCCAAAACTGTGTCATTTTATTGGAATAGCCATACCCGATGAGCCGTTGGTCTGGATGTTCGGTTTCGGCCACCGTCAGCGTGAAATCCCGGCATTTATCACCCTCCGGTTTGACGTTGATCCAGCGATTGACGGCTACAAAATCGCCCGTCGCCGGTTTGTTCCGGTAGGCGTAAAACTGAAATTCCTTGTCTTTATAGCCCCACTCCCGCAGCTTCGCATCGGGGATTTCGTGCTCCCCAAACATGATCGAGGCCGCACAATTGGGCATCGTCCAGCGATAAACCGCAATCGCGTTGGGGTCGCTGGGGCGGGTTTTGTAGGCTGAATATTGATACGTTTTGGTTTTGTAACCCCAGCTTTGGAGTTGAGCGTCCGTATGACGGCCTTCGGGCATGGATTCAAAGTCGCCGGTGACGGGTGAGATCCAGCGCACGATGCGGACCATGTCCTGAGCCTGTATTCTCAGAGCCGTGAGAATAAACAGCGTGCAAAGCAATAATTTTGTTTTCATGAAGGTGAGTTTTAAAAAGCGGGCAGCATACAATTAATTGGTTTGCAGCCGGTTGGCAATGCGCAAAAAGCCATCCCGGTATTTCACATCGGCCAGTTCATCCGTCAGGCTACTGAAATTCTGTCGGTCACTGACGAACTCGAAACAGGTTCCGGCAATGTGGTATTTGTCGCGATCGGTTTTAAATGCCTGCATCAAGCGACGAACCTGCTCTACGGTCATCGTCTGCGTAGCCCCTTGCTGTTTAACCTTTGACTGCATAATGATTAGCGGATCATCGACCGATGAGTAGCCTAATCGAATGATGGTAGCGATCATGGAATCCGACATCGGTTTTTTCACCCCGGCACCCGTTCCATTTGGTAAACCGGAACCGGTTGTAGACGGGCTGAATGTCCACGAATGACCACGCTTGTCGCCCGCAAACCGCACCAGCGGTTGCCCGGATTGATCGAGCATAATGGTTTGCTTCGGATAGCCCGAGGGATCGACAAATAAGACATGGATGCGGTCGAGATTCCAGTTGTCGTAGCCCTCAAACGGGCTGTGGCCGCTTCCATCGTGCAGAATTTTGAAAGCTCTGAAGTTTGACGGTTTCCAGCCATTGCCCAGCGGAAAATCGTAGTAAAAGCTACTGTTATTACCCGAACCGCGTCCCTGGTTCATATTCACATCCCGAAATTGGGGATAGCTGCCCATTTCCGGGGTTGGGAAAAGACTAATGGTCACGTTTTGCCCGTTCCGGAGGTCGTCGCCCCCCGTCGTAAGGGTAAAGCGGATATAGGGCTGATTACCGTTTTGGGCCACTACCCAAACGGGCATCGACAGGAAGAACAGGAACAGCCAGCGGAGCCGATTGAGAAGTTGACGGGTTTTCATCGCTTCAATTAGTCAGGCAGGTTGTAAAACTTTTTCACTTCTTCATAATTCGAAAAATCAACGGCTGCTTTACGGCCATTTCGAAGGTCATTGGCCGGAATGGCGATGATCCGAATAGCATTAAAGGTCAGGGCTCCAGATCCAGAATTCCGATCTAAATACAGTTGTCGCTCTCTGGCACCGATCCTAACGGCGTAGGTATAAGTATTGTCCATTAACCTAAATGATCCTGGTAAGAATGACCATGAGAATGGCTCAGCCGGAAAACTCACATACGTAAAAAAAACCGAGTTTGATATCTGGTCCGTTGTCAATGGATTAAGAGAAAAGTTTGAAAAACCACTAGCGGTGGTAGTCCTTGGACCGTAAGAAATTTGGATAACATTCGCATTTCCAGTGGCCCCCGCCGGTCCTGCTACTCCGGTGGCTCCGGCCGGGCCAGCCGGACCCGTTGCACCTGTATCGCCTTTGGGACCGGCTTCACCGGATTTACAGGCGGAAAACAGAGAAAGGATCGTCAAAGCCACGATGAGCGAACGAAGAATGGAAAAAATAGACAGGTTGATCATGGTTGTAAAATGGTACACTGAAAAGTTGAGTATCGTTTTGGGCAGAAAGCCCCGTAGAGATTGTCGCTTCAAATGTAGAACGTCCTTCAATGCCCGTCAATCCCATAAAAAGGGGACGAGGGAACTACGCAGCGGCCCCGTAGAAATACCTGATTTTAGGCTTTAAACCCTGATTTTGCTAAAAACTGGTCAATACAAAATCAGCCGATACCAGACTGGCATCGGCTGATTTTCCCGCAAAGATTTTTTCGAGATCAGTGCCGGTAGTGCGCCAGGGCTTCTGTAACGGAGTGAACGTGGAGTTTTTCGTAGATTCGCTTGATGTGCGTCCGCACGGTTTCGATGCTGATGCCGGCTTCGCTGGCGATGAGTTTGTAGCTGAGTCCCTGGGCCAGCAGATCCAGGATTTCCTTTTCACGCGCCGTCAGCCGGGCCATTTCCGGGGTTTCTTTTCCGGATTGCAGTGAAACCAGCACCCGCCGGGCAATGACCGGCGACATGGGAGCCCCACCCTCGTAGACTTGCTGGATGGCACTCAGAATCTCGGCCGGCGGTGTTTTCTTGAGCAGATAGCCCGTCGCCCCGCCTTTCAGCGCATCGAATACCGACTCATCGTCGTCAAAAACCGTGAGCATCAATACCTCGACGTGCGAAAACCGGGTCTGTAGCTTTTGAACGGCCTGAATGCCACTCTGCCCCGGCATACTGATGTCCATCAGGATCACATCCGGCTGGAGTTGCTCCACCTGGTTTTCAATGTTGAGGGTGTCTCCATAAGCGCCCACCGCTTCGTAGCCCTCGCTTCCCTCGATTAGGACTTCCAGAGCCCCACGCAGGGTGACATTGTCTTCGTAAATCAGTACACGGATGGAATCCATTCTCGAATGGGTAGACGTTTGCGAACAAAGTTAATCAGACAAATACTGATATGCCATCCCATATTCATGGGACAGATGGCCTGGAATAAAACCGCAAGAATGCGTATACTCGCTGCATTTTTACGAGTTTGCTCTGTTTTGAAGAAATAGTCCACTCCATGAATAAAACCCGTTGCCATTTCAAGCTACCCAGTGGGCTGTGCCTTTTTTTCATAACGGGTTTTCTGGTAATGCTTTCCTGCCAGACGCCCGATTCGAAACAACTCACCCCGGCTTTTTATTCCTGGCAAACCACCTACAACCTCTCCGCTACCGAACGTCGGTTGCTCGATCAGCTTCAAATCCGGAAGCTTTACCTCCGGTATTTCGACGTGGACTGGGACCCGGCCACCCAATCGGCGGTTCCAAAAGCCGTCGTCCGGTTTGCCCAAAAACCCGTTGGTCTGACCATCGTTCCGGTGGTGTTTATCACAAACCAGACGCTTCTTCGCAGTGATGCTTCGGCCATTCCGGGGCTGGCCGAAAACCTCTTTCGGAAAATCACGCAGATGTCCCGGCAGAATGGCATTCGCAGTCCGGAAATTCAGTTGGATTGTGACTGGAGTGCGGGGAGCCGGGAGCGGTATTTTCACCTGCTCCGGGAACTTAAAACCCGTTTCAAGGGTCCGGTTTCGGCCACCATCCGGCTGCACCAGATCAAGTTTCCGGAACAAACCGGACTGCCGCCCGTCGACCGGGGCATGTTGATGTTTTACAACATGGCCGACTGGAAACGTGCCGAAACCCGCAATTCGATTTATGATCTGGATGTAGCCCAACGGTATACCGACTTTTTGGAACACTATCCTTTGCCGCTGGATGTGGTTCTGCCACTGTTCCGCTGGACGGTGGTTTACCGGAACAACCGGTTTCTGAGCTTGCTCAACAACCTCGATTCCAAAACACTGGCGACGTGTTCCTTTTTGAAACCGGAGACCGAAAACCGCTTCGTGGCCACCCGCGACACCACTGCCCTCGGCTTTTCCATCCGCCGGGGTGACCTCTTCCGAGCCGAAGCCTGCCAAAACGACGATTTGACGGCGGGGAAGCAGCTTTTGCTATCGAAAATTCAAAATCAAAAACTTACATTTGCCCTCTATCATCTCGATTCTACCGTAACATCTTCCTATACCGATGCGTTTCTTCAATCTCTTGTCCGGTCGGCTCCGTAGTGTCCTGCTGTCGGCTGCCATTCTGATCGGCTTTGCCTGTGGCCCCAGTTCGTACGACATCAACGAGTTTATGAGTTTTTTCATGCCGGAAAGCAGTCAAACCGCCCCGCGGGACCAGATTTATCACTTTACGCCACAACTCTACCGGTATGATGATTATTTTGATACGGATGAAGATACGGTCGTAACCGATGAAAACGTGCTGGCGTGGAAAGCCTACAGCCGGGGCAAAGTGTCCGAAACCGAGATTTCTGCCGCCCTCTACAGCCGCGACAACCAGGCGTCAAACGGCCTGGTTCGCTGGGCAACAGCCACCAACCCGGCGGCTTTGACCTACCTGAAACTGGCCTGGCAAGCCGAGGAAGCCGCCCCGCGTCCGGTCAATGTCTGGGAAGCAGATTCGGTTCGTCAGGACACCTCGGGGTCGGTGTTGACGACGCTTCTGGCCGAAGCCCGGACCGGGTTTGAGTCCACGCAGGAGCCGTTTTTGAAAGAGCGTTACGCTTTTCAAGCCGTCAAACTGGCGGCTATGGCAAAGAACTACGCCCTGAGCCGCACACTTTATGACAACCAGGTTCGTCCGTTGTCCAAAAAAACTTTCCTGAGCGACTGGTCGTTGTGCCGTCATGCGGGGGCAACGATGGCGTTGGGTGATACGGCCCAGGCCCTGTATGAATTTGCGCAGGTTTTTGACCGCTGTCCGTCACGCCGTCGCGAAGCCGAAACCAGCCTGCGGATTTACGGCATCCGGTTTCGGAAAAAAACGCTGGATTTTTGCAAAAATGACCGCGAAAAAGCCGCCGTCTACGCCATTTGTGCCATTCAGCCGAAACAGGATGCCTTGCCGTTTTTGAAAGAAATGGCGAGCCTGAACCCCGAAAATCCGTTGATCGAGTTGGTAATGGCGCGGGAAATCAACCGGAATGAGTACTTCTTCTTTCAGGACTCGTCACCCATCAACGTCTATGATGATAAAACGCGGACGGACTCGCTCAATTTCGTGGATCGGAAAAACGAAGCCCCCGATTATTTCCAGCAGCTTCGGGAATTTGCGCTACAGTCGGCCGGGAATACCAAATTGGGAAATCCGGCATTCTGGTACACGGCAACTGCGTATCTGGACTATCTGGCCAAAGCCTATCCTGATGCCAAAACCAACCTCGATCTGGCCAGTCAGCAACCGACCAACAACCCGATGTTGAAAAAGCAGATCGCGTTGCAACAAATGCTTTTGCTTACTGCCCAAACGGAAAGCCTTACGCCGGACGTTGAAACCCAGCTCATTGGCTACCTCGAACAGTTCGGCAATTCGACGAGCTTTCACATGACCAATGCATTTGTCGAAACCTGCAAACAGTTGGCCGTGAAATACGGCTACGGAAAACCCGCTGAAAAAGAATCGGGCGGCTGGCTGTCGGGTTGTTTTCGGTCAAAATCGGACCAGCCGGATGGGCCTTCGACCGCCAAAGCGTTTTTACTCACCGCCCTGACATCGTCGCAACTTAACCGGAATGACCTCTATTTTGACAGCCATTCCGATCTGTACGACATTGAAGATACGACCTCATCCGCCACGATCCGGAACGTCGTGCAGTTTGCGACCCAATCCAACCCTACCGGGTTTGACCAACGGCTGTTGAAACTGACCGGTTTTACCAACGATGCGCTGTATCTGCTTTTGGGAAGACGGTTGCTGGCCGAAAATCAGTATGCGGAAGCCGCCGAAGCCTATGCGAAAGTTTCCCCGAAAACCTGGAACACTGAACCCTTTACGTCGTATTTCAACGAAAATCCGTTCGTCGTTACGCTCCCCGGCAAGCAGCGCGGAACGAAACCCGCCAACGCCTACACCCCGGTTTCATTCCTCAAAAAAATGGTCGACCTGGAAAACCAGGCCAAAACCGCATCGGGTGATGCAGCCGCCGACCTGTATTACCAACTGGGTTGCGGGGCGTTCAATATGAGCTGGTTTGGCAATGCCTGGCTGCTGGTGCGGGCGCGCTGGAGCGGGGCCGAACCGGTTCTTTACCAGTATACCTACCGGCAAGTTCAGCAGCCTCAACGGGATCGCGGGCTTCAATTGGTTGGCGAGCAGGATTATTATACCAATGTAACCGCCAAAGCTTTTTTCGAGAAGGCGATGGCGGCTGCCAAAAACCCCGAACTGGCCGCCAAGGCCTGCTTTATGGCCGCTCGCTGCGAACAAAATGCGTTCCGCACCCGCCAGGAAATTGAATATGCCAGACGCAATTACGCGATCGACCCTAAACCGTTCGATACCGAAATGAAAAACCTGCGTCGGGAGCAATACAGTGCCTCCCTGACCAAACTGGCCAAAGAATATGCGCAAACCCGCTTTCACAAGGAGATGATTCGGGAATGCGCAACCTATTCGGATTTTCTGGCCGGGAAATAACTCAGTTTTTCGAAAACCGCTCGCCAAAGTAGAAATTCAGGCCCACGGTCACAAAGCCCCATTTGTCGGGGCTGTTTTTCCCGTAATGGTTTCCCTCCGTAAATGCCGGGCCGGTGGTTTGCATCACCTGGTTGTTATCGTCCAGGGTGGCATCCAGTTTGTCGGTACGGACGAGATTGAGCCGGACATCCCCGAAAATACTCATCCGGCGCGACAGGGCCGTTGCGCCCCGCAGCCCCACCAGCCAGACCAGTTCGTGGGTGCGTTTAACACCAGCTTTTCCGCGCGCTTCAATTCCGTCGCGCGACCGGTGGCTGCCTGCGTTGTTGGTCACCCGCTGTACCGTTCCGGTGGTTAGATCAATGGCTTCTGCCCGGAAAAACACCAGACCGGCCCCGCCATAGGGTCGAAGTTCCACCAGCTTCTGCCCCTGTTTAAACCATTCCAGTATATCCACCGATACGGCACCAGCTACTTGAATAAACCGTGTTTTGGCACTGGAATGATAGTAGTCATCCTGCTGGGATTGCAACGTTCCCACATCGAAAGGCAATTCAACCGCTACGGTTTTTGTGATGGGAACCAGCAGCGAGGCCCCGGCGAACGGAGTTGATAGGGGGTCTTTCAGATCGCCGTATAACTGATTGAATCCGGCCCGAACCGCGAAGCTCGCGGGTTGCGAAGCCGTCTTAGGCGGAGTTGATTTAGGCTGAGCGAAGGTCTGCAACATGCTCAGGCCGAGCAGAAACAGACTAAAACCGGGGCGTAGTTCTTTTTTCATCCGTCAACAGGTTTATGTGTTTCCCTTAGACGTGAAACCGGTAAAAAAGTCATCCCAATTGCTTTCTTTTGTAATTCGAACCGCAATGGGTTCCTACGCTATGGCCACTTCCCCACCCGTTGACGCTGGATTTGATGGCATTGCTCCCTTTTACGATGCCCTTTCCCGGCTGGTTTTTGGTAATTCGCTTCGAAAAGCCCAAGCTCACTGGCTCGGATCGGTTCCTAAAAAAGCGAATATTCTTGTCCTGGGTGGTGGTTCGGGCTGGCTATTGTCGCGCATTCTGGCGGTTTGCGATCCCAAAACCGTCCTCTACATCGATGCTTCGCCAGTCATGATTTCTTTGGCAAAGAAGGAAGTGAATAACGACAGCCGGGTCGACTTCCGGGTTGGAACCGAAACCGCTATTCGGCCCGGCGACCGGGTTCAGGTACTCTTTACGCCGTTTGTGCTTGATCTGTTTACGGAGGAACGTCTGCAAACCCAGATCCTGCCCCGGCTGCTGACCTGTTTAGACAAGGATGGCTATTGGTTTTGCTGCGATTTCGTTAAACCGGTTTTCTGGTGGCAACGCCTGCTGCTCTGGGGCCAATACCGGTTCTTTCGCACGCTCAGCCGCATCGAAGCAAATCGATTGCCCAACTGGTTGATGCTGTTGAATTCACAACCTTCCCTGCACTCCGGCAAATCACAGCCTTATTTTGGAAGAATGATTCTCAGTGGTTACTGGCAGAAAACCGCTTGGTAAGGCCGGTGCCATAATCGCATCACTTTTTTACAGAATTTCCACATAACCGTCCGTTCCATTCACCCGGATTCGTTGGCCGTCTTTGATCAACCGGGTCGCATTTTCCACCCCGACCACTGCCGGCAAGCCATATTCCCGGGCAATCACGGCTCCGTGGGTCATCAGTCCGCCCACTTCGGTCACCAAGCCTTTGATGGAGACAAACAAGGGTGTCCAGCTCGGGTCAGTAAAGGTCGTGACCAACACATCACCCGCTTCCAGATCCGCATCTTCCAGGTTGAGGACGACTCGTGCCCGCCCCTCGATCAGTCCGGAAGAAACCGCCAGCCCGGCCATCGCTTCGGTTGGAAGATTTTCCCGTCTGTACTGACCCGTGATGATTTCACCCTCGGACGTGATTACCCGCGGGGGCGTTCGTTTTTCATTGATTTCGTGTTCTTCCTTTCGTTGGCGGATGATTTGGAGGTTCAGGGTCTGCGTGCGTACGGCTTCGCGAAACTCTTCAAAAGTGAGGTAGTAGCCGTCTTCTTTTTCAGGAACGACCCCGGCTTGCACGAGTTTTTCCATTTCCTGGAGGAGAGCCTGTTTATACACGAAGTAGCGATTGACCATGCCGTATTTGGGATATTCACGATAACCGATGAAATTCCGGAGCAGGCCGATCATGCGTTTGGTTTCCCGGGCTTTTCGTCTCCCGTCCGGTAATGCCATCAATCTTTCCAATAAATCCTGTTCTTTTTCCATCGCTTCCTGTCGCCCCTGCTCAAATTTCTGCTTGCCGGCTCCGGGTTCAACGTTTTTGATGTTTCCGAGGAGGATGGGGACAAGTTGAGCCGGTTTTTCGCTCCAACGAGCCTTCGAAATATCGATTTCACCGACACAACGCATACCGTATCGGGTAAGGAAAGCCTCGATTGCCTTCCGGGATTCCTGCCCCCCTTCAAAATTCACCAGTTCATCCAAAAAGTGATCGTCTTTTACCCCTTGTAAAAACGCAATGACTTCGGGATACGGACGAATCACATCGGCAACATCCAACAGGGCCAATCCCATTTCTGACGTAATATTGTGAGATACGGACTGGGTGAGCACATCTGCTGCGTTTTTCTCGCCCAGCCACTTCTCCATTTTTTTGTTGATCCAGGCCGTAGCGTAGAGGGCAATCTTGATCACCTCCAAACTTTGCGGACGAAACAACATCTGTCTTAATTGCGGAATATCTTCCCGGATGAAATCGAATAAGGCGGTTCCTGATTTCGCCTGGATAGCTTGCTTCAACGCTGCAATGGAGGTTTGACTCTGTCGTATGAGAGCAGGAACGAGAGCCGGTTTGTTTTCGAATGACGCCAGATAACGCCACGAAAGGTTGTTGTTTATAAATCCCGTGGCCGGTATTTTCCCATTCGGTACCGGTTTGATAAAGTCTTTTCGCCCGGCAATGGTCAACAGAGCGTCTTTGATGAGCAGATCGCCTTGTCCAAAGGTTTCGATCAATTTTTTTCGGCTGTCCGGTGCAGCGAGATGCGGTGTGACGTCCACAAACAACCTTCCGCCCGCTTGATGCATGACGGCACGGGTTGTTAACTGGAAAAAGGAAATGCCCAATGGTTTTAAGGCATCGGTCATCATTTGATTATGACCGACCGATACATAGACGCGCGGGTCGGGCCCGGCATTTCCGGGATTATTTGCTTCCGGAATCGGAAACAGCGTGGTGATGGGCCTGCTTTGAACCACAAAGAATGTGTCATCGACTAACCCCCATTCGATGTCCTGAGGACAGCCGAAATGGGCTTCGATTTTCCGGCCCACACGCTCAAGCTGTAAAATCTGCTCCTCGGTCAACGCCTGCCGGTTCTGACGGTTGGACTCAACCTCCGCTTCCTGCGTACCGCCCGATTTTACGGCATAAACCGCCCGCTTCTTGGTGGAAACCTTTCTGGCAATCAACTGGCCCGCACGAACTTTATAATGGTCGGCATTGACCAGGCCGGAAACCAGGGACTCACCCAATCCGAAGCTGGCATCGATCGACACCACCTTCCGGTTGGAGGAAACCGGGTCAGCCGTAAACAGGATTCCGGCGACATTTGGAAAAATCATTTTCTGAATCACCACCGATAAATAGACTTTTCGGTGGTCGAATCCATTTTGCAGCCGGTACGTAACAGCCCGGTCGGTATACAACGACGCCCAGCAGCGACTGATCGATTTCAGAATGGCTGCCTTGCCAACGGTATTCAGATAGCTATCGTGTTGCCCGGCAAACGAAGCCGTTGGCAGGTCTTCGGCCGTAGCGCTGGATCGAACGGCATACGCATGTTCTTCGCCAAGGTTTTGAAGCTGGCGGGCAATCTCCTTTTCGATCCCGTTCGGAATTGCGGTTTCTTCGATCACCTTCCGGATTTTTGCACTGATTTCGCTAATTCCTATCCGGTTATCTACTTTTAGCAGAGCCAACTGATCGAGCAGTTCCCTCAACGTTTCGCTATGGCCGAAACTATCTTTATAGGCGTCCGTCGTCACACAAAAACCCTCAGGCACCTGCACGTCCTCTATCCGCGACAATTCTCCCAGACTGGCCCCTTTACCCCCAACCACGGCAAGCATTTTTCGGTCAAAATCCTGAAAGTCAAGCAGGTATTTACTTGCATTTTTCATCCCTTTCCTACTCTACAATTTAGTTGGCATTAAGTTTTTGGGTCGTTGCCTTCATGATGTCGATGGCCTTTAAAAAGTAGGCTTCAATAATTTTGATTTCCTCGTTTGAAAAGGAAGCCAGCAATTTTTCCGACTCGCTTCGGAATTCGGCATAGAGCGGGACTAAAAGCGCCATGATGGTGGCAGTGTTCGGTACGAGAATGACCTTGCGCCGGTCGTCTTGGGCAAATTGTCTTTTAATGAGGTTTTTCTTTTCAAAGCGGTCGATCAAGCCGGTAACCGCGCCCGTCGTCAGGCCCGTTAACGTGGCCAGTTCTCCGGCTGTCATCTGCCCTTTTTCAATAAAAAATCCCAGGTATTTATGGTCCGTTCCCGACAGACCAGCCTTTCGGGCAACGGCTTCGTGCATCTGAATTGAGGTATAGGCATACAGTTGGCTCAGTTTTCGGATGGGTCGGATTGCGTCTTCTTCTTGCATATTATCTTATTAACTAATTATCTTATTGGCAAAGATAATTAGTTTCCTGCAAAGTTTCAAACTCATTTGGGCAGGCTTGGCGCATGCGCACAAAAAAAGCCAGCCCGTTTATCACAGGCTGGCTTCCCAAATCTAGGTTTGTTTCTTATTTTACTTCTTCAAACGGCACATCCGAAACGTTGTCCTGGCCGGTTGGCTGACCAGTCTGTCCGTTGGGTTGGCCGCCGTTACCTGCGAAACCGTCGGTCGGGTTGGGGCCTTGCGCACCGCCCGTGGCGTTATAGAGTTCCTGCGAAGCGGCTGCCCAGGCAGCATTCAGTTTTTCCACACCCGCGTCGATTGCGGCTGCATCGCGGCTGCTGTGGGCTGAACGCAATTCGCTCAACGCACCTTCAATGGCGGTTTTGTTGCCTTCCGACAATTTATCGCCGTATTCTTTCAACTGCTTCTCGGTTTGGAAAATCAGCGAGTCTGCCTGGTTGATTTTCTCAATCACTTCCCGTTCTGCTTTGTCAGAAGCTTCATTGGCTTTGGCTTCTTCGCGCATCCGGTTGATTTCGTCATCGCTCAAACCGCTCGAGGCTTCAATCCGGATTTTCTGCTCTTTGCCGGTTCCTTTGTCGCGGGCGGTTACGTGCAGAATACCGTTGGCGTCGATGTCGAACGTCACTTCAATCTGCGGAATACCACGCGGGGCCGGTGGAATACCGTCGAGGTGGAATCGTCCGAGTGAGCGGTTTTGGCTCGCCAGGGGACGTTCGCCCTGCAAAATATGGATTTCAACGCTCGGCTGATTGTCGGAAGCCGTTGAGAACGTTTCTGATTTTTTGGTCGGAATGGTCGTATTGGCGTCGATCAGACGGGTCAAAACACCACCCATCGTTTCAATCCCCAGCGACAGCGGAATCACATCCAGCAGAAGGACATCTTTCACTTCACCGGTCAATACACCACCCTGAATGGCAGCACCAACGGCTACGGCTTCATCGGGGTTCACGCTCTTCGACGGTTTCCGTCCGAACAGTTTCTCCACTTCGTCCTGCACTTTCGGAATCCGGGTTGACCCACCGACCAGAATGACCTCGTCGATCTGGCTAGCCGAATACCCGGAGTTTTTCAACGCCCGGCGGCAGGGTTCCAGACTCCGCTGAATCAGCGAATCGGCCAGTTGCTCGAATTTCGCACGGCTCAACGTCCGCACCAGGTGTTTGGGAATACCGTTTACCGGCATAATGTACGGCAGGTTGATTTCCGTCGAGCTAGAGCTGGACAGTTCTACCTTCGCTTTTTCAGCCGCTTCTTTCAACCGTTGCAACGCCATCGGATCCTGCCGCAAGTCGATGTTTTCGTCGTTTTTGAACTCCTGTGCCAGCCAGTCGATAATTACCTGATCGAAGTCATCACCACCGAGGTGCGTATCACCGTCGGTCGATTTTACTTCAAACACGCCATCGCCCAGTTCCAGGATGGAAATATCGAATGTACCACCACCGAGGTCAAACACGGCAATTTTCATGTCCTGCTGCTTCTTGTCCAGGCCGTAGGCCAGAGCAGCCGCTGTCGGTTCGTTGATGATCCGCTTGACATCCAGACCGGCAATTTGACCGGCTTCTTTGGTTGCCTGACGTTCGGCATCGTTGAAGTAGGCCGGTACGGTAATAACGGCTTCCGTAACGGTTTGGCCCAGATAGTCTTCGGCGGTCTGCTTCATTTTTTGCAGAATCAGGGCCGAAATTTCCTGTGGTGTATATTGACGATCGCCAATCCGGACGCGGGGCGTGTCATTCGGACCCCGTTCGACCGTGTAAGCGACGGTTTTGATTTCGTTCTGAACTTCATTGAAACGTTTCCCCATGAACCGTTTGATCGATGAAATCGTGTTCTTGGGGTTTGTGATGGCCTGGCGTTTGGCCGGATCACCGACCTTGCGTTCGCCGTTGCCATTGTCCATAAAGGCCACCACCGATGGAGTGGTCCGACGGCCTTCGCTGTTGGCAATGACCACCGGCTCGTTGCCTTCCATGACAGACACGCACGAGTTGGTTGTTCCTAAGTCAATTCCTATAATCTTTCCCATGATACTTTTACGAATGTCTTGCTTTTAGTCTTTTGACAAACTACAAATGCCTAATGAACAAGACCTATGCCAGCTCATTCAATTGCCCCAAAACGTGACAGATTGACAGCTAAAGCTGACTGAATGGCTTTACTGAATGAAATTCTCCGGCGTTTTCTGACAGGATGTAAACTGGTAGTGAGTCCGCCAGTGTACGTACTGGCAGGATCATTGGTAAATCCCCCAACTCCCTGAAAGTGGCTTTTCACTACCTGTTTTTTGCTCCTTTCAGGGGTTGGGGTATTCCCATTATTTACCAAACAAACCGCCCAGCAAACCACCCAGTCCGCCACTGTTCGACTGGTTTTGCTGGGTGTTATTACCTCCACCCATAAAACCGCCCGCAACGCGCATCAAATCGCTCATATCCAGTTTGCCATCGGCCATGGCCGAGCTGGCCGCTCCCATCCAATCGACGCCCTGATTGCCGGTTGCCGCTCCCAGAATCTGATTCCCATCGACACTCGAATCATTCGGGTCCCGGGATTTATTCATCAGTTTGCTCAACACCATCGGCACCACCATCGTCGCAATCGACATCGCCATCTGGGGGGAAATCCCCAGTTTTTGCATCAGGTTTTGCTGCACATTCTGCTCCACGCCCTGAGTAACCGGGCTTTGCTGCACATTGGCCCCATTGCCCTGACCGGTTACCATGCTCAGCAGGTCACTCAGATTACCGCCCTGGGCCTGTTGCTGTAGGCCGCCGAGAATACCGCTCGAAATGGCCTGCATGGCATCTTCATTCTGATGATTCGGTATGGCGGGATTGTTGATGACCGCATCGCCCGACTGCTGGCGAATGAGGTTCATAAGGGTTTCCATCATGATCGTACGTGTTTTGAGTGGTTAAAAAATACTATGAAGCACCGGACTGAGCAGGTTATACTGTTTCTTTGTAATAACTTCCCGGTACGGAATCAGTTTAATTGAGACGCAATTATTTACGGATTGTAACAATGCCGCCCCAAGAATCTACCCCCGAATTTTCCCTGTCTGATTTGCTGACCGACCTGTTTTATCCCGGCGAATCCGACGAACCCGTTGACTATGTGGCGTATACCGTTACTTTTGAACCGCCGTTGACTGTCAGCCAGGTAAAGGATTTGTTACTGATTACGCCGGAAATTTACGTTGAGGAGATCCCGGAAGACGGTTTTTGGGAACCGGTTGTTACCGATCAGGCGTGGTATGACGAGGACGAAAAGAAAAGAACTGCCCGGTTTATCGAACTGCAAAAAACCGTTCAGGCTGTCCTGAGCGATCGTCAGGTGTTCCGGGTTGGCGAAAACGAAGTGGGTTTGTATTTACTCGGACGCAAAGCGGACGGGTGCTGGGCCGGATTGAAGACGCTGGTAGTAGATACCGCTTTCTAAAAAAAGCAGGCAGCCCTCACCGGCTGCCTGCTGACTATTTATTTCACAGTTTCAACAACGGCTTTGAAAGCCTCGGGGTGGTTCATGGCCAGATCAGCCAGTACCTTTCTGTTTAATTCAATACCGGCTGAGTGAATTTTTCCCATCAGGGCCGAGTAGGAAACACCGTGCAGACGCGCGCCGGCGTTGATCCGCTGAATCCAGAGAGCGCGGAAATCGCGTTTCTTCTGGCGACGGTCGCGGAATGCATAAACGAGGCCTTTTTCAACCGCGTTTTTCGCTACCGTCCAAACATTTTTACGACGACCAAAGTACCCTTTGGCCAATTTCATTACTTTCTTGCGACGCGCCCTGGAGGCTACGTGGTTCACTGAACGTGGCATTTTTGATTTTTTTTGTTTTTGACAACAGGCGACAAAAATCAATTAAAAATTAAGAAAGAAAAGTTAAAAATAGGCCTGAACACCGCAGTATTCGAAAACCGGTTTTCACTTTTAATTTTTAACTTTTAACCTTTAACTGCACTTGAAAGGCCTGAGATCGGGTTGAACATGAAACCGCGCGGAGAATCCGCGAAAGTGGGCGTTGCTTACGCCAGGTTGAGCATAACCTTGATCCGACGCTCATCTCCTTTGAAAACCAGCGCATCGTGAACCAGGTTCCGCTTGCGTTTGGTCGACTTTTTCGTCAGGATATGGCTGTGGAAGGCATGCTTCCGTTTGATTTTGCCGGTACCAGTCAGCTTGAAACGCTTCTTGGCGCCCGAATTGGTTTTAACTTTTGGCATTGCTTTAAACAGAAATGTTGCTGATTGTGAAACAGGCCGCAAAGATAGAAAAAAAAAGGGAGAAAAGGAACAAGGGAGGACGGGAAGAATGGCAGGAAAGGATGGCTGTATTCGCTCCTTTCCTGCCATTCTTCCCGTCCTCCCTTGTTCCTTTTTCTTTATTTTTTCACCTGAACCACCTTCGGTGCCAGGAACATACTCATCCGCTTGCCTTCCAGTTTGGGTTCAGCCTCAACGCGGCCGATGTCTTCCAACCCTTTGGCAAACCGCTGTAGCAGTTCAACACCCCGCTCTTTGAAGACGATGGAACGCCCGACAAACTGGACGTAAGCCTTCACCTTCGAGCCTTCTTTCAGGAAGTTAATGGCGTGTTTCAATTTAAATTCAAAATCGTGGTCGTCGGTGTTCGGGCCGAACCGGATTTCTTTGATAACGACTTTCTGAGCCTTCGCCTTGATTTCTTTCTGCTTCTTCTTCTGTTCGTATTTGAACTTCGAGTAGTCGACAATCCGGCAGACGGGCGGCACGGCGTTGGGGGAAATTTCGACCAGGTCGAGGGCCTGCGACTTGGCCAGGTCAAGGGCCTGCTGAATGTCGTAAACGCCCTGTTCGACGTTTTCACCAACTACCCGAACCGAACGGGCTAGAATACGGCCGTTGATCCGGTAAGGTTCTTCGACCACACGCGGTGGGCGCATGGGTCTGCGCTGTAATGCCATAGATAATATTTAGAGTTGAAAATGGGTCCGCTGTTGCGGGTGATTACGTGCCTATAACGTAATGTGTATTATAAAGTTTCCCGTAAAATACGCATTTTGAGCATTCGGAGCAAGAAAATGAGGTTAATGAACCATTTACCGGGCGTAATGAATAGCGGAAAACCGTTTGGTCTGTTCATTATCCCCGGTAAATGGTTCATTTATTTCATCAAACTGCCTTCGCTACGGGCTTGATTTCATTCTGAAAAAACGCCACAAATTCGGCAATGGTCATCGATCCAATGTCGCCTTCGCCTTTCCTGCGAACCGAAACAAGCCCTTCGGCCTGCTCTTTTTCGCCCAGAATCAGCATGAATGGCACTTTGTTCAATTCCGAATCCCGGATCTTGCGACCGATCTTCTCATCGCGGTGATCGACGTACCCCCGAATGTCGCTTTCCTGCAAAGTTAGGAAAACTTCGTTGGAATAGTCCTCATATTTCTCCGAAATTGGCAAAACGGCAATTTGGTCGGGCGACAGCCAGAGCGGGAAGTTGCCCCCCGAGTTCTCGATCAGGATCGCAATAAACCGTTCCATCGAACCAAACGGCGCACGGTGAATCATCACCGGCCGGTATTTCTGGTTGTCGGAACCGGTGTATTCCAGTTCAAACCGTTCGGGCAGGTTGTAGTCGACCTGGATGGTTCCCAACTGCCATTTGCGACCCAGGGCGTCCCGAACCATGAAATCCAGCTTGGGACCGTAGAAAGCCGCTTCACCCAATTCGGTTACGGTTCTCAGGCCCCGTTCGGCCGACGCTTCGATGATGGCCGATTCGGCTTTTTCCCACAGTTCATCCGAACCAATGTATTTCTGCCTGTTTTCGGGATCACGCAACGAAATCTGGGCGCTGTAATCGTCGAAACCGAGCGATTTGAAAACGTACAGCACCAGATCAATGACTTTGATAAACTCCTCTTTCACCTGATCCGGGCGACAGAAAATATGCGCATCGTCCTGCGTAAAACCGCGAACCCGGGTCAACCCGTGCAGTTCACCGCTTTGTTCGTACCGATAAACCGTGCCAAACTCCGCCAGCCGCAAGGGCAAATCCCGGTAGGAACGTGGCTTGGTTTTGTAAATTTCGCAGTGGTGCGGGCAGTTCATGGGTTTCAGTAGAAACTCCTCGCCCGCTTCCGGCGTCAGAATGGGCTTGAACGAGTCTTCACCGTATTTCTCCCAGTGGCCCGACGTCACATACAGTTGCTTCGACCCGATGTGGGGCGTTACAACCTGCTGATAACCCGCCCGAACCTGTGCTTTCCGCAGGAAATTCTCCAGCCGTTCGCGCAGCATCGTTCCTTTTGGCAACCACAGCGGCAAACCGGCACCGACTTTTTCCGAAAAAGCAAACAGTTCCAGTTCCTTGCCCAGTTTCCGGTGGTCGCGTTTTTTGGCTTCCTCCAGCAGGTGCAGGTAATCGTCCAGTTCTTTCTGTTTCGGGAACGTGACGGCATAGACGCGGGTCAGCATCTTGTTCTTCTCGTCGCCCCGCCAGTAAGCACCGGCCACGTTCATCAGCTTCACGGCTTTGATAAAACCGGTATGCGGAATGTGCGGTCCCCGGCAGAGATCGGTGAAGTTGCCCTGGGTGTAGAACGAGATCGTTCCGTCTTCGAGCCGTTCCAGCAGGTCGAGTTTATAAGGATCGCCTTTCTTTTCAAAATAAGCGACGGCTTCGGCTTTGCTGATCGGCTGGCGGATAAACTCCTGTTTCTGCCGCGCCAGTTCAAGCATTTTGTCTTCCACCTTCTTGAAATCCTCCTGCGAGAAATGCTGCCCATTCAGATCGACATCGTAATAGAAGCCTTTCTCGATCGGCGGCCCGATTCCGAACTGGATGCCCGGATACAGTTCTTCCAGGGCTTCGGCCAGCAAGTGGGCGGACGAATGCCAAAATGTCGCTTTTCCTTCGGTATCGTTCCACGTCAAAAGGGTAACCGCTGCATCCGTTGTGATGGGGCGCGTGGCATCCTGCACGGTGCCATTCACCTTGGCAGCCAATACATTGCGCGCCAGCCCTTCGCTGATGCTCAGGGCGATTTCCAGACTGGTTACTCCGTTGGGATACTCCCGGACACTGCCGTCGGGCAGTGTAATGCGAATTTGGTCACTCATTTTTATAAAGTTTATCAGTGGTACTCAATCGGCACTTGTTATTAATGATCAATGTAAAATGAGAAATAGTGAATGTAAAAGTATTGGACATTCGCTGTTGCCCCTAATCCCCTAAAGGGGACTTGGACGCAGAACCCTCTGGATGCTAAAAGTCCCCTTTAGGGGATTAGGGGCAACATACGAATGTCCTAAAGTAGTCAGGATGAATTCAATTTTACATTCAGTATTTATCATTTTACATTTTAAATTCCATATTAAAACCTCTTCAATTTCTGGTTGAATCGCGGCTAAATCGGGATCGGGGCTGAATCATCATGACGCGGACGCGCGTGGTGTCGAGCACCTGACCGGGGCGGGTTGGCGCAACGGGGCTTTCTGTGTACGGAATATCGGTCGCATCGCCATACATTTTTCTCTTCTGCACCCGCCAGTAGCCATAATACGCCTGCTGATCGGCGGCATTCTCCTGCATGGCTAACGCATATTGTTTACCGGCTTGTTCCCACTCCCGGAATTGTTCATAGCACATGGCGATGTAATAATGGATGCGCGGAAACTGCGGAGCCTGTTTCACCACCTGATCGAAGTGCTGCAAAGCCTGCGCCATGTTCCGCAGTTTCATCATCACCAGACCCGATTGAAAATGCGCCTGCACCATCGTGGGGTCCAGTCGCAGGGCTTTCTGGTAAAAAAAGTAGGCACTGTCGGACGCAGCCGTCTGCTGGTAAATATGGCCGAGGGCATACAGCAAACCGGGGTCGTTCGGGAAGTAACCCGCGCCCCGCTTGTTGTAGGCAATGGCCGTCGCATAATCGCCCCGCACGGAATGGATGATCGACAACTGCACATACGGTTCCAGAAACCGGGGTTTCAGCGTCAACGCCCGTTTGTAAAACGTAACCGCCCGGGTGGTATCTCCCGATTTGGCCGCCACCAGACCGTTCAGGTAAAACGCTTCGCCTTCGTAGGGCGCCATTTGCAGGGCTTTCACGAGGTAAAACCGGGCGCGGTCCAACTGCTTTTCGTGCTGGAGCAAATCCCCGATGGCAATGTATAATTCCGGCGTGTTGACGCCCAACCCTTCGGCCCGCAACGCGCTTTCCAGTCCGTCGTCATACAACTGTTTTTTTCGCAAAACCTGCGCCTTCACAAAGTGATACCGCCCCTCATTGTTTTCCCGTTCGAGGGCTTCGTTGATGTCGGCCAGGGCTTCATCGGTTTTTCCGAGATCCATATAAAGTGCCGCGCGTTTGGCATAGGCCGAGGCCGGGCCACTTTGGTTAATCGCCCGCGTCAGGGCTTCCAGGGCGGCCTGGTTGCGGATGTCGGCCGAATTTTCGGGCACAGCGGGAATCCGGGTCTGCCGGCGGTCGTCGTCGGAACAGGCCACTAGAAAACACACACCAATCAGACACCAGAGGCTACAGAACTTGCCCATTCTAATTCCCGGAAATCAGGATGGACTGCCGCTTCCGAAATACCGGATGGCCAGACAGCCCAGTTCGTTTCCAACTGCAAATATAGGTCATTCGATGGAAGAAAACCGATAAAATACGCCCAGGGGCAGGCGTTTGGCAAAACCGTCGCTGAGATACAATTCGCCAAATTCGGTGTTGGGACGCTCGCCAAAATGGGCTTTCATGAGGTTTTCCAGAATCAGCGCGGAAAAACCGAGGGAGTAGAGATTGATGATCAAAAAATACTGTTGCTTGTCCAGCAATTCGGCGCAAACCTGCAACAATTCATTGAGGTGTTCTTCCAGCAGCCACTTCTCGCCTTCCGGTCCGCGCCCGTAGGCCGGTGGGTCCAGAATCAAGCCGTGGTAGGTATTGCCGCGACGGACTTCCCGTTTCACAAACTTCAGCGCATCTTCCACCACCCAGCGGATGTTGTCGAGTCCGCTGGCTTCCATGTTTTCCCGCGACCAGGTGATCACCTGCCGAACGGCATCGACGTGGGTCACCTGCGCGCCAGCCTGCCGGGCCGACAACGACGCAGCTCCGGTATAGGCAAACAGGTTCAGAATACGCGGTTTTTCAACGGGTAGAGCCGATACGTTCCGGTGAATAAACGGCCAGTTGACGGCCTGTTCCGGGAAAATTCCGACGTGTTTAAACGACGAAAGCGAGAGTTTGAAAGTCAGATCCAGGCCTTGTTGCTGATACGGAATGAACCATTTCTCGTCCATTTTGGCGTTTAGCACCCACTCCCCTTTTTCCTGCGATCCCTTGTCTTTTTTGAAAACCGCATGGGCCCGGTTTTGCCATTCCGCATCGCTCAGTGACTTGGGCCAGATGGCCTGCGGTTCCGGGCGGCTGAGCACAATGGAGCCAAAGCGTTCGAGTTTTTCAAAACCGCCCGTGTCGATTAATTCATAGGAAGACCAGCTTTCGGGGGTAAGCAGCGTCAGACGGTTGTTACTCATGAGCCCAGGGCTAAAATACACTCAAATTCGTTGACGCTGACCGGAACGACGGACAGCCGCGACTGCCGGATCAGCAACAGATTCTGCAACAGCGGTTCCGCTTTGATCTGCTGTAGTGAAACCGGTTTCGAAAGCCGGGTGACGGGTTCGAGTTCCACCACCACCCACCGCGGATCTTCCGGAATGGTCGGATCGGGATAGGCTTCGTGGCTCACTTTGGCCAGTCCGACCACTTCCTTGCCCGCCACACTGTGGTAAAACAGCACCGGATCGCCCAGGCGCATCGAAGCGAGGTTGTTGCGGGCCTGGTAGTTGCGTACACCATCCCACACGGCTTTGCCCTGCTGAATGAAATCGTCCCACGAATACGCGTCCGGTTCGGACTTAACGAGCCAGTAGTTCAAAGCGTTGGAGTATTAAATGGTTTGATGGTTAAAATGGCTGGAACGGGTCGCAGACGGTTTAATAGTCATCGAATTCGTCGCCGTATTTGGACCCGAACTCGTCGTGCGAATGGTCTTCGTCCAGCCCTTTGAATTTCAGGCCTTTCTTAATGATGGAAATCTGCCCGGAGTGGTACGTATCGTGGTTGATGATGCCGTGCAGCATATCGTAGTACGTATAATCTCTACCGGGAACGATGTCTTCCAGAAATTCATCATCGTCGCGTTTGTCGAGTTCGTTGATCAATTCTTCCTGACTCAGGCTCAGTTCCATTTGCAGGGCTTCCCACTCAAAATCGTCGATGACCTGAAACGAACCGAAATTTTTCTCCGGCGTCTTGATGTCGAAATCCTTGTCTCCCTGCATTTTTTTGACGCAAAAAATCCGCCAGCTCGTCATGTGGAAGACCAGTTCGGCGATGGAATGCGTGTTGGGCGTCAACCGGTGACCCGCCATTTCGGGAGAAACGCCACTCAGCACTTCCACCAGCGAAGGCCCGTGCCAGGCTTCTTCCCCTTCGTAGGTTGTGTTGAGCAGGTCAATGATTCGTATCAATTCGTCGTTCTGTACCATTGGAATCGTGTTGTAAATGAGCGGAGGGCCTGAGTCCTCTTTCGGTTCTTTCGGCAAAGGTAAAAGGGTTTGTTATTTTTTCATTGTGTTACTCCCCGATTCTATCCCAAAAAAAAGATATAACTTATTGAAGAATGTGCATGAAAAGGCACTTTTTCCCACTCCTGACAATAATACAAGTCCGACTTCTGAATCCGGTTCATCTCCTAAAATCAATCCAATATTTTTTTAGGATGGATTGATTATAAACTAATGGTGAAAATCAAATAAAAGTAAAGTTACCCCTTGACATTTGTATGGACAATCAATAGTTTTGAATCATTGAGCGATTGCTCAGTTATTATTACTCAAAGGGTCAGCCTCCTCTTTGTGTTCAATAAATAGTTCACGATTTCTGTGCTATCAACTTATGAACACCAATCGTCACACCGACGAGGAGCTGGTACGGTATTACCTTGCTACCCAACAAAGCGACTATTTTGGTCAACTCTACAAACGTTATTCAAACAAGGTATACCGCCGGTGTTTGACCATTACCAAAGACCCCATCGATGCGGAAGATTTCACGCAGGACATTTTCATGCGGGTTTTGTCCGGACTACACAATTTTAAGGAAAAATCCACCTTCTCGACCTGGCTCTACACGGTTTCGACCAACTATTGCATGGATCGCATGAAAATGGGCCGTCGGCGGAGCGACTGGGTCGAACTGGATCACGAGATCGTCAAGACCCTGGCCGAAACCAACGACTACGCCGGGATGGAAGAACGTTATCAGCTTGTGGATCTGATTCTGGAAAAAATCGCCCCTAGCGAGTCGATGTATTTGCGAATGAAGTATGAAGACAACATGAACATCCGGGAAATGGCAATACTACTACAGGTTAAAGACAGTGCCGTCAAAATGCGGCTAAAACGCGTACGGGATAAAGTAAAAGATATACTCATTTTTTATCAATTGAATTGATTCAGATAACCGGATAAAATCGCCTGAAACTGTCTGGTTATTAGGCGATTTTATCCGGTTATTTTTTTTCGATTACGCTAATGTTTCCGCTGCCTTCGAGGTAGCATTTTTTCACATTGTGGTAATCGTCAACGCCGTTTTCCCGCAGGATGCTGATCAATTCGTCTTCCGTGATCATCTCCCGTTTCATGTTCTGGCGCATCAACTGACCGTCTTTCACCAATAAGATGGGTTCGGGTTCCACGATTCTTTTCAGAAGAACGGATTGATAACCCAACCAGTCGATTGTATAATCCCAGAAAACCAGCGTTCCGACCAGAAACAAACCCTCCGTCACGGATTCATACGGCCCGGCCATCGCGTTCTGTGCGGCATCCGAAATCATCGTAATGAGCAGCAAGTCACTGAGATTCAGTTGCCCGGTGCCACGCCTGAAAAACCGCAGGTATAAAAAGATAAACCAATACGTCAGCGTGCCGCGCACCATCATTTCCAAAACAGAGGTTGTGGGGATAAAGACTGAATGCCAGTCAACGCCAATTAGTTTTTCCATAGCTTGCAACAGATTTGAATTCTGAAACGGATCTGCGACGGAAAGTAGCGGAAATACGGCAGCAAATTGAGCGTTTGGCCCCCCAAATTGATTCAGGTTTTGACAGTTTTTAATTTTCGGTGTAACTTCACGCCATGAAGCTTATTCACATTCGTACGGCATCGTTAGCGGCCATCATCGTTGTCACGGCTCTGAGTCGTTTGTTACCTCACCCGTATAATTTTACACCCATTGCTGCCCTGGCCCTGTTTGGCGCGGCCACCTTTGAGCGCAAATGGCTCGGGCTGGCCATTCCGCTGGTCGCCATGCTGCTGAGTGACCTCTTCATCGGTTTCCACAGCGGGATGATGAGCGTCTACAGTGCCTTTACCGTAATCTGGTTGCTGGGCATTGTTCTGTTACGAAAAATCACCATGGGTCGGGTGCTAACCGCTTCCCTCCTGTCCTCAGCGCTGTTTTTTCTGATCACCAATTTTGCGGTCTGGTACGGCAGCTCGTTCTACCCGCAAACGCCCCAGGGCCTGCTGGCCAGTTATGCCGCCGGTCTGGCGTTCTACAATGGCCAGTCGTTTTTTCTGAATGCTGTGCTGGGCGACCTGACCTTCAGCACGGTTTTATTCGGCAGTTATTACCTCTTACAACGACAGTTTCCGGTTTTCAGGCTAGCCCGATAAATTCAGTCATCCTATCGATTCCCTAAAAGACCTGTAAGCTTTCAAACCTTGCAGGTCTTTTTTTAGTGATAATACACCGACTCAACCAACTTCCTATCCATCATGTATACCTCCAAACGGGTTCGTTTTCACCATATTTTTCCGTTCGCCTGGCGCTCGGTTCTGTTCTTTCTCGGGTATTCCACCCTCATCTGTCTGCTCTACGTCATGGCGGGCTGGCAATGTCTGGCCATCCCTTTTCTGCCCATCGGCCTGATCGGAACCGCTGTCGCGTTCTACGTGGGTTTCAAAAACAATTCTTCTTACGAACGGCTGTGGGAAGGACGCCGGATCTGGGGTAGTCTGGTGAACGTCAGCCGGTCGTGGGCCATCATGGCACTGGATTATGTCACCAATCTGAACGCCACCGAGCCGGTTTTGGAACAGGAACTGAAAACCATTCACCAAAGTCTGGTCTACCGCCAACTGGCTTTTCTGAACGCCCTGCGGCTCCAGCTTCGGCGACGCACGGTTTGGGAAGCCTGCGTAGGGGCCGAGCATACCCTGATCGAACGCATCGAAGCCTTTCGCCTGCACCAGTTGGATGAAGACCTGGCCCCGTTTTTAGCCGCCGAAGAAGTGGAATTTATCACCAAGCGTCAGAATGCCGCCACGCACCTGATCCGCAACCAATCCGCCCAACTCAAAGAACTGCGGGCCAAAGGACTGATTTCGGAGTACTACCACGCTGAAATGGAACGCTTGCTGGTCGAATGTTACAACCAGCAGGGCGCCTGCGAGCGGATCAAAACATTTCCCTTTCCCCGCCAGTACGCCTTTTTCAGCTACGTCTTCATCTGGCTTTTCGTCCTGATTCTGCCCTACGGTTTGCTCGGCGAAATGGCCAAACTGGGCGACTGGTACATCTGGCTCACCATTCCATTCTACACCCTGATCTCCTGGGTGTTCAACACGATGGAAATCATTGGCGACACCAGCGAAAACCCGTTTGAAAACAGCATCAACGACGTTCCGATGACGGCCATCTGCCGCAATGTGGAGATCGATTTGCGCGAAATGCTGGGCGAAACCAAGCTGCCGGAGCGTATGCAGGCGGTGGATAATATCATGCTCTAGACGGCACCAGCGGGGAATTCACCGGCGGAAAACAATAAACGGGGGCGGTTTTCAGTTTTATCGACAAGTGTAGAACGAATATGTGTCGCCGATTCCTGCCCATCGTACTTGTATTGATTTTTTGCGTCGGATTGAAGCCTGCGTCGGTTGTGTCGCCCAGCGATCACTACGGCCAGATCGATTACTACGCACGTAATGCTCCGGACTCCTATGCCCGCAGCATTACCAGTTTGTCGGACTACCTGACGGCTCCCGCCCGCACGGATATGGACAAAGTTCGGGTGATTTATGCCTGGATGGTTTCCCACATCCGCTACGATCTGGAGGCCGTTCACAACCGGAGTTCCCAGAAATATTATTCCGAATTTGAATACGCCAACCGGGTTCTGCGCCAGCGAAAAGGGCTCTGCACCGGCTATGCGCTGTTGTTCAAATACCTCCTGAAACGGGCGGGCGTTCAGGCCGTCAACATCCGGGGGTATGCCCGCACGGAGGACAAGGAAGCAGGACGACCCGTTGCGGTGGTCGACCACGAATGGAATGCCGTCAACATTGAGGATGAGTGGTTTTTGCTGGATTTAGCCTGGGCCGTTACCACCGCTTCGGAAGGCGCTGGCAGCAATGATTTTTATTTCCTGACGCCACCAGAAGTGTTTGTTTCCCAGCATTTTCCGACAGATCCCCGTTGGCAGTTTCTGGATCAGCCGCTCAGCAAGAGTGAATTCGACCGGTTTCCGAAACTCTATGATCCGTATTTTCAATTGGGATTTGGGCCTGACTTCCCGCGAAACGGCCAGATCCGGGCGCAGGGAAAAGCGGAACTGACGCTGCAAAACGAACAGGCGCTGGAATACCTCTGCACGGTTAGCCGTTTTGGACAATCGAAGGGGTCAGAAGTTCCCGTTAAGGTGGCTCGCTATGGCAATCAGCACCAGTTGCAGTTCAATGTCCCGATCCGGGGCTGGTCGACGCTGCATATTTTTGCCCGCTCCCGGGGCAATGCCCGCGTAAAGAAATACGACTGCATCGCGTCGTTTTCGATCTATAATTCGTGAAGAGAATAAAGAAGATAGGCAAGAGAGGTTAGATCAAAACAAGATGTTTCCCCGGTCTCTATTCTCTTGTCTAATCTCTCTTGTCTATTCTATCTATCTCAAAAAAATCCGCAGATTTCGGAACGCATCCATGCGGGCGTAGCTTTTTTCGTGCATCACCACCGTCGATTCCGGGCCTTCGATAATTGCCGGTCCCGACAAGGTGTCTTCGGCACGAATACCGGCGCGGTCGTAGATCGGGCAACCGCAGGGGGTCAGATCCTTTTCATAATACACCGAACGGTAGCCTTTCAGGGCGTGAAAATCTCCCGTCCGCTGGGTGGAGTTGTAATAGCCCGCCCGTTGCATTGCCGCCGGAATTTGCCATTCCGGGTCATTTTCGGCCAATACGAGCAGATACCCCAATGCCGACGACACCCCGGCTCCCACCGGCACCACCACCTGCTTGATCCCCAACAGCCGGGCAATTTCACAGGCATGAACCGGTCCGGCACCACCAAATGCCAGCAGGCTATACGTCTCCAGTTCAGCGGTATGCGCCCCGGTCAACTCCCGGATTTGGAACGCCAGATTCGCGTCAACGCCGTTGGATACGCGCATGGCGGCTTCCTCCACCGAAATATTGAGCGGAGTCGCCAGGTGTTCCTGAATGGCCTTTTTGGCCAAATCCACTTTGAGTGGAATGGCCCCATACAGAAAATAATCTTTATTCAGAAAACCCAACACCAAATCCACATCCGTCAACGTCGGCAGCGTGCCGCCCCGGCCAAAGCAAGCCGGCCCCGGCCCCGGTGTAGCATGTTCGGCGAGCAGAACGGGTTCTTTTTCTTCATTCAACCCGATGTAGCTATTGCCGCCCATGTCGAAACTACGCACCTGGCTTTCCAGTGATTGATCCAGTGAATCCATCGAAGTGGCCGATAGTTCGTTCTGTAGGGAGACAAATGACGACGATCCGCCAATTCGCAGTACCACGAGGTTTTTCTGCCCGATCTGGTTTCCAAAATACCGCCCGGTCATGAGTCCCCCAATGCGGGGTGACATGATGGATTCGGGATTTTCCACCGCTTCATCAATGGGGAGCAAACGCCCGTGGCTGGTTACCAGCCGAATTGGCGTTGACCACCCGGCTGCCAGCAGTTTCTCTTCCAGATTCCGGGCACAGGTGATGGCCATGGACGGCGGCATTTGTACGCTCATCCCCACTACCAGGGCCTCCACCACCGCCGGATCTACCTTTTTCTCCGCCATGAAATACCCGATTTCCTCCACCAGACGCTCGGTTGAATCATGAATGGTGGTGGGGATTTTCTTGATGGATAGCCGGCCTGCGTCGTCCATCAACACAAAATCCGTAAACGTTTCTCCCAAATCAATGCTAAAACGGTAACGACTCATGGTAGTCTTTTTGGCTATGAGAAACGATTCTATTTCGAGGTGATGCGCATGTCCGTGATTCGCCACCGGCCGTCCGGGTCTTTTCGCAGTTGACTGGTGACCGAAGCCGAACGGGATGCCGAACCAGTGGTTTCCGCAGGAATATACGAGTAGACCTCAACAGATTGAGCGGTATTTTCGTTGATTTCCAGTTTCCGGACGCGGTAATGCTGGTACTTTATTTTCCCGCCCGAAGCCTGGTATTCCGCCGGTGTTTTCCGGCTGCCGTCCGAATCGGTAATTTTTGCCTCTTCCGTGAACCAGGTTGCCACACTGCCGGCTGTGCCCGAACCGGGATTTAAAACGGCCATGCGGCTTTTGAGCAATACCAGAATCGAATCCCGCTCCGGATACAGTTTCGTGGTCGTGGTGCGGGTTTCCGTCCGACGCAAACGCCGTTGCGTGTCCTCTTTTGCCTGGTTTGGCGTCGTTTGCTGGGCTACGGCGGATGCCGAAAACCCCACTCCCAACACGAGTGTCAACAGTTGTAGTTTCATTTGTTTTCGTTTTCGTCGCTCAAAAGTAAAGTTTTTCTGCTAATCGAAACGTATTACAATGCGCTTCCACAATGTCGGCGATTCGGGGGGAATAACCGCCCCCCATCGAAACCACGATCGGCAAGCCTTCTTTGCGGGCTTGCTCAAAGACAAACTCGTCGCGCTGTTTACAGCCTTCACGGGTCAGGTTCAGCTTCCCAAGCCGGTCGGATTTCAACACATCGACGCCGGAAATATAAAACAGAAAATCGGGCTTTTGTTCTTTTAACAGACGGGGCAAGGTTTCGGCCAACTGAGTCAGGTAGTCTCCGTCGGTCATTCCGGTCGGCAACGCCACGTCCAGATCCGACTGTTCCTTGTGCAGCGGGTAGTTGTCTTTGCCGTGCATACTGAAGGTAAAAACTCTCGGCTCCTGCCGAAAAATAACCGCCGTTCCGTTGCCCTGGTGTACATCCAGGTCGATAACCAGCACTTTCTGAGCGAGTTGCTGATCCAGTACATACCGGGCCGCCACGGCTACATCGTTCAAAAGGCAAAACCCTTCACCCCGATCCGGAAAGGCGTGGTGGGTGCCGCCGGCAATGTTGAGGGCAATGCCGGCCTGTAAGGCAATCAGACTGCAATCGATGGTTCCCTGCGTAATCATCCACTCCCGCTGAATTAATTCTTCTGACAGCGGGAAACCGATCCGGCGCACCATAACCGGCGGAACACGCAGCGTTTTTAACTGGCGGACATAGTCGGAAGTATGAACCGCCAGCACCCAGCGATCATCGACCAGACCGGGGGAAAAAAAGTTGGCAGGCCGGCATGTTCCTTCATACAGCAACTGATCATGAATCAATTCATATTTCGACATCGGAAAGCGGTGGCCTTCGGGTAGCGGGTGTCGGTAAATAGGATTATAAGCAATTTTCAACATCCATCGGTAAGTTAGCGGACAGTAACCAGCTATGTATCCACTTATGCAAACTGTCATTGTGACCGGAGGAGCCCAGGGTATCGGGCGTGTAACGACTCAGTATTTATTGACCCACGGCTACCGGGTTGCCATTTGGGAAAGCGATGCCGAAGCGCTCGAAGAGTTCGGCGAGACCATGAAATCGTCGAACTCCAGATCCCTCGTACTCAATTGCGACATCACCTCCGAAACCGCCGTGAAAAATGCGGTCAAAGCCACCATCGAGCGGTTCGGTCAAATCAACCACCTCATCAACAATGCCGCCATTCAGGTTGAAAAGCCGCTCGAACGGTTTACACTCGAAGACTGGAACAAAGTCATTGGCACCAACCTGACCGGTACCTTTCTCTGCTCCAAATATACCGCACCCCACCTCGCCGAACAACAGGGCAGCATCGTTAACCTCTGCTCCACGCGCGCCTTTCAGTCGGAACCGGAAACCTTTGCCTATTCGGCGTCGAAGGGTGGCATATTTGCCCTGACCCATTCGCTGGCGGTTAGCCTGGGGCCGGACGTCCGGGTCAACTGCATCAGTCCGGGCTGGATCGATGTGGCGGCTCTGAAGAAAAAAGGCAAGGCCCGCAATGAACAACTTCGCCCCGAGGACCACGCGCAGCATCCGGCCGGCCGGGTTGGGCAGGCCGACGATATCGCCCGGATGATCCTCTTTTTGATCAATGATTCCAACTCATTTATTACCGGACAAAACTTCATTGTAGACGGCGGAATTTCGCGAAAAATGATCTACGTGTAATCCATTACAATCTACTTACTAACAGATGCTTACCGTTCGATAAAAAAAATAAGCCGGGATCTGTTTTTTATGTATAATTACTTATGTATTTTTACGCAACGATTTAGTCATTTACGGTAAATCGCCATTCGCGTGGTTGCTCAAATGTCAAACAAAAAGGAAATTACTTTACCCAGTCATTCGGTGATTGAAAGCCGATGGTTGACCCTGGTAAATGAAATCCAGCAGCAACACAATGTCTTGATTGACCTGATTGAACAACTAGAGCAAAACCCGGGAACCAACCCGAAAACCGTCTTTCGATTGACAACTCTGCAACAGCATGTGCTGGATACGCTGTCTGACTTGCTGGCCGAATCGTTGATCGAGATCGAATCCACAGTGTCGACCCAGGTGGAGCGACTGCAAAAAAAGCATGCCCACAGCCAGATTTTGATTCAGCTCAAAGACCAGATTGATCTGGAGCTCAATAAACTCCGGATGTAACCGATACGGCAACGTTTGACAAATCCGGCATTTTATCCAATTCGCATTCCTTACTTTCTCTGTCCTACATAAAAAATAACCCCGGCACAGGTGTCGGGGTTTCTTTTTTAATCAATTTTTCACGGGTATCCTATAGCGTCTCAACTTTTATCGTGTCCGGGTCATAGTTGTCCGGCTGATGCACCTCCAGCCACTCTTCAAGCTGCATTAGGGCGCCTTCCTCCGTGTAGGAATTATAAATGCGGCTTGCCAGATAGGTGCCATCTTTGGCATATACTGTGCATTTGAACTTTTTTTTGTTCAAGGTTCCTCGCAGAGTTTTCATTTCCATTTTCGTGATCTTTAAAGTTCAACATACAGAGAGTGGGTGCATTAAAACCGTACAGGCAGGCAATCAAAATTAAATCAACAACCAATCGTTTTTTAGAAATTTACGCGTACTGCTGAGCGGAGGTTAAGAATAAAAAGAATGGCAAAATAAACTTAATTTACCGGGCTAATGAGTTGATAACGCATGATAAATCGAGCAAAAATCAAACCAAGTGTACTATTTATAATTACATATTTTCTTTATTTATAATTAATTTAAAAAGGGCTTTCTGATTTCTTTTTGGCTACCTGCGTGCAACCATTGCCACTTTTTCCGGGTCTATACCGTCAGAATAACCTCATTCATCCAGCAAAACCTTTCCTTGTTTCGGGTATAAAGATCAGATTTACTTTACGATGGTGAAACGAATGTCCGGAAGCTTTGCATTCGGACATTTTTGTTTAAACGGCTTTCAATAATTTATTGCACAAGCAATATTTTTCAATAATTGTTTTAATCAGTATTCAGCTTAAAAAGCGCACACATTCAGCGTGCCACATTTTTATTGGTCTGCTCTTTTTTCTGTAAAATTTTACCTTGCTCGATTAATTCCTGATATGTAAACTCTTCGTTGCGAACATCGTTGATATCATTTTCAACCGTAGCCCGGTTAAATGCCGACCGGCTTACCGAATCGGCATGATCTTCTATTACTTTCGAATAGTTGTCCTGATCGTATTTCTGGTCGAGGGGATCGCAGCTCAGGAAAACGAAGGAAATAGAAATGGTCAGGAGGAATGTGAGCCGCTTTTTCATGGATGTCGGGATTAGACTGATTAACCCGGATTTCCGGATGATTGTTGCGAAAGCGGTAGTTGCGTTTTAACCGCTATTCCTGCGTTTTGACAGTTGCATTCCCATCGTATTTTGTAATGGCTTTATTGACCCGAACCAGCGTTCCCATATTTTGAGCCAGAAACCTTCGTTTGGCATCAAGCCGGTTGGTCGCTTCAACATAGGTAGTCCAGGATTCCTCCCCTTTTAGAAAAGTCACTTTGTAAGTCTTCACGCTTTGTCCTTTTTATACCGGTTTATTCTCAATGGATTCGTCAATACCTATTACTCAATTATTCAAACGATCAATTGAATACTAGGACAATCAAATCGGGTGCCGGTTTAATCTTGATTTCCGAATACTGAGCCTATGGTTCGGAAATACTGGGACAGCTCTAAAAATCTACCAAAATAGAGCACGACCATTCTGCCGGGCTGGCCATGATGATGCGTTAAAAACAAGACCCGGTGAAACGTCACCGGGTCTGATTACTTACCAATCTCTATTAACGGAAGATTTTGAGCCTTCCGTGCAAAATTAGGGGTGGCGCGACTCAAAACATGGTACTATTCTGCGAATATTCAACACTTTTATGCACCGCGAAATGAGTTTTACGACAAGCTCTACTCATCAGGAATGGATCATCTGGCCCGGTTTTGCTCCGTTTCTGCGGTCGATGTGCTGCGGTATGCAGTTCTGAGTGGTTTGCCAAAGCGGTAGGTGAGGCCGATCGTGAAAGAGGAAGTGGCATATGTCCGGTCAAAATAGATGTCCGTTTCGCCCACGCTGTAGGTTCCGGATGCATTGGTCTGGTGGAAAAGATCGTTGGCCGTAAACCGGAGTTTCCCGGCATTTTTGAAGAAATCCTTTTCCAGCCCGAGTGTTACCGTAGCCCGGCTGTTGTTGTGGTAAAGCCCGTAATACCGGTCGCCCAGGTACCAGGCCAACAATTGTATTCTGAATAAGTCTTTGATCGTGAAGGTATTGCTGGTATATGCATAGAGCTGTGGCCGCGGCTTGACCAGTTCAAAACCGTACTGGTGGTCGATGGACTGGCTCCGGCTCAGGGTGATGGTGTTGGTGGTATTCCACCAGCGGATGGTCGAAGCGACGGATCCGGTAATGAAAAAAGTATGGTCTTTTTCGAGGTTGATGCCTTTGAGCACGTAGCTGTTCGGGCCGTCTCCCCGCAAAGCAGCACCGCTGATGGGATCCAGCGTGTAGTTGTAGCCCCCGCGCAGGTCAAACTGCCGGTAATTCATCCCCATTTCAAACGAGTGAACTTTTTCAGGAACCAGGTTGGGGTTTCCCTGAATCGTCGTGAATGGATCCTGGTAAATCACCCAGGGGTTCAAAGCCTGGTAGCGGGGGCGGGTAATCTTGGCCACGTACGAAAGCCGGAGGGCCAGGTCGCCCGGAAGGGTTTTGGTCAGGAAAAGCGTGGGGAAAACTGAAAAATAGCGCTTCCGGATCACCCGCCCGGCCCCGGCGGTGGTTTTCAGGTCATACTGCGTCCATTCGCCCCGCACCCCGGCTCCCAAGCGAAGGCGCTTGCCGATCGCTCCCGAATAATTAACATAGGCTGCGGACAACCACTCGGTATATTCGAAACGACTCGACAATTTTGGGTCAAGCTGGAAATGGGCTTCGGAGGCTGCAACCAGAAAGTCCGTTGCCGAAGCGGTAGTCGCGTACGTGAGTTTCAAGCCGGTTTCGAGCTTTGTATTGCTACTTATTACCTTCGTATAATCGGCCTGCGTACTGGAAATCGTAATGTGATAGGATTGGTTGTTTTTGAGCCGTCGGGTGAAACTGCTGTCGTTCACGGCGTTGTTTTCGTCGATCAGGTCGCGGACGTCCGTGCGAAAGCGGGCCACCTGGCTCCCCAGAAATAAAGTCGATCCGAGGGAATCCAGCGTCCGGTTATAGTTAAAAATCAGGGAGTGGTTCAGCCGTCTCTCGTTTTTGGCAAGACTGCTGTTGTAAACTCCCTGGTTAAGCGTGTCCGTGATGCGGTTCCGGCTGTACTGATTACCCCCCAGTCTATCCAGATTCCCCTTGTAACCCAGCGAGAAGTACGTTTTTTCGGAGGGATTGTATTGAACCCCGAGGCCAAAACTGGAATATTGGCGGAGTTTACGCTGCCAGTCGGTTGTTAAATCGGAATGGAGATACTGGGCTGCGGCCGGTCGGGTGCGGGTGGTGTGCAGGATCTCGCGGTCATGGCCGGTACGCAAGGCATAGTTTGCCGCCATCGTCAGTTTCCCTTTCCGGTAATTCAGATCCGATACCGTATTACTTTCTCCACCGGCAAAATCCGAATACGTACCCAGTTGGGTAACGGTACCAGTCAGGCCTTTTTCTACCTTCGTTTTGGTAACGATCCTGATAACCGCCTTGCCTTCGGCGTCGTACCGGGAAGAGGGATTGGCAATAATCTCGATCCGGACGATCTGGCTGACGGGAATGGCCATCAGTTGCTCATAGGTGATGGCCTGATCGTTCAGGAAAAGCAGTGCTTCGCCCTTGCCAACCACGCTCATGCGCCCTTCGTTGAACAGCACGCCCGGCGATCGTTCCAGAACCTGTGTGACCGACGGACTGCCGGCCAGAATGGTGCCGGCCACCTGTACCTCCACACTGCCGTTGCTGCCGTGTCGGACCAGCGGTGCCTGGCTGCGAATGCGCACCTCATCCAATTGAAAATGACGTTCCCGCAATACAATCACGCCAAGATCCCGTCGGGGCAGTCCCTCCCGGTGAACAAGAATAAGCGTGTCGGCGAAGGACAGGCTGCTTAAGCGGAGCACGGCATTCTGCGGGCGGATCGCCGGAAAAGACACAAGACCGTCTGGAAATAACCCGCCTTGCAGCAGGGCAGAATCCGGTAGGGAAAGCAGCCGGGCATCCACGGCAAGGGGTTCCTGGCGGGCATTGATCACCCTGGCCTGTAAAGAATACGTAGTTTGGGCGATGGCCGAGCGGGTCAGGATTAGCAGGATGCCGGTTGAAAACAGCAAGCCGGGTAGTTTCATGGCTGATGGATTTGTTCGAATCCAAAAATCAGCGATAAACCGGCGACGATAGTTTTGAAAAAGGGAATCGGGCGTACGGATTTATAAAACCGTACGGTATTTAAAGGCCAATGGACTGACGGGCAGCCTGTTGATACGTGAGGGGCGTCACGCCTTTACTTTTCCTGAAGGCGGCAAAAAAGGTCGATTTTGAATTAAAACCCACCTCATACCCAATCGCTTCCAGGGTAAACCGCTGGTCCGCGGTCATCATTTTGCAGGCTTCCGCAATCCTGAATTCATTCACATACGTCGTAAAATTCTTGCCCAGATGTTCATTGAGCAAGGCCGAGAGCTGGTGAGCGGAGATCGGTATTTCGCGCGACAGTTCATGCAGCTTCAGATCCGGATTTTTGTATACCTCCTTTTCAAGCATCACCTTTTCCAGTTTGGCCAGCCAGCGTTCCGCGTCGCTTTCATTGATTTTTTTAACGATGGGTTTGTCCGGTATAATCACAAAGAGTTCGTCGGTTTTTTTCCGGTAAAAAAGGATGGTCACCATCAGGTAGAAAATCAGGGAAAAGGCCAGGGCCCCACTGATGTAGACAGCGAACGGGGCGTTGATGAGGGAGGAGAAATAGAACAGGAAGATAACCGCATTGCCCGTCACGATCACGGAAATCCAGGATTCAGCCGGCTTCAGTGGATACGTCCGGGTAACAAGTTTCCCCAGCAGGTTCCGTATAGCCAGCCCTGAAGCCAGCAGAAAGCCGAACCATTGCAGGTAGATGACTTTGGCGAAATAAGCGTTCCAAAGCCCGGGATAGACCGCATACGGGAAACGGATGCCCACGACCAGGATCATGATGGCCAGCAAGACGAGCGTCCAGCGCCAGCTTTTCGGGACTGTCGCAACCGGTTTTAGCGCCGAACGAACAAAGAAATACAAAAAGGGACCAATGAAAAAGCAGGCTGAAAGACCAATTTGCAGATAGATTTTGGGCAGCTTTCCGTCAAAATACAAAAAAACTGACTTTCCGGTTCGAATGCTCAGGGCGAGCAGCAAGGCTCCCAGAAAATAGTTGGCCACGTACTTCTTCCGGGTAAAAAATAGCAGAAACAAGCCCAGGACAAGCCCGTTGAACGCGCCCAATCCACTGAAAAAGAACAGGATTTCGGATCAAGAGCAAAAGTTGTGGAGCATCTTGGTTTAAGCATATAACTGCGTTAATCGATAAAGGAAAAACTCGACGTTTCTTACCCCTCTGAACTGAGTCCGGAAGGCTTTGATCTTGGCATTGAAGGATTCAGCCGACGCGTTGGTGCTGCGATTGTCAAAGTAGTTCAAGATCGTATCATAATGGTTCTGAATCGAACGGGCTACCGTGTTGAAAGCCTTGAAT